>DAVR01000011.1 GCA_002507545.1 Archaeoglobus sp. UBA230 | reverse complement strand
AAATTTTTTGGGACTATACATTAAAGAGATTTTTATCAATATAATATAAATTTACACACATCCAGCAAAGAACATCAAATCGGACTTTTGGATAAATTTTCGACAGATTCCCTTTTATTTTCATTATAGCTGATTGGATAGAGCTATCGAGGGGAACAAATTGCTTATTTACTTCCAAATTATAAAGAATATAGGTGAGTAGAGGTCTATTTTGGATCTCTTTGATTCCATATCGATTGATATAATCTGAGAGAATCTTAGTTATTCTGCTACATAAATTAAGTGCGATGTCTCTGTAGGTTTCTCTATGTGTTTGCAAGTATAAATTAAGAACTTTGTTAACAGTGCATAGGCCATATAATGTCAAAATCCATAGACGGCGTAAATGTTCATTGTTAGTTATTAGTTCACCAAATTCTACCAAAGCCCCAACTCTATCAAAGAAACAATTAGATAGAGAATTATCCAAATTTTCATAAAAATCATATAATATAGATAATAAAATATTTACATTCATGATTTCTACATCATATATTGCCGGATTAATCCAAGACTCCATCTCATCGTAGTCTTGTTTTTTATAAAACTGAAGAGGCCTATATAAGCTTCCAAAGAAATGAGAATACGTAGTCTCCATTAGTTTCTCATGTATCTCAATAAACTTTCGATGAAGATATACGTAATCTATAGGCTCTATCTTGTCTTTAAACAACTTTAAAATTTCAGAGATCGCAAATGCTACATTTGCGGGGTATCGCTTTTCAGGATACTCTAATCTAGAGACCATATCACGTGTATAGTCAACTAGTAGCTTTTGGACAAATTCAATATTTCCTTGAACCATTTGACATCCCCCACATATACGGGTACACAATCTCCTAAGAAAGAACGAAATTCCTCGTTGGTAAGCAATTTTTCAAACTCACTTTTTGATAACCATACGGCATCAAGATAGACGCTAGTAATATTACAATACATATTGAGCATATAATTTCTTTTTAAAATAGATATACTTGTTTTTTTCCGTTCGTCAATAATTATTAGAAGGTCTATATCCGACTGAGTCTTTCTTTTATTAGTTTTAATTCTGGTTACAATGGAGCCATACACAAATACCACATAAGGCTCAAATAAATATTTCAAAGCTTCTAAATTGATGACGTCTTCAAAATTTCCTACACTTATGTTTCGGTTAGGTGTACTTGTCATTCTGTCCAACTATAGCTTTAGTAGTATTAAAGACCATTCTAAACCTTAGTTACACTTATCTTACATTGAATGAGTTAAGCTTTCTAAACTTTACAGTAAAGCATTGGAAATATACATCCACTTCGACATAATTATTTTTAAATGGAAGTGCAAGTAAATATTATGAAACAAGAGATTACATTAGGAGTACTTCTACTGCTCGTGCTCTCGGTAATCTTACCAGTAGCAGCCGCTCAGGAAGAAGGATACTCACTGCCAGCTTTAGATCCGAGAGGATGGTTTGAGAGCGGCTTCTCATGGCTCGGTGAGAGATTGAAGGAAGCTTTAGCCGGAGCTCTCAAATGGATTGTTGAATCAATAATTAGCTTGTTAGTATACATTCCACCGCCTCACGAAACCGGTACAAAGGATTTCTGGACCGAAAGCTTCAACATATACATCTCAGTCCTGCTACCTCTGGCTTTAGTTGTAGTTGGACTGTACACAATGTTCTCATCGCAGCCAGTCAATGTATCTCTCTTTGAGGGTATAATAAAGAGGATAGCATTTGCCACAGCATTAGCGTTCTTTTCGTTCACAATAATCGATACACTTGTCCAGTTCTTCAACAAGCTCTCTTTGATGATCGTCGTTCCCGAAAACGTGAACGTAGACCAGTTACTTAGAGCCTTGCTTGTAGAGGTAACGATAGGAGGAGCTGCAATAGTTGCCATACTTGCAGCCCTGCTTATAGGTGTCTTAGAGTTCGTTCTAATTTTTCTGGTCTTTTTAATACTCGGATTGAGAATCGTAATCGTCCACTTCGTAGCTGGGGCAATGCCAATACTCTGCTTTCTCTACATAATTGGTGTCGGGCCTTTAAAAAGACTTTCAGAGCTTGCAGATCTTCTATGGGGTTTAGGCGTTGTTTTACCGGCTTTCTCAATCATTGGTGCTGGACTTGTTAAGCTCGCTTTGTATGCTACGCAGTTCAGCACTCTACAAGGTGGAGGATTCTTAGGCTTGGTATTCATACTCGCATCTTTTGGAGCAGTCCTAACGTATCCATGGCTAGCCTCAAGCTTCATGAACATCTTCGCTAGCGTAATCTCTCCACTGTCAGGTGCAGCTAGACCAATTTCATGGGCGGCAACCGGAGCATTTCAAAGGAGATTCTTAAGGCATTACGCTGCATTTGGAAAGGCTGCTCCGCTTACAGTTTTATTCCCCTCAAAGCTTGCTGCTGGCGTTGCTCATAGATTTGACATTATCAGGAGCAGGATGGGAGACATGCTAAGGGATACAAGGGCAAGAACTGGATCATTGAGGCAGAGTATTCTTTCCCGAATATCTAAAGCAGAAGCTCTTGCAAAAGCCAACGTTAGCGGTGCAGATATCGGAACAATCGCTATTGCGGCTGAAGAAACGGGTTTGGCAACTCCTGATCATGCTCCAGAAGCTTTTGAGAGATTATCGCAAACGATTGCGAGCTTTGCCAGCAAAGCAAAAGGTGAGGAAATTAGTACTCTCAGAACTGCCCTATCGGCTATTTTTAATAGAGAACTATCGATCAAGGATGCGTTAGAGAGAGCTATTAAGATGAATATAGGCTATGCTGTAAGCAAGCAAGATATGGGTGTTGTCGGGCTTTCAGCAATGCTTCTCGCATCGAAGGATGAGAAAACACTAAGCGAGTTCTTTGCAAAGCATAAGGAGCTTGCCGCCAGCATTTTGAAGAGCAGGATTGCTAAAGCGTTCTTAGCTGCTCACGGTGTTAGCGAGAGGGATCTAATCTATGCTTTAAGGGGCGATGAGCTCGTTATAAGAAGGATTGCAAGTGCCTTGGAGAACACTCCGACGGCAAGTAGTACTGGATGGTGGATTGCTAATACCTTCAACGGGTTGATTTCTGGAGCCAGCGTTGATGAACTTGACAAGATTCTGATGAGAGAGCTCACGAGCTTGAAACAGGCTAAAGAGTTGGGAGCAGATTACGGAGCTTATGATAGGGTTGTTAAAGCATTGGCAGAGGCCGCGAACGTTTCACCAGAGATAGTTGAGAGAGCTATTGAAGATGATGTGTTCAGGAGAGATTTAGCTGAAAGGCTCGTTTATAACAGAGATAGATCAGTAGAATCTCTTGCTGGAAGTATTGCAGTCTCATCAATTGCTCTTCCAGACATGTCAGATGAAGAGGCAGCTAAAAAGCTCAGCGAGTTCATTAAAGCTGGCGGATACGTTACAGCTCAAATAGATACAAGTGCAGCGAAAGAGCTTAAGAGGTTGTCGAGGTTGATTGCCAGAGAGCATGCAAGACAAGCAACTCTAAAGGTGCATGTAGGTACTCTTGCTGGAGATTTCTTTGACGAATTGCTTTACGGTGACATAGCGAGAAGAGCAGCTTTAACTTACAAGTACAAGAAGTGGGCAGCTCCAGCGCTCGTTGAAGCTCAGGTTCCAATGCACCCAGTATACTATAGGTCAGGAATTATCCACCGACCATTTTACGAGGATTTCGACGAGTTTGTTGACTATGAAGTGGAGCGCTTTTGATAGAGATCAAAAAGTATGAAAGATACTAATGCAATCTTTATTTATCTTTAGATTTATATTTTAAAATAATTAAAATAAAATTAAAATTTTTAAAGTATTTTTGCCGATTTTTTGGTCTTGGAACTTTTATAACCAAAAATCTCAAATCTTTATCGCTTTCGTTATACCAGCAGTGTGGAATTCCTGCAGGACTTTCGATTAGTGTATCTTTGCAAACCTCTTTTCTCTCATCACCTATTTCGACTACACCACAACCTTCCAAAACGTAGAATAGCACATCTGTAAATGTCACGTGTCTTTTAAGCCCCTCACCGGGTTTCAGCGTTATGTAAACGATTTGAATTTTCTCGACGTCATAGAGCATTCTTGCATCAACGCCGTGTGGATTTGGAGCAATAGCAAGATCACTAACTTTTATAATATTCAAGTTCCCACCTCCCAACCATTTTCTCCAATGCTAACCCCATAAATATCACGAAAATTACGGTTAAAGCTAGCCTTGCTAACATAAAATTCAGTCCTAAGAATTCGAGTTCAACCATTTCCTGTGGAAGTTTTATACAGGACCAAGCTGAGAGGAAAGCTATTACATTTAAAACTCTCGCTCCTTTCTTAAGTAAAGCTGATGCTATTGGGAATGCTATGTATAGAGGCCCAGTAGGCAGAGAACCCATAATTATAGCAATAAAAACTCCCTTTACACCAGATTCTTTGCCCAAATATTTTACAACAAGCTCTTTTGGGACAAAAACACTGAATAGCCCCATAAGTATCATAACAGCTGGCAGTATCAACACCATTTCGATGAAGAATTCCCAAGATGCTGCAATTACCCTTTCCTGCTTTTCAGGAAATGTTAGTAGTAGAATAATTGCGAGACCTGAAATGATGCCTAAAAATACCAAATCTGGTCTTTTCTTCTCTCTCATAGTATTCTCCCCATAATAAGTCCAATCAGAATCGCTATGATGAAGCTTAAGGAGTTCCTGAGTATAGCAAACTTCCGTCCAAGTTCCTTGATCTCAACTGGCAAAGTAACTATGCCGATCATAGTCAACGTTGTTATGAATACTGCAACAGATGTAACGGATGCTCCACCTCTTAGCAAAGATGCTGCCAGCGGAAAAGAAATTATTGATGGGATATGCAATATAGCTCCAAGTGAAGCGACAATAAGGACACCCTTAATTCCAGCTTGTTCGCCAATGACTTCTGAAATTCGCTCTTTAGATACAAAACCCAATATCAAGCCTATCAGGATTATGGTCGCTATCACCATTGGTAAAATGCGAAGAAACGATCTCAAAGCCATAACTAAAGCACGTCTAGTTTTCTCTCTGTCCCTTCTGAAAGCGAGGAGTAAGCAAATAAATGCAAATAAGTTTACAAAAACAAATGTGGAGTTCATGATCCCACTGCAGCGCAGAACCCGCTTAGAATTATAACAGCTATACCTAGCAGAGCGTTTATGAAAACCATAATAGCAGAGGTTCTCTCTTTACTCCTAAGCGTTTTAGCATTGGAATGCTGATTGCAACGTTTCATCAGCACTTTTCTCGAGACAGCTATACAAATCATTGCAATCACCAAAATGTGCTTTACAGATAACAAAGCTGAATATGTGTTGCCAAAACTGAAGAAACCTAAAAACTCCTTGGAGTGGAAAGATTCGAGGATACCTGTAATAACGAGAATTGGAATGCTGATTCCAACGAGTAATGAAATTCTCCTCTGCACATCCATGAGTAGAGGTCTTAAATCTTCGTTCTCTTTTAGCCTACTTCTGAAGGTTGGTAGTATGACGAAGGAGAGTTGTATTAGTCCGCCTATCCATAAGACAGTAGCTAGATCATGAAGAGCCTTCACCAGGCCATAGACGATAACGTTGGCCAAATCCAACCACCTCTGAACAAGATTAGTCGCACGAAAGAAATAGATTAATCTAAGATGTTAAAAAACATAAAAAAATATTATAATTGATTAGAATTTTTTAAATTTAGAAATGTTTAAGTTTACGTTAGCAAAAATACAGTCATGCTGAAAGTCGTTATAAGGACAAAAGTGCCAAAAGATTGCTCCAAAGCTCATCATAGGAACTTCATGACATTGCAAAGAATTCAGGCAGACCACGAAGGTAAAATAAGAGCTTTTGTAATGGTCAAATCAAATAGGAATTATACACCTACGATCATCGAAAATCACGGGTGTAAACTCGCTAAAGCCTTACTTAGCTCTGGAGTTATTATTCTATATGCTCAAATTAAGAAAAGTGAGGCTCTTTGGATTCTAACTTGTACATGGGATGGGTTTAGAAGGTTGCTATCTAATCTTGATAACTTAAAGCTGAATTATGAAATTATCTCTAAGACTATGTTTTTTGAGGAGAATGTACTAACTCATAAAGAACTTGAAGCGCTAAGACTTGCCTTGGAATACGGATATTTTGAGAATCCGAAAAAAGTGAAACTAAAAGAACTTGCAAAGATTTTGGGAGTCTCTGAAGCAACAGCATCGGTTCTAATTAGAAAGGCTATGAAAAAAGTCGCTGAATATTTTATTTATTAGATTAATTTAATTAAATAATTTTGCATCCATCTTCGTTAAAATTTTTCTTGAAAATTTGTAGATTTTCATACAAGTAAGCTACATCGAAGCAGAAAATTTTGCCATCAATATGTCTTCTCTCCCAATGATATGCATAACGATTAAGTCTTTCAGAAAGCCATACATCGACGAAGCTACTGTCAACAATAAAAATTCTTAGCTTATACGTAATCTCGGTAAATTCAATAATATCAGGAAACTCTCTTTCTGCTATTTCTGGCCAATTTCTTCAGCTTTTTTGCTTAAGATTTTTGTGGTTACAAAAGACTGGTGATGTAACTACTTTTAACGTAGCTTTCTACCACGTTTTATCAAGAATTTTCTTATGATGACCTTAATACAATCCCAGCTACCGTTTTAAGCATTATATAAGCTTGAGGTCAACACATTTTACGAGATCCACTGGCGCGCTTTTATCACATTCGCAGAATAAAAATCCCCATAGAAGTAAAAATACTAGAATTAAAAAATGTTCTTCTAAATAATAATTTCTATAAGTGTAAAAGTCTAAATTTATAGAAATAAATGAATAAAAAAGAACTGGAAACCAATCTTGGAATAGTAGAATCTCACGATTCATCCAACTCATTCCAATTCTTAGATAGTTTATTCTAATGAGTTTAGCTTAAATTGAGCTCTACTCTCCGAATACGGCGTGTTACGGAAGTGGTCAGCATTCTTAACCATGTGCTGACCGACAAGTATCAGACTGAATAAACAATTTTCGGCATAAGTTGCTATTTCTGTATCTCTAAATCGTCCAAAATTGCTCTACAGTAATACAAAGAACAAAAAACGAATTCTGGATGTTTCCAATCTTACATACCATACAACAAACTTCACTTCTACTTACTGTATCGGGCATGATAGAGCTGACAAATTAAGCAAATATATCTATACAAAAACTTTTCATTTACACATATCCAATAAAAATCCATAAGATAAATTTTATTATTTATTCTTATATTTACAACGACAGAATTAGTCTGGATACACGAGAACGCTTCCGACAAACTTCACCCTTCTTAACCACCTGCTAAGGGTATCAACGTAAGCCATGAAAAGTTCGTACATGTCTTTAACAACACCATAAGCCTTTATCTTTACTTCCTCCAGTCTCTTATTCAATCCTTCAAGTCTGCTTAAAAAGAACCTATAAAGGACTTTAACTAGGCGATATAGCCATTTATAATCAGTGAACACGTAAACTCTCCTTCTCGGAGGATTCTCAAACTTTTTCTTCATTTTCCTTGCAACACTCCTCGTATATCTACTCCCAACGAGAATTATACAAGTCTCTCTAACACTATCCGGCCACACAGCGAAATCTCTTGAGTTTAAAGCTTCTCTCTGGGCCTTTAAAGCCGATCTCACATGCTGCTCGGCTTTAGAAGGTGGAACGTACCACCTTCTTTCGGTGAACTTGATGGTTACAACATCGTAGCCATCTCCAATGGGTATTCCAATTGTTATCGTCTTGGATAGATCATCTGTTCGTATATACTTTGGTAGCTCGTACTTGGGAATATTAGCTTCTAAGAGAAGCCTTCTCACAATTCCAACAAGCCTATCATACATCTTATTTGTCGTTGAATAATAGATGTCTGGAGGAGGCAAGATTCTATCTTTCTCGCCTAATGCAATCTTTAAAAGTTGCTTGTACAATTTCTCCGTCTCGGAATCTGCAGAGCGAATCGATACTCGGCTAAGTGCTTTAAGCAGCATCTCAATCCTGTCCAAGATGATGTCTATGGCTGCCCTGCTATATGCTTGCTCGAATCCTTTTGGATCGCTCAACGCCATGTAATAAACATCCCGAAGAACGAAGTAAGCAATCTCTCTGAGAAACCTCCTACAAACAGTCCTTAGTTTTTCTACACCATCATTATCTGGCAGCATAGCCTTAATCTTAACAACTTCCCTGAACTTGTTGCCCTCATTAATTTTCATGACATCATCAATGCTCGATTTCAGGTTTCTTAGACTTTCAGCCACTTCTCCGTCTGATATTATTGCTCTAACGTCATTAACGCCAAGCTTTAGATTTTTGAGAAATAGAATCATGGCCTTACTCGGCTCTCCAGTTCTTCTAACCTTTATTTTTTCCACTTCTGACAGGTTGAGTAGATATCGTCTGAGAATGAGTAGTGGAATTCTGACAAGACTTCTTCTGAATTCCTCTTCTATTGCTCTCTTAATGTCTTCATCTACAATTTCCTCTATCTTATTGTATCTCTCAGCATCCTCTGACTCCCTATTCAGCTTCATTTTTATCGCCTTCTAAAACTTTCAAAACCCTCTTCAGGGTCTTGTAACTCTCAGCAGCTTTTTCGAGGAACTGTCTCTGTTTATCGGCAACGGACTTCTTGTACTCTTCAACAGCCTTAAAGAAGTCTTCAAGAATATCAGAAATAGCTACTAAATCGTCTACAGCCATTTCATAGATCTTCTTCCTCTTTACTTCCTTACCTGACTCATCAAAATAGATAACAAATAGATCGAGGTTTCCGTTTTCATCTTTGGCGAGTGCTGGCGAAATAAAATATCCTTTATTCCGCTCACTAGCAGCATCAACCTTTATAGCAGGATCAAAGAACTCTATACAGTATTTGCTAACAGCGACCTTTGCAATCTCCTTAGCAACCCCCTTAAGCTTCTTCCTCGCCACTTCTGCAAGTTCTTCAGCTTTCACGCTTTCACCTCACGGTGAAAGCAGGATTGTGAGAACTCTGGCAATGACTTCTGAAAGAAGAACGATTCCGAGCCCTATTACGCCAGCTACGAACATCTGCCTGGCTTTAACGATCTTCTCAGGATTTCCACCGCTGAACTTCCACATTATGCCAGCAGCTGCAAAAAGCAGTGGTGCTGCAGCTAAAACGACAATTTTCACTGCCGTATAGATCGTCTTTATCTTATCAGTTATTGGCTGAACAGCCTCTTCCACATTTTGGGCTAAAACGGGCTGTATGGCAAGAATCAGAGCAAATCCAAGCACTACGAGAACCCTAGCTTTAATTCCTAACTTCATAACATCACCGTAGACACTTTTACTTCAAGGTATATATGTCTTACTTTCAATAAGTATATAAGTAAAACCTTAAATACTTCTAAGTAAGAGGAAATGCAATAGAGGTGGTGAAGTTGATGGATGAGAAGGGATTTGCCGAGATTGTATCAGTGCTGCTGATTGCAGCCATAGCCGTAGCGATGTCAGCTTCAATGATCCAGCTCACTCAGAGCATTAGTGAAGAAATAGCTGAGAGTATCAGCGAATACTCAGCAGCAGTCTCTGTTAGCAGCGATGGCATCAAAATTGTAAATCCAACGATTACGCCAATAGAACTCAGCAGGATAAAGCTGATAGTCGATTCTCAGCCTGCAGAAATAAGGGATGTTAATGGAAATGGTATCTGGGAACCGTCTGAGGCGATAACGCTTAGAATTGAAGACAGGAATGGAGACGGCATAATACCGATAACCCTGCTCGTCGATGGTAAAGAAGTCTTTTACACGGTTTACGCGAAGCCCGTAATTCTGTACAGCGATGAAAGATTTCCGTCCATAGATCTTAACGTTTCGGCGTATCAAGGAAAGCTAAGGATTGAGATAGGATCGCAGGACGATTCTGTTGTTTCAACATACAAAGTGCAGCTCGGAGATATGCACAACAGGCTAACTCCATGGAGAATAAAGGGGCTGATTGACCCTAAAGACATCGATGGTCTGCTTAAGGAGCTCAAGCAGTTCAGGGAGAGTGGTGAAAAAGGAGATTTAATGAGGAAATATTCCAAACTTCATGATGTAGTAGAGATTCCAGCATCAGTTCTGGCAGATAAAGCCTATGTAATCGTTTACGTGAAAGATGTAACCGGCAAGACTTCATCTAAGATTGTAGAGCTTTACAAGTACTATCCGCAGCTATCAAACGTTTCTGTAAAGATCTTATCTCCAAAGGAAGGCGATGAGTTCTGGGAAGGAGATATAATCCAGATAAAGGCCGTTGTTACCGGCGAGAATGCTGAAGGTGTTGTTATAGAGGTTGACGGTAAGGAAGTGCTAAAGCAAGATGTAACGGCCAATCCGTTCTATGTCAGCACAGAGGTTAATCTTGAGCCGAGCGAGCACACAATTTATGCCGAAGCTTGGGATCCTTTTGGTAAAGCAAACGATAGCGTCACAATATTCGTAAAGGATGATCAACCACCGAGCGTCAAAGTTTCCATCGATTCAAACCTTGCTGGAAAAAGGGCAATTACTGCAAATGTTCAGGATGATAGAGGTGTTGCAAAAGTTGTATTCTACGTTGATGACAAGCAGATAGCTATCGATTATTCAGAGCCCTATGTCGTATATTACACGTTTTCGGCTGGTTTGCACAGGATAAGAGCCGTAGCTTACGACATTCTAAATCAATCAGGCAGTGATGAGATTGCTGTAAACTTCACAGATAATCCACCGACTGTAAGAATCCTTGAGCCGCCAGATGGCAAAACGTACTACGGAAACGATGTGGTTGTTAGGGCAGTTGTTGAGGACGATATCGGCTTAAAGTCTGTCAAGGTGGAATGGATTTCTGGAACGAAATACAGCACTGATGAGATAGTTCTGAACTCTCAGAAGACTTACGATCTTGAGAAAACCCTGAGCCTGAGTGAGGGAACCTGGAAGATAAGAGTTGTTGCATACGACACTTCTGGCAATACTGGTGCCGATGAAGTTACGGTACAGGTCATTTCTCAGCCTCCGGAGATCATTGGGGCTTATGTCCCAGAAATAGGCTGGAGCACGGACTTCAGTAAAGGCATACCTGTTATAGGAGGTGTTGCCTAATGAAGCGGGTTATATCGATTCTACTTCTGATAATGCTCATTGCCCAGCCAGCTATTGCTTGGTGGAATTCAGGGCCATCTATCAGCCTTTCACCCACTGGCACTGTTAAAACCACATTGGTAACCTTCACAGCTTCAGCAAGTGATTCTGATGGAGTCAAGGCGATTTCTCTGTACGTTGATGGCAGTAAGGTAGCATCGAAGTCGTGCGGTAGCTGCGGGTGGAAAACGGAGAAGAAGTGCGGATGGGTAACTGAGAAGGTCAAGAAGTGCGGTTGGAAGACGGAGAAGGTCTGCAAGGAGAAGTACAAATGCTGGAATGAGAAAGAGTGTGGTTGGAAGAAGGAGTGCTGGGATGATTGGAAATACAAGTGCTGGAATGAGAGGAAGTGTGGCTGGAAGTACGAGTGTAGTAAACCATGGTGGTGCTTCTGGTGCTCCGAAGAGTGTGAATGGAAATATAAGTGTTGGTACGAGAAAAAATGCGGATGGAAGAAAGAGAAAGTTTGCGACTGGAAATACAAATGCTGGAATGAAAAGAAGTGTGGCTGGAAGTGGGATTGCTGGAATGAGAAAAAATACGAGTGCTGGTATGAGAACGAAAAGAAGTACAAGTGCTGGGACGAGAAAGTGTACAAGTGTAATTATCCTTCCTCATGCTCACTCTACAAGACTGTTAGTCTTAAACCCGGTGATCACAGTATAAAAGTTGTAGCTGAGGATGCTAATGGAGCTACTTCGAGTGAGACCTTCTACTTAAAAGTCATTGTAGACAAGCCGCCGAGTGTGAGCATATCGCCATCAAGCGGAACTTATACTGTCAATAACAAGGATGGAAAGTGGCATGGCAAGGTGACCGTTAGCGCATCCGACGACATCGAGCTCGACTGGGTTAAAGTCTACGTTGACGGCAAACTTGTTAAAGACTACGATTGCAATCCGTGGTGGGCATTCTGGTGGGATAAGAAGAACTGCAAATTTGATATTGATTTAAAGCTATCTCCTGGATGGCATACGGTTAAGGCTAAGGCGATGGATACAGGAGGCCATGCGAAAGAGGCTACTGCAATGCTCTACATTAAGGCTGATAATCCACCTTCTGTAAGCCTATCTCCGCCTGGTGGAACTTTCAAGGCGAAGGGGGCTTATTACAAGGGCACTTTCACGGCGAAGGCAACAGACGATGTTGGACTGGACAGCCTTAAGATATATCTGGATGGTAAGCTGCAAGCTTCAAAGAGCTGCAGCTGTCCATGGTGGAATCTGTTCTGCAACGATAAGTCCTGCTCGCTCAGTAAGGAGGTGTTCTTATCTCCCGGAACTCACGTAATCAAGGTTGTAGCTACTGACACTTCCGGACACACAGCTGAGAAACAGTACACCGCTATCGTAAAGAAGGATAACCCGCCTACTGTTAGTCTATCCCCACCAGGAGGAACATTCGGAGTTAACAAAGACGGAAAGTACGTAGGAAAGGTTATAGCATATGCAACAGATGACAGTGCAGTTGTAAGCCTTAAGATCTACTTGGATGGATCTCTGAAAGCTTCATCGAACTGCAAACCTTGCTGGTGGTGCCCAGCTTCGAAATCTTGCAGCGTTAGCGCAAAGCTGGAAATGAGTCCAAGTAAGCACACGGTTAAAGTTATCGCCTACGATGACGGAAATCAAAAAGCTGAGAAGACCTACACGTTCATAATTAAGGATAACCCGCCTGTCGTAAGCTTATCACCACCGGGAGGAGAGTTCAAGACAGATAAGGAGGTTGAATATATAACGAAATCTTTCACAGCGACAGCGACGGACGATGTTGGAGTAGAATATATCTGGATGTACTTAGACGGAAAGGAGGTTGCATCGAAGAACTGCAAACCGTGGTGGTGCTTCTGGTTCTGTAATCCACCAAAATCGTGCAGTGTAAGCGCCAGCCTTAAGCTTACAGAAGGTAAACATTCAATCAGCGTCAAAGCTAAAGATACGAGCGGGCATGCGGCATCCAAGTCATGGAATGTTAGAGTTATTATAGATACCCCACCATCTGTAGGGTTAACTCCATCTGAAGGTAAAATTGCAACGATCAAAGTTCCGTACGAGCTCAAGTATTCTGCCTGGGCTTCAGACGATAAGGGGCTTAAAAGCTTAAGCGTGTACTTGGATGGAAAGAAGATTGGATATAAGAACTGTAAAGGAACAACCTGTAAGCTGGTTGGCACCACTTACTTAGATGAGGGCAAGCACGTCATTCGAGTAGAAGCCTGCGATACCGCTGGACACGTAGCCTCAAAGAGCTATACGTTCGAAATTGTGAAAGCAGACGTTAGCGTAGACTTATCGCTTGACGATGAAGTGCCATACTTTGCTGATGAGCTTCCGGTTACGATAACGGTCAAGAAACCGTCGACAAACGCTGTAATAAGAGTGTTCATAGATGGGAAGAAAGTGCTTGAAAAGAGCTGTAGTGAAAGCCAGTGCAGCTACATTGTGGATATTCCTCTCAGCGGGCTTAAGAATAAGGTTGGGGCCGCTAAAAGCTATGAGGTAAAAGTTACCGTGGACATTGATGACTTCTCGATAACTAAAACCAAGGTGATAAAGGTCAAGAGGGGCAGCAAGTTCCTTCCAGGCTCAGAGATTACGGTCTACATTAAGATAGACAAGGGAATTGGACCTGTCACAAAGCTTGAGCTTAACTACAGCGGAAAGATGTACAAGCCGATGCACTGGCCAAAAGAGCTGAACGATAACGAGAGGAAAATTGTAGAAGTGCCCTTCAAGATAAAGGTTACGAAGTCAGATTATGCAATAGTTACAGTTTGCAATGCAGCCGGATGCGATGTTAAGAAAATGAAGATTTTCACAGGTTCTGTAGTGGTAATACCAACTCCTACGCCAACACCAACTGTTACACCTACACCAACGCCGACACCTACACTTACGCCAACGCCTACACCGACTCAAACTCCTACTCCAACCCCCACACCTACACAAACACCACCTCGTAAAGAACAAGACATTCCAGTTTATCTCGTCGAGAGCGGTATAGGAACGATACCATACTATATCATTGGAGAGTACAACGGAAAGTACTACTACTTCGGTAACGTCGATCCAATGACGGCAACGGGAGCAGTATGGAGTGCCGCTAATCCTGCCTCGACATCGCCACCTTACGATGGTATCGCTAACATCAACCTCCGCGGTAGCCTTACAAAATTCACTCAGCTCGGATATTATGAATGGATAGGAAGCATTGAAAGCGGGAACAATGCTGTGTTACGCATAACTAATCCGATGTATCAGGGCTACAGTTGGAAAGTGTTGCCCAGCTATCCAGTTCAGGTCATTAAAGAATAAATTTTTTTCTTTCTTATTATTTATTTTATGATAAATATAGTCATAGGTAAAATATAAGATATGCTGTGTCAGTAAAAGGAACGTCATCTAGATACCTTCGATATCCTTCAGCATATGACAAACCTACATCGTAAACAATCCACTGTGTCTGTTTTTTATCAGCTTTGATAACTGCTGGAGATATGAATCTCGAATCCTTTAGTTCATTCACCTTCACTTGATCGCATGGTGTTGCTAAATATGAGTGATAAACATTGCTTCCTCGATGATGCAGAGCCAATTCGGCAGCTTTAACGTCCATACTGTTGAGCACGTGTATTGCGACAAAGGTTTGGGCATAACAACTACCTTTACCGTGGAGAATAAAGGATTCCATAAGGCTGTCACTGGTATTCAACCATACTTTTACCAGTTTGTCACCATCCAAAGCTTCGAAAACGATTGGTTTAGTTATCCAGTCGTTTTCCGAGAAATAATTAATTGCAATGGGTGTGAATTCTAAGCCTGTCAATTCAACCGCTTGAGACTTCGTCAAACCATTCTCACGCGCAAAGTCTAGGATTTGGTTAGCAATCTCCTCAGCAATTCTTTTATCTTCTGGATTGATATTTTTGTAAACCAGTATCTCTAATTCTCTATAGACTACTCCATTTTCTGTTTTTGCCTCTATAATTCCTCCATCTCCATGTAAAAACTTAAGATAGCTCGGGAACCAGTTATCTACCACATAGCCACTTCTGAGTTTTGTGCTCACATTAACCTTGACAGAACAGTATTTCTTTGTGAACAGATCATCGTAAAAGACAATTACAACTTTATACCACGTATCGTTTATTCTTTCGATGTATCTCCCCTCGAGAATGTAATTCGAACCGTTTTTAAAGATATATAGCTTCCCAAACGCGTACTTAAACAGTACATCAGGATTTCTTAGCTTTTCGTATAAAGCCAATCTATAAAGTTCGTAAGATATTTCGCCTCTTTCGGCCATCTGCCCAAGTTCATAGACTTCTACAGTTTTTACACCAAACACTGATTCTAGCAATGAATTGACATCTTGATTTAAGTAGCCATAAATGAGGAATCCAATAACAATCAACCCAGCCAAAACCAGAATTTTTCCCTTCATTTTTCGTATTTTGAAGTATTTACTAGTTTTCGACCTCCAGATCCTTACAGGACGGACTCACCAACCATTATGGTATTTTTTTCATAGCTAATAGTAAATTTTTCCCAAATAGTGCGCGAGATTTTCTAATATTCAACCATGCGACCATGTGCTCTTCACACAAATTTTCAGGTTTGAAGAGCTCTTTGATAATTTTCTCTGCATCATCTTTCGACATTCTTTCTATCTCCTCCAGTGTCAATGAGCAAACGATACATTTACTAGGTTCGTTAATTGTGCTTAATCCAGACATCAGAATTCTTTTAATGACTAAAGTAGCCCATCCCAATTTAGCGCGTGGAGAACTCAGAACTCGCTTGGATTTTATCTGGCGATACGCTTCCAAGATTGTGCTTATAGGTGCAGGTATGGACGCTAAACCAAAAATGTACGAGACTAGTGCTTGGATTCCATCCGAAATCAAAGCAGATTTGTCAAATTTCTTTAACTTTTCTGGCGAGAGTAGACGTAAAACTTCCTGCTGACCTCGTGAGATCTCTTCCTTAAGCCAGAATTTATTTTGCTGGTTCAAAAAGCGTTGCCCTGAGAGTCTTTCCGTGTAATACAAAACTGCTGTTTGAAGATCTTCCTTAAACACTTCCGATAATTCTGCCAATTGTTGCAGACAATCTTCTGAAATGTTACTAATATCAGGGCTTAATTCATTGGACACTATAAATCTCAAAATATCACAAACCAAGGAGCTTCTGTACAAGAGCGGCCTATACTCAGAACCATATTCATGGACAATTTCCATCATATTATCCAGTTCCTCGTCATTAAGGAATGATAGAAGAGCATAATTTTCTGCGGCAAAGCGAATAGTGTTAAATAACAAATTATCTACTCTATCAAGTCCGTTGTTGTAAGTAAGGTAGATCTCATCAGGATATGGACGAATTTCGACCAACTTGGATATTTTTTGTAATTTATCTGTCAGACTCGGTTCGACATATGCAACATCCGCAAACAGTAGCAGTCCAAGAGTTTCAATCTTTGCTATTGGTGTTGGTACCTCCAGAGTAACTGCTAGATCTATAGAAGATGCTGGTGGTATAACGACAACAATTGGAGATTCATTTGACATAACAACCCCCTCAATGCCCATCTAGCGTCAATATCTATTAGTATTTTCTTAAGGTTTTTCTTTCTGGTATGAGACTTCATTGGTTCTAAGTTGTATACATCATAATCGTAATTCGATTCTTTCCGTGGTTGTTGTTCAATTGTTGCATTACTGTAACTATGTGCTTACATGTGAAATTCTTATCTTCGCGATGCTTAAGTGTGCAAACAGTTGCAAAGTATCTCCTCGACGAGTTTATCAGTTTATCAGCTTTTATGATGCCTAAAATTGCTGGAATAGGTTTGATAAAATAACTCGATACTCATTTTTGTCGACTCAAATTCTTTTATTTTTTAGTTGACAATTATGTAAACAAGTTATTTCATCTCGACAAGTGAGTCTGCAATGGTACATTTCTTATCGACAATAGTTATCTCATACCTTCTAGGTTGTAGGACTCCAGTGTGAGTAAACCTCAGCACATCTCCTGTAGAAAAGTAACTATCTGCATCGCTAATTGTAGCTTGGATAATGTTGCCGGCAATTTGATTACCATTATACGTTGCAATATCCAGCAAGTTTCCATCAGTAGCATCTCTCAAAACAACCTTTAAATCGGAATATCTAACACTTCCAGCAATCATGATAATATCAAACGCCTGATTAGTTGCAAGTGGTTCCTTGGCATCTCTTATAAGCACATCTGCATATTTTTCAACTTCTGGCGGCTTCAGAGCTAATGCTATCTGCGAAGCCACGAAAACTACGATTGCAAGAATTAGGAGTTCACCTATAACCTCGACAAAACCCTGTTCAGATCTACTCCCATTTTGGTTTGAGCTGTTACACCCTCTCGAAAATACATTGCGCGGTAATTTCCTAAACTGCATAATTCCACTTATACTTACTTAAATAAATACTTTCACCTAAGATTTAAATACATTGATGTGGAAATATATACATGGAGGGGCTGAGAGTCGTTGACTTTCCGTCAGTCTTAGAAGGTGAATTAAAGATATTCGGCTTTACATCCCTCGAACTACTAATAATAGGGCTAATCTCAGGATTTGTTTGGCTACTTTTAGCAGACTATAGCGAATTCGCCATAGCTGTATCACTTCTAACGTTTGCATTTCTCGTACTGTTAAAGGCAATGATGCCAGAAGAAACGGGATACGCATTTCCAGCATATGCTGCATACTTTCTAGTAAAGAGAAAAACCGTTTACGCTCACGAAGTTGACACAACTAAATACATTCCATCGTTAAGGTTTGTTGATGACTGGATATGCAAGCTGTCAGATGGATCAATAGCATCTGTAATCGAGGTAAAGCCAGTAAATTTCTTCTATGCTCTCCCTACCGAGCAGAGAGCGTATCTCGACTCTTACAAGGACATGCTCAACTCCCTCGACTTTCCAATTCAGATCCTCAGCATAGCTTGTGAATTCGACATCACCAGATACATGAACCACCTCGTTTTAAGGTACAGAGATGAAGATATAGCTGCAAATCCCATGCTTAGGAATGTTCTCGACGATTACATAAGGTGGCTCAATCGAGTTGTTGGAGAGATTATTCAGAGGAGATACTTCGTAGTCGTTACAGCTCAGGACGTTTCAGAGCTAAAGAGGAGAGTTGAGACTGTTATTGCTGGACTCAGGAGGGGAGGAATTCAGGCTGAAATTCTTGGCAGGGACGGAATACTTGCCTTATACGATCTCATAAACTACAGGAGGATTATGCCGGCAAATTACGATTCTACAAAGCTCCTTTTAAGGGAGGTGGAACGATGAGAACGGTTTCAGCTGTTAACGATAATACGCGAGCAGGCAGGAAAAATGCAACAATAAGAAGAAAAGAGAAGAGTGTAAAGAAGAGAAGTCTCCTTCCAAAGCTTCTTGACAGAGATGGACATAGAGAAGAAGTTGATAGAAGTATAATAGCGCCCGAACTAATAGAGGTTGAAAAAGGGCTAATAACGGTAAACGGTAATCCAATGGTTTTGAGCTACATTTCAGTTTATCCAGCTAAGGTCTATGAGGGTTGGATTGCCGATGAATTTGCATGGAAACCGTTCAGACTCGATTTCTCCCAATTCATCGAGCCCGTGAGCGAGGAAAGAGTTATTGCAGAGCTGAACAGGAAGATTACATCGCTTGAAGGTAAGCTTGCTGAAATGAGAAGGAAGGGGAGAATAGACACTCAGCACATCGAGCAGGAGCTTGAATATCTCTACAGATACAGAGAGGAGCTTACAGCGAGGAGAATAAGACTGTTCACTCTAAGCACATACTTTGCAGTTTCTCCCTTAAAGAAGGACAGAGAAGCTGCCGAAGATGCTCATGCAGAATTCATGCAGAAGATGAAGTCTAAAGGCGCTCAGCTGAAAAGGATCAGATACAGGATACTCGATGCATTCAAGTGTTTTCTTCCCGAAGGTAAAGATCTGCTTAGAAGGAGAATACTCGTTGACAGCGATGCTGCTGCTTCGTGCTTTCCATTCGTTTTTCCCACAATCATGCATCCCACCGGCGTGCTTTACGGCTTCGATGCGGCAACTCGAGCTCCCGTTATCATAGACAGGTTCAGCTTTGCAGGCCACAATGAAATCGTGGTTGGAAAAATTGGGAGTGGAAAATCGTTCTTTGTTAAGCTTGAAATGCTGAGGTGGTTCATAAACGATCCCAAGATAAAGATATTCCTCGTTGATCCCCTCGGCGGATTTACTGACTTGGCTGAAGTTCTTGGGGCACAGAGAATCGTTGTCGGAAAGGCTACAATGAACCCACTTGACATTATCATTCCAGAGGGTAAAAAGCCAGTTGATGTACTAAGAGAGAAGCTCATGGCCTTAATGGAGTTCTTCTCTACGTTTTTCGAAGAAGAAGTTGGAAGCCCAATGGATAAGACTGAATCTGGTGTACTAAGAAAAGCAATACAGAGAGCGTACGAGGAGAGAGGGTTCGGAAGTCCAGAATTCGAGACACCGATAATAGATGACGTAATTGCAAAGCTTGACGATGTTGCTGAAAATCAGGAAGAGCAGAGCGCTGCTGCGAGACTTAAATCATCACTGCAAGCATTCTCGCAGAAATCTGAACTAGGTATGTTCAACGGTAAAACGAATGTAGATATTTACGGTAGAATAGTTTACTTCGACTTCAGCGAGGTTGAAGGAGTCGTAAGAAGCCCACTTTTACTACATGCAGTGTTAACATGGATTGATTCGAGAGTTAGGGGTGAGAGTGGTAGAAAGATCGTCGTAATAGATGAAGCGCACTACTTCATGAGGTACAAGCAGATCAGAGCGTTTCTGGAGAGAAGTGTGAGGCACTCAAGGCACTACAAGGTTGGGTATACTCTCATCAGCCAGAACTTCGAAGAGTTCGTTGGGCATGAAGAGGGAAGAGTGATCTTAACGAACGCAAATATAGTGGTAATTTTCAGACTCGATTCTATCCCGCAAGATGTCAAAAAGATCTTGAACATCTCCAGTTTCGGAGAGAGGTTTGTAAAGGAGGCTGCACAGGGTAAAACTTCCGGATACTCTTCAGCTCTCGTAGCTATTCCAGGAGAAGGGAATTATCACATTAATGTGCTTGCATCTCCGGGTGAATTGGAGTTTCTTGGAACTGCTGGAAGAGGAGTTTGAAGGATTGTGGTAGTATGCTTGGATTTCTAAAAAAGCTTAGGAAGAGTAAAAAATCAAATTCTAAGCCTGTACAAGAAAGAAAGGAAGTTAGTTATGAAGAACTCTTAACCAACAAGAAGTACGGTGATCCGCTGTATCTTGGTGTTTATACAGACAATATAAGGGGAGACATACACGTTCCAATTAACTTTCAGGATAGATTCCGCCACATGGTAATTTTTGGCGGAAGTGGGATGGGAAAAAGCACGCTTCTTGTTAATATGATCGTCCAAGACATGCATGCTGGCCACGGATTATGTTTTATTGATCCAAAGGGTGATGCTATCGAAGAAGTGCTCATGCGAGTGCCGGAGCACAGAATCGACGACGTAATTCTTATCGATCCGGCAAACTACGATAAAGTAGTCGGATTGAACTTTCTTGAATTGCCTAAGAAGAATCTGAGCGATGCTCAGCTGAATGCTATCAAGGAAGTAATAGTCAGCGATCTCGTAGCTTTAATGAAACAGCAGACAAGAATTTGGGGTGAGAGGTTCGGTAGGATTTTTGAGACTTTGATTAGGGCTATACTTGACTTCAATGAGAGAGCGTCAGAAGAGGATCAACTAACGTTTCTCGATCTGTATGTCCTTCTTACGGATGAAGAGATAAGGAACAAATTTGCAGAATCCGTGAAGGATCCAATCATCAGGGAATACTTACTGAAGATAAATGAGATGAAAGAGGACGTGATGGAACCTGTTATTAGACGTTTGAACGACTGGGTTATGAACAAGGTTGCCAGGCAGATTGTTGCTCATAGAAAGAGTTCTTTCGACTTCAGAGAAGCTATCGACTCTGGAAAAATAATCTTAGTAAGAATTCCAAAGGGTGAGGTTGGAGAAGCTATAATGCAGCTCGTAGGCTTAACGGTGATATCGAAGATATGGGCTGCCGCAAAGTCGAGAGTTGATACGCCACCAGAAGAGCGAGTTCCATTCTTCTTGTACATTGATGAATTCGCAAACTTCGCGTTTGAAGGTTCAACCTTCGATGAAATCTTGTCAGAGGCTAGAGCGTTTAAACTTGGGCTGATTCTGGCTACTCAATATCCAAGTCAGCTCTCTCACGAGATAAGAGAAGCTGTCTACGGAAACTGTGGGACAATCATTACTTTCAACCCGCAAAACCCCAACGATGCAAAGGTTCTGATAAAAAGGTTTCCAGGTGTGAAGGATGAAGATCTGTTGTCTTTGGGCCTGTATATTGTAATGCTACGTTTAATGGTAAGGAACGAACTATCTGATCCATTCATAATCAGAACATATCCGCCTACAACTCCAGTTAGAAGCAGAAACGAGATCAGCAGAGTTATCGAGAGATCTCTTTCGCTTTATGGCAGAGAGCGTATCTCGGAAATGGATCTGTCCGCAAGCCTGAGAAGAATTAAGGAGATGAGCAGGTTCTCGCTGAAGGATGGTTTTGTGGATGAAATGGTAGAAATTCTATACAATCTCGTTATCAAGGGCTTGGAGCTAAATTACAGAAATTTTGCTGAAGAAGCTAGAAGGAGAGCGATAAATGTTACTGAGCAACAATATGCCAATCTTTTGGAGATCTTTGACAGGATGGATCTGATAGAGCTCAGAAGTGAACTCGTTAAAGGGAAGTATACAGCTAATCCTAAGCCCAACAAAATCAAATCCTACTTTTGGGACGGCAAGTTCAACACGATTCTTGCTGGCTTAATTGACCATAGAAAGCTTGTTGAGAGGGTTTACGAGTTCTTCACCCAGCTCGGCTTTGTTGTTGAAGTTCCTGTAGCTAGAGATGCGTACATGCCAGATTTACTGCTAAAATACCCCGCTGCGATGAACTATCAGGAGATGGACAAAGTTTACAGGAAGATGAATAAGAGTGGAGCATGGCAGTTAACGAGAGGAAGAGAGGCTGCAGTTGAGATAGAAACAACAACGCACACTCGTCCTGGGCAGCTTTTAATGAAGTTGAAAAAAGCGTACAGCTCTAGCAGGGTTGCAATATTTGTTGTAATGGGTTCTGGAACTACCGTAAAAGAGTACACTTCAACTGCGAGGCAAATACTTCAGATTCTTACCGATATGAGGGGTAGGAGTGGCTTCTACACTACTGACGAGCCGGAGAGGGATCACAGGGGCAGAAAGCTTTGGGTGAACAAACACACTGGTGAGATTGCGTATGAATCAAACGGTATGCTCTTTAATGTTAAAACCAACGAGTTAGAGTGTACAGTTAGAGAAGCTAAAGACAAGGGGTGGACTGTTAAAAGGACAGTTTTCGACCCATATAAAGAATTTGGAGATGTTATGCCTGAACAAGGTAGAGACTTCATCGTGCTCATCTTTCCGCCAGACGATTTCGATTTTCCCGTTGTGCAGGTGATAAGAGCAGGGACTGGATTCAAGCTGATTCCGGTAAGGAGGAGCGATTCAGAGTTCTGGAGAAGAATAATGGGAGAAGAGACTGCGGGAGGAAAAGAGCTTACTGCAGCTTTGGAGTATGCGCTTAAGAAGTACTTGAAGGGCGAAAAAGTGAGTGACAGCATAAAAAGGGAGATAAATGAAGATAGGCTGGAAGAGTTGCGTAGGATATTCCAGGATGAAGATGATGACGAATGGTCATGATCAAGCTATCTGTTCGTAATATAGAGTTGGCTTATCCGATTCTCCAGTTAACACCAGCTCCTCCTTTGCTTAGATTAAGCGGAGCAGAAGCTGGTTTCCTTCTTGCTCACGTAACGAATAGTAAGCTGGATAGGGCTTGCATTATTGCCGCAAATATCGCCCTCAAAAGGGATAGGATAGCGGAGACCACACTTGTTAAAGAAACAAGTAAGAGGTTAAAAGAGTTTGGTATTGCCGATAGGATAGCGGGAATTGCTGTGAAAAGGCTTAAGAAAATGGGAATTCTTAGAGGAGACAAAATCTTACGAGCTCCTAAAGGCAAGGAAAGAACGATCTCGTTTTACGATGACACGCTGTTTTTAGACTACATTTCAAAAAAGATGAAGGGTTTCGTCTGGTTTAAGGGAAATAACCTAATCATAGATGGCGCAGCACTCGCATATGCATACTTGAAGAGTGAGCTGAATCCAACTCTTAGGGCTGCGAGGCTCTTTGCCGATGAGCTAAGCAGACAGTTCGTGCCAAAGGGTATTATAAAGAGAAGGCATGCGAACATACTTTCGAAGTTTATGACCATGGATGTTGAAGTTTGCAATGATTGCCTTAGCGGAGAAGAAGAGATTGCTGTGAGAAGCTGTGAAGTTGTTTCAGCAATTCATAGGTTACTTTCGACAAAAACTGGGAGAGTCGAAATTAAGCTTCTAAGGCAAAATCGCTGCAAGTATTCTTCGAGTAAGGTGAAAGAAAAGGTTACAGCAAGGGATGCTCAGAAAAATTTACCTAAAACGGTAAAAAGGGTATCAATTATCGACCCAGAACTGCTCAGTATTGCAGATTTTCCATCTGGTTCTTTCGTTGCTGGTAAGCTTTGTGGACTTGCAGTCAGTCATGCTTTGAGTAGGTTGAGGGAAGAAGATTCTATCGTTGCAGATGCTATACTTCAGGCAGTTTACAGCATTAGTAGGGAAGAACAAATAATATCTTTTAGAGATGTTGCAAAGCTCGTGTTAGATGTTTTTCGGAAAAGCTATTGATGAGTATTCTTAGCTAGATTTTTCGATAAATTTATTATATACCATGTCCTAAAAAATTCTGACAAGTTATTTTCGCAGAAAAGAGATTATATAAAATTATCCGGGGATTGTACCCCGGATAGCATCCCGCCTCCCGGATTTGAACCGGGGACCATGGGCTCTCCGCCTGCCAGCGGAGTGGCTGACTACAGGCCCACGCTCTGCCACTGAGCTAAGGCGGGTCGTTAGGTTATAGCCCTAATCTGCTTAAAAACCTTGTGCTGCAAACATTTTTAAAACTCCCTTCATCCTTTGAACCATGCCCCAGACTCTGGTTGAGAAGATATTCTCACGAGCAAGCGGAAGAGATGTAAAATCAGGAGATTTTGTGTTTGCAGACATAGACCTCGCCATGATCCACGATATTACAGCCCCTCTCGCAATCAAGGCCTTCAGAGAGATTGCCGGAAATGAAGCGAAGGTTTGGAATGCTGACAAAGTTATCATGGCCTTCGACCACCAGGTTCCTGCCGACAGCGTTCAAGCTGCTGAGAACCACAAAACACTGAGAAACTTTACCAAGGAGCAGGGAATTTTGAACTATGATGTCAGAGGTGGGATAGCACATCAGTTGATGGTAGAAAACCACGTGGAGCCGGGAATGCTCATAGTTGGTGCAGACAGTCACACCTGCATGTATGGCGCTCTCGGAGCATTTGCTACAGGCATAGGTTCAACAGATATGGGTTGTGTCCTTGCTCTGGGAAAGCTCTGGTTTAAAGTTCCTGAGTCAATAAGGTTCAATGTTAACGGCAGGCTCGAGAAACATGTTTACGGAAAGGACATAGTTTTGAAGCTAATAGGGATGGTTGGGGCAGATGGAGCAAACTACAAGGCGTGCATATATGCCGGAGAGGTTGTTGAGAGACTGGAAATGTCAGACAGAATGACGATGTGCAATATGGCGATTGAGATGGGCGGAAAAGCCGGAATAGTCGAACCTGATAAGATAACTCTGGACTACCTGAAGTCAGTGGGCAGAGAGTTCAAGGGAGATATAAAGGAGTTGAGAAGCGATGAAGGTGCAGAGTTTCAGGAAGTTGAGCTTGATGTTACTGGAATGGAGCCACAGGTCGCTGTGCCACACAGAGTTGACAACGTCGTAGGTGTATCGGAAGTTGAGGGTACAAAGGTAGATCAGGTATTCATTGGCTCATGCACCAATGGGAGGTATGAGGACTTAAAAATAGCTGCTGAAATTCTGAGGGGAGAAACGGTAGCCTCTAACATCAGGCTCATTGTTATACCGGCAAGCAGAAGGGAGTATCAGAAGGCACTGAAGGATGGGTTGATTGATATTTTCGTCGAGGCGGGAGGACTGGTGGAAGCACCATGCTGTGGTCCCTGCATGGGAGGTAGCTTTGGTCTGATCGCAAGTGGTGAAGTGAGCGTTTCAACGTCAAACAGGAACTTCGTGGGCAGACAGGGAAGCCCTGAGGGCAAAATATATCTTGTAAATCCAGCAGTTGCAGCTGCTACGGCGATTTATGGAGAAATTACAGACCCAGGAAAAATAAAATAATCAGAAAACCATTGGAGTGTATCCTTCATCAATAAATTTGTTCACAAGTTCACCAATATATTCCAGCCTTGTAAAGTCCAGTTTATCCGAGTAACCCTTCATATCGGCAATGAACTTGCATGCAATGGGTTTGTATTCGCCGAGCTGGCTAACAACCATGTCTCTGAAGCTTTCGTCCTCTGCCAATAGGTCTTGGGAGGGGCCAAAGAAGACGATCTCGACACTTTCAGCCCACCCGAACTTGATAGAATTTGCCGCAAAGAGAAGTCCGGCAATTGCTTTTTCCTTTGCTTCTTTCCCGCTTGCTATGATAACGAGCAACTTCGCCATACGTAAAGTTAATAAATTATTAAAAAATTTTTCTGGTAGGCATGAAAAACAAAGGCACGAGATTTGAGAGAGATCTGATAGCCGAGCTTTGGAAGGAAGGTTTTGCAGCGATAAGAGTTGCCGGAAGTGGAGTTTCCACCTTTCCCTGTCCCGATATAGTTGCTGGGAATGGGAAGGTGTATCTGGCCATTGAGGTAAAGATGAGGAAAAAATTACCACTCTATCTGTCATCCGATGAGGTTGCACAACTCGAAAAGTTTTCGGAGAGTTTTGGTGCTGCATCCTATGTAGCTTTGAAGCTCCCACGAAAAAAGTGGAAGTTCTTCACAATCCAGATGCTTGAGAGAACCGAGAAGAACTTCAAGATTGACGATGACATCTATCCTCTCGGTCTTGATCTTAAGGAGGCTATTGGAAAGATCATTCAGAAGAGGTTTGGGTGAGAAAATTTAACTGCCCAGAAGCTCAACTTTTCATCTGCATGAAAAAGGTGAGATGATGAAAGAATTCATTTACTGCGATATATGCAAGGAGGAAACATTGCATGAGATCGTAAGGGCTGAAAAGAACCTTTACCGCTGTACACAGTGTGGAGGATACACAACCCATACCCCAAGAAGGGAGATGAAGATAAGAGCAATTATCAGTTCCGGAGCTGAATCGGTAAAGGGGAGCATAAAAGTCTATGAAGGAGAAAAAATCGAGAAGGGGGATGAATACATAGTTGATACTGAAGACGGGCACAAGATTGGTGAAGTGACCTCTATAGAGATGAAAAATGGCCAGAGGGTTGAGAGCGCGCAATCAGAAGATATTGAGACCGTATGGCTCAGAGACGTAGGAGAAGTGGAATTGAGGATGAGTTTACACAAGAGGAGTGTTACGTCACCATACAAGATGGTCGTTGATGGTGAAACGGAGTTTGAGGTTGGCGAGAACATCTACATTGACGGAAAGAAATTCAGAGTTCACAGGATCAAGCTTATATCTGGCGGAGTTTTAAGGAGAGAAGGTAGTAGAGCGAGAGCGAGAGATATAAGAAGACTTTACGCCAAATATGAGGGGAGATGATTTGAGATCAAAACCTCTTAGGCTGAGAGATTTTGTCAGAGTTGGTGACTGCTTTTTCTCAGTTGTAGGATACAGGAATTCAACGAGTGTGAAGTGCTTTCTGAGATACATCCCAGATGCAAAGGGAGACCGAGTTCTCGGCGAGACTGGAAGGAGATACAGAAAAATCTCTCATGACGAAGCCGTTGAGACGAATGTGGCGAGAAAATACATGAAAAGTGGACTTTTCTTAATACCCCATGAGGACATTGATGAGGTCTACAAGCCCGAGGAGAGACTGGAGTTCGCTTCACGATCCGATGAAGTTGGAAAGATCGTTAGATTCTTTTCTGCAATTCCAAAAACTGAGATGGGAGTGACGGGGTCAAGGCTTCTATCTCTGGAGGGTGATGAGTCTGATGTGGACTTTATAGTTTACGGCAAATGGTGGTTTGAGGCAAGAGAGAAGTTGAGGAAGGGCATCGAGTCAGGAGAGCTATCCGAGCCAGACGAAGCTACTTGGGACTTTATATACAAGAAGAGGAAGGTAACCCTGCCCTATGATGTTTTTCTCGCGCATGAGCGCAGAAAGTATCACAGAGCCTTTCTTGGAAGTACATACTTCGATTTACTCTACGTGAGGGGATATGATGAGCTTGACAGGGATGTTCCGGAAGAAATTGGCAGTAAGAAGGGAAAATATGCTGTCAGGGCAAAAGTTCTGGAGGACTCTCTGACCTTCGACTACCCAGCTTACTACCCCATCTCGCATCCATACATCAAAGCCGTTTTGAGCTTCACACACACCTACGTCGGTCAGGCGTTCATGGGGGAGAGTATTATTGCGAGGGGCGAGCTTGAGGAGATTGATGGAGAGCTTTACCTCATTGTAGGGACGAAGAGGGAAGTTCAGGATGAATTTATCGTTTCCCTCGATCTGCTTGAGAGGGAGGGGCTTAAGACTGAGTTTGAAGAATGGTATCGCGGGCAAGCATAGCAGCCCCCTTTGCGACCGCGTAGTCATCCCTTACCGTATGAATTTCAACTTCAATCGCTGAATGTACCCATTTCTCAACGTTTTCCTGAATTAAAGAGGAATCAAGCCTTCCCCCAATTCTCCCACCGACAGCCACGGCTTCAGGGTTGAGGATCATCACAGCATTGGCCAGAGACATGCAGAAAAGCTTAAATCCATCACATTCGTAAATTTCCCCGCTTTCGATCTTTTTTTCCGCATTTTCTATTGCCCATCCACCAAAATATGCCTCAAGATGTCCTCTCCCACCACAAATACACACCTTTTCTCCACCAACGTATGTATGCCCGATTTCTCCCGCAGCCCCACATCCTCTATAGATTTTACCCTCTGTAATCACACCACCCCCAATCCCTGTTCCAACCGTAACTCCGAGCAGATTGCTATATCCAAGAGTTTTTGAAGCAAAGTAAGCAAAGCAGTTCGCATCGTTATCCACGACGAAGGGTTTTGAGAGGGTAAGATCGGGAATTTCAGGAAGATTGGGCGCATTTATAAACTGAAGACCATCTGGAGTTAGCTTAAGCCAAGCAGCAATCCCTATGCCCACAACACTAACATCTGGCCAGTATTTTTCAATGAATTCAGAAAAACCAGCCAAAATTTCTGCGGTTCTGAATGTTCTAACATCAAAACCGTCATCCATCATCAGGGCAACATCTGTGTTCGTCCCACCAACATCAATTCCGAGTATCATAAACCAGCAACAACGTTATTAATTTTAAAATTCACTTTCCGTCATGGTTAAACTGCTTACTCAGGAGGAGGGAGAGAGGGCTGTAAGACTCGCGAGAGAGGCAATTGAAACCTATCTTGACGAGAGAAAGATTTTGCAGAAAAGATTCAATGGCGTTTTTGCTGAAAAAAGAGGTGTTTTTACAACGCTCACCAAACAGGGCAATCTCAGGGGCTGTATAGGGTTCCCATATCCCATAAAGAGACTGGATGAGGCAATCATAGAGTCCGCCATTTCTGCTGCCGTTGACGATCCGCGTTTTGATCCGGTAAGACTCAGCGAGATGGATGAAATCACCGTTGAGGTTACAGTGCTGACACCACCTGAGAAAATAGAAGTAAAACCGAGAGACCTTCCACAGCACGTTGAAATAGGCAGACACGGTTTGATTGTGAGAATGGGTCCTTTTTCGGGATTGCTTTTACCTCAAGTGGCCGTTGAGTATAAAATGGACTCTGAGGAGTTTCTAAGCGAGACTTGCATGAAAGCCGGCTTACCACCGGACTGCTGGTTAACTGGAGCAGAAGTTTACAGATTCGAGGGGCAGATTTTCAAGGAAGTGGAGCCGAGAGGAAAAATTGTGGAAGTAGATATAAGAAGTTGTAGCCTTTAGCTTGCGATACTTTCCCATCTCTTTTGGATGTCTCTGAACTTCTCCCTCGACAGCTTGTAGTATTCCTCCGCCCTCACATATTCCTTCATTTCTCTATACAGATCGCCAAGGTGCTTGTAGGCTGACGCAACGAACTGGGAAAAATCTGGGTCAATCTTCTCAAGCTCTTTAAATATTTCCAGAGCCTCGTGGAACATCTTCTCAGCTTCGCTATACCTTCCAAGCTTCTTCCTGAACATGGCAAAGTTGCTGAGAAGTATGGCGAGATTCAGTTTGAATGACTCTCTCTCACCAGAAAGATGCCTGTAAAGCTTCTCCGCCTCAACGTAGCAGTCCTCAGCACTGTCAAACTCCCCCAGTTTGACGTAGATTTCAGATGCTGTAGAGAGGCTTTCTGCTATATCCTCTTTATTTCCCAACTTCCTTCTTATCTCAAGAGCCTCTTCAGCCTTCACCTTTGCCTCGTTGTACTTTCCTAACTCGTAGTAGAGTGTGGCAAGATCATTGTCTATCGCTGCAAGCATCTCCTCATCTCCTTCCTCTTCACATATCTTCTCAGCCTCAAGATACATTCTCTCCGCATTCTCTTTCATATCCATCATTACCAGAGCTCTTGCAGCGTTTCTCATCAAAATTGGTGTTATCCTCTTCATATCCAGTTCAAGGCTGAGTTTTATCGCATTCACAGATGAGACAACACATGAGACAAGCGATTGCCTATCATTCTTTTCCACAGCCTCTTGAGAGGCATAAGCAAAGTGGAGAATAAGCATAATCTTTTTCCAAAATCCCTCGAGCTTCTTTATCTCCTCTGCATCTTTAAAAGACTTTTCAATTGTTTCCCTGAGTTCGTCAGGAGCGTTCTCTTTTACATATTCAAAAGCGTCAAAAATTCTGCCCCCCCGCAGCAATTCTTCAACCTTTTTTGCAATTTCCATAGAAACACTGATTTTCAGCATTTAAGAGCTTTTTTGCTAAGGATTAATTTGATATATTTTTCTTGTCACTCGTCAAGAACCTTACCAAAGATTTTGGCAAAGTTTAAGAGGAATCCAAGTGATTTTCTCACGTCCTTGTCCTGCAAGGTTCTAATAATTCCAAAGAACTTCACTTCCTCCGTTTTCGCATGTCTGAGCGCATCAACAACATTTTCGAGAAGGTAAAGTGTCCTGTCATCAATCTTTGTTGCAACCCTCACAACAACCTCAAAATTCCTGATTAGCTTCTCCATCTCTTCTTCGGATAGGTTAGATAAGATATCCAAGAAAGCCAGTAATTTGGGCATAACCTTAATAGCCACTTCCACAGTTTCTTTATTTTCTTCAAGCTTCTTTGACAGTTCTGATAAACTCGAGAGCAACCTTGTCAGTTCTGCAAGTTCACTCTCTTCCATGGAAGTGATGACAACTCTCAAGATAAATATTTAATGACTTCAGCCAAAACACCAACCTTCGCATCGGTTTTAATACAGAAACCACAGTAGTGCGTTTTGGAGGCCTTATAGCCCATTTCTCGAAGCTTTTTCACGACTTCCATGGTTGGAGGTGCTCTCTCAGAAACTCTGCTTGCCATCTGCTGTAAATTATAGGCTGTTGCCACCTCAACTTCTTCCTTCAACTTTTCCACAAAATACCTCAGCTTTCCTTCTGACCTCTCGTAGATTCTGGTGACGAACTCTGACTGCTTCAACTCACCAAGCCAGAGGGGTCCGAGCATGACGAACTTCGACCCGCACTCGCATCTCTCTCTACACTCTCCCATCGCCGTAACTTCCTTTCTCAGGCATCTGGGACAGAAGTTGATGTAACCCACTTTCTCGTAAATCTCTCCAGCCTTTGATGTTGATTTGCGTATGCAGAAATGTACACGGTAGTAGTGCTCCTTTGCCCACGAGATTAGTGGTGTTAAAGCCTTCTCGTATTTCGTTGCTTCTCTAACAACAAATCCAATCAGCATCCTCAGGCCTGTTTCGTGATAAGTGTCTGTCTTTACAGCATACGCTCCGTATTTTTTCAAACCTGAGTTTGTGGCACTTCCGCAAAGGGCAGCGGTGTCCGTTGCGGTAACACTAAGGTATTTTCTTGCTGAAAAGCATGCTGAGTCAATGAAAGTGGCAGGAGAGCCAAAGGGATCAATATCCACGTGTTCAAAGCTTCTTCCTCTCATCAAAATCGAAGCGTCCATGCAGTGAACCTCCGCTTCCAGACCATTGAGTTCCAGATTACGCTTTATGATCTCGACAGCCTTGGGATTCAGATCATTAAAAATGGGTTGCTTTGAAGCTTCCAAAGCCGCTCTGATTCCCCTTACACCGCTTGCTGCAAGGGCGTCGAGATACTCTGCCGAATCAATCTCGGAAAATATGACCATGTCGAGGTCTCTGCAAAACTTCATTCGGGAATTGTAAAACACTCCCTCCGTGATTATCCTCGCCCTTCCCTCTTCAATCATCCAAGTTCCTCCACGATTTCTTCGGCAATCTTATTCCTGTTCATCTCATCAAGGACATACACTCTGAAATCTCTTTTTATCTCCTCAACAAGCCAGTGTTTCGACTTGTAGTGTACCGTAACGAGTATTCTGTCCAGTCTCTTTGCATCTTTCATAAACTCAACAAATTTACGAGTTTTAAGCTCCATCGGGCCTACCTCGTCCACAATCAGAAGATCACAGTCCAAATTTATGTTCTCCAAAAAACTTTCAAGGGATTCAACAAAAACCGCATACTTCCCGACTTTAACTTTACCTTCCCCAACCTTCGCCAGCCACTCTTCACTGCCATCAGAGAGATTCACAAGCTTGAATCCAATCCTTCTACCCCCACTCCTTACCTCTCTCGTTATAAATCCCGAAATCTTAATTCTATCCTTGAGAGCATCGTAAACCTTCATACAAACGGTAGTCTTACCAATTCCCGGTCTGCCAGTTACCGCAATTCTCACATCAACGTTTGAAATGGCAGAGATAAAAAGGATTATCGTAAAGGTTTTTAGTCCTCCAATTAACGGAGCGAGGTATGAAGGTCTTGGTTGCAGAGCCGATCAGTGATGAAGCGGTAGAGTACATGAGAAGAAACGGGCTTGAGGTTGATATCAAGGTGGGCATGAGCAGAGAGGAGTTGATACAGACGATCCCAGAATACGATGCCATCATCGTGAGGAGTCAAACAAAAGTCGACTCAGAGATTCTTGATGCAGCAAAAAATCTGAAAATCATAGGAAGAGCGGGGGTTGGAGTAGACAACATTGACATCGCAACGGCAACGCAGCACGGAATTGTTGTCGTCAATGCTCCGGGCGGGAACACAATCTCCACTGCTGAACATGCAATAGCCCTCATGCTTGCCGCAGCAAGAAAAATTCCACAGGCTGACAGGAGTGTTAAAGAGGGAAAGTGGGAGAGAAAGAAGTTTATGGGCATAGAGCTTAGAGGAAAGACTGCCGGAGTTATTGGGCTTGGTAGAGTGGGGTTCGAAGTTGCGAAGCGCTGCAAGGCTCTTGAGATGAATGTTGTTGCCTTTGACCCCTACGTGCCGAAGGAGAGGGCAGAGCAAATCGGTGTTAAACTGACCGATCTTGACACACTTCTCTCGATCTCCGATGTTATTACCATCCACGTGCCTCGGACGAAGGAGACCATTGGTCTGATCGGAAAGGAGCAGTTCAAGAAGATGAAAGATGGAGTTATTGTCATAAACGCCGCAAGAGGAGGAATTGTTGATGAAAATGCTTTATATGAAGCAATAACCAATGGTAAGGTTTTTGCTGCAGGTATTGATGTTTATGAAAGGGAACCACCGGATTCCAACAACCCTCTTTTGAAGCTTGAGAACGTTGTTACCACTCCCCACATAGCTGCGTCAACAAGAGAAGCCCAGCTCAATGTCGGAATGATCATCGCAGAGGACGTTGTTAACCTCTCAAAGGGGTTGCCAGTGAGAAACGCAGTCAATCTGCCATCAATAGAACCTGCTGAATTCGAGTACATGATGCCCTTCCTGACGCTGGCGGAGAAAATGGGCAAGATAGCAAGCACACGCCTTGGCGGTGCAATAAAGAAGGTGAAGGTAACGTGTAGCGGAAAGCTCGCCAGCAAGAACACAGAATTCGTAACAAGAGCGCTACTTAAAGGCCTCTTTGAGCCGATACTCGGCAGTGAGATTAACCTCGTCTCCGCAAAGCCGGTTGCGGCTGAGAGGGGTATAACTGTTGAGGAGAGCAGAGTCGAGAGTGCGGAGCATTATGAGAGTCTGCTTGAGGTTGTCGTTGAGAGCAATGGTAAAGAAATGTATCTCGCTGGGACATGCTTCGGCAGTGAGTTCAGAATCCTGAAAATTGACGTTTACAACGTCAACTTCGTTCCGAAGGGTCATTACGTGATATCGCTGCACGAAGATAAGCCGGGGGTTATTGGGAGAGTTGGAACGCTCTTTGGCAAGAACAACATCAACATCGCAGGAATGATAGTCGGCAGGAGTGGAGACGAACCTGGAGGGATACAGCTGATGCTCCTTCTCGTTGACGATCCACCGACTGAAGAAGTTCTCAGTGAAATGGTCAAGCTCGATGGAATAATTGATGCCACCTATGTTGAACTTTGAATTTTAATTTATCCCAAAGTTTTATATATTCCTCTCCCAACTGAATGCATGGAACTTCCGAGTTTTGTCTTTCAGGCTCAGGAAAATTTGGTAGAGAGACCATGGGGGGGCGAGTGGATTGCGATGCTTAAGGGGTTCAGACAGAGCGGTATCGGTGAGTCATGGGAGTTTTCCGCTCATCCCTCAAACCCTTCTTTCGTTCTGGTTAACGGTCAGCAGATGAGTATGCCTGAATTTTTTGCGAAATTCAAGGATGAATTGCTTGGAAAGGCTGCCGAGAAATACAGCACATTTCCATTACTCGTCAGGATTGCCGATGTAGCCGGTTCATCCCCCGTCCATGTTCACCCGTCCGATAAGACTGCAGAATCACTTGGTGAGGCAGAGGGAGGTGTTGAGGCAATCTGGATGGTGTTCAACAAGGGCAATGCTTACATTGGATTTAAAGATGATGTAAAGCTGGAGGAGTTGGAGGAGAAATTTGAAGGTGAAGAAGAATTCGATTTCAGAGAATTGCTGAACAAGTTTGAAACCACACCCTATGACACCTTTGTAATAAACCCCGGCATTCCCCATGCAGCCGAGAATTTGAGGCTACTTGAGACGTCCTCAAACTCGACGCTCACGTATTTATTCAAGAAGGAAGATTTTGAGAAGGTTAAAAAAGTGCTGAAGACGAATAAAGTAGAGGATTATGAAGTAAAAGGGCAGAAGGGGAAGGCTGAGACCGAAAACTTTGGCGTTGAGGTTATTGATGTTACAGGAACGGCAGAGATCAGAACTGATGGAGTTATGAATATCATCTACGCTGCTGAGGGTTACTTCCTACTGAAGGGTAAAGAGAGTGTTGATCTGCACCGCGGTTATTCTTGCTTGGTTCCAGCCTCAACAGAATCCTTCAGTGTTGAGAGCGAGAGGGGAAAAATAGTAAGGATATATCTAAAGGTTTAACGCTTTAAGACCTTGAAACTATCGCAACCGTCGCAACTGAATACGGTCCTCCAAGATTGTGGGCGAAGCCTGCTTCGGCATCCTTAACTTGCAAACCCTCTGCCTTGCCGAGAACCTGCTTTGTTAGCTCTGCAACCATTCTCACACCGCTTGCAGCAATTGGATGACCAAAGGATTTCAATCCTCCGTCAGGGTTTATCGGAAAATCACCATCAATGGCGGTCACACCATTCCTTATCAGCTCCGCCCCCTCTCCGGGCTTGCATAGTTGCATGTCCTGATAGTTGATTAGTTCTGTCACTGTGAAGCAGTCATGAACAATGCCAAAGTCAAGCTCTTTCCTTGGATTTTCTATTCCGGCCATCTTATACGCCATTTTCGCTGCCTTTACGGTTGCTGGAAAACTGAGAAAGCTTTCAGATGGGCGATGCCACGGGTGCATGGTCTCAACTGCCATTCCTATCGCCTTTATCACTGCATAATCATCGCCAACCATCTGCTTGGCTATTTCAGGGCGGGTGAGAACAACAGCTGCAGCACCATCACTCACAGCACTGCAATCGAAAACTCCAAGGGGATAGGCAACCATAGGAGCCTTTAAGACCCTTTCTACCGTAACTTCTTTCCTGAAGTGGGCTTTTGGATGTCTCGCTCCGTTGTAGTGGTTTTTGACGGCAACCAATGCCAGGTCCTCTCTCGTCCATCCCCACTCCTTGAAAGCCCTGTTTGCAGCCATAGCAAACATTGCTGGAGCGCTTACTACTGGCATCCCAACACTGAATATGCCTTCGATTGGCGGCAAACCCCTGCTGCCGGCATCCATAAGTTTCTCAACCCCGGCAGCAATGACGATATCGTAAGCACCACTCGCAACGGCAAAAGCAGCGTTTCTGATATTGTCCATTCCCGTTGCACAGTAGTTCTCCACTCTGCTTATTGGCTTCCCGAAAAACTTCACAGTATCACTGAAGACGTTGCCACTGATTCCCGTTGAAGGATAAAAGGTTCCGCACCATACAGCCTCAACATCCTTCAACTCAATGTTGGCATCTGATATGGCTTCATAGGTAGCCTCAACAAGCAAATCCTCATGGTCTTTCTCCCAGTGGTGTCCGAATTTGGTAACACCACAACCTATAACTGCAACTTCCCGCATAAAATCACCTCGGCAAACGGGCTTTCCAGCCGTAATATCTGAAGTTGTTCTTCTCAAATAGCAGTCTAAAGGTTCTCTCAACCTCAGCATCGCATTCTATCCCGTTGAACTCCCTGAGAGTGTCGGTCACCTCAAACATAACCCTACCCCCACCATCCAAGTCAACTACAGCAACGCAGTGTGGATGCACACCATCTCCAGTGTAGTTTCCGGGCATGACGAGATAGTCTACGGTGAAGGTGTATATCTTCCCCCTCTCGCCCAGCCTAACCTCTTCGTAATTATCCTTCGCCCCACACTCGATACAACAACGGCTGATTGGATAACTCACAGTTCCGCAGTTCTGGCACCTCATACCGTAGAAGCGAATAATGGACTTCTCATCTCTCCAGAACTTGGTTAAGGAGGGACGATCAGGTGCATCTCTGATGCCAACAAACCCTCTGTTGTAGAGATAGTCCCCGTAACTAATCTCCTTCCTACTTTCCAGCATCCTCCCAATGTTGCTTTCCATCGCCTCGTCTATTTCTATTGCCAGAACGTCTGCTCCTTCACCATAGCCTCCGAGGAGAATTCTACCTGTTTTTTCAAGCTGAGTGGCAAGCAGAAGGAGAGGGTGGGCAGAACCAGCAATACCTACACTGCTGAAGTAGAACTCTTCAGGTCTTGCTCCAACAGCCTTAAGTAGCCCCTCATAGCTTCTCGGATCGGGAGCAGAGGCAACAATTCTGTCAATATCCGCAGGACTTAAGCCGAGTTTGGCAAATAGTGGCATTGCAGCCTGCTGAACGCTTGAAGCATAACCATACCTCGCGTCAACCCTCATGTCGTAATCTCTTACAGTATCATCACCAGCCAGCATCCATGAACCTGGCAATGGCTTTGTTGATGTGCTATATCCTAAAATCTTGGCTCCTCCCTCCTTTTCAACCACAATTGCAGCGGCAGCATCACCATAAAGCTGCTCGTATAAAGTGCCGGGCTTTGTTGGAATTCTATCAGCAGCAACTACCAGAACTCTGCTGAACCTTCCAGAATCCACGAATTCATTGGCAGTGATTAGCGCATCAGTTGCTGCCCTCATACTGTCCGTGATGTCCATCGTAAAGATGTTTTCGGGCAAATCGAGGGCAGAGGCTATGAAACTCGCACACTGCTTGATTCTGAATGGAGGGGAGGTTGAGGCAAAGATTACCGCATCAAACTTCCCTTCAAGATTCCTTGCTGCTTCTACTGCCATTGTTACGCTGTCCTCATCCCAGTGCGCTACAGCTTTCTCTCCACCAAGAGATGGCATTCCTGTCTCTTTGGAAATTTCATCCCTGCTGAGCTTCCATACTGGCAGATAAACGCTGCAACTACCTATCGAAGCCAAATAACCACCTCCGACATTTTAACAATTTCACCATGATTTTATTTAAGATTTGCCTTTCTGTCTCGAAAATTATGTTTGAGTTGGTTATTTTTAGACCTTTAGATAGCTAAGTTTACAATAAAGTTGTAATTAAAGGGATTAATGTGATGGCTGGTTAATCCAGAAGGAGTGGAGATACGGGTGCCAAAAGTTCTTAGGTTGCTTTACTTAAGGTGGCACCCAAATCCGAACCAATAACTAAATGAAATAAAAAATAAGTGGGTTTCATCAAATCCTCAAAGCCAGCTCGGCAGCCTCTCTCGTAGCGTCAAGAGCTTTTCTCGGCTTCACACAGTCGCCAATCTTGTAGAGTTCTGCAATCTTACCGTTCAGCTCGTCATACAGGCTGTTGTTTGGCTTCGTTCCCACTGCCAGTATTGCTGTATCACACTGCAATTCCCTCTTTTCACCATTCTGCTCAACAACAACAGCATTTGGCTTTATTTCCACAGCCTTTGTGTTGGTGAGCATCTCCACCCCCTTCTCCCTCAAGTAAAGCAGGACAGTCCACCTTGTAGAAATGCCTATATCAGCCCCGATCTTGGGGAGCATTTCGACAATCGTAACTCTTTTGCCTTCACTGGCAAGTTCTGCAGCAACATCACATCCAACCCCTCCCCCACCGATAACAACAACCTTCTCTCCAACCTCTCTTCCTGCCAGAACATCGAAAGCAGTAACAGCATGTTCCACTCCCGGAATGTTTGGAATTAAAGGAGAGGCTCCAACCGCAATTATCGCGACATCTGGATTTTCACCAAGCACCGTTTTGGCGTCTGCTTTTGTGTTGTATCTGACTCTAACACCGAGCTTTGGCAGAACGTTGGTGAAGTACTTGCCCACTTCAGCAAATTCATAGGCGAGGGGCGAGTTTGCTGCCAAGTTGAGCTGCCCTCCAAGCTTGTCAGTTTTCTCGAACAGAACAACTTTGTGACCCTTTCTCGCCAAAAGCTCGGCAGCCATGCAACCTCCGGGACCTCCACCTACTATTACAACCTTCTTTGGAGTTTCTGTTTTCAAATTCTCAAACTCAGCCTCTCTCCCAACCATTGGGTTGACAAGGCATGTTACAGGCTGAGCCTGCATCACCATGTCCATACATCCCTGATTGCAGGCAACGCAGTATTTTATCTCATCAAATCTGCCTTCTTTGGCTTTGTTTGGAAGTTCAGGATCAGCAATCAAAGCTCTCAGCATCGCCACCATGTCAGCTTTACCTTCCTGCAGGATTTTCTCTGCAACAAGTGGGTCATTTATGCGGTGCGAAGCTATGATTGGAATGCTGACTGCACTCTTTATCTCCGCTGCAAGATAAGCATAGCCGCCTCTTGGAACAAGCATTGTTGTTAATGGCTTTCTCGACTCATGCCATCCTGCCATGACGTTTATTGCAACAACTCCAGCATCTTCTAAAATTTTGGCTATCTGCTTCATTTCCCTTACGGTGTTCCCTCCCTCGATGAATTCATCTCCGGGAATTCGTATCATGACTGGATAGTTACCGCATCTTTCTTTGATCATCTCAATTATCTCTACTGCGAATCTTGTTCTGTTTTCCATGCTACCTCCATACTCGTCAGTCCTCTTGTTTGTTGCCGGGCTGAAGAATTGCGATATGAGGTAGCCTGCAGAGCCTATAAGCTCGACTGCATCGAAGCCAGCTTTCTTGGCTCTTAAAGCAGCATCAGCAAATTCTTCTTCGATTTGTAGTATCTCTTCCTTTGTTAACTCCTTGGGGGTTTTTTTGGAGAAGATTGGTGGGGGAATGGGTGAGGGTGCTACAGGAGTTCTACTTGGGTCAAAGGAAATCTCATATCTGCCGGGATGCCATAGCTGCAAGGCGCATTTCACATCATATTCATGAAATACGTCAGCTATCTTCTTCAGATCGGGAATGTATTTGTCGTCGTGGGCAGCGATACCACCAAAGAAGTGGGGCTCAATTTTTGCAACCCCAACAACTGCAAAACCTATGCCACCCTCAGCCCTTTTCCTGTAGAAGGTCAAGAGTTGCTCTGTGACACCACCATCGGGAGTGTGGTAGTTGAGTTCCGCAGCTGGCAACACGATTCGGTTTTTGACCCTCATCCCGCCGAATTCAATTGGTTCAAAGAGTTTCATAACTGCAGTAAAGCGATGATAAACTATAAATTTTTTGGAATTAGTGTAAAATAGCACCACAAATTTTCCCCAAAATTGACCAAAGGAAAGATTTAGGTAAACCAGACATCCCTGAAAAACTTATAATCAGGTTGACAGAAAACCTGTATGGTAAAAAGTGTAGGGAAAAGAGCGGTCGAACTGCTTGATGAGAGCAGAAACTGCGCTTTCTCATCCTTCGTCGCTCTTGCAGAAGCTCTTGGTGTAGATTTGAATGATGGGATGAGGAGCATGTCAATCGGCTTCGCTGGTGGCATTTCCGGGTCAGGACATATTTGCGGGGCGTTATGGGGTTCTGTTGCTATAACAAGTCTTTACACCATGAAAAAGCTCGGAAACCGAGATAACATCAAGGACCCTCTGAAAAGATACATGCCAGTTTACATGAAATGTGCTGAGATATTCAGAAAGTTTGTTGAGGTAAATGGAAGCCCGAACTGCGGCGATCTGAACCCCAACCTCGATCTCACATCTGAAGAGCAGAGGAGAAAATGCAGGGAAATTGTCAGAAATGCGGTTGAAATCACCCTATTTTCCCTTGAAGACCGCAAAATTTAATACAATTTATTCCAAGTAATTCTTAGGCTCCGCCCCTCACGCCCGGGTGAAAAGCATGATCCCGGGTCGGTTGGCGGAGCTACAATCAGTAGATGATTTTGCACTCATCAGCAATTCCTCCTGCGAGCATCACGATATACTGTGAGGCTTTTTTGCAGGCTGTTTCCACAATTGCTTTCTCAACTCCCGGAACGCCGCATGCAACAACCAGCACATTTCTGGTTTCCTTCCTTATCATCGTCTCCCGCGAGTCCCGGTAAGGGAAAACGTGGAGAACTTTCTCCTCATCTGCAAGAACAATCTGGTTCTTTTCCAGTCTGTCATCTTTTCCGCCAATCGGTCTGAATATCTCCCCTTCAGCGGCAAATCTTAACTTTAACTCTCCGCTCACTCTGTCGAGATCGTAAAGGCCGATAGGGACAAAGGTCTCCATGCTCGCAATGTTACCAGCATCAACCACATTGTTTATTCTCGGAATGCTTCCCCTTAACGCTCTCCTAACCAGTGCCTCTCCACTCGGCCTCTGCTTTGTAGGGTCTATCCCTATTCGCCAGTAAAAATCCCTATAGGCTCTGACAACAGGATGTTCCCTGAGATTGTCAACCTCCACCTCTCTCTTCAGCTTTTCTGAAACCTCATTGATAAGCTCCGCTGCCTTCCCTGAATTTTCGATAACCTCAACCTCTCTGACCACATTAACACCGAGAACGACTTTGATAGGTATCTGGATTGTTATCATAGTCTCAAGATGGAAAATTACTTTTTCAAGCTTTCGCACTGTATCAAAACATCCCTCCCTACGCCGAGGTCTTCGTTTTGAGTATCCTACTCTCTTTCCGAAGACGTTCAGAGACAACTCAGACAAGATAATCGTCGTGACCCCCTCCACCTCTTTGGCGAATTATATTATCTACAAATTTGGGTATGAAGGATAATGTGGTTGCCTCTCCTCGATTTTGCTGCATACCACCAAGCCTTGAGGTTCTAAAAAACTCTGCAATTTCTGATGTAATTTTAGGCAGTGGTTGATGTTAACATGGAAAACTTTAAAAAATCATCATCATCAATTGATACATGAAGTGGGGGACTGCGTTCAGACTCGCTTTAAAATCATTTCTTTTCGGTCTTCTATGGTTCATCGTAGGCTTTCTGCTTGTGGTGGGTGCAATATTCCTCTTCATATCCGGGATCAGAATTCTCGCATTCTTTGCTGGTTTTGCAGGCTTGTTCCTGATGTTCTTTGGTTTCTTTGCCGCGATGTTCAAGGTCAGTAGTGGTGTTTTCCTTGGAAAAGACGAGATTTCTATTAGACCAGTAGAGGTTACGTATGAAAGAGAAGGGCTGGCATCAATTCTCGGACAGCTTATTGAGCAGATACTCTCAGAGAAACCAGCAAGGGCTAACATAGCAAGAGATATGAAGGGTTCTGTGGTTGTGAAGGTAAGAGATATGGATGCTACTGCAACTGTCGAGTTCAATCAAGGAAGAATTACTGTTTACAACGGACAGCCCGTAAAAGGAAAATTTTCTGTTATCTCAGCTGATTTTGACGTCATAAACGATTTAGCCACTGGAAGAGCTGGTACGCTTAAGACGATGTTATGGGTGCTCACAAGAAGGCTGAGAATAAAGGGTATAAGGATGGCGAGGAAGTTTCAGAAAATTTTCTCATAAAATCTTTTTTATGGCTTTTTCACCAAACTCGTAAAGCTCTTTTGCCCTGCTCTCTGTCCTGCCCTCAGCATAAATTCTTGCGATTGGTTCAGTCCCTGATGGTCTGATCAACACCCAGCCGTCACTGAAGTCAATCCTCGCCCCATCAATGTGGTTCGCATCTGGAAACTCCCTCCTGAGTCCTTCAAGCAACTTCTTTTTGTCCCTGCACCCCACCTTCCCCTTCACTATGCAGTATCTCGGAATTTCAGCAGCCAGCTCGCTCAGCTTCTTGCCAGTAGCATCCATCAGCTCAAGAACCTTTGCAACGCTCATCCCCCCGTCTCTCGCCACCAGATGCTCCGGAAAAATCAGACCTCCATTTCCCTCACCGCCAAAAATGGCGTTTTTTTCTATCATCACCTTCGCAACAACCGGAGAGCCAACCGGAGTATAGAGAATCTCACCTCCTGCAGCCTTCACAGCATCCTCCACACACTTTGATGATGACACGGGTGTGACAACCACCCCTCCTCCGTTTTCTTCAACATAGTGTTTTGCCATAACAGCCAGCATAACATCCTCACTCACAAATCTTCCTTTTTCATCAACAAAGACTGCCCTATCCGCATCCCCATCATGGGCAACGCCAATATCCGCATTGAAATCCACAACCGCTTTTTTCAGTAGATCAAGGGACTCTTCAACGGGCTCAGGATTTCTTGCAGGAAACCGTCCATCAGGGTTGCAGTTTATTCCGTAAACATCGCAGCCAAGCGATTTCAGTATCTCAGGAGTTGAGAGGCTCCCAGCCCCGTTTCCACAGTCAACCGCAACCCTATACTTTTTGTCGAGTTCAACGCTCTCGACAATGGCATCAATGTATCTCCTCAGACCGTAACAATCCATGTAAAGCTGCCCGACCTCGTCCCAGTTGGCGATTCTGAATTTCTTGCTCATGTAAACTCTCTCACTCTCTTCATCCATTTCCCTGTAGAACTCCACCCCGTTATCCTGAACGAATTTTATCCCGTTATACTCTCGCGGATTGTGGCTTGCCGTTACTATAACTCCCGCTGAACAGTCAGTCTCTTTAACGTAATACTGAAGTGCTGGAGTGGGAGCAATGCCCAAATCAACCACGTCACTTCCCGTTGACATAATACCCGCTGAAACAGCGGATTTGAGCATTGAGCTTGAAATTCTCGTATCACATGCAATGGCAATTTTTCCCGGCCTCAAACTTCCTATAGTTCTCCCCAGATTAAGAGCAATTTCGGCCGTTAATTCTGAATTCGCTATCCCCCTGACACCGTTGGTTCCAAAAAGTTCTCCTGCTCCTCCTGCTCTCATGCTGATTATTCAGGATGAATGTTCAAAAAGTTTTTTACTCAGGTGATTTAGGCACTGTTGATGTTTGAAAGACTGGTTGTTAAACGACCTCTCTCTACAGTCCTTCTCATCTCCTTCATCATCTCGCTATTCATGATTTCTGCATCAAACCTCAAGTTTGGATCAGCAGATTACTCGGATAGCTTTCCCCCATGGGACAAAATTTATCTGAGATATGAGTTGTATTACAAGGACTTTGGCCTTGCCCCAGAGAACGTTTACATTTTTATTAAATCCGATGACGTTTTAACGGCAGACGTTTTTAAATATATGCTTTCTCTCCAAAACGCCCTTGTGCACATAGAGGGTGTTATCTCCACCACATCCCCCGCTTCAGTAGTCAATGAAATGTTTGGCTCCATACCGGATGATGAAGTTCTGCTGGAAACCATTGCTGAAAGCTACGCCCGCGATTTGCTTCCTGATCAAAACTTCGCTTTGATTTCAGTCCAGATAGAGAGAATGGAAAGTGACAAACTGATGGCGGTCGCCAAGGAGATTGAAAAGGTAATATCATTCCTACCCCAGCCTTCGGGTGTTTCTGTAGATGTTACGGGTGGAGCCGTGCTGATGTATCAGATCACGAAGGCCGTTCAGGAGGATGTTTACAGAACTTTCTTTGTAGCTTCCGTCATAATGGTTCTTGTCCTTGCTGTGGTATTCAGCGGTGTGGTCAGACGAAAAGTGACTGTGCTGTTCCCACTGCTAATATCGTTGCTTTCCGTTTCGATTATGGTCGGATCAATGCCACTCTTCAGACTTAAAATGACCGAATACGTTTCTGCAACCGTCCCAATTCTCGTAGGTCTTGCTATTGACTACGCAGCCCAGCTTCAAAACAGATTTGAAGAGGAAAGAAACGAAGGCAGAGATGTGGAAAATGCTGTAGTGCGGGCAATTAGAACGACCAGATTTCCACTCTTCATGGCAATGGCGACAACGGTTATAGGCTTTACATCAATGGGTGCCCCCGGAATCCCATCACTGGTTTGGTTTGGAACTCTTATGTCGCTTGGACTTCTATCTGCCTTCTTCCTCTCCCTCGTGTTCCTGCCTGCAGTGCTGAGGATAGCTGATAAAGATGCAGGAAGAGCATCCTACGCTCCCGGAATTCTCGAAAAAGTTCTGACATCAATTGCAAAGCTAACAATTACGAATTCAAAGAAAATTCTGGCACTTACAGCAGTTTTAATCATTCTTGGCGCGTATGCGACCACACAAGTCCAGCTTGAAACCAACAGAAGGAAGTACGCCCCACAAGATTTGCCCGCACTCGTTAAATTTGAAGAACTGGAAAGATCAGTCTCTCCACAATACGTTTATGCCATCGTCCTCTCCGTTGACAGAATTGACGCAAACAATGTTGCTAAAGCTGAGGAGCTTGCAAAATATATTTCCAATAGAGAGAAAGAAGTTTACAGCTATGAAACTATTGGAAAAACTCTTAAGGACTTTTTTGGCACTATCCCATCAGCCGAAAGAGAATTTACAGTAGCCCTCTCAAACATACCCGAAAGTCTGTATAATAGATTTGTTTCTGGAAACCACATGGTAATTCTCCTTTACACCAATACACAAACAGAAGAAGAGGTAAACCACGCAATGAGAAACTTTGAAGAGGATATTCGGTTTTTTGGGTGGGACGGAGATTACTACATAACGGGATTCCCTGTCATCCTAGCACACCTCAGCGAGGTTCTGTTCAGCAGCCTAAACCTGATGACTGCAGTTGCTTATTTACTCATCGTTGTATTTCTTCTTCTCTCCTACCGCTCCATCCTAAGAGCGGTAATACCCCTAATCAGTATCTCAGTGGCTGTTGCTGCGATGAACCTGTGCATGGTGGTTATGGGTATAAAGCAGACGACGATCTCCATAGCCCTCAACTCAATAGTTCTGGGTATGGGCATTGATTATTCTATCCACATCACCGAGAGGTACTTCGAGGAGAGAGGAAAGCTTGGTGTGGAGGAATCGGTAAAGAGGACTATCGAGAGGACGGGAAAAGCAGTCCTAACCTCAGCACTTACAACGGCGGGTGGGTTTGGGGCACTATACTTCTCGTCATTCCCAGTTTTAAGCAACTTCGGAGTTCTTGCATTCATCGCGGTAATCTTCAGCCTTGTATCTGCGGTCTCGATAGTCCCAGCTTTCCTGATTCTCTACGAATCGAGGAAGTCTTACTTCAGCGAAATCCGAAATATTATTTGACTCGCAGTCCTTAGTTTTCTCCTGATTTCGGGGAGTTCATACATGTAAAGCGTGAAAACACCATTTAGAATTCTATCGTATCCGAATGCCTTCTTTATGAACTCAGCATGCAGCTTGTCTCTGACATAGATAACCCTCTCTCCTCCAATATCGTTCATTTCGAGAATAATCGGAATCCTGAACTTTGCCCAGTCAAGTTCATCAACGTGCTTTGCTATGAACTCAAGTTCCTTCTTTTCTACATAATACTCGTTACCATCCTTTGCCCTGATCATGGGGTCTTTCTCCTTCAGCATCTCAGCAAGGTTTCTCGTCTTTGCAGGCATGTGCTTGTTTACAGCCTCAATCATTTTAGCAAGCATCTTTTCGTTCATTTTACTACCTCCAGCTGAATTTTAACTCCTCCTTTCCTTATTCCGGTGAGTTCTGCTGCATTACCCTCCCTCACGCTGAGTTCAACGGTTCCAAAGCTTCCTATAAGTGCGAGTGGTTCTCCAATATCAACATCCGAGTAAGTCCTCACAAGTGGAAATTCTATTCCACTGAGGTAAAAGGCTTTCGCCCTCACCTCCTCTCCTCTGAGATTGGTCACTATGTTGCCAAATCTATCCACATAAGCCACCCTGCACCTAACTCTTTCTTCCTCTATCGAATAGTCGAACAGATCAAGCTTTACAATACCGTCTATCTCCTCAAAATACTTCTCGAGCCTGCCATACGAAACCAAAGCTGCCGCTGGTGCAAAAACATCTCTACCGTGAAATGTCGTCGAAAGTTCTCCGACAAGCTCAGAAATATCCTCTCGTATTCTGTAAACCTTTTTAATTCCATCTTCCGAAGCAGAGGGGTAAAGAATGCCGTTATCAGGACCGACAAAGCATTGGTTCTCTGTTATGACCGCAATAGCCCTTCTATCCCCGCCCACTCCCGGGTCTACAACAGCAACATGAACAGCATTTTCAAAATACCTGTATGCATGGTAAAGCAGAAAAGCCCCCTGAAAGACATTCTGGGGCTCGACTTCATGGGTTATGTCCACTATCCTGACATCCGGTGAAATTCTCAGGATTACTCCCTTCATGACGCCCGGATAGTATTCTCCAAAGTCAGTGAGCAACGTTACAACCTTCATGTTGCAAACATCATCCTTATACCATCTCTCAGCCCCGGTGCCAGCCCAAGAACAATAAGCACGAACTTAATATAATTTTTCAGCTTCTCTTCCTCCTCCGAAGTGTCAAGCAGATACAGAATAGCAAAAAAGACAAAAAACTTCACAGTTGGGAGAGAAATGGCGCCAAACTTCTCTATCAGAAATCTTGGAAGGACATGCAACTCCCAATACCCGAGATACGTTATGCCGAAATACGTTTCAAATCCGTCGAGCATATGTGAGAACATTACCAATACACTCAGATCATTTTTCATCGCTTTCGGAGAGACCAAGAAAAATATAGAGGAAACGGCTGCTGAAAGTGCAAGACCAGCTGGAATAACCCACCAGTAGACTGTCTTAAGATTGGCAAAAAGCAGTATCAGTATACCTAAGCTCAAAGCCAACCCAACAGCCGAATACGGCCTGTAGTATCCATCACCAAACTTTCTGATAGAAACTATCAAGGTGGGAAAAGCTATGGTGAAAACGAGCATGTAAATAAAGGGTGACATGAAAATGTATGAGAGAGGAGGAGTCAAAAAACCCGCGTCCTCCACAACTCGAACGGAAGATCCAAGGAGAATATAAGGAATGTTGGCATAAACAAACTTTCTATCAATTTTGATTCTTTTCTCCAGATATCTATATATCAACACGACTGCCAGAATCAGAATTAAAGCCCATGTCAGGGTGTTTACCGGATTGTAGCCCTCTTTGTATACTATGGAGTCTATGTAATACTCCTTGATGAAATTCCAGAAGATATCCATGCCCTCAGTATTTTTACAGTTTAAATAACCTTCCATATATGTCCATACAAACGCATACGTCCAAGACAAAGTTAACCAAAATGCTTATAAAACAACCTAATGCGGAGAGAGAAGAGGAGGTGATAACATCATAGAGGTGGCGAGAGACGAAGAGAGGGGGAACTATCTCTACTTTGTCCCCGATAAGTGTGTTGGATGTGGTATGTGCGAATCAGTCTGCCCAAAGATGGCAATAGCTGTATACAGAAACGGCAGTGGATTTGAGGTCGAAATTGGAAAGAGCTGTGCTGTCTGCGGAACTTGCAGCGACTTCTGCCAGTTTGGTGCACTGAGCTTCTACAGAAATGGCAAAGAAGGTGGAATATATTCCGAAATTTTGAAAGAGGAGATGGGATTTAAGAAAATTGAGGTAGATTTGGATAGTTGTATTTTATGCTCACTTTGTATGAAAAACTGTCCACGAGATGCTATTAAGGTTGTTAGAAGGGTAGACCTGAAGAAGCTGAGAAAAGGGGAGATAAGCATCGGTGATGGCTGTATAGAGTGTAGGCTGTGTGTTGAGAACTGCCCAACAAAGGCAGTAAAAATTTACCATGGGAAGCCCGTTATTGACGAAAGTAAGTGCATCTACTGTGAAATATGCTCCAAGGTCTGTCCAATGGATGTTATTTCGGTCCGATGCGACTCATGCAGAATCTTCGAGCAAAGGAAGGATGCCGTTAGTGGAACCGTGATTGTGGACGAGCATACCTGTTCAACTTGTGGCATTTGCAGGGAAAACTGTCCTACCGGTGCAATTGAGATCAACAGAATATTTGAAGGGGAGCAGAGATGGAGCAAAGAAAGATGTTTTGAAGACTGCACAGTTTGCAGGGATATCTGCCCAAATGAGGCTATATCTTACAGTTACGAGCCTGAAAAGACTGTGATCTTCAGTGACAGATGCAATTACTGTGGAACCTGTGAGAGATACTGTCCCGGAGGTGCAATTGAGATTGATAGAAGGCTGAAAGAGGAAATTGAAGTCGAGTTCCGAAAAGTGAAAGAAGAGAGGAGGCGAGAAATAAGAGTTGCAGACGGGTGTATCGGTTGCGGAATCTGTGAGAGTATATGCCCAGTAAGCAAAGACGGAAAGACGATAGAGATCGTTGGTGGTCGAGCGGAGGGGAAAGTAAGTGAGTACTGCACTGCTTGTGGACTTTGCGTGGTCAACTGTCCTGTAGGTGTTATTGCGGTCAGAGAATTTAGAGAAGAAGTCTGAACAGAAAAGCACTTATATTTTATTTCTTCCAGTTTTTTCATGCCCAGAAAAGCGGTTGTTGACAGAAGAAAATGCGCTTACTGCGGTGCATGCATTGCTGTTTGTCCTGTCGATGCTAATGAGCTTGTTGAAACATATCTCGAAATTTACGAGGATAAGTGTAATGGTTGTGGACTCTGCGCAAAGACGTGTCCAATGGGCGCACTGGCGATGGTGGAGGTGGAATGATGTACGATGTCGTTGTTATCGGCGCTGGGCCTGCAGGTAGTATGGCTGCGAAGACGGCAGCAGAACTCGGTCTTAACGTTCTGCTCGTTGAAAAGAGGCAGGAGATAGGCACGCCAGTTAGGTGTGCTGAGGGGATAAGCAAGGAGAACATTGAGCGCTTCTTCGAAATTGATAAGAAATGGATTGCTGCAGAGGTTACGGGGGCGAAAATCTACGCTCCTGACAAAACGGAGGTTGTAATGTCTGAAGAGATGGCTGGAAATGAGGTTGGATACGTTCTTGAGAGAAAAATATTTGACAGACACATTGCAAGGCTTGCTGCAAAGGCTGGAGCGGAGGTTTATGTCAAAACCACTGCCGTTGATTTCGAGAGAAAAGACGGGAAGGTTAAGGTTAGGCTCAGAAGGCTTGGGGAGGATTGGGAGGTTGAGGCAAAAATCCTGATCGGTGCTGATGGTGTTGAGAGCAAGGTTGGAAGAAGGGCAGGGATAATAAAGACGCTAAGGATGAATGAGGTTGAGAGTTGTGCGCAGTATTTGATGACTGGCTTGGACATTGATGAGCGTTACACCTACTTCTACCTTGGCAGAGAGGTTGCTCCGGGTGGCTATGCGTGGATATTCCCTAAGGGGAATGGTTCTGCGAATGTTGGTATAGGTGTTCTGCCTAAGATGGCAAAAAAACCGGCGAAGGAATATCTTGACGCATTCATAGAGCGTGAGAGGATTGAGGGGAAGATTGTGGAATTTGTTGCAGGAGCCGTGCCGGTCTATGGTGAAATAGAGACCGCTGTTGCTGATAACATAATGCTTGCTGGAGACGCAGCCTATCATGCCGATCCTATCACGGGTGGTGGAATAGCAAACGCACTTTCGGCTGGTTACTACGCTGGCAAGGTTGCTGCTGAGGCTGTTGAGAAGAACAATTTCTCGGCAGAATTCTTGAGAAGGTATGACAATCTCTGGAAGAACGATTTTGGCAAGAAGCTACGTAGAAACAAGAAGTTGCAGGAGAAATTCCTCGAAATGAGTGACGAGACAATTAACAAACTTGCAGCAAGCATATCGGGTAAAAATCTAAAGGAAATGAGTGTTCGGGCAATCGTTGCAGAACTTCTGAAGGCTCACCCGAAACTTCTCTTGGACTTAAAAGACCTCTTTATGTAACTCTTCATGTTTCTATTTTCTCACAGCCGCATTTTTTATACCTCTTCTCGCAACCATAACGCCCGACGAGTATCTTCCCTGAATTGGAATAGTTGATGAATCAACCCTGATACAGTAGCCATCCTTGCTTATAATGAAAACATCTCCTCCGTTACACATGTCTGCAAACACGAGTTTGCCCGTCTTTTCATTTAGTCTGTAGGCTATCATACCCATAGCACCTCTGCCCGTGAACCTGAACTCCTCGATGTGACACCTTTTCCCGTATCCTCTCTCTGTGAGCATCAGGATGTATTCGCCCTCTGAAGCTACGAGCGATGATATGCTGTCTCCCTCACGCAATTTCAGAGCTATCACACCCTTTGCATTTCTACCGTATTCAGGTATGCTGGAAGACTTGAGCCTAACTGCATACCCTTCACGAGTCGTTATCACCACACTCTCCCCCTCAATCATCTCCACAAAGGCAATTTCTCCTCCAGAAGCCCTTATGCCAGCTCTCTTTGCATTTTCAAACTCTTCAAGGGAGACTTTCTTTATATATCCATCTGGGGAAAGAATTGCCACCTGCCTGTCGTCAAATTTGTCAACTCCAATTGCAGAAACTATCTTTTCTCCATTCTCAAGCCTTACGAACTTTTTGATCGTCGTTCCCCTCGCTGTTCTGTCCAGCTTAGGTATTTCATGAGTATAGACCCAGAAAACTCTCCCAGAGTTCGTGAACAAAAGCAGGCGATCGGTTGATTTGCATATCCTGAAAACTGAAATCTCATCATCCTTGGACAGTGTAAGACCTATGACACCAACCCCACCCCTTGCCTGTAATCTGAACTCCTCGAGCGACATCCTTTTTGCAAATCCCTCAGAAGTTATGACGATGACGTTTTCCTCCTCCTCGATCAGGTCTTCGGCAGCGATTTCGTCTGGATGCACTACAATTTCAGTCCTCCTTTCGTCACCATACTTTTCTTTAATTTCCTCTATCTCACGCACGATGATGTCGTCAATTCTTTTCGGATCGGCAAGAATGGACTCGTATTCGGCAATTTTTGCCTTCAGCTCTTCGTACTCAGCCAGAAGAGAGTCAATTTCAATGGCTGTGAGCTTCTGAAGCCTCATCTGCAGCACAGCATCAGCCTGTTTGGGTGAGAGTGAGTATTTGTCCATCAATCTGTCTTTCGCCTCCGATGGAGAGGCAGAAGACCTGATGAGGTTCACGGCATTATCTATATCTTCTACAACAACCTTCAACCCCTCAACGATGTGGAGCCTGTCCTTCGCCTTCTCAAGTTCGAAGGTTATTCTCCTCCTAATAACCTCTCTTCTGTGACTGACATAGTGTTCCACAATTTCCTTCAAATTCAGAATCTTCGGCTCCTTATCAACAAGAGCTAAGGATATGATGCCAAATGTCGTTTGTAAATTGGAGTAGGCATAAAGCTTCTTCAAGACGAGGTCTGGATTGGAACCGCTTTTAAGCTCAATGACTACTCTGATTCCTTCTCTGTCCGACTCATCTCTTATCGCCCTTATTTCGTCAATCTTCTCCTTTGCAAGTTCGGCAATACTTTCAACGAGCTTTGCCTTGTTAACCATGTAGGGAACTTCTTTTATGATAAGGGCATCGCCTTCAACCTCGACCTTCCCCCTCACAACTACTTTTCCCCTACCAGTCCTGTATGCCTCAATAATACCTTCTCTTCCGACGATAATACCTCCAGTTGGAAAATCCGGACCCTTGATGTATTTCATCAGCTCTTCAACAGAAATCTCCGGGTTCCGAATGTAGGCAATGATGGCATCACAGACCTCCGATAGGTTATGGGGTGGAATGTTGGTGGCCATTCCAACGGCGATACCGCTTGAACCGTTTATCAGCAAATTTGGTATTTTTGCTGGCAGCACTACCGGTTCCTGTAAAGTTGCATCGAAGTTTGGCATGAAATCCACAGTATTCTTCTCAATATCCACAAGCATCTCTTCGGCAATCTTGGCAAGCCTCGCTTCAGTATATCTCATTGCGGCAGGAGAGTCTCCATCAATGCTTCCGAAATTCCCCTGACCATCAACCAGCGGATAGCGCATTGAGAAGTCCTGAGCAAGCCTCACAAGGGCATCATAGACGGCAGCATCGCCGTGGGGATGGTATTTACCCAGAACCTCTCCGACTATTCTCGCCGACTTACGGTATGGTCGGTTGCTGAGTAAACCCATCTCGAACATGGCGTAGAGGATTCGTCGCTGAACCGGCTTTAAACCATCTCTGACATCAGGGAGGGCTCTACCAACAATTACACTCATTGCGTAGTCAATATAAGAACTCTTCAACTCTTCGCTGATGTCTCTGAGAAGCTCCATTGGTCTCTGTCAATCCTGAGCTTAAAAACGTTTAGCGAAAGAGTTTTAATTCAAAGTATTGAAGTGTGAATAAGCCGAGGTAGCCTAGCTGGTTGGGGCGCCTGACTCATAATCAGGAGGTCGGGGGTTCGAATCCCCCCCTCGGCATCCTTTCTTCTGGTTCAGTTCCTCGACTATCGGATTAGCGTCTGTAGCTTTATTCTGTTATGGGGGTCGATTTTCATGGTAGACTTCCACTCGCATCAGAGACTATCAAGGGCCCTCGAAAGGTTCAAGGCTGAGTACCCAGAGGAGTACGACACAATCGAGGCCTTCGCAATGGATCTGCTGGCTCAGGGGATATCCGAGTACAGAGTCCGGAGCTACGTGATATACCTCTCGAAAATCCTCAGCTTGGTGGAGAAGAGGTTCGAGGAGTTTACCAAAGACGATGTCAGGAAGGTGCTGGCACACTACCAGACGCTAGTAAACAGAGGTGAGCGGAGTAAGAGCTCGGTTTTCGAGGCTAAGAAAACGCTTAAAAAGTTCTTCAAATGGTTGGGGAGGGGAGAGCTTGTAAACTGGTTCAGTGTCGGTAATGTCGAGTCTAACATATCTCCATCCGACCTCATAACTCAGGAGGAGTTCGAAGCCATGATGAGAGCCTGTTTCAATTCACGCGACAGAGCCCTCTTGTCCCTCCTCTATGAGACGGGAGCCAGAATAGGCGAGATCGGTGCGATGAGGGTTAAGGATGTGATGTTCGACGAATATGGGGCTGTGATCTGGCTGCCGAGGTCCAAAACGCAGAGGAGGAAGCTGAGGGTCGTTTACTCCAGCAGATATCTCGCAGAGTGGCTGTCAGACCATCCGCTGAAGGACGATCCAGAAGCCCCTCTGTGGATCAAGCTGAGCGGGAAGAAGTACATGCAGCCGATGGAGTACAAGGACATACAGTGGCAGCTGAAGAAGATAACCAAGAGAGCTGGAATAAAGAAGAGAATTTATTCCCATTTGTTCAGACACACGAGGGCGACGAGGCTGCTGCAGCAAGTTTCGGAGGCCGTAGGAGCCAAGTACATGGGATGGGTTCCTGGGACGAAAATGGTCAAGGTTTACATCCATCTCGCCGATCAGGACGTCGAAAGGGCCATCCTGGAGATGCACGGGATAAAGCCAGCCGAGGACAAAGACATAAAAGTGATACAATGCCCCCGGTGCAGCTTTGTAAATCCCGGCGGTTCGAAGTTTTGCTCCCGCTGCGGCCTGCCGCTAACAGAGGAAGCAGTTAAAGAGATTGAGGAGTGGGAGGAGAAGAAAGCAAAACTGCTGGAGACCATGACCAAGCCTGAAATACTGGGCCTCATAATGAGTTTGCGAGAGGAAATAGAGAGACTTAAGAAGCTTGTTGATGAGAGGGAAAGTGATGGAGATCCTATGGGGTGACGAAACACTCTTCAGGAATGAGGAAGTCTTCGATCCTGACTTTCTGCCACCTGATATCCTGCACAGGGATGTGCAGATTGCTGATTTAGCTGCCTGCCTGAGGCCGGCGCTGAAGGGTGTCGCTCCTGGGCACGTACTGTGCGTCGGTCCGCCGTCGACCGGCAAAACCACAGTAGTTCGCCATGTGCTTGAGAAGCTTGAAGAGTATGGAGTCACTGTTGCTTATCTCCGCTGCCCCGTGCTGCGAACGACGTACAATGTCTTCGCCAAGATCTTTGAGGAAGTGAGCGGGAAGGTGCCGCCCCAGAAGGGGGTGCCATTGTTCAAGCTCCTTGATGAGATAGCCGAGTTTCTTGAGCAACAGGTTCTCGTCGTCGCTCTCGATGATGTGAACTTTTTGCCGAATAATGTGCTGAACGAGATCCTAATGGCATTAGTGAAGAGTGCAGAGTTCAAGGTTGGAGTTGTGGCGGTAGCTACGAGCAAGGGGTTCGTCGCCCGCTTGGATCCTTATTTGGGCTCGATCTTCCACTTCCACGAGATCCCCTTCCCACTGTACACGAGGAGAGAGGTGGAAGAGATACTGCGCTGGCGCGTGGAATACGGCTTCTATCTAGGCGTGATGACCGATGATGCTTTCGAGATGGTTGTAGATCTGGTTGCAAGGAATGGAGATATTCGCTATGGACTCTACTTGCTAAGGAGGGCTGGAATTATAGCAGAGAGGAGAGCAAGCAGGAAGATAGATGTGGAAGATGTGATCGCAGCCAGAGAGGGAGAGGAGGCGACATTACTGACAAAGAACCTCTCAGCACTCAACAGCGACGAAAGGGAGGCGCTGAAGATAATTTACTCGCTCGACGAGGAGAACATAACGACCGGCGACGTCTACGCGATAATGAGGGCTGAGGTTGGGCTGTACTACGAGAGATTCTACGAGATAATCGGCAAGCTGGAGAGGCTGAGGTTCATCGATCTGGTTTTCGGAAGAAAGGGTAGGGGCAAGACGAGGTACGTCGTGAGGCGGTACGAGCCAAAAATTATACTCGAAGCTATCAGGAACTACGGGTAAATTTCAGTGAATCCAGAGGTAGAATAGCCACAAAGTTTATTTCATCACGAACAAAATATTTTCGTGGACGAAGAAAAATTCACAGTCTACATTCATCCAAGAATAGAAAAAGATCTGGACAAAATACCCGATCACGTACGAAACAAATTTAGGGGGCTGATCGAAGCTCTAAAGTTTTGGGCCGTGCCCAAGTTCTTTGACATTGTAAAATTGAAAGGTACAGGATCCTTAGACGCTTTTCGCGTCAGATTTGGAGATTACCGAGTTATTTATGTTGTAGATTGGGACAGAAGAGAAATCAAGGTTCTCAGACTTGAAAGAAGAGGCAAATCCTACAAGTAGTTACAGTTTTTTCAAAATTTCGTCTGCCTTGATCCATTTAATCTTGGGATCCGTGGCTTCTCTGAGTATCTCTTCAAGTTCCTCATCGCTGAGCTCCTCTTCCTCAGGCATGAGCATAGCCTCAAGTCGCTGCAACTCAACCGACATCTTCGAAATTGCTTCACGCACTTTTTCCATTTCAAGTTCTTTCATAAGCTAAGTAATTGTGGACTAAGTCGTATAAATAAGCTGCGTTGCTGAATTATTCAGTACCACAGAACTGGAACCTCTCCCTTCAGCTCCCTTACCTTCGCCATTATACGCATTATGTCTGCTACTGTTAGTTTTTTGGCCAGTAGGTGGAAGTTCTTGTGGTCCGGCGGGCGCTTGGGGTTCCAGGCTGGATCAAGCTGTTGCAACAGATCTCTATTCTCTCGGCAGAATTCCTCCATCTTGCGGTAGCTGAGGCCGTTGATCAGCCCGTAGATGAGCACGGTGAGCAGAACGAAGCGGTTCCAGCACGGACGTCCTCTTTTGTTTACGGGCTTCTGAATTGACTTCGGCAGGCCGCAGTGAAAGCAGGCCTCGTAGATCAGCCTCAGCTCACGAAGGGTCTCAGACTCCATCAGGCTTTCCCTCTCGCCTAAACTTTCCGTGTGTAAAAAATTGAAGTTCGATGAATCATGGGTCAGACATCGAGTGTTATGGTGGCCTCCAGAATCTTGTCTCCGTTCCACCTCCAGACCTCGCTGTGTATGGTGTACATGCCATGACTCCATCCCCAGATCTCGACGGTGTAGGTCTTCGTCTCGTTCGGCTTCAGGTTCAGCGGCACAGGGAATGGGGCACTGAACTCGCTGACCTTACCGTCAGGTCCTACGACCTTCACGAAGCCCGTTATGTAGTCGATCGGTTTGCTATCTATGTTTTTCAGAGTCACAGATGCCGTTCCCACATCCAAGTCAACGGAGTATTCCACGATCTCCAAGTCGTTGTCCGTCTCCTCAGTGTACATTTCTGCGAATCTCTCGTACCGCTTTTGGATCTCCATGTACTCTGCCGTATCAGCCCTGCCCTTCTGCTCAAGCTCCCTCAACCTGTGCTCGTACTTCTCCATGATGGCCTTGACGGCGTTGTCGTAGGCATCGTCGCTGACTATACGGAGCATCCTGCCGAGGTCCATGATGTGCAGGTAAAGCTGGTCTGCTACGTCCTCCAGAGCCAGTCCGAGTGGGGCTGCAATCATCAGGGAGAGCATCAGCAGTGCAGCGGGCTTCATGACTCTACCTCCCACACTAAGCAGGGGACTGCGGCGCGGTTCTCCTGTTTCCTCGCTGACTTCACAGCTACATACCAGCGTCCCTTCCACCAGACTGGAAACTCCTCGCCGAACTTGGCGGTGGCAAATTTCGGGTGTCTCTGTGGCTTTGGAAAAATCGTCCTTATCCCAGTACCCTTCCTACCGTACACAACGTAGTCCTCGCCCTCAAAGCGGGCTTGCTGTTTAAACCTTATCGTCGTCTTCTCCCGCTGAGGGCGAGTTGCAACACGTCTCCGCTTCGGCAACCCGTCTCACCTCCTTCAACTTATCCCACGGGGCTCAGCTGGATCCTCACTACGTAAGGGTTGGTGGGATCCGCAGCCGAGCCGTAAACACCCATCCCCTTAGGAATGTTATCCACAACCTTATAAAAAATATCCAGAAAACCCTCGAAGTTGACGCTTGCGGTCCTTATCAGCTTGGTGAGCTTGCTTCGCTGTACGTACCCCAGAATGTATATCTCGTCGGCGTTCTCAAGCACGACCCTCTCAAGGGCATCCGGTGACTGAGTTTCCAGAAACACTGTCCAGCCGTAGGATCTCGCCAGCACGGTAACCAACCTTATTATCTCCCTCTTCGCCTCAAAATCGCCCGTTTCAGGTGCGTAGATGTGGCTCTCTGTTATTCCGATAAAGCACTCCTGCCTCTTGTAAGCCCTCTCGATCATCTTGAGCATCTGGGCCACAACGAACCTCTTCACATCTATGTCTCCCAGATCCGAGAGGTCCACGATGTTGATTTGCTCTGGGTGGATGTAGCTGTGAACGCTCCTGGCTCTGTTCACCTCAAGCAGCTGGTCCATCCTGAGCAGCTCGATGAAGCGGCGGACGTGCAGCACCATGGTGTTGAAGTAGGGATCCTCCTGAAACCTCCAAAGCTCGTTCTCCACCGCATCGATGAGGTCGTCGATGGTGAGGTGGTTCTCCCTGCTCTGCCAGACCCTCTCCAGCACGAGTCCTGCAACAGTAGAAGACATCCGCTTGCCGAAGTACTCGCTGATGGTAGAGAAATCCAACTCGGCAAGCGGTATCTTCAGCCTAACCTCGTCCCGATCCTTCACCTCTCCCAGCGGAATCAGCCTCCGCTGAGGTGAACTGCAGCCCTCCGGCGGAGCAAGCCTTATCCTCTCGATCCCAGCCTCACTTATCTGCCTGAGCGAGGGTGTGCGGTTGAAGTTCAGGTCATCCTTCTTCTCCTGGAAAGCTATGATGGGGTTCCTGGTTGTGCGATAGTAGGCCTGAATGACGTTTCGCATGAGGTTCGTTTTTCCTATTCCCTTACTCGCCACGACTAGGATCACCTTGCCCTTCTCGACGGAGTAGGCGGAGGGGTTGAAGTAGTGGGGCTGCATCCAGGGCGTGCGGTGGCCTATTCTGTAACCTATCTTCACCGCATTCTCGCAGCCCCGATAGACAAGTCTAAGCGGAATGTACCCGTCGTCCTTCCTCTTTGGCAGCTGGAGCCTTGCAGTATTATATTTTAGTAGCATGTCCGTCGGACCTCCCACCGGACTCGTCCATCATTTTCTGAGCACCTGTCCGAGTTCGCTCATAGTCATTCCATTATACTTGGAATGATTGAAATAGACGACCTTCCTGTCTGCTATGAAAATGGACCCGATCAGACCCTTTGATTCGAGCTCTTTTTCTATGTCTGAGATTGTCTGCTTCTTCAGCCCTAGCATCCTACTTATTTTTGTGGTTGGGGCAACACCTCCAAGCTCCTTTAACGTCAAAAGGTAATTCTTCAGGTTGTCGCTGCCGTTGAGCGAGTTTAGGGCGCTTGCCAGCCAGTCCTCGAAATCCTCAGCTTGGTCAGTCTCTTTTGCCTCTGACTCATCTTCAATGACCGGAGAGTTCTTCTCCTTCAGCTTCGCAATTGTGTGGATAGTCTCGTTGTCCAGGTCGTCTATGGCCTCAAGCAGCCTCTCGAACTCCTCCAGCACGATCTCCATGTTGGGAAAGTCCTTGCTAATCTCTCTCAGCAGCTTCTCCAAGATCCTGTTCCTGTAGAGCATCAGTCTGCCGATCCTCTCAAGCTCGCTCATACGTACCTTTCCCCTCCCTCGATCCTCGCATTTAGGTTCTTCAACTTCTCTGTTGCTCTCTTAATCCTTTCCTCCCGTAGTTTCTTGCCCTCAAGGGCGTAAAACTCATCTATCTCCTCATCGCTAAGAATTCCCTGCAGGAGCCTCTGCTGATAGTAGTACTGCCTGAAGAACGGATTGGTGAAGACGGACAGCTTCACGGCCCTGCTCATGTCCTTCAGCAGCTCGGTGTTCAGCTCCGTAAGGCGTTTGTAGGCCTTTCTGAGGAAACGATTCTCCTCTACAACTGGCTCTATACGCTCCGGTGGTACTACTCTAAATGTGTTGCCATCAATCGTTTGGAGAGTTTTGGCGTGGATGATTATCTCCTTTGGACTGATACTGAGGATCAGCTCCTCTGGAACCTCAAGCCTCTTCTTCCCCCTACCGAACAGTTTGACTATAGCCTGAATGCCGTTGAGGAATATGCTGTTGTGAACGGGAAAGTAGTAGAAGACGTAGTAACCGTGGAGGCCGTCGAGGCTGAGCCTGTCGTAGCTGTGGAGCTTTCCGAGCACAATGTTCCCCTCCCCAAAAGCCGTCTGCTCGTCGTACCAGATTGTGATCTTCTGTCCTCTCGCCTTGTGCAGCCCTCTGGTGGCCTTCTTCAACCTCTTCTCCGCCTCTTTCTCAGCCTCCTCTCTGATCTGCTGCTCCAGTTCTCTTTTTGACTCCTCCTCAATGATCTTCTTTATCTCCTCCCGTGGGATCGTGATGCCTACCTGCTCAAGTGTGCTCTCGGCCTCTTCTATCTTCCTCCTTTTCCTTCCTGCCTTTGCAATCAGATAGATGATTATTGATGATGCCAGTGCTATCGACAGTGTGAAGATAAGCACCATCGGGTCAGGAAGCATCCTCCACCACCTCTCGCTGCACTGACCTAACCAAGACCTCAACTCTCCTTCTCTCCTTTGCAGCGTACAGCTTCAGAGCTGAGAGGAACATTTGCATAACCGAGTATGCCACAAGTGTGTAGCCCACAATGTACCCGTAGCCCACGTACTGGACATAGTCAGGAGTTACAACCTGGATCCTCCAGAGGTGGACATTGGCAACATCGCTAAGCCTCAGGATGGTTGTACCCAAACCCAGAAAAACCACGGAGTTCAGGAAGAACACCAAGCCCTCCAGAATCTCTGGTGAAACGCCTCTCCTCTCGCTTCTGGCCTCACCCTCCTCAACCCGTCTTCGCCTGAACAACTTAATTCCTCTCATACCACCACCCTACGATTGCCAAAAATCCCGTAACTCCCAGCACTGCGTAAACCACCCACATCGGTGGAAAATAGAGCAGGAAGCCCATCAGCTGCTCCCCAGCGGTGGGCTTCTCAGCCGCAGCCTTTACCTCAGATTTTATGGACTTCAGATATTTCTCGAACTCAGCGAGTTTGCTGTTCAGCTCGATGAGCTTAAGCCTCATCTCATCTGGGCTTACTGGCCTGTAGAGCTCGGCTGGATATTCTTTGGCCTTGAATGTTTTAGTTGTGTAGCTGAAGTCTTCGCTGGAGAGCTTGATGTACTGGACGTTAACAACGCTCTGCGTAACCCTTATCCTCCATCCGGTCTGATCCTCCCTCTCGATAACCCCGCCTGTAACTTTGATTCTGTCCGCTATTGTTTTTGGAAAGTGGATGTATCCACCGATGTACAGCTCTGAAGTCGTGCTGTTATTGTACGTGAAGTAGATAGAGGGTTTAAGACAAGCACAGTCCGTGCCATTGCAGTACGACGGAGTTGGCGTGGGTGTTGGTGTGGGTGTCGGGGTCGGTTTAGGTGTTGGTGTAGGGGTTGGAGTTGGTGTTAGAGTGGTAACTGTAGGATTCATGAGGAAAGCCGTAATGGACTGCTGTGTTGACGTTACATTTAACCTCGTGTGATTTTTGTCGTAAATGTAGGAGTGATTCAGGTCTATTTCGATGTCGAACAGTCCTGTTCTTTCCTCTTTGAAGCTGAACCTAAATGCGAAAACCAATCTGGATGTTGGTTTTCCTACTGCGTCAATCTTGATGTAAGAATATCCTGAGTCTCCTTTTGCGATTGCATATCCGAAGCTCCAGTTTCCTTCGAGAGCTGAGATGTTCGTCAGGTTCATTGACTGACTGAAATACTTGATAGATAGCTGCATTTCTGCAATCGTTGTGTTTTTAGCCTGAATGTAGAGATAAACTGTTGCATTTGGGATTTTGTCTGTTCTGATTATCTCACCGCCAGCTTCATTGCAGATCAGGAATGCGTTTACCTCAGATGCTTGAACCATAGCAATGGCTACCACACCGTAGAGTAGCAGGGTCACGAAAGTAAGTAGGATTATGGCAATAGCTCTCCTAACGTCCACCTCCTCCACCTCCTGCGAGCCTGAGAACAGTATCAAGAGCATTCAGTTCGCTTCTGAGTTCTTCCAAACGCTTTTCAGCAAACTTGCGAGTTTCTGGGTCGTTTATGTGCTGTAGATCAATTTCCAGACGTTTGATGTCGAACTCCAGAATCCCTTTCTGCCTCTCTATCTCCTTTCGTTCCTGCTCGGTGTAGGGGACTTTGATTATGTTAAGCTTCTTCGCTCCTCCATTCTTGAATCTGATGTTAATCATCCTCTCACGACCTCCTTAATTGCCCTCACACCACTTACAACCCCTTCAGCAATCACTACGAGCATCCAGATGACCAAGAAAATGCAGATCACCACAATTCCGGCGAAGTACTTCAGAATGCCTCTCGAAACCAAGATAGACAGTGCAACGATTGCTGTAAATGCTATCAGGCCTTCAAAGACATAGTCAATAACCATCGCGATCCATTCGTGGTCTGCAAGCCACTCCAAGCTTCTCCATGTCCCATCTCCGAATAAGTCTGCGAAAGCCCAAATCCTTAGAACGTACTGGTCAGGCAATCCAAATCCCCTGAAAACAATCCACTCCATGAAGAACAGGGTAATCCAGTATCCAAACATGCCCAAAATCCCAGTTTTAAGATGTTGGTTCAACTACTCACCTCCCTCCTGTCTCCAGACAACAAACTTCAAAGCTCCAGTCAGAACAGCCAAACCCACCAAAATCTGAGCCCAAGGCTCGTTCAGATACTCGTACCAGCTTCTTTCCTCCGACAGGTTCAGGTTGAGGGCGTTGTTGATTGCCTTGACGGCGTTAATCTGCCCGTACTCGACCTTGCTATTGGGATCACTGATCTCATCGGTGCTGAGCTTAATCAGCGTCTCCGCTTGCCCGGGCGTGATGTCCTTCTCCGCCTCGACTAAAAGTAGAACTCCGGCGACGTGAGGTGCGGCGTAGCTCGTACCATCTCCGTAGTAGATGTTGCCGTCGCTGCTCAAAACTGGAACCTGCACGCCCGGAGCGGCTACCAAAGCTCCACCGTTGCTGAAAGTCGCTACCGTTCCGTATATGTCCGTCGCCGCGACAGAGATGACGGTGTCGTAGGCTGCGGGATAAAGAGATGTTGCTCCTCCCGAGTTTCCAGATGCCGCAACGAGGATGACACCCTTGCTGTAGAGTAAATCGCAGAGAGTTTCGAGCTCAGGCGGAGCGAGATCGGCACCCAAGCTCATTGACACGACATCTATCTTCTCGCCGGCGTTCACCTTGTCCAGAACCCACTCCAAGCCAGCTATTACATCGCTCCAGTTCCCCTCGCCGTTATCGTTCAGAACCTTGAGGGCGTAGTACTTAGCCTGAGGGGCCACGCCCGTGTACCTGTCCTCTCCCTCCGCCAGGATTATCGAGGCGCACTCGGTGCCGTGGCCGTAAACATCGTCCGGCTCGGGATCGCCGTAGGCGAAGTCGTATCCGTCGAGGTAGCCGTCGTGGAGGTCTGGCAGGTTGTGGTTAACTCCTGTATCCAGAATTGTTACAACAGCACCCTTCCCCGTGAAGTTCGATCTGTGGGCGATGTCGGCCTTTATAGCTTCGAGATTCCAGCCCAGGTCCTGCACAACAGGCTTAATCGGAATCTGAGAGAGGGTATCAGCGAAGCCTATCGCCCTAACCCTTTGGTCGTATAGGACCTTCTGCACCTTCGGATTTTTGAGGAGTTTCTGCAACTCTTCGTAGTCTCCCTCAACTACTGCCCAGCTGGCGTACTTTCCAGCCTTTACGACCCTGAAGCCCTGCCTTTCCAGCTCCGTCGCATTAACGCCACTCACGAACATTCTAACAGGCTTCTTCGGGTTCACTGCTAACTGCTGCTGCAGAACGGGGTCGAGCTTCTGGTTTTTCGCCTGTTCCTGTTCAACCTTCTCCTCAAGCCACTTCCCAAAGTCTGGGACCTGGATGAGGGGTGGGTGGGCGATGTAGGCTGCGTAAACAAATGCCGCAAGTCCGAGAGCTGCGATGGCGATTCCGACTAACTTTAGCTCATCACCCATCTCACAACCTCCCCAGAATTAGATTCCAGATCGGATTGAACAGCAAGTAGCCCGTGAGCCACCAGATGAGCATGAAGAAGGCCAGCTGAGCGATTACACCGATTATGGTGTCGTTGTCGCTCCATGCGGACTTTGCGGATTTCCACATGGCAAGCAGGAAGAATATCACGGAGAGAGGGCTAAGACCCGTGATTATCTGCAGCTGCGTGAAGAGACTGGCTGCACTACTGAAGAAATCCGAAAGGCTCACGATCTCGCCTCCCTGACTACGTCGGCTATAATCCCACCCGCAGCCAGAAGCCCGGCATAGTTCATTGCTTGGGTCATGAACCACTTCGTGAACTCTTCATAGCCGAAAGTTTTGATGTAGACAATGCAGAGGAATAAGAAAAGACTCAAACCAAGAAAGGTGAAATAAGGCTTCACCGCATCACCTCCATAGCTTTAAGGCTGATCAGGATGTTTGTGAGGTTCCAGACGACGATTGCTGCCAGAAGTGCCGTGCAGAGCAGCAGACCTTTCTCCGCCAGGACTGGGTTCCTGCTCCTCAGCTCGTAGGCTATAATCGCTATTATACCGGTGCTCATCCCCTTGGCGAAGAAAAAAGCCTCCGGAGAGAGCCTATATAGAGGGTTGAGTTCGAAGTCCAGAGCTAAGCTCTGCCCGTAAACGTTGATGACAGTATTTAGAGAGTACAAAGTGAGAGCCGTGTCAGCCACAGCGAGGAGCATTACGCATGCGAGCAGCATGCTGAAACCGACCCAGCGCTTCAAAGACCTCACCTCGTGAAAAATTAGAGGATAGCCCTGAGAACAACTATTCCGAGCTTAAGCCCGATTGCAATCCCAACTGGGATTATTAGCAGAGCCCAAAGCAGTGTATCAAAGAGCAGGTTGTTGAGCAGTGCTGGACAGTTGGATTTGACGAAGAGGAAGTAGCCCGCCAGATAATCCATGTATCCGTTGTAGCCCGTGACATTGAGGGTTACAGTCTGCGTTGCAGGGGAAGTTTCTATTGTGATGGTGCCCGATGATTTGTCCACATGGAAGAATGCGTTATCTTCGCCCTTGTTGACTCCGTCAACAAGTATGGAGTAACCTGAGCCGTCCGCAACCCTCACGAAGATCGTATCGCCATAGTGGACTTCGATGTCTGAAACGTTTGTCGTGTAGCTCCCTTCGATGCCGAAAAGTCCTCCGTTGCACACTTCGAGGGTTGTTGCTTCAGACGATACAGAACTCGTAGCAACATTCTTTGTGCTCGCTACACTCACATCTTCAAGTTTTGGCAGCCATCCGAAGCTCCATGCTATCTTCTCCCACCATATAGGATGCTGTATAACCACAAGCTTGTAGTTTTGAGATGTTATAGCGTCACCTGCTTCAAACACCAAATTCTGCCCATCCACATAAAATCGTCCGTATTTTGTCATCTCGTTGTAATTAAGCAGATGAGGCTTTGTTCCAGATATATCTAGTTCGTAGAGAATGCCGTATGTATCCTCGTCAACCACCACCTCGTTTTGCAGGTAAAATGTGTAGCTGTTTTCGGAGTTTGTAACTGTTGGCAGAGCAAGAATCTTTCTGTCCTGTGGGACGAATGGAATGTCGAACAGCATAAGGAATGGTGCCCTCTTTTCTACAAAGCCTCCAGGTGCTATAACCGTTTTCGAGTGCACATTCTCCATAGAGACAAAATTTGCTGCATCCGTTGTTGGGAGTATTCCCACCCAATCCACCACGACTGTATCCTGTCCGTAGTTGTTCCCAGCACTAATTACGAGCGGAAGCTGTGTTGTTGGAATATACTGTGTAGTTTCAGTTACAAACTGCCCGTCCACATACAGCTCTGCCTCTCCAACCTTCCAGACTATTTCGAATGTTCTCCATTCAGTCCAGTTTGGTGTAAGCACCACCTGCTCGTTCACTCCCGGGCTGCCATTGGCTCTCGTTATGAAAAATGTGTAATCTGGATAACACTCCTGGTTGTGAACCACCACATTTGCCCAATCAAAGCTGTATGGTGCTGAAGACAAATCCGAATCTGAAAAACCGAAAGCCTGATGAGCGTTTATACATACTGGTGTACTTCTCTTCACTTTTATTACCATCGTTAGCGGTGGTGAAAATTTCTGCTTGCTTTCAACAGCATTACAACCCGAACTCGTTGATGTTCCCCCACCACTAATCTTCAGCAGAGAGTTCTCAACCGTTACACTGCCTAAACTCGTGTACACATTAAAGTTATCGAGGTCGTTGAAGTCATCGTAGAAACTGTAAACTGACGTGCTCTTTTGCCCTTGGCTTCCAAAACATACTATCACATAACTGCTGCCCTCCACAAGCTTGAATCTTAGAACCGCTTTCTTGGTTGTGCCGTTCCACTCCTCAATATAGAATGGTACTTCCCCTTTATCACTCAAAATCGCAATTTCTGTCGTCGTGTAGCTCCAGAAGTATTCACTCGTCCCCGAAATCTCAAGTTCGTTGAGGGCATTGTAAACGCTTATGCTGGTGTTGTCCACTACGATTTTATAAACCGAATCCGCTGAAGCGGGTGCATCGAGGTTAAACTGTATGTAGTCGCTGCATATAGTCGCTCCCGACGCAACTCCTATTAGCATTACAAACACGAGTAGCAGTATCCACCTCATTTTTCAATCACCTCCGAGAACAGCCCTTATTATCGCAATTACTACCAGCAGCATTCCTACACAGATTATTATGTCCACAAGAGGTATTCCAGTAATCGCAGGGAGGTAGTTGTATATTTTCGTGAAGAGCTGTGCCCCAGATGCTGCTACCGTGAAGTGCACAGGACTATTAACTGCTTCACTTTTTTCTGAGCCAACAACACAATACGCCCTTATTTCGTATTCACCTGGAGATGCAAAATTCCACCTTACGCTGTTGTTGTTCAGTACCGCTATTTTCTCACCGTTTATGTAAATCTCCCCAGTCTTCAGCTCTCCTCCCTGAATTATTGCAAATTCCACTTCGGTTCCAGCTTGCAGAACCGAATCTCCGTACTGCCACTCTTTGAACCAGTCATCAATCTGGTCTGCTATCCAGCCGATTCCATTGCCAAAGTAACCTCCGACGATGGCTCCTGGAATTGCACCTATCCCCCCACCGAGAATGGCCCCGATTATTGCACCAGCTCCAGCTCCTAATCCTACTGATGCGGTGCTTCTCCCATCATCGGGAATCTTGGTTAACTTCCATCCGATTCTTATTGCATTGGGGTCTGTTGCCGTCCCCTCTCCAACCTCTATTTTCCAATTGTTCTTTGTCTTTACTCCTCCAACCTCTCCTTCGAGGAGATACATTCCAGGTTCTACTGCTGTGAATTTTACCGATTGATGACTCCAGATAAAGAATCCATTTGTTGTCGTTTCGAGTTCCTTCCATTTTACGGTTTGATTGTTTTCAACCCTATAGATGTAAATTTTCCCACTGACAGATGCCGACTTATCGAGTGTTGGCTGCCCTCTTGTTATCCACGCCTCTATCTCCTCCCCCACATTGGCGTAATTCTTGTCAGCAACTATGTAGTATGTGTCGGTGTACTGGTCATAATCTGATTGGGTCAACACATTGATGAGTATCTGATTCTTAGTCCTGACACCATCAACATCCGCATACGCAACGTATTCTCCAGGATTTTCGAATGCCACAACCGCCTTTCCACCGAATCCAAGCACATTTGGTGCTGGTATCTCTTTAGTTATCACCTCTGTGCCATTCAGGAGTACGTGCAATGTTCCCCCAACCTCTGGCGACCACGAGTTTCTGTTCTTGCTTATCCAGAACTCTACCTCCCCACCAACTGGTACTGTGTAGTCTATTCCTCCACCCACTGGTTTTGCGTTTAGGTAGAACTCATCGTAAGGTGTACTATCACCTATTGGCTTGAGAATGATACTTACACTCTTCTTTTCGCCCTCAAGTAATGTCACATACACTGCTTCAGAAGGTACATATCCCCAAGCGTCCGCAATAACCTTCAACTGCGTATTGGCTGGTACTGGTATCGTAACTGTTCCGTTAGATGAGGTTCTGTAAATTGCCGGCGTCACCCATGTCTCTGCTTTAGAATCCCACTTGTAAACCTGAACCTGTGCGTCTGTCAGAGGCATGTACAGTGACCCGTATTCTGGCTGAGTTCCTACGAAAACTTTTAGATAAGCCCCTGTTTCGTTCCACTCATTATACTCCTCAAACGATTCATATCCGTAGATTCTGAGTGGGTTTGATATAGCTCCGTCCTTTTCAGCCTGAACGATCCACGCATGGTACAGCTCACCTTGCGGCTTCGTGAAAGTGTACTCAAAACGCCCATTGCTGTCTGTTGTCCCAACTTCTACTCCATCAATGAGTATTTTTGCACCCGATGCAGGTATCCAGTCTTCCACAAACCACCATCCGTAGATAGGTATCTTGTTCCATATCGAATCGTCGTAGTTGTATACTATGAATTCAACTTCCGTTCCGAAAAGTATCTCATAACCATCCACCCTTTCTCTCGCTTCCCCCTTTATCTCTGCGATGTCTATCATTATGTTCTTAGAAACACTCTGACCAACATGTATTATTGCAGAAGTTGTGTTTACACCGTCAACCACTCCGTAAATCGCATAATCTCCTTCTTCCGTAAGTGTAAATGTAAACTGAGGACTGTCAAATGGATTATCTATCACCCAGAACGTCCACTCGGGAGGTATCCTCCCGTACAATTCTCCGTTAACATAAATGTCTGCATTTCCGACATAGTCTTTAAAGATAAAACTTCCCCTCTTGAATACCTTTACAGTTATCGTATCCCCTGGTTTTACATATATGTCCGTGTACATCCCCTCACACGCTATTCCATTTACTTCCAGAATGTACTCCGAGTTTTCATCTCCGAGACTAACCGGTATAACGCTCACTGTATCTACTTCTATGCTTGGATCTGATGCTCCTGCTGGTTTTCCAATTTTAACATATGTATAGCTATCTGATAGTTTTGCTACACTGCGGTAAACGTCTATTGTGTCTGGAATCGTGTCGTTGGTTATATCTCCGGCGTTTATTTCGTCGTAGACAAGTTCACTTGTGCCAGGGTATGGTACTTCAACCCAGTTACGCCCATCTTTGCTTACCCATACCCCTTCATCCCCTGTCCCCCACGCTCCAGTAGAGAGGTGTATGTCTGCCGTGTATGGAATAACTACATTAAATGGCACATCTGACCTATATATCAAATATGCACCAGTCTCAGGGTCTATTTCGTTCCCTAACAGTCTGACGATCTTTCCATCAGGTATGCCTCTTGCATTTCCAGGACTGCTACCACTTCCTGCCCATTCCCAATCCCCATGAACCGTGACAAGCTCTGGGAATACCTCTCCTTTTATTGGTGTGTACGCTACCGCATTTGAACAAATAAAAAGTAACACTAAAAAAAGTAGAAAACGCTTCACGGCTCCTCGCCTCCTTCGAGGTTAGCTGGCTGATTCGTTGAACAGGAAGGTGAGGGTTGCAATCGCGTCTTTTGTGATGGTCACGTTCTTGGCGAGGACGTTAGATCCCCACTCCGCCTGTACTTGATAATCGCCGACATCAACGTCGCTGAAGTAGGCGGTGCCGTTTTCGTCGGTTTTCTTCACCAGCTCAGTGCTTAATATGCTGACGGTTACGTTGGCGAGCGGGACGTCGTCAGAAGTGTCAGCGGTTTGTTTTGCATCGTAAACTGTGACCTTGAGGTCGCCTTTGTCGGCGAACCACGGGATATAATCGTATAGTTGATCCCACCATCCAAAGTAGTAGCCAAATCCTACTACAAAAGTTAGAAAGCCTATTGCAACTGCGGCAAGTGCCATTTTACTCTCCAATTCCATCACCCCAGGTTAAACATGTTCAATATAACTACCGTAGCCAGTGCGAAGAGAATCAGCGTCGATCCGAGCTCTATATTGTTCTTAGTGCCAAACAGTATTAAGCCAGCTCCGAAAGCTATCAGAACCATTGCCATGAATACGTTTATATTCGTATCTATCGCTTGACTAAAAGGCGGCTCTACGCTCAAAGTTTGCAGATTTTTAGCCTCCACGCCATACACTGCGGCAGCCGAGCTGGTGAACGGATACACCTCGACGCCGCCGATCAGCCTGGCTTTTCCATCCTTGAAGCTAAGACCTTCCAGTACGGCACCTGGGATGACAACTTTGATCGTCTTCTCGTCCTGGAAGTTCCAGATGGTGCATGTAACGCCGCTGCCAGTCTTCATCGCATCGCATCCCTTGACCCACTCAGGCTTTATGGCAAAGTACGATGGCTTAATGACTATACGGGCGGAGATGGGGTAGCTCGTCTTGGGATCGAGCTTTATTGTTACGTAGTTGAAGTCATTTGTTTTGATGGGGTCGCTCTGCGTTACTGACACTGAAAGGGCACTGTTTGACTGCGTAGTCACTCCGGCTGCGGCTGGCACAACCAATATCGCCAGCACAAACAAAACTCCTACAATCCAACCAGTCTTCACCAAGCAACATCACCTCGCCTAACTTTTCTTCTTCCTTCCACCTCCGCTCTCCCCCTTCTTCCGCTTCCTGCGAAGCTCGCTCATCGGCACCTCCACTACCTGCATGGTGCCTCCTGGCCCCTTCTTGAAGTGGTAGCCCATTCCCTTCGTCTTCTTAAACTGGGTAACTACCTTCCCCAACCAGTCTCACCTCCGCAACTTTTCCGGGCCGAGGATGTGGCGGCGGGGATAGCTAACAAAAAAACAAAAAAGTTCAACCCGTCTTCACAAGGCAACCAGTCTCGCATGCTATCCCCGACCCGTTTCAGTTAATGTGTGATGAAAGAGGTATATAAATGTTGAATTAGAGAGGGGTGTAATTCAGAGACCCATCCACCCTGCAGTTCTCTCCTTGATCTCCTCTCTTTCTGTTTTTGAGAATGGGAGCTGCATGTAATGGTTCATCGAGGTTATCTCGGTGTGCCCTTGGTTCATGCAGATCAGCGGAACCTTGTCTGGGAACGAGACGACGAGCCAGCTCTCCCACGTCTTTCGGGTAGTTTTCGCCGAGATTCCCGTAGGGTCCAAACCCACTTTCTCAGCCCAGCGCTTGAGGTTCCTGTTCCATGCCTGGATACTTGGCAACCTCTCTTTCAAGGTTAAAAAGTACTGGATCGCATACATTCCGATATTAGAGAGGTAGACGTAGCGGTCTTTGAACCTCCGCTCTTTCTTTAGCTGTGCTTCCGGTGGGAGGTAGATTGCCCGCCTCTCTTTCTGGAACCACTCCGGATGTTCCTGTAATCTTCGCAGCTCTACGTACCTCATTCCGGTGTAGAGGGCAGCATCGAGCATTATCTGGTGGTAGTGCTTATTGGCCGCATCCCGGATAGCGTCGTACTCCATAGGGGTGAGGATCCTCACACCGCTTTTCAGGATCATAATATGTTTAACTCTATCAAAAAACTTAAACCTTGAATTAGGAGGGGGCGTGAATTCATGATGCCGGAGAGTTTTTCGGTGCACGTTGTGATGGAAAAAGTTTCAATTTTGGAGTAAAAGTTAAACGTTGGTAACTACCTCTCTTGCGAGGTTCTTCAGCATCGCTACTGTTTCCCAATTCCCGTCGTGCAGCTCGTTCGCAAGAGTTAGCATCTCCTCAATTTCCTCGCTAAGCTCAACAGTTTTGAGAGCAAGCAGGGCTGTAAAGATCCTATCGGCCTCATCGAAGCTAATCTCATCCTCCTCCAAACCCTCGACAACTTCCAGCACGAGCCTCGCTATTTCCTTCTCTGCCCCTCTGATATCGACATCTACCAGATCGAGGATCTCCATCACCCTCTCCAGGATTCTGGCTGGGAATGTCAGCCTGAAAATTCTTTTTGCCCTTCCCTTTTCCACAACTATTTCCGATTTGACAAGCCCCTTTTCCTCAAGCCAGTCCAGGTGGTGCTTAACTGTGCCCGGATCCAGGTCCATGGCCTTGGCTATGGAGTAGGCCGTGTTTATGCCCCTCTCGATAAGCCTGATTATCTCGTTTCGCCTAAGTATCCCGATGCTGAGCCTCTTTTTTACTGCCTGAGTCACATCTCCCATGATGTACACCTCGCAAGGCTAATATGGTTCTCATATTCTTTCTGGCTATTAGCCTTATTCTTTCGTTAACCTATATTGGGTATTGTATTTAAATGTTATTGTTGAGAAAAGCTTAAATATCGAAGTCTAATATTGGATATCGTGAGGTTTGAGTTCAGAGATGACAGGTATCTCCACAGAATAAGAATTGCCACATATAACTTCATGGAAGATGGGATAAGCATGATCTATGAGAAGAGGCAGCTGGACGGGAAAATAATAGAGGTCTGGCACCTGATTTTGTCGAATGAGGGAAAGTTCGTTCACAAACACAGGAAGTATCCACTATAAGATCAACCTTAGCTCGTCCAGAAACCACTTGATGTATCTCCTGCAGCCCCGCGCCCGAAGCTCTATCGCCTTCTTGGCCAGCTCGTGGATCTCGTTGCAGTGCTTTTCGTAGAACCTGAATTTTCTGTTCCAGAACTCGCATGAGGTTTCACCCTTCCGCATCTCGAAAGGAGTGTGAAGGTAGCCAGACGGAGCGACAAGGTCAGGATGTCTTGCGTAGGTCCAGATGTCGCAGGCCTCCTCGCCCTTGGGGATCTTCTGGGCGTAGAGGTAGGCGTACTTTGTTTGCAGTGCTCGGTGCCTGATGCGGTTCTGCTGCCACTGGATAAGGTGAGTCAGCTCGTGGGCTATCGTGTGGTGGAGCTCCCGCTTTGGCTCGTTGAGTAAATCGGGGTCCAGGGCAATCTTCCAGTCGAGTAAGTACTCCCCCTTGGCAGAGTTGGTATAGTAGAGCAGGACCCACGGAGCTCTGGGAAGTAGCGTCTGAGGACGCATCGGGTCTCTTCTGCAAGCTGTCTGGGGATTCTTTTGGATCTTACGATTACCCACTGAGGTTCCTCGTCAACAGGTTTGGTTGCGACCTGGCCGAGGAGGGTTAACTGCGGCACATTCTCACCTTAGGCCGTGGATCTTCATGAGCACGACTTTATAAAGGTGGGCGGTTTTGGTTTTCTTGCCTGCGAAGGCTCTGTAGGCGTTGATCCAGTCCTCGACGCAGCCAAAGCCGCTGAACTTTACGAAGTCTTCGAGGGGTTTGGGTTTCGAATCGTTGAGGGTGAAGACCTTTCGAGATTCTAGGTCCACGAGACCGATCCACGTGACGAGAGCCGTGGCCACCTTCTTGCATCCTTTGTAGGGAGTCATCCAGTCGATGACCGTTCTTCCGTCCTTGTTCTTTTCTCTCAGATGCTTCCTGAGCGTGTAAACTAAGCCGTTTTCGAGGAGAAAGCTGAGGACCGTTTCATTTTTGAAGTACATGACCATGGGTTAAACCTCCGTAAAAGCGGTGAGCTTTAGCTGACGATCTATATCAAGGAGCATCATTTTCTAGAGCACTAAAAGAGGACCTGAATTCCTGAAGCTTTGATTCAAGGCGGTCCATGCGGAGCCAGAGGGCGGCCATGGTCTGCAGGGCGGTGTTTATCTCACGGATGTGCTTGCCGTTGCCCTCGATTATCAGCTGCTTGAGTTGCTCAAATTCTTCATGTACTCGCTGAAACTCTACCCTCAGCGCTTTTATTTCATCTTTAAATTCAGCAATACTCTCCAAAATTTGATTTAGAGTTTCTGGGTTACACATATCGCTCACCAATCATTAGAAGGTAAATCACAATATAAACTTCGAATTAGTGGGGGGCGTAAAATCCATGCTGTTCCTAAATTCTTTAACTTCCTTGAATATATTTTCAACGAACTCATCTGGAATTGCTGCAAGTCCTAGCATTAGAATCTTGGTGAAAGTGTTTAAGGAAGTCGCAACTTCTACCGATCCCATTTCAATAATGTATTTGTCTCTTGTTCTCGATACGCTTATGTTACGAGCGTCTGTAGTCTCTGCGAAGATTATTCGTGTTGCACTGGTTGGCTTCTGACATTTGTTCTGGATTCTGACGAAGACCACATCCATCTCTACCACCTCGTAACTTTGGTTACTTTAGTTACCAATAGAACGAATAACTATAAATACTTTTCGTACGATCGTAACATATGAAACTCTTGGGGACATCGACTGTGAGCAAGGGATTCAAGACGACGATAATCAGAAGAGTTGTTGAGAAGCTAAAGCTCGAAGAAGGAGACTTAATCGCCTATTACGAGAACGAGAATGGAGATATAGTTATACGGAAAGCGTAGTCTATCTAGATTCTGGGTTATACAACTTATCCAATCTTTTCTCAAGGGTTACAATTTTGTCAAGGAGGTGGGCCACCAAGGAGAGTGTCCTGTTCAGCTCGCCGACGTGCTTGTTGTTCAGCTGGACGAAAGTTTCGAAAAAGATATCCTTGACGGCCTTGCAGAGGGCTTCGAGAACCTTTTTGACATCCAGCATAAGGGCTTTAATCTCTGAAATTTCCCTCTTTAGCAAGCTGGATTGCTTAGTGTACTGATCCTGCTTTTTGAGTAGGTCCCTAAACTCTTCATCGAGCCTGCGAATCAGGTCGGCTACTTCGGTGGATACTGGAGTTCCTCCGTAGATGGATGCCGCCTTCTGCGCAGGTGCGAGGGCTGCTTCGAGCTGTGAAAGCTTTTCGTGGATTTTGCCGTTGAGGAGGTCGTGGTAGTAGTCGAGTGCCTGCAGGTCTTTTACGTGGGCTTCGATGTGTGGTTGAGGGCTTCCATCGTCGTCTGGAGATTCATCTACCACTACATCAGCTATGTCCCCTGTAACTTTGGCAGTTTGCGTGTCGAGGGTCTTTTGGATGTTGTGAACTCTCTTCTCATTTTCTTCGAGGACGAGGTGGACACCTTTGATCCTCAGTGTTGAGGGGTCATCCCAGTCAATCATAACTTCAATACCCGTATTTTTCCAGAACCTGTCAAAGTACTTCTCAAGAAGGGATCTGACTGTGTCCTTCACTTTAAGCTTTATCTGGTCGGATGGTGGTACGGAAGTGTTGCGGAAGTCAACGAGGACCTTAACACCCCTCACAGTTACCGTTATCTCCCTTCCGTTGTTGACCGAGATCTCATAGCCGTTGAAATTCACGGCGTGGAAATCCCAGTTATTCATTCTGACATAGCGGGCACCCTTGCACTTGCAGTTATGGCCCTCTCGGAACTTGGGGCAGTTTTGACATTTGAGTCGAAGGGCTTTGGCATTACTCACGTTGACTTTGACAGTTGCCGTGATGTGATGGACATCGGAGAGGAACTTAGCGGGCTGCTTTGGTTGATTGGGGCGGTTTGGCTCGGCCCCCTCGGCCCTTCCGAGGGCTTTGTTTTTGGTGTTTTTATTTTCTTTTTCTATTTCATTTAATTTGGAATAAGCGAGATTCAGCAAGTCGGAGGAGGGCTTATAATATATGAATTTGCCAAACCTGAGCACCTTAACCAGGCCCGTTTTCAGTATTTTCTTCACTCTGTAGGATATTACCTGCCTGGATTTTCCGAGAATCCTTGCGATCTCAGCTTGATGGTGGTCTTCATTCATCAAAGTTATTATTTTGCAATCGAACTCATCGAGTTTTTCAAGGTCGGTATAAGAGGTGACCTTCCGCTGAACAGTACTACCCCTCGGAACCTTACCGATTGTCAAAATCCCTTTTGACGATCTCTCGGAGGTTTTTATTTTCCTTTTTGATATTTTCTTATGACCGTCAAAATCAGGATTTAAGGCATTTCTCCAATCATCTTTTTTGACAATTTCGGGCGAAATATTTATATATGAGATGTCAACGGCCGAGGATTTTGACAATCTTCCGAGGGGCTTTTTGACAATGTTGTCAAAAAATTTTTGAGATACCTCAGATTGCCGAGAAACGGTAAGTACTTGCTCATTTGCTGATCCCATTACACAATTTTTGTTATGAAGCTCCTGCCAGATGAAGCATGATCGGCACCCCCTCTTGTCCTTATCGCAGATGCGACAGATTTCGAGTAGGTCCTCTATCTCGGCTATCTCACGGTTCGTGTCAAAAATCGTCTTTTTAACTTCCGAGGCTGGTTTGAAGGAGAAGAGGTCGGAACTCATGCCCGGATGATTATGTCGATCTTGCTGAGTTCCCTGAGGAGCCCCATTATTCTTGAGATTCTCTCTTCGATGTGAGCATCGCTTTTGACACCATAGCGCTGGCTTACGATTATCCTGAGCTGAACCAAGGTGACCCTGCCGCTTTTACGGAGTTCCTGGATGAGTTGCCACTCTTTGGTCTGGGCTATCGCCTTGCACTGTGGGCTGCAGTATTTTTCTTGGTTCGGTTTCAACTCAGCCCCGCAGACCTCACAATAGCGGGTCATGGTTCTAGGAGCTCCTGAATTCACCAATCCACCCTCGGGGCAACGTAGAACGTCGCACTGGGCTCCGCTGCCTTCAGGGCTACTGGGATATTGGTGCCGAGGTGAATCTCTAGCCGCTCGAATTTCGACACGGCTTTGGCGATCGGTCCGAGGTATTCGAGAGAGAACAGACTCTCGCCCTCGCCCTCCACCACCGCGCGTATTTCGGTGAACTCAAAGCTGAGATCGTCGATGTCGCCGGCTGCGTGGATCAGGAATGTTTCGTCCTCGACGCTAAGCCCCACCCGGTCGGAGTACTTTCCGCAGATGGCTATCGCCTTGGCGAAGTCCGCTGGGTCGATCTCGACCCTCGCCGAGAACTGCAGATCTGGTAGCTTTGGTTGCTTTCTGAGGGTTGAGGGGTCGATTGCGCTGAGCGAGTACCGCATGACGTCGCCGGCGAACCTTATTTTGGAGTTGTGTCTTTCGACGCTCACCCGCTCGTCCTTGTTCAGGGCTTTGAGGAAGTCCGCAAGCCTTGAGAAGTCCAAGCCAACCTCGAAGGTGTCCTCAACCTTAAACTTGTAGAAATCTGAATTTCGCATGTCGATGTGAACGAGCATGACATTTCCTGGATCTACCGCCGTTATCTGCAGTCCTTCTGGCGAGAGTGAGAGCCTTGCTTCCTCGACGACGCTGGTGACGGCCGTGACGATCCTCTTTAATATTTCAGCCTTAATAGCAAGGGAAAACTCAGACAAGGTTCATCACCTCTTGATCCTGCCGTAGGCGAGCCTGAGCTTGGTGACGGGGCTGAACAGCCACGAGTGGCAGCGGTGGCAGAGAGGGAGATTGGATAGCCAGACTGGGTTTCTGACCCGGCGGCCGCAGTAGGTGCACTCGATAGCTTCGCTGCCGAGCTCGTTGGTGAGGATGTCGATGACGAGCTTCTTCTCCACCGGCTGCAGCGTCCTGAACCAGGAAAGAATGCTGTGGAACTGGGCTTCAAGCATTGGGATCGCCCTCCTCGTTGAGAACGAAGATGGCAATTGGACGGGCGTGCGATGTCGGCACCTCTGAAGGTCTGTAGCCGGCTACGCGCAGAACACCCTTTCGCTTCAGCGACGCCAGCACGGCTCCGAAGATGTTGTAGCTCTTCCTCAGTCTGATACCGAGGGCTTCGACCGCGTGGCGGAGGTCGTCGGCCGTCACGTAGCCCTGCTCTCTTGCGATTTCCACAGCAAGCTCGGCGAGGAGTTCGCCCTCCTTGCCATCCTCGACCATCTCGATGTAGCGCTCGAAACCGTCGGGACCGGAGAAGTGGGAGAGGGAAAGCTGCCTCCTCATCGCTTACCCCCCGTAGTAGGCTTCGAGGACATTCTCGACGACGAAGAGGGTGGCGAAGAACTCTGGGCTGTACTTTTTTCGTTCGGGTTCTGGGATTTTGTCGAGCCATTCGAGGAACTCCTCGCCATCTATTTTGAGCTTCTTCAGGGGGAGCTGTAGGACTTGCACGTTATCACCTCACCGCAGAACTGTCTGATCTTATCCTCAACATCTCTCGGCAGCTTGAAAATAGGAAGCAGAGATTCGTTGATCTTCTGGATGATCTCGTCAGCCGTCTGGGCCTGATCGGTTGCGAGCGTGCGGTACTTGCCGCTCCAGTAGCGGCGGATGAAAGTGATTTTGTAGCCCTGTTTGCGTTTGTAGCGGCGGATCTTGATGAACTCGAAGCCGCTCCAAGTCTCGCCGAGCGGGATTGTCAGCTCGGGATCGGGTTCGATTACTGAGCCGCACTGGCAGCAGATGAGAGTACCGTCATCAAGGGGTTCGAAGCAGGAAGAGTTGCAGCGAGGACAGCGGATCATTCGGCATCTACCTCCTCGAACCTCGCATGCTCACAGGCACAGCCACCCCAGATGCAGCTGTTGACGCTGCGATCACAGTCGGGCTTTGTGCAGTAGATCCGCATGACCAACTTCATCAGGCCTCACCCTATAGCACTCCAAAAAGCCTTGTCAGCCTCTCTCTTTCTCTCTCCAGCTCATAGTATGCCATATCGTCAAGTTCGCTTGCTCTGATGAAATGAGGACAGTACTTGCAGGTTCTGAATCCACATTCTTCTGGCTGGAAGTCATCATCAACTTGTGTGTCGAAATAATAGCTTCTCGGATTGTTGCAGACTCCCATCACTCTCACCTCACGGCCAGGCAAGCCTCTTGAGCACACAAACGCCCAAGCCCTCGTCTTCGGGGATGAACCAGGCACATCTCTGGCCTATGCAGAGCGGTTCCTGCACCTTATTTGGAACGCCAGCTATGGTGTAGGCTATGGCCCTCAGGGGACAGATCTTGTGCTGCGGCTCGATGTCTTCGGTAAGTGGTTCGACTTCAAGGACTGGCATCTTTATTCCCCATCTCGGCATCATTCACTTTCTGCTCAGACTTTATTTTCCTCAGAACAGCCTTTACACCTTTCAGCGCCCCGAGAGCTTTGCTGATTTCCTTCTGCTTCTTTTCGAGCAACTTGATTATTGTGTTAAAGTCGTCTCGTCTCGCCATTTCCATGAACCAAGTCACGAAAGGTATGCTGATAGAAACAAATACTTGCTCGCAGTTCTCTCCAGATATTAGTGTTAGATTCAGACTACCATCGTAATCTATGCTCAGCTCTTCAATCTTGAATTCCGTGAAACGATATCCGTCTTTGCAGGTTCCCTCCCATTCTTCCTGCCATTTGATGTACTTTTCCCTCGCTTTTTCTGACAATGCTCCAGCATCGATTAAAATCTCAACAAAAGACACTCAAACCACCTCCGCATCGCTGATGATCTCGCAGTCGCCCTCCTGCTGCATCTTCTCCCAGCGCTGGAGTCTCTTCTCCGCTTTTATTCTATCAAGCTCCTTACGGGCTGCAATGTAGAAGAAGTCGGCGACGCTACGGTACTTGCGTCTTTTAACCAGTTCTCTGACTTCTTCGTGCATTTCGTCAGGTACAACAACTTTTACCACACCCATATTTCACATCCCTCCTATCGAACTATGTTCTAACAATAGAACTTATGTTACTTAAAGGTTTCTTTAATAGAACTTTAAAGTATCAATAGAACTTAGTTCTTCTGATTACGGTAGATACTATATATTTTCCAGAAAGAATTTCGTGCGATGCCAGCCAGAGTAAAACAGCACCTCTTTGACTATCTTGACCTGCCATCATACCAAATTTTGTCTACTCTACGGTCAGGAGCTAAAACTTTCACAGAATTAGCTTCTGCTTGCTCGCTTTCAAAATCAAATTTTAACGATCGGCTTGAGTGGTTGATTAGTAATGGACTAGTCAAAGAAACTTTAGTAGAGGTTAGAAAAGGTCGCAGTAAGAAAGTTTACGTTTTAACTCCTACAGGAAAGCGCATTCTCGAACTTTTGGAGGAGATCGAGAGGGTTTACAAGGAAGGTGTCAGTTTGGAGGAGAAGGAGATGAGATGGGTTGAAAAGCAGATGGAGGGGGATGAGGAATGAGGGAAAAGGCTGTTCAAGCCCTATCTGCTATTGCTTCTGTTTTTGTATTAATTGCCTTGTTCACACCGTTGTGGAATATTAGCGGGCCATTTGGATACAGTAGTGAGATAAGACTTTCCTATATAGACATTTTGACTAATATTGGCCATTTCTCCTCCCCGTTTAGCGGCGGTCATAACAGTGTGGCGGACAGTCAGGCCGCAATGGGCATCATGTTGATCATCATTTCAGCTTTCTGTGCTCTGCTGACTTTGATTTTGTCGGTAATCTCCGCAGTATCTAAAAAAGGGATGAGTGTAGCAGCCGCTTTTGCATGGATAACTGTTGTTACAGCATATATTGGAACAGAAAGGGTGATTAGTGCAAGCTTAATTATGAGAGCTGTGACCTCAACGATCGTGAATATTAACATGGGCACTGCTGTAGTCTTCATGATACTTGCTGGAGTACTCTTAATCGCTGCATGGGTTCTAAAGAGGTGAAGGGCATGGCGGAAGTCCCGAAAGAGATAACCGAGAACCTTTATCCTGGTGAGAAAGTTCTGTACAGTGTGAAGAAAAAGCTCTACACCGAAATGAAGCCGAAATTCCTGGTCGTGACTGACAGGAGGGTGATTTACCTCGATCAGAAAATTCTGGGGAGATACGACCTCGTGGATGTACCATATGAGAAGCTCGAATTCGTTCACTTCAAGAAGGGGAAAATCGGAGCCAAATTCACGATCAGAAGTGAAGAAGGGAAAGAAATAACCTTAACGTGGATGGAGAGGGAAGAGGCAGAAGAGGCCATGGAGACTATAAGGGACGCTCTCAACGCCATCGCTGTTGAGCCTGTGTCAATTCAAAAGAAGAAAGGACTACTTGGCGTTGAACTAACTCTATCCAAGCCGAAGGAGGTCGTAACGAGGGGTCTTCCGATGACACAGGTCGTAGAGAGGGCGCCGCTACAGAAGGAAGATCCCATAGAGAAACTGAAGAAGTTAAAGGAGCTCTATGAGGCTGGAGTTATCTCCAAAGAAGAGTTTGAGGAGAAGAAAAGGAAGCTGTTAGATCAAATTTGAAAATGAATATAGTTGAGAGGTTAGCTTAAATGGGCGCATCCAGACCATATACAACAAGAACATGGAGTGATGGTGTTCAGATAGATTGCCTTAGGGTGCCTTTGTATACACAACCAGATGATGAACCTTTGTGTTTCGCTTATTGTGTGAAAATGATTCTTGATTATTTCAAAAATATATATCCAGACGAAAAAGTTAGACGCACTGTGAATAGCTTAGATATCGATGAAATTGCAAAGATTCTTGATATAAAAGAAGATGGTTGGGTTATGAGTGAAAAAAGACTACAACAGCTCAGCGAAGCCACAGCATCACTTGAATTTGTATACTCTGAAATGGTTGACATGTCTATTTTGGAGGCTAATTTGTCAGCCCACATACCCAAAATAATAATATTCGATAAATTGTATTTAATAGACTCAAATTACTTATTACTTGAACCCATGTTGCATTCAGCAGTTGTTGTTGGTCTGGAAGATGAACAGTGGATAGTCCTCAACGATCCTTGGGGGCAAGGTTATGAAAGAATCGACATAGCAAATTTCTATGACGCATGGGATAGAGCCTGTCGAGCTGTAGTCGAAGTTAAGGTAAATATAAGAGCTGTCCAACTCACTTTAGACGAATCGTTGAAGGAAACTTATAAATCCAGAAAAGAAAAAGAATTAGGGATGGGTGAAAATCATGATTGAGGGTTTTTCAGAACTACCTATTTCAGAAGATGAAGCTCTGGAAATAGCAAGAAAAGTGCTTCGTGAAAAATTCGGAAACATGGTGGGAATTGAAAGTGTGAGAAGAGAGGGGACCGTGTGGAAATTCAAGCTTATATCAGTTTACCCAAGGGTGCTTTTTGATTTCACTCGCTCTCCTCCGCGCCCAGCTAGAATAAAACTGATGAGGCCCATAGAACTTGGATGGATTGAAGTTGACGGAATGAGTGGCGAGCCAAAATACCCACAGAGGAGTGTTGTTATAAATAAAATTAAAAGTAGACTTATAGAAGTCCAGAATACTGTCGAGAAGGCTTTAGTTAAAGCAGAATCTAAGAAATTTTCTCGCATCCCATTTTCTGAACATAGATGGACACCTATTTTAGATATCTTTTCAAAATTATTATTGTCAGAGAACATTAATTTGAGCGAATTAGATAAACTAAGTAGCGATACTAAACAGAAATATCTTGACTATTTACAAACTTTGGAAGAACTTGACCTGGTGGTATTTGAAGGCGATAAATACGTTTCTGGAGATCTGCTCATTGAAATAGAGGCCAACAATAAACCCCTTTCAGAAAAATTAGCCGATGCCATGGAATTATTTTTCAAACTTGGATATGATAAATTGGATAAAATAAGTGAAATTCTTGGCCCCCACCTCAAGTTGACTGGTAGTTATTACTCAATGGCTTTGCAAATTGGTCAACTACCACGAGTAAGTCAAAAGTTCTTCGTTAAAAAAATAAATTATTTCTATACCTCTACAGATAGAAATGAAAAACTGTTCAAACTCGATCGATACTTAATACAACTCGAAACAGTTGGATTACTCAAATACGCTGGATTTAATGGCAATAATTATTGGATAGGTCTTGAAGAAGTTTACAACGATATACTAAAGGAGGATGAAATTCTAGAACCGATACGTGAGTTACTGTAGACTAAACCCACCTCTCCTGCTCCATCGCATGCTGAGCCAGCGATATCAGCTTCTTAAGCGTTTGAGCTGGCATACCGATCTCGACGCCTGGCAGGATAATGAAGTAATACCTCTTATACCGGCTGATTACAATTTCCTCCTCTTCTTCTATCGTCTTTGCAGAGATAAAGCGGATCACCTGCTTTCTGCTGCTGGCTACGAGTCGAACGACTATGTACTCCTTCATGCATAAGCTTAAGTTCGGTAAACATAAAAAGGGAGAGAGTAGTCCGATAGTCATGGTAGGGGTTTGCACCAGAAGTAGGATATCCCCCCCTCGGCATATGGCAAAGTGGAGGAATATAGACCAAATGTTTTTACTTAGGAATTGTGTGGGAATTAAACAATAAATATAAGCACAAATTTCATAAACATCTTTATAGGCTTTACAGACAAGCCGGGGTTGCAGAGAGGCACTGCGCCAGCCTTGAGAGCTGGTGCCCGTAAGGGCTCGTGGGTTCAAGTCCCACCCCCGGCGTGTATCTGTCTAAAGGTCTCGTGTTCTACCTCAATCGAGCGCTTCAAATTTTTTAGTGTTCTCACCACAATTACCCGCCAGAGCGGAAAAAATAAAAATAATTGTAGAAGACTTTATGCGATGAAAGGCGCTGTGGGAAAGATTTACGGAGAGGCATCATCCTTCGAATTCAACTTTGTGATTTTTGACCAAAAGAAGGTGAAAAGGGGGGATTACGTAAAGGTATGGAATGATGTTGATGGATGGGTTGTTGCTTATGTCGAGGATATAATTGCGAAATCCAATGTGAGAAATAAAGAGATAAAGGAGATCGTTAATGGTGCAAGCGAAGTTTTTATCGGAAAAGCTGTAGTCCTCGGAAAAAGGGAAGACGGAAGATTGAAAGTTCCCAGAAGTCCTTTTGTACCGGGTGAGAGCGTATTTTTGGCTGAAGAAAAGCTTATCTCGGAAGTGCTTGGACTGAGCAACGAGGGGGTTTATATCGGCCTTCTCGGTGATACAGGGGTTAAGGTGAGGCTCGACCCAAACAGCCTCGTTCAGAAGCATGTATGTATCCTCGCAAAAACTGGTAGCGGGAAGAGCTACACTGCCGGGGTGATAATAGAGGAGCTTCTCGAACACAGCGTTCCTCTCCTCATTATTGACCCACATGGAGAGTATCACTCGATGAAGCATCCAAACGAGAAAGTCAACGGAGAATTTGGCATAAAGCCGAAAAGTTATGCAGATCAGATCAGAATCGCAGTTCCTCCAATCTCACCCTTCGCTGACAAGGCTGACGAAATTCTAATTCTCGATGGGGTTAATCTTACAGCCGAGGAGTTGATTGAGCTTACTGGCCTAAAGAACCCAACGGCTCAGGCTCTGCTGTATCAGGCACTGAAGGAGCTAAAGGATGAGGACTACACGATACAAGATATCATTGATGAAGTCGAGAGGATTAAACACAACGGAAAATGGACATTGCTCGGCGCCCTTACGAAGGTCGAGGATTCGGGACTGTTTGGTGAAAAGCCCACGGATATAAGAAGGCTCCTTCAGAGGGGGAAAGCTACGATTATTGACTTGAGGGGTATTGAGCCAGCGTATCAGGATTTAATAGTTTCAAGAGTCTGCACAAAGCTTTTCGAACTGAGAAAGAAAGAGGAAGTGGAGCCGGGAATGATAGTTATTGAGGAGGCTCACAACTTCATACCCGAAAGAGGTTTTGACAGAGCCGTGTCTACCGGCATACTCAGAACGATAGCCAGTGAGGGCAGGAAATTCGGTCTTGGATTGATGGTGATCAGCCAAAGGCCAGCGAGGGTTGACAAGAACGTGATAAGTCAGTGCAACACCCAGATAATCCTGAGGGTAACCAACCCCAACGACATCAACGCAATAAGGAGTGGAGTGGAGGGGATTACTGCTGAGATGGTGGAAGAGATTAAAAGGTTACCACCCGGAAACGCCATGATAGTAAGTCCCGAACTTGAAAGACCCGTGATCGTCAGGGTTAGAAGCAGGAAGAGCAGGCACGGCGAGGCTGTGAGTGTAACAGCTCCAAGGGTTAAAGAAAGAGCGAAGAAGAAGGAGAAAAGAAAGAAGAAAGAAGAGAGAAAAGAGAGAAAAGGATTGCTCAGAAGGCTGTTCGGCTAAAGACCGGAGATTTCCAAACACCACTCTCCTGATTTAACGTACCACTTGGCGAATCCAGTGCCCTTCCTTATTATTTGCCTTCTCGCAAATTTAGGTAACTTCCCAATTAGCATATCTGCAAGTGATACGCCATAAGCCCTTTCGAAGGCTGAAACAGGAGTTGTGAGTCTCGCGTTTATCTCTACAACGTATGGCTGATCAGAGTAAACGATATCCACCCCGACGTAGCCATTTAATCCTTCAATACATTCTACAGCCTTCAACGCCTCCTCTTCTACATCTTTCGCAATTTTTTCATCAACCCTCGCTGGTAGAATCGCACCAGCATATTTGAAGCCATCAAGAAGCTGTTCATTAACACTCACAGTCCTGCACTCTCCGTCCTTAACAATCACGCTTACACTCAGATTTTTGCCTTCGATGTATTCCTGAGCGATGTAACCACTCGGAACATTACCAGAACCAAAGGAAATCCCTTCTCCAGCACATGAAATTCTTGGTTTAATAATAAATCTGCCATCAAGCGGTTTTTTTGACGTTTCAGGAATCTGAACACTCCCTTTCAGCTTTTTATACAATTTCCACTTATCGGAAACGACTGAGATGGCTCTGCTCGAAGACCCGAGGTTTTCGGCATACCTCTCCCCAACCTTAGTTAACTCCAGTAGCAGGTTCTCGTCTTCCGGGGCTACTATTAGAAATGCATCACTTTCAGAAAGGTAATCTTCCAGCAGAGTGATATTTCCAGAAGGAACATCGAAAAGGAAGGAGTATTCAGATCTGACAAAACCATGAATGTCATAGTACTTTTTAAATCCATCGTAGGCAGCTTTAAACATCGCAAGCCCTTCAACAGCAATACTATCCTCTATTTTTTCACCACAAGTAGCAAATTCGAACAAAAAAAGTTTCATACCTCAATTATTTCCTCAGGTTCCCTCTCTTCCTCCATCATCTCTTCATTCAAAACTATGGCAATGTCTGCGGAATTTTTAAGTGCAGTTGAAAATCCGGGTTCTGCACCAATTATGATAGTTTCCTTCCCCATCTCCATTGCTTTCATCAAAACTGCCTTGAAATCCGCATCCCTCGTGACGATGGCTATGGCATCTATGGAGTCGTTGTAAATGAGTTCCATCGCCTCAACAGCCAATCGAACGTCAACATCCCCGGACGTTACTATTGGTTCAAATCCTTGATTTTCAATGGCTTCAACGAGTTTTTCGGTTGCATACTGATTCAGAAAGACCTTGGCTATTTTAATATCTCCATACTCGGTCAAAATCTCTCTAATCTCTTTCAAGTTAATGTTAAACTCCTTCCTAAGCATATTAGGACCATCTACAAGAACACCTACCTTCTTTCTCTGCGATAACCTTCTTTTAGAAAGATACTCTTTAATTCTCTGAATACGAGATATAGTTGACATGCTCTTTTTATTTTCCTGATTAAAGTTTAAAAAGGTTTTGTTAAAGTTGAGCATATTTTGAGAAGATTGTGAAACAAGACCAAAATTTTGATAAATCTTAGCTACAAGGTTAGCAAAAGGAGTTGGCAAAAGCCCCGTGGGGTAGCGGTCAATCCTGCCGGACTCTGGATCCGGCGACGCCGGTTCGAATCCGGCCGGGGCTATACTCCATAAACGTTTAATATAAAGGGCTACACGTGATTTTATGGATTTTCATAAGGGCTGGCAGCGGTTAAATAAACAGCTTCAGCTTCTCGAAAAACTACCTGTTGAAAACAAAACAGTGCTCCAGAAGTTTGCGGATTACTTAATTTCTGAGGGTATTAGTCCGTTGCGGATTTTGAGGTATGTTCAGATCATGCGGATGGTTTCGGAGTGGTTGGATAAGCCGTTGCAGGAATGGGATAGAGAGGAGATATTGTTTGTGCTTGTAAAGTTGGAGAAAAGCAACTACAAAGTAGGGACTAAAAATGAGTTCAGGAAGGCGATGAAGAAGTTTTTCAAGTGGTTGAGAGGAGAAGAGTGGGAAGGTCTGAAACTTTTGAAGAAAGTTAAGGAGAGTAACAGGGTTCCAGATGTTCTGACAGAAGAAGAAGTTTTTAGGATGATAGAGGCTGCAGCGAATGAGAGAGATAAGGCGATGATTGCGGTTTGGTATGAGGCAGGATTGAGAGTTGCAGAGTTGGCAACGTTGAGAATAAAGGATGTGGTCTGGCAGAATGGAGGAGATGTTAAGGCAAAGATTAAAGTGAGGGGTAAGACTGGGGAGCGAGTCATTCCACTTGTTGTTTCTGCGCCATACCTGAAGCGTTGGCTTGAGAATCATCCTTTCAGAGATGATCCTGATGCTGTTGTGTTTTGTAGCTTTGCGAAAAGCAATTATGGTGGAATGATAGATTATCAACCTCTACTGAGGAAAGTTAAGGAAATAGCAAAGAGAGCTGGCATTAAGAAAAAGATCTCGACACATACTTTGAGGCATACGAGGGCGTCAGTTCTTGCTAATTTCTTAACGGAGGCTCAGATGTGTCAATACTTTGGATGGATTCAGGGAAGTGATATGCCAAGGATATACGTTCATCTTTCAGGGAGAGATATTGACGGTGCGATTGATAGGTTGTATGGGTTGAAGGAGGAGGAAGAGGAGGAAGTGACTAAGCCTCGGAAATGTCCAAGATGTGGTTATTTGAATGCTCCTACAGATCGTTTTTGTGGCAGGTGTGCTTTAATTTTGGATGAATCTGAGAGGATTAGATATGAGATAGAGGGGGCTGGAATTATAAACGAGTTGATAAGTCTTCTTAAGGAGGATCCTGAAGTATTTGATAGAGCAAGGGTGATGCTTGAACTTGCTAAGAAGTTGAGGGAAGATCATGATTTGTTAGAGGCGTTTATGGGGATGATCTGAATTTCCTTTAACCATTTATATACCACCAACCTATTA
>DAVR01000033.1:1194-63885 GCA_002507545.1 Archaeoglobus sp. UBA230 | reverse complement strand
AGGATGCTGGCGAGGAAAGTTGGAAGGAGGAAAACACACGTCATGCTCGGTTTCAGCACCTGCAAGACCTTTCATGGTGATTTGGTAGAGAGGTCTGTGTGCTTGCTTTTAGCTCTGACAGGAAACTGGGGTAAGGAAGGAACAGGAGTAACAGGTTGGTGCACAGTCTCTGCTACTGCCAATCCCTATTCTGGAGAAGAGACCGGATTCGAGCCAATTACGGAGATGATAATAGGAAGAAAAGCAACTGAGGAGGAGATAGCCATCAGAACTCAGATGCTCATAGCCAAACTTGGGATGACGACGGTTCCTCCAGCCTTCTACTGGTATTACCACTGCGGCTACAGGAAAGTATGGGATGAAATGGACTTGAGTTCGGCTGGAATTCCGAGGAAAATTGGCGAGTATCTGAAAGAAGCTCTGGAAAAGGGTTGGTGGTGGAATCTGGACAGGCCTCGTGAGGATGTAGAACCGAGAGTTTTGATTGTGATGGCAAACAATACCCTCAGACGCACAAGGGGTGGAACCAGGACGATGCTGAGCCATCTCTGGCCAAAACTTGACCTTATTGTTACTGTTGATTCAAGATGGTCAACAACAGCTCTTTACTCAGACATTGTTCTTCCAGCAGCCTTCTTTTACGAAAAAATGCACTTTCACCTGCTGACAACATCCTTCGTAAGGTTCTGGGCCTTCAGCGATAAAGCTATTGATCCTCTCTACGAATCGAAAAATGAGTGGGAAATAACGCTCAAACTTGCAGAAAAGATCGTGGAGAAGGCTAAGGAAAGGGGAATCGAAGAATACTATGTTCCACACGGAATAACAACTGAAAAATTCATAGAATTAACTGGTGTTGAGATAGAGGAGCTTCCAGAGGAATTGCTTCCTGTTATTGGCATAAAAAGAAGATTTCAGGACGTATTAGAGATGTTAACGGCAAATGGCAGATACTCTCCAGAGGATGTCGAGACGCCGACTGAAGATATTGTGGAGCACTGCAAGGAATCTGGGATTTTCTCTTCCGAAGAGAACCTTGAGAAGATCAGAAATAGGGGTTTCGTGAAGTATCACAGCCTCGGAAGGTCTGCAGAGGGCTTGAACATGGCAACGAAGGTCGAACCAGATAAGCCAGTGATAGCTCTGAGAAACCATGTTGAGGACAAGATTCCCTATCCCACCCTCACTGGCAGAGCTCAGTTCTACATTGACCACGACTGGTTCATCGAAGCGGGAGAGGAGTTGCCGTGCCACAAAAACCCTCCAAAACACGGTGGTAATCCGGAGAAATATCCCTTCAGGATGGACAGCGGACATCTTAGGTGGAGTATCCACGCTTCAACCGTCACAAATGAGCTGATGGCACAGACTCATCGAGGTGAACCCTTTATCTTCATAAACGAACTGGATGCATGGGCAAAGGGTGTGAAGGACGGGGATTACGTCAGGGTTTTCAATGATTTTGGAGAGTTCGTGGTTCAGGCAAAGCTAAGCGCCCTGCCCGAGAGGGGACAGCTGATAATCTACCACGCCTGGGATCCGCATCAGTACAAGAACTGGAAGAGCTACGACCATATAATTCCCGGCATAGTGAAACCCCTTCACTTCGCTAATTATGGTCATCTCAACTACTGGACAGCAAACTGGCAACCCCTTCAGGTGGATAGGCATGTTTACGTGAATTTTGAGCCTTGGAGGGAGGAAAATGATAGAAGCGAATAGAGTTGCTTCCGTTGAAAATTACTACCACCCAACCTCCCCTTTGTGGGATGAGTGCAGCCAGTATACAATACCACTTCAACCAGTTCCAACGAAGGCTGTAACGACATCGAAGTATGTGCGGGAAACCATACCTGAAACCCGGATTGGTAAGGTTCGAGAAATCAGAGTTAACGTTATTACAGATGGAGAAATGGTAGCCATAAGGCTTGAATGGGAAGATGCAATTAGGAATGACAGAATAGAGAACTATCGCGACTTCGTTGATGCCTGTGGGGTTATGTTCCCCATTAAACCGGAAGCATCGGTTATGACTATGGGTTCACAGGATTCCCCCGTAAACGTCTGGTACTGGAGGGCGGACGGAAGGTTCTACGATGTGATAAGCAAGGGTCTTGGAACTACTCAACGTAGAAGGCCTGAAATTAGTGGTTTAAGGTGTTTATGGGACTACGTCGGCACTACGTGGATTGTTGTTTTCGCAAGACCTGCCACCGCTGATGGCGTGGAGTTTGCCGACTTAACACCTCCTAAGGACACTGGTATTGCATTCGCAGTTTGGGAGGGAAGTAACAGAGAGAGAGGGCCACTCAAAGCCTATTCTGGAGACTTTATGAGCTTTATTCTGAGGTGAAACATGCAGCCCTATCCCGGCTCCTATGATTACTGGCAGATAGTCTGGGTTCAGATAGTGCTTTTTGTCTACATCCAGCTTACGACTGCTCTCACTCTTTACAACCAGAAAAACAGATACTCAGCCTTCATAACTAAACCACTTGGAAAAGTGCTTCCCTGGAGTGGAAGAGACCTTCTCATTAAGATTCATGCTGCAAACGGAATAATTGTTTTCTCACTCAACGTTCTATGCACTTTAACTTGGTTTTACCTCAAACTATCTGGTAGTTTGTCTCTCTGGGACATCATGCTCGGTGGAGGTGAGACAAGCGTTATCGGGTGGGTAAACGTCCTCGTCACGTCCTTCATGAGCCTTATGCTGGTGTTCGGCGTATCCCTCTACAAAAACAACAACCCCCTCACAACCCTCCCATTCTGGAGGTTTGAGTATTACCTTTCGAGGCTTGTGCACAGGCTTGTGTTCTTTGCCCTTTTGGCTGTTCTTGGATACCATATCTTTTACATCAACAAGATTTACACGGCTTGGATAGACTGGACGGTCAAACTCCATCCATTCTCCCTAATTTTCCTTGGAACGATCATCGTAGGATGTTTGGCATTTGCACTCGCCTTTGTGATGCTCATCGAAATACCGAAGGGAGAGATGTTCACGGGAGAGAAAAGACGATTATCAATCTCTCTTTATTTATCAGCAATAGCTGTAACAGCTTTTGCAATCTCCTGTTTAACAAAGCCCTTTGATCATGGATTCTTGGCAGGCATCGTAGTAACAATTGCTGTCATCCCCGGACTGTTGGGACTCATTCCAAAATCAATCCCAAAGGCAGTTGTTGTTAAAAAGCTGAAAACACCAGATTTTCTTGACAGAGCTGTGATCGAGCGGTCTGAAGCAGCAGAAGAAGTGATCAACTACACAATTGAAGCTTGGAGAAATGGTGAAGACTGGAAGAGCATAGTTGACTACTGCGGCGCGCTATTTCTGAGACTCCAGAAAGAAAAGCCGAGGGATTTGAAGGAACTCAACCAAGTTGAAGATACTGGAAAAGCCATCTCTATGCTCACCTTAAACAGGCTTCGAGAACTTGAACTTACCAGCAGTGAAGGTATGGATACAGAGTTGGTGAGCCTTAGAAGGAGTCTCCTGAGAGGTGATGCAGAGTGAAGCCATCCGTTATTCTGCTTTTACTGATTTTGCCTACCATTCTATTAGTCTCTTCAGCTCCAACCCTTGCAAGTTCAATTGAACCTTGGCTTAATCCAAGAGCATACAACATTTCCTACGGCGATGACGTGCTCGTTTATTATGTGGAGGACTTTCAATTTGGCTTTCGAGTAAGGGCAATCCAAAAGGGAAATGTAGAGATAATATATCCTCAAACGGAGTTTTCTGCCCGTATGGTGTTCCAAAAAGGAGATAGCGTTGTCTTCAGGGTTAAAACCATAGATGTCGTGCACGGGTTCAACATCTTCCACTACCTCCCGACGTCTGAGGGCACAAATGTTATCGTGCCGGGAGAAGTCTACGAGTTCGGTCCGATTTTAATGAACGTACCGGGAAAGTTCAAAATTAGAGACCCAGTTCCGTGTGATGCTTTGAATCCCTTTGAGTATGGAGACATCGTGGTTGAACCGAACAATATCTATTACAACCTCCTTCTAATGACCATTGCTACCGCCATTGCAACACTGCTTTACATCACACTCGCCTTGAATCGGACTTTTATTTCGAGGGAGCTTGACTTGCTCGGAATCCCGCTAATCGGAGGTTTCCTTAGGGGATTGCTGAAATGGAGAGGGTCAACCTTTCTGCTCCAGCTTTTGAATTTGGCCGTATTTCTTTTAATAATAATCGCAGGTTTGATTGGCAACCCAACGGGAGGAATGAACTTCTCCATTACTGTTGTCTGGGTTCTATGGTTTGCGGCAGTGGAATTCATGATTTTCTTCGGGGGGAGAGTGTGGTGCACGATGTGTCCGATGCCCGTGTTGGGAGAGTGGATTGCAAGAAGGCGAATTGTGGAGGTGAGTAGAAAGTGGTTCTCTCTCAACAGGAAATGGCCAGAGAGGCTCGACAACATGTGGATTAGTGCGATGGGTTTTCTCGGAATATCCTTATTCATAGTATGGATAACGACAAGACCTATTGCAACAGCCATTCTTTTTGTTTTTATGATACTTATCCCCATTTTCCTCCATCTCTACAATCCCAAACGCTACTTCTGCAGAAGTGTATGCCCAGCGAACTACATAGGGTATCACGCAAACGCCTCGATACTCGCTGTCAGGGCAAAAGACAGAGAGACATGCGTCAGGCACAGAACGAAAGAGTGTGCGAGCGGGAGTCCGACTGGTTACGGGTGTCCATGGGAGCTTTATCCCGGAGGAAATAATGACAGCACCTACTGCGGTCAGTGCTTTGAATGCTTCAGAAGCTGTCCACTCGATAATATGACCTTAAAGCTGAGAATGCCGGGGAGGGACATTCCAAAGGTTGCCTTGCAGAAAACGACGAGGAAAATCAGATATGATGAGGTCTGGATGGGATTCATAAGGTTTTCACTTGCGATATTTTACGAACTGATATTCTTCGGCACCTATAACAAGCTCAAAGATTGGGCAGATATGAACAGAACATGGGGAGCTAACTGGGCGTCAGTTGGAGTTCTCACACCAACCGTAGGTGATCTCGCTGATTGGTTCAAGTGGGCGATACTTGTGAGCGGAATATCGCTCATACTCTTCCCGGCTATATTCTACACCTTTTCTTGGGCGGCAAAGAAGGTTGCCAAATCCGAGATTTCGACAAACAGGATTTTTGCAGCTTTCAGCTACTCACTTGCTCCTTACGGCCAGCTACTCTGGATGTCCTTCGCTGTAGCCCTCTTCCTCGTTAACTGGGCAAGACCTCTAAACTCCTTCTTGGACCCCTTCGGATTTAACTGGGATGTTCTGGCTAATGTAGGTTTGGATAAGTTCCAGTGGCATCCACTCTTCGAAGACCAGATAATTATGCTCGAAGCCCCCTTTGTCTTCGCAGGCTTGTTCCTTGGGATAATAACCACATACAACATCGGAAGAGAGCTTTTCCGTGACGCAAAGAAGGCGCTGAAATCTACCGCTGTTATGACGATCCTCTACGTCCTGTGCGCTTTGATTGTTATTTGGATAATTGCGGGGTGAGATGATGAGAAGGGGATTGTGGGAATGGCTTGCCCTGATAATCGTTCTGCTTACGGTAGGAGGAGTTCTTCTTACGCCACTTTTCATACCATTTCTTGACCAGTATTTCATAAAGGCCGAACATCCAGATGCGATTGTGGTCAAGGGCTATGTCGGGCAGCACGGAGGATATGAACCCAAAATAATAAAAGTCAGGGCAAACGAAACAGTCAGGATCGCATTTTATGCGATGGACCTCCCTCAGAGCCTCTCCATTGATGCGCTGAATTTAGACACGGGTGTGGTAGTTCCTGAGGTGACAGAAGAAAAAGTCATTGAAGTAAAATTCACAACCCCCGGAATTTACGTCTTCAGAAACACGGTTCCCAACGGGCCGATGTCACCTTTTCAGATTGGCTATATAGTTGTGGAAGGTGGTCAAAAATGATTCGGAATGCTTTAAAATTCCCGCCAGTTCTTGTATTTGTGATTATACTGATCTGCGGCACAGTAGTTAACGTTGCCGCAATCTTTTACACTGAGAGTGACAGCATGCAGAAAATGTATTTTCTCAATCCTTCCGCCGTTTTGACCAGCATGGAAGTTAAAAAACCGGGAAGAATAGACATTATGATAACGACAGGTTCAGAGGGAGATTACAGTGGGTGGGTTGCTGTGGTCTACGTTTACGGCCCGGACGGAAAACTTTTTGATGTTAGATACGGGACTATTGACAACACAGGAAACGCCATCATAAACGTCTGGTTTGGAAAATTAGTACCTTCAGGAAATTATACCATCCTACCAGCAGTAGGATTCGATTCTACCCATTTATCAATCGGAGAACCCGTCTTTCTGAAAGTAACAGGAGGTGATGGTGAATGATTGAAAGAATTTTTGCCGAAATGGGTGCAGTTCTTGAAGAACTTGAGGATGAATATGGAGAAGAATTACTGCCACACTACGGTGATTTCATCAAGAGTTTCCTTGCTAAGGAACTCAGCGAGAGATTGGGAAGGGTTGTTAAAGACTCAGAAATAATTCTTGCAGAGTTTTTCTTAATAGCGCGGAGAAATTTTGAGGAAATGGAGGAAACGATAGCCACCGAGATACACGAACTTTTTGAGACGTTTAGAAAAATTGATAAGAAAAAATATTAATTACTTACCTTTTGCTTCATCATCTTTTTCATCCTTCTTTTTCAGAGATTTTTCCCAGTTAACCTTCTTAAAGGATACACCACCCAACACCTTTCAACACCTCATATTTCTGTCATTTTAAATGTATAAAATTATTATGCTGACGTTTACATCATTTAATAGCACGAATGATAATCCATACTCATTTTAGCATATTGTAGTTTGAAAGCCAAAACTCTTTATTAAATATACTAAATAACGAAAATTTTTTAATTGGTTCTTGATTTAATGATAAATGGTGGTAGTATGAAAAAGATAGTGTTATTACTGGCGGCGAGTGTTGTAGTTTCAATAGCCCTTTTCGGATGCGCTCAACCTGCGCCGCCAGAAGAGAAAACGCCTGCCACACCGGCTGAAGCAGAGAAGATCGTAGTGTGTGCATTATTCGACCCAAGAATTCCCGTTCTAAAGGCTGATGCAGAAGCTATAAAAATGGCAGTTGATGAAATCAACGCCCAAGGAGGAATACTCGGAAAGCAGGTTGAATACATACACGAGGATACCCAGAGAAAGGTAGATGTTGCAATCTCAGCATACAGAAGTGCAGTACTTGAGAAGGACTGTAAGATCGTCTTCCTTGAAGGCGTTTCCGAAGAAGCACTTGCAATCATTGAAGAGGGAGCAAGAATATTCCCGACAAAACCACACATCGTTATATCCTCTCAGGCCGCCGTTGGAACAACGTTTAAAGTTATTGAAGATTATGATAAATACAAGTTTTACTTCAGAAACTTACCTCCAGACCCAGAACTTAACTACAAAGTTCCAAAAACGTATTTCGAGTTTGCGAAGAATGTAATTGGGGCAAAGAAAGTTGCATTGCTTCTTGAAGATGCTGCATGGACTGAGTGTGCAAGAAAGGGATGTGTCTACGAGTCCAAATTCGGAAAGTTCGAGAGTAAGCCAATGAGAGAGTGGGTAAAGGAGGAATACGGGATGGAAGTCGTCTACGAGGCCAACATAGCGGTTGGAGAAAAGAACTTCCTGCCCATGCTGGAGGAGGCTGCAAGAAATGGTGCTGAGTATATCTTTGTCCTATCGAGCTGGTACACAGACACGATAACCTTATCAAAGCAGTGGGCGTCTTCAGGAGCAAAGGATATCCCGATATCATATTTCGGAGGACCCAACCAGTGGGCGGTATTCTGGGACCTTACCGGAGGGGCAGCGCTTGGCACATTCACAATAATGTATGACACCGAAGATGTTCCACCTGTAACCACCAAAACAAGAGAGGTCGTGAAGAAGCTCCATGAGAAGAAGTTGTCTGTTGACATGTCCGTGCACTACTACTACTCTGAAATGTACAGGGTAAAGGAGGCAATTGAGAGAGTCGGAAGTCTTGACATTGATGCGATAATAAAGGCTATGGAGGAAATGGAGTTTAAAGACCACACTGCGCTAACCCCCGAGTATAATTACTTCGGTTACAAGTCCGCCCTCTTCCACTCATACAGTGGTGGACCGGTGCTGCTTGCACAGTTCCAGTGTGACGGTAAGCTCGTTTACATAACTCCACCAGAACTTCTTGAGGAGGCAGGCTTCCCGGAGGAGGCTATCAGCCAAGTTAATCCGGATGCATACAAGTCTCCTGCAGAATTGAGAGAGATGTGCTGAGGTGTCTGAGTGTTAGACGTTGCTGCACTTATTTTTTCCTACACTTTTATTTTTGGCTCGCTCTACCTCGGAATCGCCTTGGGATTTACAATAATAACAGGTGTCCTTAGAATCTTCCATCTCGGCTATGGTGCCATTTTCCTTATAGCTGCATACGGAACCTGGATGTTCTGGAAAGACGTGGGGTTTGGCTTTATAGAGTCAATAGTCCTTTCCTTCGCTCTCGTCGCCTTGTTTTCCTTTCTGATATATCAGGTGGTGATAAAGAAGTTCTGGGAGATGGAGGATTATCTGCTTGCGGCTCTTATTGCAGTATTCATAATCATCGAGGAACTCGTAAATTATGCTTATCCAGAAATTGTGGGAGTGTATCTTCCAACAACCATCATTGAAGGTAGCATTAGCATTGGTCCTGCAAGTATTCCGGGACAGCTTGCAGCAACATCTGTTATTGCGATACTCATGGTAATCTGCTACCTACTCATCTTCACTAAAACGAAAACAGGGTTGATTATGAGGGCAATAAGCCAAGACATTTTTGCTTCGCAACTTGTCGGTGTTAATTTTGACAGGATGTTTATAGTTGCCATGATTCTTGCCTCACTGCCTCCGGCCATTATTATGCTTTTAATCGCACCAATCTGGGCGTTGAACCCATTCATAGGCTGGCCACTCTTCACATACGCGATCGTGGTGTCCGTTCTTGGTGGACTTGGAAATCTCAGAGGGACAATAATGGCTTCATACATTATCGGGTTTATACACGCTGCTGTGGGATTCTCACTGGATCCAAGACTGATGTTGCTTGCTTCATTAGTTGTCGTTGTTGCCGTTCTCGTTTTCCGCCCAGAAGGTCTTGCGAGAGCTGAGACAATATGGTGATGTTATGTCCATCCTTAAACTTGAGCCAAGAAGAGGGAGAATGATTATACACGCCTTTGGCAGAAAGTATGACTGGATAATCGAGCCGAGATACTGGAGAAACCCGATTATAGGTGTAATAACGCTACTTGCCCTTCCACTTCTAATGTACTTCTTTGCAACCGGGGTATTTGGCATAAGACCAGTAGCTCTGCTTTCAGCGCTGATATTCGCCAACATTCTGGCGATGATAGGCACACCTCTGGTTTTGCAGATTATCGGTACCGGTAGAGTTAGCTTCGGCCCGCACTTTTTCGTAGCGGTTGGAGGATACACCGCAGCCCTTCTCAGCAAAAACTACGGCTTCAGCCCAGCTCTCACACTTCCGGCATCTTTCTTCATGGGTGCGCTTATAGGACTCGGTCTTAGTCCGATAACTATCATATCGAGGGGCATCTACTTCGTCCTGATCACATTACTGCTGCCCTTCATACTGTGGGAGCTTACCTACTGGAGGTCAGATGTTTTCGGAGCAGAGACTGGAATTCCCGGTGTTCCACTGCTAATCTTTACCGGAGACGTTGTTCTCGACATCATGATTTACTACTACGTATCAATAGCAATGGTTCTGATCCTGCTTTTCTTCACCGATAGAGTAATGAGATCAAGATACGGGTTCATGATGGGTGTTATCAACGAAGATGAGGAAGTTGCCCTCTCTTACGGTATTGACGTAGCGAAAATAAAAGTCATAACCTTCACCCTCACCAGTGGAGCGATAGCTGTTGCAGGGTGGTTTTTAGCCCACTATCAGGGATCGTTCACAGGCCCGGTCTGGCTTCAACCTTCTTTCCTTATCCTGATACTCCTCACTACTACCCTTGGTGGTAAGGGTGCAGTGTATGGTGTGATAGCAAGCGCATACTTCATAGCCACACTGCGTGAAGTTACAAGAACACAGTTCGGGGAGATGTCTGTTGTTGTCCTGTTCATAATACTACTGATCCTCCTCTACATTCTCCCAGAAGGATTCTGGGGGCTTTACAGGAAAAGGAGATACAGGGAATACGTGCCAAGCATCAGAATAAGGAGGGCTTAGCATGCTTGAGGTGTCAAATCTTACAAAAAGGTTCGGTGGTGTGATTGCTGTCAACGAGGTAAGCTTTGAAGTTGAGAAGGGGGAAATAATAGGGCTTATTGGGCCCAATGGGGCAGGAAAAAGCACACTTGTAAATCTTATCTCCGGATTCTACCTGCCAGACAGCGGGAAGATACGATTTCTCGGAGAGGACATCACAAAAAAGAAGATGCACGAAAGGGCTAAGATGGGGATTGCAAGAACCTTCCAGAATCCAAGGCTGATATCCAACATGACAGCGATCATGAATGTGATGTATGCTGTACTTGGGAGTGAGAGAGGGAGTAAGCTTTCGCTTGTAGAAGCTTACGGAGAGGCTGCATACTACCTCGATATTTTTGACATGCTGAAAAAGAGAGATGTGCTTGTTGCAGACTTGCCAATCTACGAGTTGAGGTTGCTGGAACTGGCAAGAGCTCTCGCTCTCAAACCAAAAATACTGCTGATAGATGAAGCTATGGCCGGTTTGAACCCGGCTGAAGCTGAGAGAGTTTCAAAGCTGATAAATAGAATAAGAGAAGAATTCGATCTCACCATCATCTGGATCGAGCACGTGCTTAAAATCATAATGAGGTCTGTCGAGAGGATTTTGGTGATGCATTACGGAAAACTGATTGCTGATGATACCCCTGAGAAAGTTGTGAGAATGCCTGAAGTTGTTGAAGCCTACATAGGTGAGGAGGTCGTGTGAATGCTCAGGATTGAAGGACTGGAAGTGTGGTATGGCAAGATTCTGGCTGTAAGTGATATCTCCATAACCGTCGAAGAAGGGGAGATAGTGGGGCTTATCGGACCTAATGGGGCTGGAAAAAGCACAATATTGAACTCTATCATCGGAGTTGTTAAGCCAAAAAAAGGCAAAATTCTGATGAATGGCGATTCACTGGAGGATTTGCCAACGTATGAAGTGATAAAGAGAGGAATATCCATAGCACCAGAGGGAAGAAGATTATTCCCGTATCTGACAGTTGAGGAGAACCTTCTAATGGGCGCGATAAGTAAGGAGGCATGGAGAAAGCGAAAAGAGACTCTTGACTTTGTTTATTCAATCTTTCCGAGACTGAGCGAGAGAAGGATGCAACTTGGCAGAACCCTGAGCGGTGGGGAGCAGCAGATGCTTACCATTGCGAGGGCGCTGATGTCGTCACCAAAACTTCTACTCGTGGACGAGCCAAGTTTAGGTTTGGCTCCAAAGGTCGTTATGGAGTTATACAATCTTCTGAAATCGCTAAGAGATGATAGTGGGATAACCATACTGCTCTCCGACCAGAACGCAACGAGGGTTTTGGAAATAAGCGATAGGGCTTACATTATTGAGAACGGCAGGATAGTTATGGAGGGCGAGAGTGAGAGGCTTGCTGAAGATGAAAGAGTTAAGGAGGTGTATCTTGGCATATGACGGACTACTTTGATTATGTCAGGTCACTGTTTGAGGGTGAGAAAAGGGAGGCTCCTCTGAAGGGCTTAAGGGTTGTTGAAGTGACCCACTTCATATTTGGCCCCAATGTCGGAAGAATTCTCGCCCAATTCGGAGCTGAAGTCGTTAAGGTTGAGACTCCCGGTGAAGGAGACAGGTTCAGATTTGCTGCTGTGTGGGGAAGGTTCTACAAAAAGCTCAACCTTGTCTATGGAATAATAAACGCAAACAAGTATATAATCGCCGCAGATGCCAGAAACAAGAGGGCGAGAGAACTGATTTTTGAACTCGTTAAGAGGGCTGATGTTTTTGTGGAGAACCTCAGAGCTGGACTTGCAGAAGCAATGGGGATTGGCTACTCAACAGTTAGTAAGGTCAATCCGGGGATAATATACGTTAGCTGCTCTGGATACGGACAGTATGGACCTTTAAGCAAAGCTCCAAGCTTCGATATCGCTGCTCAAGGAGTTTCCTCCATTGCAACGAAGACTGGTTGGGAGGAGATTGACGAGTTCTACAAGCTTCCCGACTATTTCGGAGATTACCTGCCTTCAATGATAGCAGTTGCCTCAATTCTCGCAGCCCTTCACGAGAGAGATAGAACTGGGAAAGGAGTCTACATAGATATCTCACAGGCAGAAGCCCTTTTGAGGTTTCTTTATGATATCACCTACTACAGCATTACAGGTGAAGAAATCGGGAAAACTGGCAACATTGATCCCACCGCAAGTCCTTCAGGAATATTCAAAACCTCTGATGGAAAGTTCGTGGCCATCGCTGTGATGAACGAAAAGCAGTTTTCAGCCCTTGCGAAGGTTGTAGATGGGTTGAAAGATGGCAACAGGCTGAAAAAAGAGAGGATAAAGGAGTTGAATGAGATCGTGGAGAGATGGGTCTCGTCACACACACTCGACGAAATTATGGGTTACGCAAGAGAGCTTGGCTTTCCAGCATCTCCCGTGCTTGAAGATATGGACATCTACCAAGACAAGTGGAGGCGGGAGAGAGGAAGCGTTGTCAGGATAAAGGATAGACTCTATGGTGAACTGGACATCCCCGGAGCCGTGATAGCTATGAGTTCAACTCCGGGAGAGACGAAGTGGCTTGGCAGACCTGTGGGGTATCACAACAGGCTTATTCTAAAGAAATGGCTGGGTTTGAGCAATGAAGAAATAGCTAAGCTTGAGGAAGAGGACGTTATAGGATACTGGGATGAAATGCCGGGGACATCTCCACCACCAACATGGAGCGAAGATGATCCTGTTTTCAGAGGTGAAAGGGATGAAGAGTGACATACTGAAACTGTTCTCTTCCAATGACAGACTCGAAGCATTGAGTGATGTCAAAGTGGTTGAATTAAGTGGAGATAACTTTGCTGGTGCAATTGCAGGAGCGATGCTATCAGAACTCGGCGCTGAAGTCGTGAGGATTGAGCTTGATGATTCAGCAAAGGAAATCACGCCCTATGGTGTGAAAGTAGATGGTGTGGGAATCCCGTATCTCATTGAAAACAGGTACAAGGAAATACTGAAAGTTGAGGAAATAAACGATGAGGTCAGAGATACAATGGCAGAAAGCGATGTAGTGATTGATGCTCTCCAACCGGGCTTTCTTGATTCTGCCGGTGCTGGTTACCGACACCTTTCAGTTAGAAATCCTGCCATAATTTACGTTGCTGTTTCACCATTCGGACACTTCACCGAAAAAGCAAAGGAAAATGCAAACATTCCTGATTCAGATTTGACAGCACAGGCTTACAATGGTTATCCCTCACTGATAGGCAACCCCTACCTAACAGACAAATTCTCATACCCGCTCAGGGCGGGAATGTGGGCGGCATGGACTATGGCCGGGGTGAATGCTGCTATAGGCGCTTTGCTGGCTTTGATTGAGCGATCGAAGAGTGGTAAAGGACAGTTCGTGGATATCGCAACTAACGACGCCCTTGCGATTGTTAACATCTTCCCCTACGTTGTGGCCTATCTGTTTGGCAAATCAAGGACAAGATACGGGACGGTTGACTACATAGCCTACCCCTTCGGCTACTATAGGGTTAAGGATGGCTATGTTGCCTTAGCCACTCCTACAGATGCAGATTTCAGGGCTTTGCTTAAAATAATCGGAAGGTGGGACCTTGAGCCCGACTGGAAGTTCATGCTCGACAGAATCTCAGATGATCTGGAAAGAATAAAAGTGCTGGATGAAGAGCTGAACAAGGAGTTGAGGAAACACACAGTCAACGAGTTGATAAGTAAGGCAAGGAAGGTTAGGAGAAGATACCTCGGCAGATTTCTCGGAACACCAATAATCGTCAAGCTGACACCTCTTAAGGAAGTAATTGAGAGTGAACACTGGAGAGTAAGGAAGAGTCTGCTGACATTCGAGGTGGATGGTAAGAACGTTGTAATTCCAAATACAGCCTTCAAGGTTCTGAGAAAAAGAGAGTCGGGTGGAAAATGATCGAACTGTCCATTTTTTATTTTGAGTCTCTTACCATAATCCACATCCAAGTCAAAATGCGCGGGCCGGGATTTGAACCCGGGCTAACGCCTCGGAAGGGCGTTGTCCTACCGCTAGACTACCCGCGCTGAGCTTTTCTCAATGACTGGATTAAAAACATTTTCGAAAGAGCGATATTTTTAAATAACTGGTCTTTTAGACACACTTTAAGATTTCTGGAGGTAGGAACATGCCACCAAGACCACTGGATGTTCTGAACAAATCCCTGAAATCTCCTGTGATAGTAAGGCTGAAAGGAGGGAGAGAGTTTAGGGGAACGCTTGATGGATACGATATACATATGAACCTCGTCCTGCTTGATGCTGAGGAGATACAGAATGGCGAAGTTGTTAGGAAAGTAGGCAGTGTGGTTATAAGAGGAGATACTGTCGTTTTTGTATCACCTGCACCGGGTGGTGACTGATGTCAGACGGAACTGCTGCGATGGGTAAAAGGGGAAGGAAAAGGGTTCATATTAGATGTAGAAGGTGTGGGAGACACTCCTTCCACAGGAGAAAGGGCTATTGTGCTGCTTGTGGATTCGGAAAAAGCAAGAGATTGAGAAGCTACAATTGGGTAAATAAGAAAAAGAATCGAACGTAGATGTGTGGAGTTGTCGGAGTTTATCATGTAGACCCGCAAATATCCCCAAGACTTGCCTATTACGCCCTTTTCTCCCTTCAGCATCGAGGACAGGAATCTGCGGGGATAGCAGCATTTGATAGTGGACTCAAACACAAAAAGGGAATGGGGCTGGTTACGGAGGTTTTCAGTGATGAAGACTTCGATGCTCTTGCGGGGAATTCGGTAATCGGACATGTGAGATACTCCACAACAGGTTTGTCAAGGGTTGAAAACGCTCAACCCTTTGTCGTTCAGTCAAAGGCAGGTTCGATTGCTGTTGCACACAATGGCAATCTTGTAAACTACGCGCAGCTGAGAAACGAACTGGAGAATGAGGGGAGGGTTTTCACAACCGACTCGGACACGGAAGTTATAGCTCAACTTTTGTCCAAGTTTCTGCTGAAGACGGAAGATGTCGTGGATGCGCTCGTAATGCTCAACAACATCCTGATCGGAAGTTATACCTTGACGATGATGATTGACGATGTAGTTATAGGCTACCGCGACCCCGTGGGCTTCAAACCCCTCTGCATTGGCGAAGTTGATGATGGATTCGTGATCTGCAGTGAAAGCTGCGCAGTTGATGCTATTGGTGGTAAGTTCCTTAGAGACATAAAGCCGGGAGAAGCTGTTATAATCAAGAAGGGAAAGGTTGAATTTGTTCAGATAGTTGAACCAAAGAGGATGGCTGCATGCATTTTTGAGTACATTTACTTCGCCCGTCCAGACTCTATAATAGATGGTGTTAGTGTCTATGATGCGAGAACAGAGATGGGCAAAGTTCTTGCCAGAGAGTCGCCTGTAGAAGCAGATTACGTTTCTGCAGTACCTGATAGCGGAATTACCGCTGCAATTGGATATGCCAGCGAGTCCAAGTTACCCTACATGGAGAGCCTGATAAAGAACAGATACGTTGGTAGGACGTTCATAATGCCCGTTCAAACCCTCAGAGAAGCTTCAGTCAGGCTGAAGGTTAACGTCGTTAGAGGGAACGTCAGAGATAAAAGGATAGTTCTCATTGACGACAGCATAGTGAGGGGCACAACGTCAAAAAGGATAATCGAGATGATAAAAAAGGCAGGAGCAAAAGAAGTGCACATGAGAATTGGCAGCCCCCCGATTATCGCTCCATGCTACTTTGGCATTGATATGAAAACAAGAGAGGAACTAATAGCTGCGAATTACAGCGTTGAGGAAATAGGAAAACTTCTCGGTGCGGACAGCCTGGCATATCTCAGCCTTGAAGGACTTCTAAAAGCTATCAGAAAAGCTGGTGGCGGAGAAGATTACTGTCTTGCCTGTCTCACAGAACGATATCCAGTCCCAGTTCCGGGAGAGATTTACGACTCACTTTGAAATGTAGGGCAGCCACATGAATAGCAGTAACAGCAGCAGTATGACGAACATGAACACCATGAAGTTTCTCTGCCTCTTTCTCTCCTTGTTCAGAACTTTTTCACACTCCTCACTGCACACCTGCTGATCTGGTTCGATTGCCTTACCACATACAACACAGTGTCTGTGTGGGATTATACCCGGCATAGGGTTTCCTTGTTTGTAGATTATAAAAAGATTGGGGAAAAACTTTTCAATTTTCGTGAGAATGGAAGCACATGATTATTTCAATTCTTGGAGCGGGAGCGATGGGTTCAGCCCTCTCCATTCCGCTGATAGATAACGGGAACAAGGTAAGGATTTGGGGGACTGAATTCGATACTGAAATACTCAAGAAGATTGAAGCTGGAGAGGAACATCCGCGAATCGGTGTAAGGCTGGAGAAGGTGGAGATATACCATCCCGAAGAACTGGAGGATGCCTTGAAGGATGCTGATGTAATACTGCTCGGTGTTAGCACCGAAGGTGTTTTGCCGGTCTTTGAGCGAATTTCGGATATGTTGGAAGAGCAGTATCTCATTCTAATATCAAAGGGATTGCTCGAAGTGGATGGAGATATCCTCACGATTCCTGAAACGATATGGAGAATCAGAGAGGATTTGAAGGACAGGACTGTTGCAATAACAGGGCCTGCGATTGCAAGAGAGGTTGCGAAGAGAATGCCCACAAAGGTTGTCTTCAGCAGCGTGAGCATTGAAGCGGCTAATGAAATGAAAAGAATCTTTGAGACGAAACACTACGGCGTTGAAGTGTCGAAGGACATCAGAGGAACGGAGATCACTTCGGCTCTGAAAAATGTTTATTCGATAGCGATTGCATGGATAAGGGGATACGAGAGTGTTCATAACGTTGAGATGAGTAATGCAAAAGGGGTTATAGCGACAAAGGCTATTAACGAGATAGCATCATTCATTCATCTTCTCGGTGGTGACAAGATGACAGCTTTCGGTCTTTCAGGATTCGGCGATCTGATAGCAACGTTCAGAGGTGGAAGAAACGGAATGCTTGGAGAACTACTCGGCAAGGGTTACACAGCCGAGCAGGCACTTGATGAGCTGAAGAGGAGAGGTGTAGGCGTTATAGAGGGATACAGAACGACTATTATGGCTTACAAGCTTCTAAGAAAACTGGAGTCGGAGGGCAGAGCCAATGAGGGACAGTTCCCGCTGCTGAAGAACATCTATCAAGTTCTGTATGAGGGCAAAACCATTCCGGCTGTGCTTGAGGAGTTGATTGTAGGATAGCTTTATATCCTTCCCAACTCATGCAAAGTATGGAAAGCCACGTGAAATGGGGACTGGGTTTTGTTGTCACCGGAATTGTGCTGGAGATCACCCTACCTTTCCTCTTCATTCTGGACACTGTCCTCATACTTCTCGGAATTGCCCTTATCCTTTTTGGTGGGAGGGATAAGAAGGTAGAAGAGGTGAAAGAATGATTGTTACGACTACGGAATTTGTTCCGGGTTATGAAGTTGAAGAGGTTCTCGGAGTTGTGTTCGGAAACACCGTGAGGGCAAAGCATCTCGGAAAGGACATCCTTGCCGGTTTGAAAAATATCGTTGGCGGTGAAATTGAGGAATACACCGAGATGCTCAGAGATGCCAGAATGGAGGCTCTGAACAGAATGGTGAATGAAGCGAAGAGGCTCGGTGCTGATGCTGTCGTGAATGTCAGGTTCACGACATCGCAGACGATGGCCGGAGCGGCGGAGTTGCTCGCTTACGGAACTGCTGTAAAATTAAGGGCGGTGGAGGAGAGATGATAGAAAAGGCAGTTGAAGAGTTGATAACCGTCGGGATAAAAATTTCAACTGCCGAAGAAGACAAGATTGCCTACTGCAAGGATTTTAACCCTCTGCATTTGCACAAACTGCTGAAAAGGGAAACTCCAGCGCTTCCGGATGCTGTAGCGTTTCCAAAGAGTACCGAAGAGGTGTCAATAGTTCTAAGAACTGCAAATGCGTATGGTATACCCGTATACATATTTGGAGGGGCAAGTGGGGTTATTGATGCCGCAACACCCTATGAGGGTGGGATCGCTCTCTCAACCCTTCTCCTGAAGGATATCGAGATAAATGCTGAAAACATGATGGTCAAGGCCGGAGCAGGAGTTGTGGGAGGAAGATTGGAAAAGATTCTGAACCATCGTGGCTTTACTCTCCGACATTCTCCGCAGAGTCTTTACTGCTCAACCGTTGGTGGCTGGGTCGCAACCGCTGCAAGCGGGCAGTTCTCTACCGGTTACGGTAACATCGAGGACCTTATCGTGTCCTTAACTGCTGTTTTGCCGGACGGGGAAATTGTTACAGAGAGGGTGACTCCAAGGAGGGCGGGGCCTGATTTAAAAAAACTGTTCGTCGGGAGTGAAGGCTTGCTCGGCGTAGTTACAGAGGTTATTATGAAGATATTCGAGCTTCCTGAGGAGTCTCTGACCCTCTCTGTCGAATACAATACCATGGGAGAAGCTGTTAAAGATGCCAAGGCGCTGATGAGTCTTAAACCCGCACTGATGAGGATTTTTGACGACGAAGAGAGCTTAAGATACTTCGACACGGAAAAATTCAGCTTGATAGCGGTGTTTGAAGGAAAAGGGGCAGGAACAAAAGCAGATATGGCGAAGAAAATCGTAAGGGGAAACATTACGGAGGGCTACGCCGAGAAATGGTTGGATAAGAGGTTCAATGTATCAGACATATCTCGAATAGTCCCCTTAGGATTCATATTCGACACGATAGAAGTTGCCTGCTTCTGGAGTGATGCTGAAAAGCTCTACCATGAGGTGATAAAGGCAATCAGAAGTGTAGAGGGAACAATTACAGCATCAGCCCATGCATCCCATTTTTACGAGAGTGGACTTTGCTTCTACTTTACTTTTGCTGGCTTTCCAGTCAACATTGAGGAGTATTACAGGGAAGTATGGAGACGAGCCATAGAAACTTCTTTGAAGAATGGGGGGAATATCACCCACCACCACGGCATTGGCAGATTGAGGAAGGGTTGGCTTTCTTCTGAGATTGGGGGGTATATCACGATCCTTCGCGATCTGAAGAGTGTGCTCGACAGGAGAAACATTCTGAACAGGGGGGTGATGTTCGATTGATAAATCCGAAGGTTATATCAAGAATTATTGCCAATACAGATATAAAAACAAAGCTCAGACTTGCCAAGGTCATACCGAAGCTTGGAAAGGCAGACGAGATTACAAGATGCATGCTCTGCCCAAACATGTGCCTTCACGTCTGTCCTGTTTTCGATGCTGAGCGCAGACTTACAGTCTCCCCATCCGTCAAGGCGAGACTCGGCTACTTCTCCCAAGACTACACTTACGAAGCCGTGTATCACTGTCTGCCATGTGACGCGTGCAAGAGTGCATGCCCAATGGAAATAAGCGTAAATGACAATCTCCGAAATATCAGGGCGGGTTTCGATACTGAGATTGCAAGAAAGGCTGCCGAAAGAATTGAGAGGGACTTGTTCAAAAATCTCAGGAAGACCGAAACAGAGAAACGGGAAGGGAAGATTCTTTACTTCCCCGGATGCAGAACCCTTGAAAATGGGCTGTTTACTAAGACTGTTGAGGTTCTGGAAAAACTGAAAATTGATTTTGCCGTTGATGATCTTCTTTGCTGTGGAATGCCCTACTACGAACTCGGTCTGTTTGAGAAGTTCAAATCCGCCATTAATGAGGTGAAAAGACTGGTGTCTAAATATGAGGGAGTTGTGAGCAACTGCCCGCACTGCGTTGCGATAATGAGGGAAAGCGGTATCAGAGCTGCACACATAATCAGCATTCTTCAGCCCGTGAAGGTTGGAGGTGACCTTTCCTATCACGACCCCTGCATCATGGCGAGGAAACTTGATGTTACTCAAGAACCGAGAAAGCTGCTTGAAGAGATGGGATGCGCTATTCATGAGCCGGCATTCAGCGGAAAAGATACCCACTGCTGCGGATATGGTGGGGTTTACAAGTTCATAGCACCCGATTATGCAGAGGTTGTGGCAAAGAATAGAAGAGATCATTTCGAGTATGAAATCGTGACTGCATGCCCTTCATGTAAAACTGCCCTTAAAGCAATAGATTTTGTCGAATTGATCGGGGAGAGATTATGATTGGGGTGATTGATGCTGGAACGACAACGATAAAGCTTGCCGTTTATGAGGAATCAAAGCTGGTAGACCTCATAAGGGAGCCCATAGTAAAGCATAACCCACAACCCGGTTGGGTTGAGATTGATGCGGAAGACATGGCGAGGAAATGTTTGAAATTAGCAGACTATGCGATTGAAAAATACGGCATCGAAGCAATAGCAATAACCAATCAGAGGGCAACAGCCGTTCTTTGGGATGCCAAAACTGGCAAAACTGTTTTTCCCGCTTTAGGATGGCAGGATATGAGGGCTGACAAGCTTGCCGAGCAGCTCAACAGGGACAGAACGATAAAGATTGCAAGGGCTGTGGGGAAGATTGTTGCGGGCATTTCAGAGATTATCCCGACAATCAAAAACAGTAGAAGAGCCAAGTGGTTCATAACGCTCTCAAGGCTCTCTCTCAGAGCAAACCACACCAGTGTGAAGCTCTGCTGGATGCTGAACGAGCTTGGTGAGAAGGCAGGCAATTACGATTTGAAAGCTGGAACCATAGATAGCTGGCTGATATATAATCTCACCGGTGAGCATGCAACGGACTACTCGAATGCTGCAGCCACGGGCTTGTATGATTCATTTTATCTCAGGTGGAGCAAGCCGATTCTTGAGATAGTCGGTGCTGATACTGAAATGTTACCGACACCAAAGGAGAGCGATGAGATTTTTGGAGAATACAGGAATGTACCTGTCACTGGGGTCATTGCAGACCAGTCCGCTTCGCTTTATGCCTTAGGATGCTGGGAAAAGGGGGACTTGAAGGTCACGAACGGAACGGGAACTTTTGTTGACCTGAATGTTGGGGAGGAGCCGTGGGCATCTTCAAGAGGTCTTCTACCCCTAATCGCCTGGAGGTTGAAGGGAGAAATGCGATACATGCTTGAGGGTTTGCTACTCTTCAGCGGTTCTGCGGTTGAGCTGTTGAAGGAGATCGGAATTTACGATGATGTAAGGGAAACATCCGAAATGGCGTTCAAATCAAAAAATGAGGATATGTTGCTGATCCCCGCATTCACGGGCTTGGGCACCCCGCATTACATCTCCGCTCCCGGACTGCTTTACGGGATGTCGAATGCAATGAGGAGAGAAGACATAGTTAAAGCGCTGCTTGAAGCACTTGCCTTCAGAATTGCGGAGATCGTTGATATAATGAAAAAGGAGTTTCCAGTGGAGTTAAGAAGGATAAGATGTGACGGAGAGATGTCATCTAACGACTTTTTCCTACAGAGAATAGCAGATGTGACTGGAATTCCTGTGGAGAGGGGAGCAATACTTTCCGGGACATCATTCGGTGCCAATCTTGTTGCTGGAAAAGCAATTGGAAAATGGAACAGAGACTTCTGTATGCCCTTCAATGATGTTTTTGAGAGGAAAGAGGATATGAGAGCCAAGTATCAGAAATGGAAGAAATTGTTGAACATCGCCATGAATATAAAACTTTAGTCTACGAAAATTTTTTAAATTAATAAATTCACCTATAATTATGCCATATGTTAGGAATGATGGAGTGAATGTTTACTATGAAGTAGAGGAGGGTGATGAGCCATCCCTCGTCTTCCTTCACGGATGGACTGCAAATATGAACTGGTGGAAAGATCAGAGGAACTACTTCTCAGGAAGATACAAAATGGTATTTATTGACAATAGAGGGCACGGAAACTCGGAAAAACCGCTTGAATATGAGCACTACAGATTCGAGAACTTTGTCTCCGATCTTGATCTAATTGCCGAAGAGATTGGCTTGGAGAAGTTCGTTCTTGTAGGTCATTCCTTCGGCACTATGATATCAATGAAATACTGCGTTGAGCATCCCGAAAAAGTTCTCGCCCTCATCCTCATCGGTGGTGGAACGAGGATTAGAACCTTTCACAAGCTCGGTTACCCCTTTGCAAAGTTTTTCGCTTCTATCGCCTATACGACATCGGCAAAATACGTAGCTAAACTTGCTGTCGGGAAAAATGCTGTAGAAGTGAGAAAATGGGTCTGGGAGCAGGCAATGAAATACACACCACCCTACTCTGCTATGAACACCTACAAAACTCTAAGGACTATTGACCTCAGGAAGGTGGCAGAAAGGATAGACAAACCTACCCTTGTTATTGCCGGAGAGGAGGATGCTTTGCTTCCTTTAAGCCGATCGAAGGAACTTAACAGTCTGATAAAGAATTCAAAGCTCGTGGTTGTAAAGAATGCAGGACATTGCGTTATGCTTGAGAGACCGGATGAAGTCAACAGGGCTATGGACGAGTTTATCAGCACGCTTACAGGTTAACCATACAGAAAAGTTAAATAGTAGATTTGATAACAGGTGTCTATGAGACCATTGGGAGTTACAATACTTGCCATACTGGGCTTCATAGGGTCCATAGGGTGCTTTGCTCTTGCAGCCCTTTTTGCGATACTTGGACAGATTGTCCCTGTAAGCGAACTTGAGCCTGCTGCACCATTCTTTACTTTGCTGCTGGCAGTTGGTAGCATTGTGTTCGTTATCCTTGGAGTGGTGGGTATAGTGATCTCATACGGGCTCTGGAAAGGAGCAGGCTGGGCGTGGTGGATATACATTATTCTTCTTGCAATTGGGATTGTCTCATCTCTGTTCTCACTCCCTCAAGGGATTATCGGCATAGTCATAAACGGTATAGTTATCTACTACCTCACCCGTCCCCATGTCAAGGAGTTCTTTGGAGTATGATATGGGAGACCATCAGAGCAGGATGGGAGGCGTGGAGGAGACACAAAGTTACAGGAATTCCATTCCTTATCTCCGGCTTGGTTAGCACTGCAATCTTTTTGTCATTTGCCCTCTTCCTTGTGTTCAAAATCTCTCCTGAACTGGTTCTTTCGGGTGATATGGCTGAAGTCAACAGAGAATATTTTACCCGACTTTTTGAGAGATACCTTGAAAACCTCGACCTGATATTTTATCTCCTGCTTGTAGGATCATTCCTTTTCATCATATTTGACACACTCTTCAGGGCTTGGGGGATTAAAGTCTGCTTTGACGCTTTGGAATGCAAAGTAGGACTTTTAGAAGGATTCAAATACGCAAAATCACGCTATTTCCCTTTTCTGATATACCGCCTCACGGTAGATATTATAGTGCTGGCGGGGCTCGTTCCGGTTTATTTTATCGTAAAGGCAATAAAGATTGGGGATATAAACAGCCTTGTACAATCTGCGATTGCGTTTTTCCTGTGGGGTGTTGTATTTCTGTGCTTGATAAGCGTTGTGTTTTTTCTTTTTACCTTCATCCCCTATGCGATTGTGCTGGATGGAGAGAGCGTTTTGTCGGGGATAAAAAAGGGACTTCAGGTGCTGAGAATATCAATTGCTGAAACCATTGTTTTCTGGCTCCTCGTCATTCTGGCTGGAATGGTTGTAGGAATACCCTTTCAACCCCTCCACTATTTCGGAATCTCAGGGATCGTGGTGGGATACGCTCTCTCGGCAATAGTAGGTTGGCTTACTGTTGCCCCAATAACAACTGCATGGTGGGTTGAACTTTATAAAAGGAAAAGTAAAATGCTTTAAATCGTCCTCATAATTTAAAGGCATGGAGAACGTTTTGAAAAAGGTTACCAACTACAAATGGGAATTACCGAAAGGATACAAGCCCGGAATGAGGGTTCCCGCTTACTTCTACATAAGCAGGAAGCTGATGCAGATTCTTGAACGGGATGCTGTAGAGCAGGCTGCAAACGTAGCAACTATGCCGGGGATACACATGGCATCGCTTGTGATGCCCGATGTGCATGTCGGTTATGGATTTCCAATTGGGGGTGTGGCCGGCTTTGACGTTAACGATGGCGTAGTCTCACCCGGTGGAGTTGGATTTGACATAAACTGCGGGGTGAGGCTGCTTCGGTCTAATCTGAGAGTTGAGGACATAAAACCGAAGATCAAGCAGCTTATAGACGAGTTGTTTGTTGCCGTACCCTCAGGAGTTGGTAGCGAGGGAAGGCTGAGAGTTAGTGACAGAGAACTGGATGAGATTTTCGTTGCCGGAGCTAAGTGGGCTGTGGAGAACGGATACGGCAGTGAGGAGGACCTGAAGCACTGTGAGGAGAATGGAGCATTAGATGGTGCGAGGCCTGAGGTTGTGAGCAAGAGGGCGAGAGATAGAGGTAGACCTCAGCTTGGAACGCTCGGTAGCGGTAATCACTTCCTTGAGGTGCAGTATGTGGACAAGATATTCGACGAGGAGGTAGCAAAGGCTTTCGGACTGGAAGAAGGAATGGTAACAGTAATGATACACTGCGGAAGCAGAGGCTTGGGGCATCAGGTATGCACGGACTTTCTGGAAGTGCTTGACAGGGCTGTTAAGAAGTATGGAATCAAGCTACCGGACAGACAGCTCGCATGTGCGCCGATAAACAGCAGGGAAGGGCAGGACTACTTTGCTGGAATGGCTGCTTCAGCAAACTACGCATGGTGCAACAGGCAGATCATCGCCCACTGGACTCGCGAAACCTTCCAGAAGGTTTTTGGGATGAATGAGGAGGATCTGGAGATGGGCCTGATATATGATGTTGCACACAACATAGCGAAATTCGAGGAGCACCGGGTTAATGGCAAAAAGGTAAAGTTGTGTGTCCACAGGAAGGGGGCTACGAGGGCTTTCGGTCCGGGAACTGGAGAGATTCCCGACGACTACGTGAATTTTGGTCAGCCCGTGCTGATCCCGGGAAGCATGGGCACTCCGAGTTACGTTCTTGTGGGAACTGAAAAAGCGATGGAGGAGACTTTCGGCTCGACCTGTCACGGCAGCGGGAGAGTAATGAGTAGGGCAGCAGCGAAGAGAAGACTGAGGGGCAACGTGGTTAAGCAGAACCTTGAAAGGAAGGGCATATACGTTAGAGCCACACACGGTGCTCTGCTGGCTGAGGAGGCTCCTGAGGCCTACAAGCTGAGCGATGATGTCGTGGATGTCGTTCACAGGGCTGGTATTTCGAGGCTTGTGGCGAGGTTAAGGCCATTGGGTGTGGCTAAAGGCTAAAAATTTATGGTTTTCTTCATCTCACCACTCAGACCGATCTTAATTTAACCTCCTCCTGTATTCTCAAAAACTTTCTCAGTTCTAATCGTTTATTCACCTCGCTAACAGCGTAAGATATCTCTTTATGATCTTCAGAATTTCTATCGCCTTGTTTACCGGTGTTATTCCATTCATTGCCAGAGCTTTTTTCGTCTCCCTCCTCTCCATCTTATCAATGATTTCTGATAGAAGATCTCATTTTTCATCCCCTCTTACCGATAAACGAGTTAATCCTACTTTCCTGATTAGCTGTCAGTTCTTTGAATGTGGAGATGCGAGAATGGAGATTGAATTGCAAGTTTGAGAACACTATACACAATGTTAACGAATCCAACAATCGCTTATTGTAAAATGGAATTACAATTGAGTAATTTAACTTCATAATGAAAAAACTAAATATTTTTAAAATTTGTAACATACTATGGCAGCAGTAAGGTTGATAACACTGTTTATAATAGTCTTGCTGTCACTACATCTCACCAGTGCTCAATGTCAACCTACCTGCGACAAAGTAGGAACAAGAATTGAGGGGTGGTACGACTCATGTACCGGTGAGGTAATCAAATACGATTCGTGTAATAGATGTGTTGCAATCTGTGATAAAGTAGGGACGAGAGAGGAGGGGTGGTACAGTTCGTGTGACAATTCTTTGATTAAGCTTGAAGTATGTTCCGTAACCACTACCACTGCAATCCGGACGACGACCACTGTGACAACCACAACAACACCAATACCTATACGAACTACAACAACACCCGTGATCACACCAACACAGAAAATAGAAGAATTTCAGCCAGAGTGTTCCATAGATACCGACGGAAAGAACTTTTATGTTAAAGGCAGATTGGGATACTGGTCCTATATCGGAAAGGTATTTGTAAGTCCTCAGCTGGGTCCAAGCGGACCCGAATCCGTAACTCCACTGCACTACAAACTACTATCCTTCGAGGACTACTGCAAGGATGAGTCCACGTTGGTTGAGTACTACTGCCAAATTGAAGAAGAGTGGAGGTGTCAGAGCTTAGGCTGGATGTCAGACTACTTTATCATGGATAACACTACTGGAAATCCTGTTCCTGCTGACACAGATGAGCTCGCCAGCTATTATTGCGTTCTTAGCCCATATGCCAACTCCGGAACAGTTGCCTACACTGAGCACCATTGCTTGTGTGGGAAATGTATAAATGGTGCATGCCCTCCCGGGGAGGAAGATTCTGACGGGGATGGTGTTCTTGACTGTTTTGATAATTGCGTGTTGGAACCGAACTACGACCAAATGGACTCCGACAATGATGGCTGGGGAGATGCGTGTGATAAATGTCCTTTTGATAAAGATAACGATAAAGATGGAGATGGTGTTTGTGGAGATGTAGACAATTGCCCCTATACCAAAAATCCTGGACAAGAAAATTCTGATGGCGACAAATGGGGAGATGCGTGTGATAACTGTCCTTTCGTTACCAATGATCAAACAGACTCCGACAATGATGGCTGGGGAGATGCATGTGACAACTGTCCCAACATCTACAACCCCAGTCAGATTGATGCAGATGGGGATGGCATAGGTGCTGAGTGCGATATTTGTGATAAGTCAAAATCCAATATAGATACAGATGGTGACGGAGTTGGAGATGAATGTGATAACTGTCCTAACTTACCGAACCCCGATCAACTCGATAGTGACGGTGATGGCTACGGAGATGCATGTGACTGTGCCGACTCCGTAAAAGGTGCAAATGAGGATGGCATTGACTGTGGAGGAATCTGTCCTCCCTGCAACCGCTGTGATTTAGATACGCTACCAACCAAATTTGACTGGAGGGATTACATAACTCTGCCACCAATAAGAGATCAAGGTAGTAATTGCGGCTCCTGTTGGGCACACTCTGCTGTTGGTACGGTTGAAGCTGGTTTGATACTCTATGCGGGTGCGAAATCAACAATTAATCTCTCAGAACAATTCCTAATAAACTGTGAGCAGGACTGTGAGTTCGATTTGATATGGTGCTGGTCAACCAGTGGAGATTGTGATGGTGGATGGGCGCATAAAGCTTTGTCGTATATCATAAACAACGGTGTTCCTGACGAATCCTGTCTCCCCTACAAAGAAGCCAATGGAAACTGCAATGATAAATGCACTGACTGGGAATACAGGGTTGGCGGAATTATCTATAGAGGAAAGGTGAGTAACGATATCGACGAAATAAAGAGAGCACTGATTTGCCATGGCCCCCTCTCAGCCGGGTCAGATAATTGGGAACATGCTGTTGTGATAGTCGGATATGACGACAACAGTCAGATCTGCATGAACAAATACGGCACGCCGGGATGTTGGATAATTAGAAACAGCTGGGGAGTTGATACAGGATGGCAGTGTCCGAAGAAAGGTGAATGTGTCTGGGCTGTGGATGGTTACGCATATATCCCCTACTCTGATTTCAAATATAGTGACCTGAAGAATAGAGTCTATTACGCTCTTCCAGCAGACTACACAATACATCTGGATTTCGAAGAGGGTGATGGACTTGCTGCAGGTGACCTTGATGGAGATGGAAAAGGCGAGATAATTCACGGGGATAGAGCAGACGTCATTCGCATTTTCTACGGTATCAATACCTACGGCGGCTATGGTCACGCAGATCCCCACATAGTATACTATCCCGATATGCAAGATTTTGAATTCTCAAAATGGGATGAGTTGGCTGTTGGAGATCTGAATGGAGATGGGTATGGTGAGTTGATCCACGGAAATAAAAATTCTGGCAAAATTGAAATTTACATCAAAACAAGTTTTCCAGTTATAGAACCTGCAATCATTAAAAACTACGAATTTGAAGTTGGGTTTAAACCGGGAGACGACTTGGAGACTGGTGACTTTGATGGGGATGGAAAGGATGAGATAATCTACGCTGACAGGAGCAGCCATGAAATAAGGATCTACAAGATGGGATACACGAATGATAAATTTTTCATTGACAAACAGTACGTTTATCTTTCAAATTTTGAGGATGAAGACAAGATCTGTGCAGGAGATGTAGATGGTGACGGGAATGATGAACTTGTTCATGGTGACCATTCGGCAGACGAAATACACATTATTGACATAACTCTTGGCGTTCAAGAATTATTGATAGCTAACCCACTAAAATCTATTCACTACAGCGATTATGAAGGTCGAAACGGTCTGGGGTGTGGAGATCTCGACGGTGATGGGGTGGATGAGATCGTGATAGGTGAAAGAGATGACTGGTTAGAAGTGTACGATGTCTCGGGGAATTTGATAAAACGCATGAAAATCAATTTTGAGAAGGGTGATGGATTTGCCATTGCCGATGTTGATGGGGATGGAAAAGACGAGATAATCCATGGAGATAAGGGAAATTCAATCCATATTATCAATGGAGACAGGTGGTGGACATGATTAGAAGGATTTTGTGTGTCTTGATATTATTTATAGTTCTCACAGGCAGTGCTTCAGCACTTAGAAATCCAGCAGCAGTTTACTGCGAAGCCCTCGGTTACCACTATAGAAGTGACTCGACCCCATTAGGTGACGTGGGCAAGTGCATTCTGCCAAATGGTGAAGCAGTTAATGGATGGGATTTTTTTAGAGGAGAAGTTGCTCTTGAATACAGCTACTGTGCAATAAAAGGATACGAGGCCAAGCATGTGGAAAGAGAAGACTGTAAGAGTTGCTTAGTTTGTGTCTTACCTGACGGTAGAGAAGTAGAAGTTACAGAGCTAATGGGTCTGAGCTTTGAAGAAACCGTATGCGGCGATGGGGTTTGTGGCATTCCTGAGAACTACTCCACATGTCCTCAGGACTGCCACTCTGGAGATGAGGATGGATATTGTGATGCCATCAAGGATGGGATATGCGACCCAGACTGTTTGAACAACGAGGACGTTGATTGTACGAAATCCAATATAAACAAAACGCAAGAAAAAATCACCGAGATTACAACAGAAAGGAGTATAAGTGTAGAAACTCCGAGTTTTGGATTTGAAATTGCAGTAGTTGGGATCGTAATAGCAGCGGCACTCATCAGATGGCGAAAAAAGGTTATATAATTTTTTTATTTTTTAAGTCTCAGTGTCGTTGGTATTTCAGAACATAGTGAGTTTTATTAAGAGTGGAGCTAAAACTTTTCTATAGTTAAAATAGAAAAATAAAAATTATCTAAATCTGAAGGCTGTATTTTCTCTCGTGATTACCCATTCTAAAGATTTTTTACTTCCAAAAGGTCAGAAATATGGCCAATAACCCTCGTGATGTAAGTGTTTACCTTTACTGGTAAGCAAGTGTTTACATTTAGGATATATTTCCATTGTCTTATATAGGTCGTAAGTGTTTTTATAGCCCTCGCACATCTCTGCATCTATTTTGCCCTGAATGGTCATCACCCTCTTTGCAATATAAATTCCTGTCTCGATAATTTACTTCACTATTAATTTTGGCTGGCATCATCATTAAAGAAGCTCCAAGGGATGAAAGACCAATTGCGTTCAAGGTTTTCTCCCCTACATCTATCAGCATCAATTTTTGAAGTTTTCCGTAGGCTTATAATCTGTCAGTTGTATGTTCACTTTTCATTTTAACTGCAATCTCACCAATTTTAAGTCCTGTATCGACGTACGATACGTATTTAGTAGTTTCCTTAACCTCTCCGGAACCATATTCGACTCCAAAGCTTTATCTGCATCTGCTACGACTTTAGCCCACTCTCTTGCATACTTCGTCCCTTTGTATATATCCCAACCATCGCCTCAGCCAACTCTTTTATTTCCTAGATGGTTTTAAGACTTTTGTATAGTTCCATATCCATCAAACAGGCAGTAGTAATAGTATCGGCCTACATTTTCGAAAGTTTTAATGATTTTGGCATACCCGTCTTCGTCAGTAAATGACTCACCGGGAAATACATAGTTTGATCCATCTTTGAGATATAACTTTACACGTTTTATTTTTCAAATTTACACGCTCTGATCCCTCTTCTCCCTGCAACCTATATTTTAATTCGGTTTCTTCCCCAACTCTACCTTTAACGGCATAGGCTTTTAGATGGGTTTCAATCTTTGTGATACTTATAACCTGCTCATCATAAATGCATCCTCTTACATAACGCCCTGTTTTGTGTTTGATTCCATCAGGATCTTTCCAATACGTAGTACTGCACCCCATTGCCACTTTCAAGTGCAATTGTGTCAATCAATTTACTTTCTTTCGAATTTAGGTGCAGAGATTTCAAGTATGAGTTGTCTCTATATGCCTCTATCTCAATCAGCACGTCTAAATAGTTTTTCACATATATTTTTTGCTGACATGGCGTGCGGATACAACACTAACACACACCACCATTACACATGCTATCAGCAGATACCGCAACATATAACACAGTTTATCCCAATTTCTTTTTTTGGCAACTTTGTGGTATATAACATATAAAATTAAATTAAATTCCTCAATCAAAAATTTAAATGGAAACAAGCAGGTAAAGACCGTAGAAGAAGGCAACGAGGAACATAAGCGTTGTCAGAAGGTTAATAGTACCTCTACTTCTCATTCCAGCATTGGTATCGAGAGCTATCGCCCTGAGGCCGTTGAATGCATGGAAAGATACAACCAGAAGCAGAACTGCATACATCACCCTGTACTCCGGCAGGCTGAGTCTCTGAATAACTCCCGCATACTCAAGAGCTTCATGCGAGATCATGTGGGTGACATAGAAATGCACTGTTACCAGCACTATCATCGCAAGTCCGGTCAGCATCTGGAAGATCCACGCAATCGGCTCTATAACACTTTTTGCGGAGTTCATCTCAACCACCTGTCAGAGAGTACATGATATAGCTTGCATACAGCCATGCGGCCAAGGCAATGACAACAGCAAGGGCAAGAAGAGCTTTGTGATACTCGTAGGCCAGTCCAAATTCATGCAGGATTATCCTGAACCCGTTAACACCATGAAACACACCGCACAGCACAAGGAGTATGTCGAAAATCAAAAACTCCTTGGATACCGTCAGCGCGATCATGCTTTCGTACGTTTCTCCAGTTTTGTCGAGTAGGGTTGTGAGGTAGGTGAGGTGCATGCAGAGGTAGATAAGCAGAACTATACCCGTCAGTCGCTGAAAAGTGAATGCCCAGCTGAAAATGCTTCTTCCTCCAAGCTTAAACCATCCTGAAATTCCCATTCTACCACCCCAGAATACTTCTCAGAATGCTGAAGGCTGTGCTTCTTCTCAGCATTTGAACAGCCTTTGCAGGTTCCACGTTCTTCGGACATACTTCGCTGCACTCCATCGCGAGATGACATCTCCAAACTCCATGTGATGAACTTGCTACCTCGTATCTATCCCTCCGTCCCTCATCCCTGCTGTCTGCACAGAATCTGTAGGCAGCGGCCATCGCTGCAGGGCCAAGATAGCTGTCAAGGGTTGAGGCTGCAGGACAAACGGAGTAGCACGCACCACATTTAATACAGAGCGTAAAGACGTAGTATTCATTAAGCTGCTCGGGAGTCTGCAAAAGCTCCTTTGGTTCCTCGTAGTTCTCATCCTGCCTGATGAGATAGGGCTTTACAGCTTTATGCTTCGCAAAGAATCCTTCAAAGTCCGTCACAAGGTCTTTTATCACCCTGTAATTCTCAAGAGGTTCAACAATAATTTTATTGCCAAGGAACAAAATCTGGGTCTCACATGCCAGCCTTGGTTTTCCATTTATCTTCATGGCACAACTTCCGCATATCCCCATTCTGCAAGATGCTCTGAAAGCGAGGCTTGAGTCCAGATTTTCCTTTATGTAATACAGACCTTCAAGGACTGTCATTCCCCTCTTCGCCGGAACCTCAAAGCTCTGCCAGTATGACCTGAACCCGTCATACCTCCTAACTCTGAACTCAGCCATCAAACCACCTCAATATTTCCTCTCAACAGGTTCCCATTTGGTCACAGTCACCGGAATGTATTCGAATCTTGGACCCTCAGGTGTGTAGTAAGCCATCGTGTGTTTGAGCCAGTTTTCATCATCTCTTTTTGGATAGTCGAGCCTGTAGTGTGCTCCTCTGCTTTCCTGCCTTTTTAAAGCGCCAACTGCTACAACCTCCGCGAGGTCAAGCAAGTATCCAATTTCAATGGTCATCATGAGGTCTGTGTTAAACCCTCTTGACCTGTCGTTTATCTCCACGTTCCTGTAGCGCTCTTTAAGCTCCTTTATCTTCCTTACCGCCTCCTTCAGCCCATTCTCTTCCCTGAATATCCACATATCCTTATCCATAGTTTCGTTGAGCTCTCTTTTTATTTGATACGGGCTCTCGTCTCCGCTCTTGCCGAGTAGTTCATCGTAAATCCTGCTCTCTTCCTTCATCATAACCTCTTCAGTAATTTTCCCTCCTCTTGCATTCATCGCATACTCTGCTGCACTTTCTCCTGCAACCCTCCCGAAAACGAGACATTCAGCAGTCGAGTTTGTTCCAAGTCTGTTAGCTCCGTGAATGCTAACACATGCACATTCCCCAGCGGCAAAGAATCCTTTAACGGGAGTTTCACATCTGACGTTGGTATGTATCCCACCCATCGTGTAGTGAGCGACCGGCTTGACCGGTATCGGCTCCTCGACGGGATCAACTCCAGCAAACTTTATTGCCGCGTCCCTTATTAGTGGAAGTCTCTCCTCTATCTTCTCCTCGCCAAGGTGTCTCAGGTCAAGAGCTATGTAGGGCCCATAATCCCCTTCAAGCCCTCTTCCCTCCAATATTTCTGTCCACATAGCCCTTGACACTATATCTCTCGGACCGAGTTCCATCTTCTCAGGGGCATACTTTTTCATGAACCTCTCACCATCTTTGTTCAGAAGATATCCCCCCTCACCCCTGCACCCCTCGGTCATCAGAATTCCGGAAGGAATTAATCCAGTAGGATGAAACTGAACGAATTCCATGTCTTTGAGCGGAATTCCATTGCGGTAGGCGATGGCCATGCCATCCCCCGTGACCTGATGGCTGTATGTGGTAAACCCATACAGCCTCCCAGCTCCACCAGTTGCGAATACTACAGATTTGGCTTCGAAAAATACAAGGTTTCCTGTTTTCAGTTCAACTGCTGAGACTCCCTGAACTGTGTTTTCTTCAATTATAAGGTTGGTGATGAGGTATTCCGGATATATTTCGATGTTGTCGTATTTAAGCATCCTTTCGTAGAGCGTATGTACCTCATGAAACCCTGTCCTGTCCTTCGCAAAGGTTGCTCTGTTAAAGCTATGCCCACCAAAAGGTCTCTGGGCTATTGTTCCGTCTTCATTTCTGCTCCAAGGACAACCCCAGTTGTCGAGTCTCAGTATCTCCTTTGGACATTCTCTGACGAAGAATTCGACAGCATCTTGATCTGCGAGAAAATCACTGCCCTTGACTGTATCCCAGGCATGTAAATCGAAGCTATCCCCATCCCTAAGTACAGCAGCTGTTCCACCCTCCGCACACACGCTGTGGCACCTGATCGGATAGGTTTTTGCGATAATTGCAATTGATAGTCTGCTATTCTTCTCCGCTGCTGCAATTGCGGCCCTCATTCCGGCAAGTCCTGCACCAACAATGACAATGTCGTGCTGCACTCTCACGTTATCACCTGAACCGAAAGTATGATTGCTACAATCCTTTTTTAGATTTACTACTTACCTTTTTCGGCATCTAAAAATAACTTTGTATTCCTTAGTACATGCTCGCAATCAGCAGAGAACAAACATTTTAATAAACTCAATATTAAACTCAATCCAATGCCACTGCTTGAAATCATAGACCTGCACAAGAGGTTCAACGACCTTCACGTACTGCGCGGGATCAATATGAGTGTTAAAAAGGGAGAAGTGGTTGTGATCATTGGCCCTTCAGGAAGTGGCAAATCCACGCTTCTAAGGTGTATAAACAGACTTGAGGAGCCAACCTCCGGAAAAATAATTCTGGATGGAATTGAAATTACCGACAGTAAGGTTGACATCAACAAGATAAGGCAGCGGATCGGAATCGTCTTTCAGCAATTCAACCTCTTTCCACATTTAACGGCTCTGCAGAATATAACACTCGCCCCAATCAAAATAAAGAAGATGAATAAAAGAGATGCTGAGGAACTGGCGATGAAGTTGCTTGAAAAGGTCGGGCTTGCTGACAAGGCAGATTACTATCCAGCCCAGCTAAGTGGTGGTCAGCAGCAGAGAGTCGCAATCGCGAGGGCTTTAGCCATGAATCCTGAGGTAATGCTCTTCGATGAAGTTACTTCCGCTCTTGACCCCGAACTTGTTAAGGAGGTTCTTGACGTCATGAAAAACCTCGCCAGAGATGGTATGACGATGCTTGTGGTAACGCATGAAATGGGTTTTGCGCGAGAAGTGGGGGATAGAGTCATCTTTATGGATGGCGGAGTTATAGTTGAAGAGGGGGCTCCAGAAAAGGTTTTCTCCGATCCTGAGCATGAGAGGACGAGGAAGTTTCTGAGTATGATTCTTTAGTTTTCCTCTCCCTGTGTCAACCAATTGTAGTTTGTTCAAAAAAGTCCAAAAACTAAAAATATGGTTCTGCTAACAATATGATAGGTGGTCACCATTAGCTGGCAGATCGTTCTCGCAGTAATAGGTGTGATTGTAGGGTTTGTTGTTACAGACAGAATTCTCGAAAAAAGGGGTTACGGTGTCAAGGGCAAAGCATCCAACGTGAGTATTGACAATCTGGCTGAATTTTTGAGAGAGAAGTATCTGGTGAATGTAGCCATTGTAAGCGAAGAAAACAAAATTGCGATTGGTGTTGATGACTTTGAAATTGACGAAATGAGGACAGCACTTGAAGTTTCACGGAGCGATGAAATCCTGCGCATCTCCAATAGCGACTATAAGTATGCAGTCAAAAGGGGAAACGTGTTTATATACTTGCACGGTAAATTCATTTCGCTTGAAGACTTCTCTCAAGTCTGGACGATAGTGCAGAACGCGTTGAGGGGGGTGAGAACTTGATTCTTTTCCTTATCGCACTGCTTTCAGCAACTACTGCTGTTCAGGGGGACGTGATTAACCTAACACTAACCGAACCTGCCCAAGTTGTTCTTGACGAGTGTATGTATTTTGAGAACACTTTGACGAGCACCGCAAACCTCTCGGCAGGAGAGTATGCGATAAAGGTAACCCATTCGTGCTATGGTTCCTATTTCATAGAGATTAAGAGTGCCAAAGGCTTGGAGACGATTCAGGTGAAAGTAGAAAAGGATAATGAGCCCGAAAACTCTCTTGTGGAGTTGGATAACCAAATTCTCAACCTGAAAAAGGAGATTTTACAGCTTGAGAATAGGAACAGCTACTTGCAAAATCTCGTAGAGACGCTTAACAGTATCAATGTGGAGCTTTACGACAGGATAAAGGAGTATGTTGAGAAGAACAGAGACCTTAAGAGTCAGGTAAGTAAACTCAGTCTTATGGCAGAAAACTGCTCTAAGGTCGTGGAGAACCTCAAAGGACTATTAAAAAGTAAAAATGAAACAATAACTGTTCTTGAAAGTGAGAACGTGCAGCTTAAGGCGCGGATTAGTTCACTCAATCAAAGTTTAACAGCAGCAAGCTCTTACTCTGAAATATTCCGCACTCTGTTCTTCACGACCCTTGCGTTCTTAGTAGGATCGCTGTTTGCAATACTCAGGAGGTGACCATGGAAATTTTTGTGATCGGAAGCGCCGGCAGTGGTAAGAGCACATTTGTCAAAAATTTCTCAGAGTTTCTATGGGAGAAGGGTTACAAGGTTAGCTGTGTGAACCTCGATCCGGCGAGCGATCCTATTTTTGATGCTGAGGCTAACATAAGGGACTACGTAAGAGTAGAGGACGTTATGGTAAACTATGGTCTCGGAGTCAATGGAGCATTGCTGAAATCTGTGGAACTTGGGCTTAAATTTGCCGAAAAGTTGAAGAAAGAGGCAGACTACGTTCTGTATGACACGCCAGGTCAGATGGAGGTGTTCATATTCTCTGAAGAGGGTAGAAAATTTGTCGAAAAACTTTCTGGGTCTTTTACCGCTGCCATCTTCCTTATGGATTTAACACTCGTCCGGGATGCTGAGAGCTTTCTTTCTGCTGTTTTGCAGGATGTTATTGTCTCTTTAAGACTTTCCTTACCAACTCTCACTGCCTTCACCAAGGTAGATGTGGCCGATCCCGACATTAACGCGATGGTGGATGAGATATTTAAAAAGGAGGGTGTTCTCGCGGAGCTGCTTGAGAAAATAGTGGAGTTCATCGAGTACACCACAATACCCTACAGAGCAATCAAAGTGTCGAATATTAAAAAAACGGGTTATGAAGAGCTCTTTTCTGCAATTAATGAGCTCTTCTGTGCCTGTGGGGATATAAGCTAACTACTCTTCAGGGATGTCCACTTTGCCTTCATCAATTTCCTTTGTTAGCTCTTTTGGATGTTTCCCCTCCACCGTGATCCCCATGGAGTTGCACGTTCCAAGAACCTCTTTGACAACCTCCTTCAAAGTATACGAGAGGGACTGCTGCTTCTTGATTCTCGCAATACTCAAAAGCTGCTCCATTGTAAGATTGCCAACAAACTCTCTTCCCGGACTTGTTGCACCCTTCTCAATTCCAAGTTCTCTTTTGATCAGTGCTGAGACAGGCGGTATTCCTACCTCTATGTCAAATGACCTGTCGTCGTGGACTATTATCTTCACCGGAACGTTCAGTCCCTCGTAGTCCTTCGTCGCCTCATTTATTCTATCCACTACCTCCTTGACATTCAGTCCGAGTGGACCGATCGCTGGACCAAGAGGTGGACCCGGAGAAGCCTGACCACCGGGAACCAAAACTTCAACTACTTGCATTTTATCTACACCTCCTCCTTTTTGTCAATCACTCTAACATGATCTGCCTTGACAGTTACAGGGATCGGAACGACAGCCTCAAGAAGTTCGACCGTTATTTCATTCTTTGCCTCATCAACACGCTTCACAATGGCAAGTTCACCTTTAAACGGACCTGAGATAACTTCAATTGTGTCTCCTTCCCTGATCTGCTCTGCAGCTTTCTTCGGCGTTAGAAAATGTTCAATTTCCGTGAAGTTTATCTCTCCTTTAACAACACCCCTCACGTGAGGCAACCCCCTGATTGTCTTGAGGACATCATCAGGGGTTTCAGCCTCCACAATAACATAACCTCTCAGCTCCTTTGGGGCTAAAATTGAATAAACACCAAGTTTGTGCTTTTTAGCCGCCATTTCCATAAGATTGGCGACAACTCTCTCCTGATTAGCTGTTGTTTTGATAGCAAAATACTTGCTCATTTCAGAGCACCCGGCAGAATCTCCATCAATATGTAGATTGCAAAACCTATAAACCCGACGACAAACATTACAGCCAGAGCTACCTTCGCAGTCATTGAGAACTCTTCCCAGTCTGGCTTTCTCGCCATTTTCAGAACGTTGAAGTATTCCTTGAGCTTATTCTGAATATCGCTGATCTGCATGCAACTTTTATCTTCGGCTGGTTTATTAAGCTTTACCGCACGAAGTCTATACCATACTTTCTTGTTACGGGATACCCCTTCCTACCCAGAATCTGCGGACTTTTCACACCCGTTACGATTATCAGAGTTCTCATAGTGTTCTCAAGCTCCGGATCAATCATCGCACCCCAGATTATCCTCGCATCTGGGTCAACTTTGCTGTAAATTTCTTCGATTACGCTCTCAGCTTCCTCAATTGTCATGTCAGGTCCGCCTGTAACATTAACTAGCGCTGCCTTAGCCCCAGAAACGTCCACATCCAGTAACGGGCTCTTCAAAGCTTTTCTGACTGATTCAGATGCCTTATCCTCACCACTTGCCTCTCCGAGACCAATCATTGCGACTCCACCCTTCTCCATAACCGTTCTGACATCGGCGAAGTCCAGATTTATAAGGGCTGGCTTTGTTATGAGCTCGGTTATACCCTTAACTGCCCTCATCAGAATCTCATCCGCAACCTTGAAGGCAAGCTGCATCGGATAGTTCGGCACAACCTCAAGTAACCTGTCATTCGGGATTACGATTACAGTGTCTGCTACTTCTCTCAACCTCTCAAGGCCAGCTTCAGCGTTAGACCTTCTAACAGCACCTTCTGCCGAGAAGGGGAAGGTTACTACAGATATTGTCAGTGCACCAGCCTCCTGAGCAGCTTCGGCGATTACAGGAGCAGCCCCCGTTCCCGTTCCTCCTCCAAGTCCACAAGTTACGAAAACCATGTCCGAGCCTTCAACAAGCTTCTTGATCTCTTCCTCACTCTCCCTTGCAGCTTCCTCACCTACCTGAGGAAGGCTGCCTGCCCCCAATCCTCTCGTTCTCCTCTTTCCAATCAATATCCTCTTGTTTGCTTTGGTGTAGTATAGGTGTTGAACATCAGTGTTTATCGCAATGAGCTCGGCACCCTCTATTCCCTCCTCAAACATCCTCGATATCGTGTTGCAGCCACCACCACCAACACCGATTACTTTGATAACAGTCCTCAGCTCATGCAGTGTTTGCAGAATTTCATCTTCAACATCTTCAACTCCTCGCCCCTCTATTCTTTCCCTCTTCTCTCTCTCAGCTCTTGCAAGAGCTTCCTCCACAATAGATTTCATGAACATCCCCCATTACTTTTTCAATTATCCATGCAGATAGTATATAAATTCTTTGTTCTGCTCGCGCTTTCCGTCATTTCCATTGGAGCCATTACCCTTATAACTCCCCTTTAACAACATTGGTCAATGATTGAAAAGATAACTGATGGGATTTACAGAGTGGAGGTGCCCCTCCCTCGAAACCCTCTGAAATACACAAACTCCTATCTTGTTAGAGGAGACAAGGAATCGCTGATTGTGGATACAGGTATGAACAGGGAAGAATGTTACAAAGCTCTAAGTTCTGCATTGAAGAGGCTGGAAGTCTCAAACCCAATTATCTTTGTTACACATCTCCATGCCGATCATATAGGCCTTGTGGGTGAGCTTGGTGCCAGTGAAATCTGTTTCAGTAAAAAAGAGTCTGAGATCGTTCTCAAGATGTTTGACGACCCTTCGGAATACTGGAGGGCGATAGTTGAAAAATACATGGCCAATGGGTTCCCAGAAGAAGAGGCAAGGAAAATGCTGAAGCTCCATCCGGGGATAAGATACACCACAATGGATAGAATAGAGTTCACTGAAATGAAGGATGGTGATGAGATAGAAATAGGAGATTTCAGACTCAGATGCATTGAAACCCCCGGTCATTCTCCAGCTCACATGTGTCTCTATGATGAAGATAAAAAGCTCTTCTTCTCTGGAGATCACGTGCTGCTTGACATTACTCCAAATATTACATGGTGGCCTTTTCTTGAAAACTCCCTCAAAAGTTACCTCGAAAGCCTCGACAAGGTTCGCGATCTTGAAGTAAATCTGGTTCTACCCGGTCACAGGAGGCTTTGGAAAGATTTGAGAGCAAGAGTTGATGAAATAAAAAGACACCATGATGTAAGGTTAAAAGAAGCTTTTAATGCTTTAGACAGGCCTAAGACGGCATGGGAGGTTGCACCGAGCATAACGTGGGACCTTAAATACGAAAGATGGGAGGATGTCCACGTTGTCCAGAAATGGTTTGCAGTCGGAGAGACAGTTGCCCACCTCGAATACCTCCTGAAGCAGGGCGCTCTTCAAAAGGAGATTGGCGATGATGGCAAGGTTAGATATTTCAGGTGATGCAAAGCTTAAATCTTCCGCAGCTCAACTTCCATCTTTTCAGTATCAAAAAGAGCGTATCTTCCCCACATAACCGGTCCCGGATTAACTGTGAGTGTGATTTTATCATCCACGCCGTGGGCCTCATGGATATGGCCGCAAAGCATTGCATCGAAGGATTTTACATGTTCCCGAATTGCGTTACAACCCGCATGAGCGCCTGAGTATGTTTTATCCAGTATTCCCTTCGGTGGACAGTGTGTGAGCAGTATGTTTTTCCCCTCATCTTCGAGCTTCAGCTCGGCAATCATTTCCCTGATTTCTCCATCGGTATACTCCGATGGTGTGTTGAAGGGCGTAATTCCTGAGCCACCAATGCCATGAATTGTAAAATCATCCAGTCTCAAACTTCTGCGGTGGATGAATCTAATAGCATCGTATTGGTGTTCAAGCACCTTCTCGTGATCGCAGTTGCCGTGAACAGCAAAACATTCATCAGTGTGCTGGGCTAAGATACTGTCAGCCTTAAACACATCTGCCGGGCGAAAGTGCGTGATGTCCCCCGCAACAACAATCGCATCAAAATCCTCCCTGGTTAGAATTTCTTTGAGATTTTCAAAGCTTGAGTGGATATCAGAGAGGAGGAGCAACCTCATATCACGAAAATATCTCCATTCTTAGGAGCGTAAGCTTCAACACCCAGATTCTCTCTTATCCACTCCGCAAAAGCCTCGGTCTCTTCTCCGTGTATTGTGAAGACAACATCCGCCCCCTTCTTCACAACCCTCTTCACATATTCCTTTAGCTGCCTGTCATCTGCGTGAGCTGAGAAGTCATACTGCTCGACGCCCATCTTCAGCTTCACAGTCCTTGTTCCCAGATTGAGCATTCCATGCTTCAGAGCCATATCTCCGTTTGTACCTTCAACCTGATAACCCGTCAGAATTATCTTGGACTTCTCATCATTGTAAAGCTTAGATATGTAAAACAAAGCTGGCCCTCCATTCAGCATTCCTGCAGTGGTAACCACCGCCGAAGGTTCTTCAAGCACCCTCTCCCTTTTCTTCCACTCCACGGGTGTAGCATTCCTGATTGCCCTCTTCAAAGCCTTTGGACTCTTTATGAAGTCGGGATATCTTGAGATAATTTTGGCCACTTCTTTACCAAGTCCATCAACATACGGGGAGATGCCGTAGTTTTCGAGAATCATCAGAACTTCTTGAGTCCTTCCAACGGCAAAGGCTGGAATTATCGCATGCCCACCCATATCGAGAGTATCAACAACACTCTCTGCAAAGGCTCTTTCAAGCTCCTTCCTCTCCGGATGTTCAGTGCCGAAGTACGTGCTCTCAACTATCAGAATGTCGGTGTGAGGGTAGTCCGTGTCCGCACCCTCAAGCAGCCTTGTCTCTTCGAGCTTTACGTCTCCGGAGTACAGGATGTTCACGTCTCCCCTCATGTGAATGCTCGCGCTGCCGGGGATATGTCCGGCATTGAAGAACTCTATTTCATAGTCCGCAATCTCCAATCCATCCTCATACTCCACCTCCCTCACATTGCTCTCAAATTGCCTTAACTCTCTTTTTGTGAATGGAGGCGGCTGCATGATGTTCATTGAGTCCTTTAAGAGAACCATGGAGAGATCGTGAGAGGGGGGAGTGAGAAGTACTTCAGGATCGTAGTACATCAGATTGGGAGCGACACCAACATGATCGAGGTGACCATGAGATATTACAACAGCCTTTGGCGATAAACCATCTAAAGGAAATTCCGGTGGGTCAGACGGCTTTACACCGTAATCAAGCACGATACCATCTACCATAACGGCAGATCTTCCCACTTCTCTGCATCCTCCGAGGAATTTAATTGTAGTCATACCTTTTTATTACCTTACCTTGGAATATATAAGTTTCGCCCATAAAATCCATTTTAAATTGAAATAATTTACTCATATCTTCTGATCTCACATCTACCACTATAATTTTCTTCAAATATTCCTCTGAGCCTCCCACTGCAAACAGGGCATTCAGGATTTCCAGAAATCTCGAAGCTGAAGAAGTCCATCGAGGCTAAATCGCCCCTCATTATTCTGCCCCTCATGACCTCTCCACTTCCCGTTATGAGTTTGATGACCTCTGCAGACTGAATGGATCCAAAAACTCCTGCCGTCGAGCCAACTATAGCCCTTCCAATTTCTGTCGGAGCTTTTGGCAAATAACAACGATAACATGGTTTACCTGTGAAAACTGATAACTCTCCCTCCCACCCATAAACCGCGGCATGAACAAAGGGCTTACCGAGAAGCATGCAGGCATCGTTGACAATGTAACGGGTTTTGAAATTATCAGGACAGCCAACCACAACATCGTAGGGTTTTATCAGATCAATTGCGTTCTTAGGATTGATTGAATAGGGATAGATATCAACCACAACATGCGGATTCAGCTTTTCCACAAATTTTGCTGCGGATTCAGCCTTATTCTCCTTCAAATTACCGGCATGTATGACTTGCCTTTGCAGATTTGACTCTTCAACGTAGTCCCCATCTACAATCCCTATCCTGCCAACCCCTGCAGCGGCCAAGTAGGCAATCACTGGACTGCCAAGACCACCGGCCCCAACGACAAGAACCTTGGCTTTCATCAGTTTCTCCTGCCCGAGAATACCAAAAACCTCTATCTGCCTTTTGTATCTTTCAAATGTCAAGATTCCTAACCTCCTTTGAATGAGCCATTATAAAGTTTCTCCTGCTCTCTACATCTTCACCCATAAGAACCCTGAAAAGCTCATCAGCCCTTTTTGCATCTTCAAGAGTAACCTGAATTAGTATCCTGTTCTCAGGGTTCATTGTAGTCTCCCACAACTGCTGTGGGTTCATCTCTCCGAGACCCTTATACCTCTGAACTTCACCTCCGCCAATCCTCTCAAGAACCCTTTTGAGTTCATCATCTGAGTATGCATAGTAGGTTTTTTTACCCTTCTTTATCAGATAAAGCGGGGGCTGGGCAATATGCAGATATCCACTCTCGATTAACGGCCTCATGTAGCGGTAAAAGAAGGTTAGCAAGAGTGTTCTTATGTGGGCACCGTCAACGTCTGCATCTGTCATTATTATAACTCTCCTGTATCTTGCCTTTGTAATGTCAAACTCCCTGCCCATACCTGCTCCGATAGCAGATATAATCGCCTTTATCTCCTCGTTTTTCAGAATCCTCGACATTCCGGCTTTCTCTACATTTATTATTTTACCCCTGATGGGAAGTATTGCCTGAAATCTTCTGTCTCTTGCCTGCTTTGCTGATCCACCAGCAGATTCACCCTCAACAATGAAAAGCTCCCTCTCCTCTGGATTTTTTGATGAACAGTCCGCCAGTTTTCCGGGGAGGGTTGCTGTCAGATCATTTCTTCTTTTTACAAGTTCTCTCGCCTTTCTTGCAGCTTCTCTTGCCCTTTTAGTTATTAGAAACTTATTTATCAGCTTTTCAGCTTGAACAGGATTTTCCTCAAGCCACCTAAGTATCCCAGTATAAACTGCGGACTCAACAACCGTTCTGACTTCAGTGTTCGTGAGTTTTGTCTTTGTCTGCCCCTCGAACTGCGGTTCCGGAACTTTAACGCTAATTACTGCCGTCAAGCCCTCTCTGACATCTGAACCGGAAACGGGCTCAAACCTTCTAATATTTTTCTTCCCATACTCATTTACAGCCCTTGTTAGACCTGCCCTGAATCCAATGACATGCGATCCGCCCTCTGCGGTGTTAATGTTGTTCGCAAAAGCCAGAACATTTTCAAATTCAGAATCTGTAAACTGAATAGCAACTTCAAGATTTATCCCATTTCTCGTATTTTCGATATGTATCGGTTCATGTAGTACATTCCTATTCTTATTCAGCGATTTAACCAAACCAACGATACCATCCTCAAAATGAAAAATCCTAACTTTTCTGATCCTCTCATCTTCAAGAATAATTTTTAGACCTCTATTCAGATAGGCGAGTTCTTTTAACCTCTGTGACACAATTTCGTATTTGAATTCGGTCGTCTCAAAAATTTCTTCATCGGGTTTAAACCTAACTATCGTCCCGTGAAAATCAGTTTCTCCAATAACTCTCAGATCAGTAACCGGTCTACCTCTCTCATATCTCTGAAAGTAAATTTTGCCGTCTCTCAACACCTTCACTTCAAGCCACTCTGACAGAGCGTTTACGACTGAAACACCAACACCGTGTAACCCACCTGAAACCCTGTAAACCTTTCTTGAGAACTTTCCACCAGCATGAAGCTTGGTCATAACAATTTCAAGTGCCGACTTACCCAATTCATGCATTTCTGTTGGGATACCTCGTCCGTTATCCTCAACACTAGCCGAGCCATCTTGGTGGAGACTCACTTTTATCGTATCACAGTAACCTGCGAGAGCCTCATCAATGCTGTTATCCACAACCTCCCACAACAGATGATGGAGTCCTCTAACCCCTGTGCCTCCGATATACATTCCCGGTCTCTTCCTCACCGCTTCAAGATCATCAAGAACTTCGATATCCTTAGCTGAGTACTTAAAACCGCTCTTTTCTTTCAATTCCTCTGACACATTTATACTACTACAATTCAGTTAATAAGTACTTTGATTTTATTATTATAGTCATGATTTTAACTTAATATTTTTGATTAATATTATTATTTAAGTCTTTTAAATTAAAGAATTGAATTTTTGTTAAGATTAGTAAACTTATTGAGAAGATATTAAAAAACTATAAATTTTTAACTTTAGCATTAAACTAATTGTTTTAAATATTGTTTATCTAAACATTCTAAAATATTCATTACAATAAACTTGTAACAAACTCCTACCGAAAATAGGGTTGCGTCAACAACCCCACCTATTTTTGCACTTACCCCCCCTTAAACGCACCAAAACCACAATATTCACATAAATTTTGTAACAACCGATATACCCAAATTGGCAATTTTAGGGACTCCTAAAAAAGTCTGTTACATTAATTTTGTAATAATTTCTTTGCAGAGATATATTAAAGTATACTCAATTAAATAGCCTAAGTTAGATATTCTAAGATAAAAAATAATTTCAAAAAAAATTTTAAACATTATCTTTTGATTTTAAAAATTAATTTTTTATTGAATTTTGAATAATAATAGATTGACATACCGTGGCATACTTTACCAGGAGGAGATTTTGTGGGGGGATAGGGTTTCAGGCATAAAAAGTGAGTTCAAGTTCTTCCCTTTGAGATGTGATTTTAACGCCATCTCTACGACATGAAGTTTTATACGCGCTGCTAAACTTTTTGGGAATCTGCCAAAAAAGTTAGTTATCGAGGTTCCCTAAAACCATAAATATTTCCAGCCCTCTGGATTTTTATGGTAAAAACAGTAGATGAGTTTATTGAAGAGGCGAAATCAAAGCTTGTAGAGAGAGGTATCAACCTGAGAATTCTTGAGGGCGGGACTGAGAGAGGTCTGAGTATTATTAGAAATAGAAGGATTCTTGACTCCATCGGGTTGAGAATACGCGCCATTCACGGGGTTGAACCATCTCTTGAAACCGACTTCTTAGGGCGAAGGATAAGTATGCCCGTCATGCCTGCTCCCCTTTCGGGTTTGGTAAAATCAGTTGACAGCAACTGTTTTAACAGAATAATCGAAGAGTCCTGGGCTTCTGGCGTGATTCCATGGATAGGATACCCGATACAGGATGAAATAGTGAGTTTTGAAAAAGAGTTTGTCTGGATTATTAAGCCCCTTGAAGACCGGAAAAAGATTGAATCAGAATTCGAAAAGGCTGAGAGGTCAAAAGCCATCGGTATTGGAATTGACATAGACTCGGCAGCTGGTGTTAAAGTCGGAGGATCAATTTTAAGCTACGGAGGGACGAGGTCCCTTTCCAAAAAAGAAATTGTTGATCTTGCCTCGACCACTAAACTCCCCTTTGTGGCAAAGGGTGTTTTGAGTGAAGTGGACTACTACACCTTATCAGATGTCTGCGATGTGATTGTAATTTCAAATCACGGAGGAAGAGTTCTGGATTCTGCCATCTCTCCTCTTGAAATCCTAAACAACATAGAAAAGATCATTACAACAGGTGTTGACTCTGGTTTCAGATACGGAGTTGACGTATTCAAAGCATTAGCGTTGGGAGCGGACTTTGTGCTCGTGGGAAGGCCTGTCGTTTACGCTCTTGCAATTGAAAATGGTATAAAGGAGCTTTTCGATATACTCAGACATGAGCTTTACAGGGTGATGACACTGACAGGATCAGATAGTGTAATCAAAATAAGAAGGAATTCCTTAGCTTTTCAGTTTTATCTACCGACGTCAGACCCATTAAACATGAAGTAGATTTTTCGACCGACCTTTTTTTTCTTAGCCAACTTCAGACTCGTTAGTAAATTCAAGTAGTAGCTCTCAGTGGACCTTTTTCTACCGGATACCTTGGCAACTTCATCTGCCGTAGCCTCACCCAGTTTTATCAGTATCAATGCTGTTTTTCTCAGATTTTCTGGAAGCTCAGATATCATCGTGCCAAAATAAGGCAAACAGTTTAAAAACTTTCCGCTCGATTACAGCTGAGGGGTTATTAAGTGGGAAAAAATTAGAATTAGATAGTAAAATAATTGGCAATTTGTGGTACATCACTTAGGTGTAAAAACACTTAATGAAAAGTATTGATATATACTAAAAAATAATTTTTACACATCTCTTCAATCCTATCACCTCTAAAAACATCTAAAAGAAATTTTTAAAAGGGTAAAGATGATGAGGTTCTTGAGCGAGCGGGATTGCCAGGTAATGCTATTTTCCTTCTTAATATCTTCAGTACTTGCTCTATTCGTTAGATTTTCCATATTAGTAACCTGTTATCGGGATGCAACGTTATTCGCGACATAACACTTATTTAGGAATATCAAAAACTATAATAATGGTGAGAGAGCATATGATTATCATGGGCAGACTGCGCACAGGTATCTTTGGCTTGGATGAGCTTATGTACGGTGGATTCGTCAAAAATACTGTGAATGCAGTAGTAGGCACAACAGGTTGTGGAAAAACAATATTTTGCATCCAGTATTTGACTGAGGGTCTTGAAAATGAAGAAAATTGTATATACATCTCAAGCGACCTTGATGAAAATGAGTTTCTCAGGATATCCTCATCAATGGGATGGGATTTGGAGGAATATATCAAATCAAGACAGCTAAAAGTAGGCCAATTTCAGATAAAAGATACCTCCTTTCTCGACAGCGATTTGACCAAGTTTATCAAAGGCAATGATCTCCGAATAGCAATTGATGCATTCTCCCCTCTTGTCGCAAGTGCAGATTACCAGTCTCGGTCAGAGGTCAGTTTTTTCTTTAAGATGCTCAAAGAAAGTGGAACTGTTGTCGTAACATTGGAAGAACCCTTCATCGGAGAACCCTCAGCTCTTACAAACATGTCTCTGTTTCTCGCAGATTCAGTTATTCAGTTAAAGAACATTGGTGCTGGAGAAACATACAGCCGAACACTCAGAGTTGTCAAGCACAGAATGTCGAAACATGCTGATGGTGTGTATCCCTTCAGGATTGTGGAGGGAGCAGGTATCATTATCGAAGACAAAAGGTGTGATGGATTCGAACCCAATCTCGATAACCTGAACATCTCAGAAGAGGCAAAAGAGGAGCTAAGGAGGCTCGCAAATAAGGGATACATTACTGAGGAAGATATAGAAAAAATTAGAAGGAGGGTTAAATGAAAGAGGTAATTGAGGAGCTCCTTAGACCAATCATCTTAGACGAGAACATACCCTTCGTTGGAATTTACAGGGTAGATGGTGTACCAATTTACATCCACTTCAAGGATAGGCAGGTGCTATCTCTCGTTGACTGGCTCGAAAGTCAAGTTAAGGTCCTTATAAACTACATAGCGTCAGGTTATTTTAAAGATGCAGAGTTTAGAATGGCTGGCTCGCACTTGCTTCTATCCCCCATATCTAAAACACTTGTTCTGGCCATATTGGCTGCAGAGGATGCCTCAATATACAAGCTCAGAATAGACATAGAGTCAATAAAGAGTGAGTTCGAGAAGCATGTTTAGTTTCCTCTACACACCCTATCCAAAGACCAAAGATGCTATACAAGACCTGAAGGTTAAGCTGGAGGAGGTGGAGTTTAAACCAACCCTTACTGTATTCTTTTTAACGGAGGAACTGATTAATGATTCTGAAAAATTCGCAAGTCTGGTTGATTGCGAATCAGTCTGTATGCCCATTGAAGGTTACATAACTCCCGAATCAATATGGACTCGTGGCTGCTTGGTTTTACTGACAGATGCAGAATATGAACTTCAGGTTTTCAAAGGGACTCCAGATGAAGTCGTTGATAAAATGAGAAGAGCCAAGAAGGGGAGGTTCAATATTTTGATCTATCCTCTTCTCTACCCGAAGAGTAGATTGCAGGCTTTAAAAATACTTATCAGACTCAGGAGACTTTATGGAAAATACAAGTCTGATCCAGAATACGTGCTGGAAAGAGCATCCGAAATTTACCAAAATGAGTTGATTTATCCGATAAACAAGATGCTTCGACCCTTCAGGGATGCAGGTGTCGATGCCGTCTCATTCAACATCTTCCCTTTGCGTATGAAGTACGGACATCCGATCATAGCTGTAAATGGAAAAAAGGTGGGAAGAGGAGTCGTTGTTCTCAGCTTTAGAGAAAGGATACCGAGCGACTATACAGACACTTTGCCAGAGAGAGGCAGGAATTTGGAGGAGACGAAGGAGATTATAAAGCATGAGTTTATGATTGGCAAGGAAGTTAAAGTTGAGAAAAAAGGGATCGCATTAGGACATATAGATGGAATGAAGCTGAATGAGTTCTTAGAGGCTGAACGTATTGCTATAGCTAAAAGAGATTTATCTAATGACCTTCAAGATAAAAAATTTCTTTCTGCGAGTCCATATGCGTTATACTTCCTAAGCAAAGAAACTATGGGGGCTTCATCGTTAGGGTTGCTTGGCTATCCACTAGAGATATATCCCTCTCTGTTTGAATTAGATAGTTTTATGGATAATGCCATCTTCTTTGCCGAAACGATAAGAGGTGGCCTAAACATCCTCAAAAAATATTTTGTTGATAAAAATTTTAATTTCTATGCTATTGATCATAATATGTTCCTAATGTATGAAGAAAAAATTCACCAACTAAAGAGCTATATACCATCATACGCGATTTTTACGTCTTACCCTAATTACACATCTCACAATCTCAAAATTAAGCTAATGAGCGAAATTGAAAATAAAATTTACTTAAACCTTACAAGGACCACTTTATTTATAAACTGGATATAGCCCCAAGAGCCCCAAGCAATGAGAGAGTTACGATGTATGTAAGAGGATGTAGTCTCAGCACATTTATTATATCTTCTGATAAAGACCAATTAGTTTGACGTAGTGTTTTCACGACATACACAAGAATAATCAAGGTAGATGAAGAAAAAGCGCAAATTAAAGGAAATGTTCCAAAAAGGGACAATATCAAAATTAGAAAGATTCCAATAATATTTAAAAAAATTGAAAGTTTAAGCAGAAAAACAGGCTCATAGATTACTGCAAGAGTCCTATAACCAGAACTTAAATCCGCTGAAGCATCTTTTATATCCTTTAAAAACATACCTGACAAATAAAATATTGATAACACTAAAGAAAACGCAAAACCTTTCTCTGACAAAGGGGAAAAAAATGACCATAAAACAATAAAGAAAGAGGGAGAAACTATCAAATACGTCAGCAGTTCAGTAACATACCATTCTTTAAGTCTTTTTATCCGTTTTCCAACTAAAAATTTATCCGAATAAATCCATGTTAAAAAAGCACAAACAAGATAAACTGATAAAACAGCTAAATCTTTGGTGAATAATACAATCCACAAAGTCGAAAGTGTGTAAAATATTACCACTACACTGAAAACAGCTTTCTTGTTGTCTGCTATAAAAGCTGCACAACTTCTACCAGCTTTGATGTCATCTTCAAGGTCATTAAGATGATTCCACAAGTTAATAGAAGTAATAAATAAAAAACAAAAAACAAAAGAAATTATAAAATTCTCAACTCCAGAACCGGAAAGAGAAAATGCAACAAATGAAGCTAATGGTATTGGATAAGCAAATGTACTGGGAGTAGCACCTATTTTTAAAATTGATAAAAAGCGATAAATTAAATTAAAGGACATTATCAACCTACAAACAGCCTAATCCTCTTAAAGGTCTCCTCAACCTCCTTCCTGTCCTTCTTCTCTTCCATCGCCATCACCTCAATCAATAATCGTGACTATCTGATATTTAAATTTTACTACTATTATAGAGATTATATAATGATAATAATTGTGATTATAAGAGATAACTTTAAAAATAGAATGACAATATCTGTAAATCTTCCTTTAAACCCATTGTTTCTTCTGCTTCTTCTAAAAATGCAAACAAAACTTATTAACCTAAGTGGGAGTTTAACTGTGTACTTCACGAAATTGAAAAAGGTGGTGAGACACAATAAGAAGGTCTCGACGCTTTACTTCGACCTAAGAATAACTTCGTATCCCGGCCAGTTTGTTATGCTGTATCTGCCGGGCTACGAAGAGATTCCTCTCAGCCTCTCATCACCAAATTCGGTAACCGTTAAAGCTGTAGGTGAGACAACTCAGGCTTTGGTAAAGGCTCATGAGGGTCTCAGCATCGGTTTAAGAGGGGCGTTTGGCAACCCATTCAGCCCCTCCGACAAAGCATTAATCATCGCTGGTGGTATTGGAATTGCCCCGATGAAATACCTCTATGAATTTCTGAAAAAATGTGGAGCAGAGGTCAGGATGATCTACGGGGAGAAATCTAAGGAGGACTTGATTTGGCTCGATGAGTTTGAGGAGTTGGCAATTACAACTGAGGACGGCACTGCAGGGATCAAAGGCACAGTCCTTGAGGCTGTCAAGAAGGAGGATTTGAGCAAATACTCAAGAATTTATGCATGTGGAGGCGAGGGTATGCTGGAAGCTCTTTACATAGTTTTGAAAAAAGCTGGTGTTTTGCATAAAGCTGAGTTCTCACTTGAAAGGTATATGAGGTGCGGCATTGGTGTTTGTGGTTCGTGTGTTATTGAGAACGGGATGAGAGTTTGCACGGATGGTCCAGTTTTTCCTGCAACAGTTATAGGCAATCTTTAAATTCACAGAAGAAAAGGGGGATAGGATGAAAGAAAAGAGGCTGATAATAAAGAGAACTGGTTATCCTTCACGGGGTGAAATAGTTATTGGGACTGTAAAGAGGGTTCTCGACTTTGGAGCCTTCGTATCCCTTGACGAGTATGAGGGTAGAGAGGGAATGGTCCACATAAGCGAGGTCGCATCGGGGTGGATTAAAGATATCAGAGAGCATGTCAAGAAGGGGCAGAAAGTTATCTGCAAGGTTCTAGACATCAACCCGAAAAGGGGACATATTGATCTCTCAATAAAAGACGTAAACGAGAGGCAGAAGAGAGAGAAGCTTCAACAGTGGAAGAACGAGATGAAATCCTTTAAGTGGCTTGAAATTATTGGAGAGAAGCTCAATGTTGGATTCGATGAGCTTGAAAAAATTGGTAAAAAGCTTTTGAAGGAGTACGATTCCGTCTACTCTGCCTTTGAAGAAGCTGCATATGAGGGTTACGAAGTTCTTGCACCGATTGTAGGCGAGGAATTCGCAAAAGAGATGGCAGAGATTGCGAGAGAGAATATCAAACCGAAAAGAGTTAAGGTGAGGGGATACTTTGAACTAAAAAGCACAGCCTCAGATGGTATTGAGAGGATAAAGAAGGCGCTCCTTGAGGCGAAAAAGGCTGTGACAGATGGGGTTGAGATGAAGATAGAATACCTCGGCGCACCGAGATACAGAATTGTCGTTGAAGCCGACGATTACAAGATGGCTGAAAACGTGCTAAAAAAGGCCACAGACAGAGTGCTGAAGACGATTAAAAAGCTTGGTGGAGAAGGCAATTTCATAAGGGAGGCTGCATGAAAGTTTTAATGAGAAAATGCAGTAAATGTAGACGCTACACGCTTAAAGAATACTGTCCTGTTTGTAAATCAAAGACATATATGCCAATCCCACCCAGATTCTCAATCGAAGACCCCTACGGGAAATACAGAAGGAAGCTGAGAAAGGAGGTAGGATTTTTCAGTTTCAGGAGGTGGTTGGATGCTGAAAAAGGTTGATGTAAGATACCTAAAAGACCCGGAGGATGTAGGACTGGAGAATCCGATATTCATTGAAGGACTCCCGGGTATAGGACATGTTGGAAAGCTCGTGGCTGATCATCTTGTGAACGAGCTTAGGGCTGAGAAGGTGGTCGAAATATACTCTCATTACTTCCCCCCACAGGTAATGGTTCAGGAGGATGGGACGGTCAGGATGCCAGTGAATGAAGTTTATGCTTGGAAGTCGAATGGAGACAGCAGTGATCTACTTATTCTCGTCGGAGATTTTCAGAGCATAAGCAATGAGGGTCACTTTGAACTCGTTAACGCTTACATTGACATCGCAAAGAGATTTGGAGCAAGGAGAATTTACACGCTGGGTGGATACGGAATTGGAAAGCTTGTTGAGGAGCCATATGTTATCGGTGCTGCAAACTCTCAAGATGTTGTTGAAGAGCTTAAAAGCTTTGGGATAAAGTTTGAGCCCGGTGAGCCGGGTGGTGGTATAATAGGAGCTTCAGGACTTCTACTTGGAGTTTCAAAGCTTGAGGGTATAGATGCTGCGTGTTTGATGGGTGTGACTTCGGGCTATATGGTTGATCCAAAGAGTGCGAAGGTCGTTCTTGATGTGCTCTCCAAGATGCTAAACCTTGAGGTATCTGTTGAAGCTCTGGAGGAGAGAGCAAAGGAGATGGAGAAAATCATTGCTCAGATAAAGGAGATGCAAGAGATGGCAGTGCAGCAGTGGAAGAGTGATGAGGACCTGAGATACTTCAGATGAGATACCCGGAAATTGACTTTGCGAGAGGGATAGCTGTAATACTTATGCTCATTTTCCACTCTTTTTTTGATGCCTACTACTTTGGCAAAATAGAGCTTTCAGGAGCCTTCTGGTATTACTTCCCGAGATTTATCGGGGGGATGTTCATCTTCATTTCTGGACTTACGATGGCTGTTGCCAGACCGAAGCCGAACAGGGTTTTGAGAAAGGCTTTCAAACTCTCAGCACTTGCCTTGTTAATCACCGCCGTTACATACTATTTTGTCCCAAATGAGTTTGTGGTCTTCAGAATCCTGCACTTCTTTGCCCTTTCGACGCTTCTCGGCTACATCTTTTTGAACTACACCAAACTGCACCTTCCCATAGGTATTGCCGCTTTTCTCCTTGGAGTTTACTTTCACTCAATAAACGTAAGTTCTGCCAACCTTGTCTGGATGGGATTGATGCCTTACGGTTTCAGGACACTTGATTACTACCCCCTGTTACCATGGTTTGGAATCTTCCTGTTTGGAATGCACTTTGGCAGCAAGTTTCGTGGGACTAAGCACAGTTTCTTCGAGAACCCGGTGGCAATTCTGGGAAAGAAATCCTTGGAGATTTACCTCATTCAGCATCCCGTAATTATACTGGTTCTCCAGCTCATTTATGGTGACATTTTCCAGCAGATTTGATTAAATCATTCAGGGCAAGCAAAACATCTCTGGCCTTCCTTATATCCTCAAGCTTAACTTTTTCCCTTTCTGTGTGGCAGCAGTGCAGCTCCCCTGGACCCCATACCACTGCGTCGAACCTGTCCTTGAGGTTGAGAGCATCGGTCCATGACCGCATCTCGGTGTGTACTGGCTCCATGCCTACCTTTTCCATGGCTTTTTCGAGAATTGTAACAACACCACCACTCTCAAACCCTTCGTGAGCATCAGACACCTCAAAATTTCCATAATCTCGCAAAAATTCAAGCTCCTTTATACAATCCTCAAGTTTTGTTCCCGGTTTAACGAGAACGTCGAATTTAATGTAACATCTGGACGGAATCACATACTCCTCACTGCCACCTTCTATCTTCAGTGGTGTGGCTCTAAACCTCCTTTTCATATCCACCATCATCTCGCATGCCCTTTCAATGGCATTTACACCCATCTCTGGCATTGAACCGTGGCACGCTTTTCCTAAAACCTCTACAATCAAATCAAAGCTTCCGTAGTGCTTTGAAGCTATCTTGAGATCGGTGGGCTCCATGACGATAGCCATTTCACCCTGCCTCCAGAACTCGGCAAACTCCTTTGAACCTTTTCCCCCTTCCTCCTCATCGCAGAAAAACGCAAGTGTAAAGTCCAAACCACTTTCTGCAGCTTCAAGTATCGCAGCAACACTCGCCTTCGCATCGCACACACCTGTGCCGTAAGCATAAACACCATCGGTGCTGAAGGGAGCTTTGACTGACACAGTATCGAGATGGGTTGCCACGATCATTCTCGATCTGGATCGGGTTGCGATAAAGTGATCACCTTCCAAAACATCATATCCAAGGTCCTCAAGATATGTTTTCACAAACTCTCTGAGTTTTTCCTCCTTCCCGCTTGGTGATTCTATTTCAGCGATCCTCTTGATCAGCATAATCGTAGGTCTTAAAAGTCGAATATAAAAAACTGTTTCGTGCAAATAAGGAAGGTTACAAAAGAGGACCTTGAAAGCTTCGTTGAAGTCTACACGAAATCTTACAAGGGTCTTGAGGAGTATGCATACACGAGAAGAAGGGAAATCAAAAATTATTTTAAGTGGCTGATGGCTCGCGATGGAGATGGTTTCATTGTGGCTGAAATTGATGACATAGCCGTGGGCTTTGTTGCATGCGATACCAACTGGATCAGCATTTTTGAGAGAAGAAGAGTTGGGGAAATTCACGAGCTTTTTGTCCTGCCGGAGTTCCGTGAACGGGGAATAGGTTCAACACTTCTCAAAAGGGCTATTGAGCATTCCCGAGAGAGAGGGCGAAACAAAGCTGAACTCTGGGCAGGAAGGACAAACTACAAGGCAAGAAAGTTTTACCAATCCCACGGATTCAGAGAGGCTGGAGAATGGGGAAAATGGGTGAGGATGGTTAGAACTTTATGAACAAACTCTTCGGAATTACGAAATCACTCACCGAATTTTCGATGACTTTCCTTATATAAACCTCTCCATATTCTTTCCAAACATCTGCAAGTGACTTCATCTCACTTTTACTGCCAAAGGCAACGAATGTGGGACCATTTCCAGAAAGCCCACAACATACACCGATATCCCATCCAGCCATCGCAATTTCCAAAGGATAACCAATCATTTCACAGTAGTATCTGGTATTCCTCTTCATCGCGCTGCAGTAATCCCCCTTTATAGCATCCTCCAGTGCTGGACGAAGTTTTGTGGAGTTTGCCCTTATCTCCTTCCAGTTCACTTTTCCGCGTTTGAAGTGCGGAATAAGTATTGCAGCACTTGAACTGATCCTATCCCAGCGGTAAAGTCTCATCTTGTAATTGTCCGATACAACAAAACCTCCAAGCAGTGATGCTGCCGCGTCATCAAAGGCACCAGTATAGCTTATCCCTGCTTCTAAGGATACCCTTGCATTTGTTTTTAAAATTTCGTATGCATCAATAATCTCCCCCTTCAGCTTTTTAACAGCCACAAGCAAAGCGTTGACAAAGGCACTGCTGCTCCCCAATCCACTTCCGCTCGGAATTTCACTCTCTACAACAACTTCACCGCTTATCCCCTCAGCCCTCAGAATTCTCTCAGCCACCACACTTTTCCTTTCAACTCCATTAACGACTACCTTTATCTCATCACCCTCACCCGGCTTTAGTTTAACGACAGTCTGCATATCTATGCCGAAGGCCGAACCTATGCCAGTTGCGAGGGCGTTCACAATAGTTCCGGCTGCGTAGGCAATTCCCTTCATTTGACCCCTTCTCCAAAAACTGAGAAGAGCGCTATTCTCTCCCTAAGGAGCAGAGGTAGTTTTTCAATGCCAGTGATTGTAATTTCCTCATCCGTTATCCCATAAAAGTCCATCACAGCCCTGAGATCATACTCAGGCCTGAACTCTGTCTCTGTAAATTCAACCTCCCTCATTCTATTTTCGTCAAGAATGACTGTAGCAACCCTATTCCTCCCTTCCGCAATTCCGAGCTTCAGAGCATCCTTTATCTGCCTTGTTGCTGCGCAGTAAAGCAGAATTTCTATGGGAAGTGACCTTGATATCCTTTTACCTTTGTCCCAGTTTTCAACAGCTTTTTTTGCTGCGTATTCGACAACATCAAGCGATACGACATATTTACTGCTTATAAACGTCGCATAGTCCACTTTAAAGCTGGAGATATCGTTAACCACAAGTTCTCCGAAGGTTACCCTCATAACACCCTCATAACAGACTCCATTTTTATGCCTTTATCGGTGAGATCATATCTCAAAATCGCCTTGGGAACGAGGATTCCTTTAAACTTGATAACCTTCAGCCTCCTCTGAACTTCGTTTTCGACTTCCCTCAACGTTAGCTCGATAACCCCATCCGAGTAATGCTTTATTGCAGTTTCCGTTCTCGAGTCGAACATTCCCTTCGTCATCAACATCATGAAAACAGACTGATTCTTTTTAGCGTATTTGGAGAAAACCTCTATAAGGGAGACCACATCCTCTATGGGATAGTTTGTTATGAAATACGTCATGTTGTTAATAACAACTCTCTCGAAATCCTCGTGGTAAAGAATTGTTTTCAGACCTCCAATCGGATCGTACATAGTCTTTTTAAGAAAGTCCTTTGCATCCTTTTCTGCCTTTGTGAGGGGTGATGAGAGGCTGAGAAGTGTTATGTTCTCCCATACTGCCTCATCAAGGTTGAAGTAGAGGTTTACATATTCTTTCACCTCTTCCTCAGTATCATCGGTTGCCAGATAAAAAACATTCTCTCCGTTCAAAGCACCTTCAACAGCAAAGTGATAGGATAATACATCTCCCCCAGCACCCGGTTCTTCGAGGACGAGCACAACGCTACCCGAAGGTATCCCGCCACCAAGCTGTGTGTCGAGGGGTAGTATGCCCGTCTTTAGAACTTTCATCCTTCAAAGTTTTGACCCTTTTTATTTATAACTCTAACTCACACCTTTGTAACTAACCTGTAGTGGCCGTGTCTTGGGGTGTAAACTTCGCCATGCTGCTTGAGTTTTGAGAGTATCTCTTTCGCTCTGCTCCTCTCTATACCCTCCCTCTCTGCTTCCGTCAAAATCTCCTCTTCCGGCACTCCCTTCTCGTAACTCGGTTCAAGATTCTCAATTATTTTCTTTATCACCATGATCCTGTCCCTCTGCCTCTTAGAAGTTCCGCTGTAGGCAAGATCAATGTCTATCTCTCCAGTCTCTGGGTCAAGCGCAATCTGCATCAGACTCTTTTCTATTATCTCTATAACCCTCTCAACATCCTCTACCTCTACCCTGTCACTCAATCTAACTCTTGCTGATGCCTCTGCAAGCCTGACTATGCTCTCAAGCTGTCTTGCGGTAATTGGAACCGGGGAGTTCTCCTTAACCCTCGACCTGAGCGATAGGTAGAAGTCCTCTATCCTCTTCTTTGCCTCATCCGTCAGAACGGGATAGACAGTTTTTCTTGCATAGGCGATATACTTCCTGAGCAGTTCGGGGTCTATTTCAGGCTCTATCCTGACAGCTTTAGCTCTTATAAATTCCTCGCTGTATTCTGCCGAGACGTTCCTAATTCTCTCCATCATCTCTCCAAGCTGATGAGACTGCAGGATGTGGTCAACAAGCCTCCTATCTCTCTCCTCATCCGGGTCGTCTGTCAGGACAAATATCAAATCGAATCTCGATAGCAGAGTGGGTGACATCTCGATTTGTTCGGCAATCGCAGTATACTTTTCAAACCTCCCATACTTTGGATTTGCAGCACCGAGAAGAGCACATCTCGCCCTGAGAATGGCGTTTATTCCTGCCTTAGCTATGCTGATTGTCTGCTGCTCAAGTGCCTCATGCAACGCCGATCTGTCTTCTTTCCGCATCTTGTCTATTTCATCAACCAGTGCAACTCCTTTATCAGCCAAAACCAGTGCCCCAGCTTCGAGTGTCCACCTACCATCAACCTCATCCCTCACTGCAGTTGCAGTAAGGCCGGCGGTCGTCGTCCCTTTTCCCGTAGTGTAGACACTTCTCGGGGCTATTCTGTGGACATATCTAAGCAACTGGGACTTCGCTACCCCCGGATCACCTACAAGCAGTATGTGTATATCCCCTCTGATCTCCGTCCCGTCTGGTAGCTTCTTCGGAACCCCGCCGAAAAGCTGAAGGGCGATTGCAAGCTTTACATCCTCGTGGCCGTAAATCGAAGGGGCTATTGATCTTACAATCTTACCGTAGATGTCATCACTCGTGGCAAGTTCCATTATCCTTTCTCTATCCCTCTCCGTAATCTCAAACTCCTCGTACTCCTGATGCAAAACTTCAACCGAGTTTCCTTCAAGATACAAATCCATGTGGGTGAGCTTTCTCTGCCCCAACCCCCTCGGCTTCGCCCTTACAATCCCGTTGATTACAACTCTATCACCCGGATTCACGCTACCAGCAAGATCGCCTTCCAAGATAACATCAATGGTCTGAGGTTGCTCTCCACCCCTCAGATTCTCTGGATACTCCTGAACCTTAAGCCTCTGACTATCAACAGATATGCTGCTGTCCGGGAGAAATACAAGACGTTTTGTGTGACATTTGCTGCACTCTAAGGGTTGTCTGAGCTGTGAATCTTCCTGCTGAACCATGTTGATGCTTCCGCAGTTCAGACAGGCAAAGGCTGCCTCAACAATTCTCGGTCTGACTTCTGTAACCTTTCTGATGATTCCCTCAACGGCAACGAACTTTCCGATGTGCTGAGCCCTCAAATCCCGGATAAGAACCTTTCTTGCAGTCGGCAGAGCATAAAAACGGGGTTTACAGCCCTCAAGCGAGACACCATAAATGTTGGTTACATTTGCCAGCCCCTTTTCAGCATGCTGCAAAACCTCGTCAGGATTCTCGATCAACTCTTCACCAAGCTTACCCTCCTGAAATATCGTTAAATCCTTAACGAAGTTAATATAAACCGATCTACCGTCACCACCAGACTTTATCCTGTAGGCGAGCTTGTTGATTTCCTCCTTGTAGTATCTCTCAAAGAATTCCGTCCACAGTGCGGGACTGCTTACACCCATCAAAAATGATTCCTGCAAAAATCCTTAAAACTTGTGCTTGAAGTGTTCACATGTTACCTTTGAATCTTGTAAAGGAAATTCTTAGGAATGTTAAAAAGGAGGTTATTCTAACAGTTTTCGAAAGCAAAGAGATGTATGAATTTGCGAGGAAGCTGTCGGAGTTTAATGAGTTTATTAAATGCGAATTTCTGGATTATCCAGAACCAAAGCTAAGGCTACCTGCAATAAAACTGGATAAGTCAAAAATATTCTTTCACGCCGTTCCTCGACATTCAGAGCTTCAGTCTTTCCTCTTCGCCCTGAAAGTTGTCGCTGAAAAAAGTCTGAGATGTGAGAATGAGGAGGATGCTGATGTAACGATAGTAACATTCGTCTCCCAGTTCTGCCCAAATTGCCAAGCAACGGTGAATGCCATCAATAAAATGACCCAAAGTTACTGTATCGAACACCACGTGGTTGATGCTGAACTGTTCTCCGAAATAGCCGAAAAGTTTGGAATAGTAAGCGTTCCAACAGCAATTATTGATGGTATGAAGTTTACTGGAGCGATGAGTGTGCAGGAGGTAGAAAAGTGGATCAAAGCAGCCATAAATGAGGACTACTATGAGTATCTGGCAGAAAAGCTGATGAACGGAGAGATTGAGGAAGTGAAAAGGGTTGCAGAGGACAGGAATATTGGAGAAGAGCTTGGGAAACTTATGGCTCACAGGGAGTTCATGGTGAGGCTTGGTGCAATGGCTGCCCTTGAAGCCTTACATGAGATGAAGCCGGAAATTGCAGAAGAAGCAAGGAAGGTTATAACCGAACTGCTTAACCATGATGACGAGAGAATTAGAGAGGATGCAGCAATGATGCTCGGCATAATTGGAAGTGAGAAGGACATAAAAAATTTAAAAGAGTTGATAGAAGAAGGGGGGAGGATTGGCGACTCTGCCGAAGAGGCTATCAAGAACATAAGGAGGAAAAAGAATGGCTGAGATTATTATTGACTCAATAAATGCAACCTACAATGTGAGGGGAGAAAAAGTCGCGATGCTCTGCCCTCCCCATCCCCTCATGGGAGGGAGTAGATTCGATATCAGACTTGAAAAGATTGCATCAGAGTTGCTCAGAAATAACATCTCCGTGATGAGATTTGATTATCAACAGCCCTTCAGAAGTGGGATCGGGGAAGTGGAGGATGCGAAAAAGTGTCTTGGATATCTGAAGGAGAGACACGATTTTATTGCCATAGTAGGCTACTCGTTCGGAAGCGTTGTTGCTTCCAACATATCCGACTACTGTAATGTTGCTGTATACATCTCTCCGCTTCCATCCATAAACTCAATTACCTTTGAAGATTCCGATATTCCGAAGCTCTTCATAATCGCAACAAAGGATCAATTTGTTTCCCTTGATGAGAGTCTGAAGTTATACGAAGAAGCATCAAATCCAAAAGAACTGGTGAAAATTGACACGGATCACTTTTACTTTGGGAAGTTTGACGTGCTGGCAAAATCTGTTACGGAATTCATTCTACGAAACTCCTGAATCTCCCCTCGTTTATTTGCTCCTCGATTTTTCTTATGAATCTGTCATGCGTTCTTAAAACAGGTATTATAGTCATATCGCCCCTCAAGTCCTTGATCTTGTCGGTATAATCCGCAAAATCATCATTTCCAAAGTAAACTATCCAGCTTCTATATTCACCAACTGTCACGAAGGACGAGTAACCAATAAGTTCGACGACGACAAGCTTGCCGTCAATTATACCATGAACAGTATCATACTCGACGAAATAAACCCTCCCGTTCGAGTAATAAAGCCTCTCAGCTTCCATTGCCACGGCCTGTCTTGCAAACTCTTGCAGTGAGAATTCCTCTGGCTCGTCTAAGATTACTGGTCCAACGTAAAGAACTCTGTCCATGTAACTTAGCGGTCAAGACTGTTAAAAATCTTCACGGTACCCTGCCACTGATAATTACAACCAGCTTGCTCCAGAACCAGTATGGGCCAGTTTCAATATACCGGATATCTTCAAGCCCGGAATTCATGAACCAAGCGACGCATTGCTGGGTTGAAGGGAAAAGCATTATGCTCTCAGCAAATTTTCTTACGAGTAAGTTGCTGGGCTTTCTTGGTGCGAGAATAACAACTCTACCACCACTCTTAGTAACTCTTGCCATCTCCTCTATGCCCCTCTGAGGGTGAGGCCAGTACTCGATGCTACCTGCTGAGATTGCCGCATCAAAGGAGTTGTCTTTAAAGGGAAGGTTTTCTGCATCGCCGAGCACGAAGTTTGAGTTTCCGAACCTCATAACAGCCTTCATCATCTGCTCAGGTGTCAGATCAACTGCAACAACGTTCTCCTCTCCCACCCTTCTAACAATCTCAGTTGTCGTAAATCCCGTGCCACAACCAACTTCAAGGACAAAATCTCCATCGGCGAGTTCAGCCATATCAACAACCTTCTTCCTCATCTCGTCGGAGTAAAAAATCGGATTTACCCTGTCGTAAATTTTGGAAAAATACCTGTAAAAAATCCGGGCTCGTTTCTTATCCTCTAAAATTCCCATTTCACTCTTCTTTCTGCTTGAATATCTCTTCAAGAGGAACTTTACCGTGCTTTACAACTACTGTGTTCACCTGCAGAATGTCCTTGGATATTACTTTCCCTCTGACCCCCTTTCTTCTCCTCAATCCCTTCTCCTTCGGTCTGAATCCAACACCGCCAGACAGCAAAAGTCTCCTCCTACCAGAACCGGGTAGATCAGGTCTCATTGGAAATCCATCCCTATCTGTCCCGCCAGTAATCTTTAGCTCGTAGTCTGGTGGCAATTCAACAATCGTTCCACTGATAATATCTCCTATCTGCTTTCCAACAAGCCTGTTAGCGTTTGCACCCTCAATGACTTTCTGGTAAGCCCTTCCTGTCTTTGGATCTGAAATAACAACCCTGAACTCCATGCAGAACTTGCTTGAATGAAGGATTTATAAAACTATTGATTCTGCGAGCTTTTATCAGTATCATCCTGCTTCAACCAACGAGCTGCAAAATTATCTACTCTTATCGCTCCAAATTCAGTTATGCATGCGGGGGGCGGGATTCGAACCCGCGGACCCCTTCGGGACAGGGTATCTTAGTTGCCCTCTTAAGCCCTGCGCCTTTTCCTGGCTCGGCAACCCCCGCTTAGATAAAATTTCGTTCGCAGTGTTTTAATCTTTTGGTAGCGTTAAGCTTTAATAACCAAATCGTCTAATGCCAGTCAGGGCTCGTGGTCTAGGGGTTATGACGTCGCCCTTACAAGGCGGAGATCGCCGGTTCGAATCCGGCCGAGCCCAT
>DAVR01000033.1:0-1081 GCA_002507545.1 Archaeoglobus sp. UBA230 | reverse complement strand
TTCGAATCCGGCCGAGCCCATCCTATTTTTAGAACTTTAAGCTCTGCTGGTTGCTCAGTCCTAAGAAAGTCCAATAGCTTGTTAATAGTCTCTGAAAAGCGATTTCTGAAGTTTTCTCTGAGAAATATATAATTCTCTTTAGAAATCCGTATGTGCAAATCAACCTTTCTCTGGCTGTTTTTTTCTGAAAGCCCTCTTATAGATGTTGATTCAGAGTATGTTCCAGATTGTTCCATGTGGAACATAAGGGGCGGGTAAACTTTAATATTTCGTGATGAAACAGAAAAAAATAGAATGATGAGATTGGGCTACTCTTTCAGCTTTGCAGATATGAGGTTGCGGAGCTTTTCAACCTGTTCAAGGATTTCAAGCATATCTGGCTCTTGCTCTTTAACTCCTTCTCTCGTGCAGAGGATTATTACAATTTTTTCTCTTATTGCATCCTTCACGAATTCAGAAACAGAAGAGTAACCCATCTCTGGAAAAGTTTCGATAATTTCTTTAACCCTCTCGACCATTTCGGCTGGGAGGGTTATACCCTTATAGTTCTTTGGCGGCATTTTTACATCATGGTTACTACATCTATATAACATTTTTTAAATTGGTATTATAAATATTTTATGATTTTGATTTTCGAACATCGTTTTTTAACGATTCCACATGAAACTATGCTCGTTTTTAGCAGTTACTGTAACGATATAGTAAAATTTAAAAATCAGAGTTCTAATCTTACTATATGGGTGTAGTAAAAACAGGTGGGAAACAGTATAGGGGTATCACCCTTTCTGCAAAGCTGGTTGAGGAGATCGAGAGAACGATTGAGATGCTTGGAACTTACAGCAGTGTTGCAGATTTTGTGAAGGAGGCAGTGAGGGAGAAGCTGGAAAGGGTGAGAACAGCATACAGCGATATCATTGATGCTGATGCTCTTTCTGTTCAAGTGTTTGATGGGAAGGAGCAGGAGGGAGAGTAATGAAGGAAGCTCTCGCCTACTTCATTACCCTCCTGTTCTTGCTGTTTGGGCTTGGCTGGTTTTTTTGGGAGTTGAATAGAGGTTTGAGCCTGATTGGGGGGTGGTAAG
>DAVR01000038.1 GCA_002507545.1 Archaeoglobus sp. UBA230 | reverse complement strand
CGTGTTCCATGAGGGGTTTCATATTATGCGAACTATTCTGGGGTTAAAAACTGTTTTCAAACTTTACCCGTCCTTAATGATCTTCCGATGCAAAACTTTAATACAGTGTAATAAACTCCTCTGAGTTGGTTTCGCTGAATATGGGTAAACTTGACGAGACAACAGAAAATTTAATATAACTCTCATCGTTCTCTCCTCCACAAAAAATAAAAGGGGGTCGAGAAAATGGCAGAGAATTCGGTGTTTGTTGGGAACAAGCCTGTGATGAATTACGTGCTGGCCGTGTTGACGCAGTTCAACAGCGGTGCGACGGAAGTATCAATTAAAGCAAGAGGGAGGGCCATAAGCAGAGCTGTAGATGTGGCAGAGATAGTCAGAAAACGCTTCCTGCCAGATGTCGAAGTTAAGGACATTCAGATTTCAACCGAGCAGATTGACAGTGAGCAGGGAACCGTAAACGTCTCAGCAATTGAGATTACTCTTGCTAAGAAGTAATAATTTTTCTTTTTTCATGTTTAAAATTTTTGCACAAGGACATGAAAATATAAGTGCTAAACATAAAACCACTTTTGAGGTTACGAAGGAAAAGGAGGTCACACCAAGAGGAGACTGCATTATTGGAGTGAATGCAGATAAGGGCTTGAGGGACATACCTGAAGAGCTGAAGGTATCACTGAAGAGAGGCTTGAAATTTGAAATTGAAATTTTCCTCCCTGACTATGGGCTTAAAGATGTCCTGACAGGCTACGGTAGTGAGAAACTGACTCTAAACCATCCAACTGATGTTGTGATTAGAAAAAGCGGTTACGTTTGTCCAAGAACTTTGCTTGTATCCTCAACGAAGGCTGCAAGAGACATAAACAGAGAGATAGTAGAAATGCTAAAAGATAGAAAAACAGAGATAGTGATTACGCTTCGACCTCTGCAGGTTTCGGAAGAGCTAAGCTGAATGCTGCATAAACCACTATTGAAGCAACGAGACCGGGGATGACTGGGTATATCCAGTATACTCTATAGTATATCAAATACCACAGAATGCAAGTTACCACTGCAGCAATCATGGATGCTGACGCTGCAGTGCGATTTGGACTCTCACTGTAAAGCGTTGCAAGTAGAGGAACGAGAAATGCAGCAGTTATGACCGAAAAGCTCACCCCAACTATCTCAACAATCAGACCCATAGGATTTACGGCAAATATCAGCGGAATTAATGCAAATACAAAAACCGCAATTCGTGTAATGGTCAGGGCAGTACTGTCTGAAAGCTTTCTGACGTTCTGGAGGAAATCGCGCACAAATGAGGTTGCAACTACATGCACCAAGGAGTTTATCGTAGACATAGCAGCAGCTATTATTGCTGTCAACAGTAAAGCGTTGATTCCAACGGGAAACAGCTTCATGGCTATGAACGGGACGACTAAGTCAGTATCTTTCAGGAATGGCATAACGTCATCGGTGTACTTTGGAATTACGAGCCATCCAAATGGGCCTATGCTGAATACGCAAATTGCAAATATCCCTATTATGAGCGGAGTGAGGACCATTCCGTTTGCTATAACCCTCTCGTCTCTCGCAGCCACAAATCTAACAACGAGTTGAGGGCTTGCAAGCTGTGCAACACTTATGGCGAAGGTCAGGCTGAGTATAAAAGGCACGACCATGCCAGCCTTCATTATCGGTGGCGGAGCAAGCTTGCCGAACTCAAATAACACCCTGCCATCCATTCCTCCAAATATCTGTGTGCTGGAAAGAGCCTCAATCGCCGAACCCAAGCCACCCAAGCTGTAGATCAAAGCTACAAACAAGGCAATTCCACCTACGAGCACGATAACCCCCTGAATTAGATCGGTCATGACAACTGCTCTGAAGCCTCCGATTGCTGTGTAAATGGTTACAACGACAGCTGTGATAACCAGCCCTGTCGTGTAGTCAATGGAGAGCATGACCTGCAAAAGGTTTCCCGCACCCTTGTATATCGAGACCATGTAAAGCTCGAAGAAAGCCAAAATGATCAGCGCAGCTATTATCTGGCTCATAACTCCTAATTTGTTTCTAAAAAGCTCTGGAATCGTCAATGCACCGTATTTGTCCGCAATCTTCTTCATCGGTGGTGCTATGACCATCCAAGCAAGAATCGCAAACAGAATGTGAAAGAAGGTCAGGAAAGCCGACCACTGGAAACCTGCAAGAAAACCAAATCCACCGCCACCGAGAAAAGCAGCAGTGCTGAAGTAAGTAGCGAAGAAAGAGAAGCTCACAATCAGTGCTCCAAGCCTCTTTCCCGCAAGATAGAAATCAAGAATGCCTTTCGTCCTCCTGTACTCATAGAGACCAATGAGTATGACTGCTATAAGGTAAGCAGTCAACACCCCTTCGATTATCATACCAATCTCCTCGCTCTCAATACTGCTGCTCCGAAACCAATTGCCATTAAGATTATAGACGCAGCATATACCGCAGAGATTACCACCTCTCTCACCCCCTCACAAGTCTTTTTGCCTTACCCTCAAACCTCTCAAGAGTTCTATTCCTAACGGCTTCAATCCTCGGACTAAACCCGAGAAATTCCTTTATGTCCTTCGCTATTTTACTAACAAGCCCGTTTTCACCTTCAAAAATTACCTTTATCCCGTCTCCAACCTCAATCCTGTAATGCCTCACCCCATATGAAGCAAGAATTTGTTCAACATCACTTGGATAGAATTTGACGCCCTTATAAATCACCATGTCGTCCGTTCTTCCCCTTATCCTCTTTATCGTCATGTGCTCAATTCCGCATTCACACTTTTCCCTCGATACCACTGCAGAGACCTCACCGCTGCGGTATCTCAGCAGAGGCATCGCCTCTCTGTTAAGAGATGTGTAAACAATCTCCCCCTCTTCACCATCCTCCACAGGCTCTCCAGTTTCAGGATCAACTATCTCAACAATGTAGTTGTCCTCCCAAACATGCAACCCGTTTCTGTGGGGACACTCAAAGCCAACAGTCCCAACTCCCCCCATCTCTGTCAAACCGGGGATGTCAAAAGCTTTAGCGTTGAAAGTTTCCTCAATCTGCTTTCTCATTTCATCGCTCCACGGTTCAGCCCCAAGCAGCATCTTCTCAACTGGCAGTTTTGGTGGATCATACCCCATTTCCTCCGCCACCTCAGCTATCCTCAGCGGATAGCTTGCCGTAGCGCAGAGAACAGTTGTACCGAAGTCAACCATGAACTTAACCTGATTCCTCGTGTTTCCCGCACCGATAGGAATGACAAAGGCGTTTATAGCATCAGCAGCAAAATGGAATCCGAATCCACCGTTCCACAGTCCGAAGGCAGGAGTTATCTGGATCACATCCTTTGAGGTTATTCTGGCAATGTGAAAGGCTCTGAGGAGCATTTCCTTCCACTGCTCAACATCTCTGCGAGTGTAAGGGATGATTACCGGCTGTCCTGTCGTCCCTCCACTCATTTGAATCCTCACAATTTCCTCCTTTGGCACACAACACATTTTCAGTGGATATGCTTCCCTCAAATGCTGTTTGGTCGTGAATGGAATTTTGGTGATATCCTCAGCGGACTTTATTGATTCGACATCAACCCCCTTTTCCTTAAAAAGGCGCCTGTAAAAAGCACAGTTGTCATAAACATACTTCACAGTGCTCCTTAACCTTTTTCCTTTGATTTCTTCGATCTTATTACGTGGAAGTTTTATCGCTTTTTCGATGTTGTTCATGTATTTTAGGTTAATGCATAGTATTTAAATATTTTCCTATTATTCAGACATAATCTTATTTTATAGGATTAATCATATCGTGATATCTTTATCCTTCCCAAAGAGGGCGACCAAATAAGTCCACAGTTCTTAAACCAAAACTTTTTATAGCGGATGATGATGGAAGGAGTAATGCACAAGGTCTTTCCAACCGAACTCGTAGTAGTAGAGCTTGTAATTCTTTTCTAAAGGTAGTTGAGGTGGGTTTAAATGCGTGCTGCTGACGCGCTTGTTAAGGCTCTGGAGATGGAAGGTGTTGAGGTCGTCTTTGGCATACCGGGAGGTGCGATACTCGAAGTTTACGATGCACTCTACGATTCCGGGATACAGCATATAACCACGAGACACGAGCAGGGAGCCACGCATGCTGCAGATGGGTATGCGAGGGCGAGTGGAAGAGTTGGTGTTGCCTTCGCCACCTCTGGCCCAGGGGCAACAAATACTGTAACGGGCATAACTAACGCCTACATGGATTCTTCTCCAATTGTGGTCTTTACGGGGCAGGTTCCGACAAGTTTGATCGGTAATGATGCCTTTCAGGAGGCAGATATTTCGGGTATAACGATGCCAGTTACAAAACACAATTACTTGGTTACAAATCCAAAAGATTTGTTAAGAACCGTTAAAGAGGCTTTCTATATAGCTGCAACCGGCAGACCTGGACCAGTTCTGGTTGATCTACCCAAAGACGTTACACTTGCTGACATTGAATTTGACTACCCGAAAAGGATTTCACTTCCCGGATACAAGCCTAAAACAGATGGACATCCTAAGCAGATAAAGAGGGCCGCTGAGCTGGTGATGGAGTCAGAGAGACCTATTATTCTCGCAGGTGGAGGAGTGATAATTTCCAATGCGTCAAAAGAGCTCGTTGAGCTGGCTGAAACGATCCCCGCATTTGTTGTTACAACGCTGATGGGCAAAGGCTCAATTCCCGAAAACCATCCCTTGTGTTTGGGCTTTGTGGGGATGCATGGTTCAAAATACGCGAATTATGCGGTCAGTGAGAGCGATTTAATCATAGCGGTTGGCTGCAGATTCAGTGATAGAACCACAGGAAACCTTGAGAAATTTGCTCCTGATGCCAAGATAGTCCACATAGATATTGACCCAGCCGAGATAGGGAAAAATGTGATGGTTGATGTGCCCATAGTGGGTGACGCGAAGAAGGTTTTGGCGAGGCTGAAAAAGTATATCCAATATAAGCAAAGGAAGGCATGGGAGGATAAGGTTAACGAATGGAGAAGAAAGTATCCGCTGAAATACAGTCCAGATGGCTTTAAGCCACAGTATGTCGTCGAGAGGGTTTGCGAGATTATGCCCGATGCTATAGTTACAACTGAAGTGGGACAGAACCAGATGTGGGCGGCTCAGTTTTTCAAAGTCAGGTATCCGAGACAGTTCATTTCGAGTGGTGGACTCGGAACGATGGGCTTCGGCTTCCCAGCTGCGATGGGTGCACAGGTTGCATTTCCCGAAAAGACGGTTATAGATATTGCGGGGGATGGGAGCTTCTTCATGAACATACAGGAGCTGGCGACATGTGTGAAATACGAGATACCCGTTAAAGTTCTGGTACTAAACAACGGCTATTTAGGGATGGTCAGGCAGTGGCAGGAACTGTTCTACAAAGAGAGATACTCGGCAACATGCATTGGATGTGAGAAAACTGGATTTGAGGCGATAGCCAAGGGCTTTGGGGCAGTTGGCATGACCGTCGAGAGCCCTTCGGATGTTGACGATGCACTGAAGGAGGCAAAGGATATTGACGCTCCTGTTGTGATTGATTTCAGAGTAGACTACCAGGCAAACGTCTTCCCCATGGTGCCACCGGGAGCGGCACTGAATGAGATTATAGATGAAGAGTGAGGTGGAGGTTATGAGGCACACAATAGCTGTCCTTGTTGAGAACAAGCCGGGTGTTCTGGCAAGGGTGGCTTCTCTGTTCAGGAGAAGGGGTTTCAACATTGAAAGTCTGACTGTCGGCACAACCGAGAGGAATGACCTTTCAAGAATGACTATTGTTGTAGAGGGTGATGATAGAGTTGTTGAACAGGTCACAAAGCAATTGAACAAGCTTATAGAGACGATAAAAGTTAGTGAAATCTCCGAAGGGTCGGTGGAGAGGGAACTTTGCCTCATTAGGGTTCACGCACCTCCTGAGAGGAGAGGAGAAATTGTTGAACTCACCAACATTTTCAGGGCGAGGATCGTTGACGTTTCGAGAGATAGCTTCATAATTGAGGTTACGGGAGATGAAGACAAAGTAAATGCCTTCATTGACCTGATGAGGCAGTATGGTATAAAGGAGCTTGCGAGGACAGGTAAGGTGGCTATGGTTAGGGGAAATAAGAGGTAACAGAAATGTAATTGCAATATGGTGATAATGAGAAAACCTTAAATATTGTGGTGTTCATAATAATGATAGGTGGTAGTGATGGTAAAAATCGTTCATGCTCAAACTGTGCTGCCGGAAAACGTGCTTGAAGAACTTAAAAGAAAGACGGGTGAAAGTGCAACAAAAGATGCAATTGCGAAGGCTGTTGAACATTACCTCATGTGTCCCTATACTCACGAGGAGCCCCTTGAAAGGAGACTTGAAGAAGTAATTAAGAAAAAGAAGAGAGCCTAATTTTCTTATATTTTTAAAGGGTGCCTGAATGTCTTCTGAAGGGATATCTAAGGCTGCCGAAGCTATCTACGAGATTTTTGAGAAGGTTGTTGAGAATCACGATGAAATAATTAACGCTATCGAAAAATTGGTTGTTTTGGAAAAGAAGGGAGTTTTGGATGAAATCGTAAAGCTTTCAGAGTTGAGAGTTCCTTTATCACCAGAAGAGATGAGCGAGATAGCCTCCAAACTTGAGATGTTCTTTAATCTGCTTCTGTCAGCTGATGAGAGGGTTTTTAAAGTAATAAAAAGGCTTTTGGATGCACTCGAAGAGTCAATGGTTTATGAGCCAATGGGCATGATGGATGCAGTGAAAAACCTTCGAGACCCAGATGTTCAGAAGGCTGTTGGCTTCGCTCTTACACTTGCAAAAAATTTTGGTAAGAGAATTTAGCTGCACAAAGGCAATACATAATGTTGAGCAAGAAAGAAAATAAAAATTATGTTACACTCACGTAGTCAACCCTTACACAAGCCTTATCGTAGATCATGCCGAACCTCCATTTTGCTTCTGAAATCAGCACGATGTCGAGTTTCCCGTCTTCTATGAAGTCACTGCTTACTGTGAAAATGATACGTTCCAAACCCTTCGGGTAAACTCTACCATAGACCTTCTGCCAGTCGTTGGTGTTGTAATTCCACGCATATATCTCAAGCCCGTCGTTCTGGTCATCTGCGAAGAGAGTTACCCTTGCAGTGTCATGATTCACATTGAACCTGAAGTGCTGGACGGCATAATCTCGATCACCAATAAAGGCCTTCTCGCACTGTTCGACGTAGTTGCCATCAACAGACAGGAGTTTCTGCACTTCTTCTGCATCAAGAAGTTTCTCCTTGTCAATTATCGGGGAACCGTAGTTCAGAGGTTTCCAGCTCGGCCCGGCTACTCTACCTTCAGTATCTTTCCAAGCCTTATCAAGCCCAGTAACTAAACCCTCCTGCCTTAGCTGCCAGTTTGCCCAAGGATCGGAATACATGCCGTAAAGACTCCAGAACTCAAGGTTTGTGAGGTCAAAGAGTGTGCGCGATGCGCCGACCGGAATGTTCTCATCCTGCCCATAGTAGCCGTAGTTCGGTGGGTGTAGATAGTCTACAAGCTCCTTCCCTGTTTCCACATCAATTGATCCGTAGTTCTGAAGAATCAGGTTTGTGAGAGTTTTGTATCTCCAGAGTGAATCTTTGATTGCGTAGCTGACGGTAGAATACATCTCTGGAACTATGTAGTGATTAGCCAAGACGACCAGATCGTCCTTATCCTCTATCTGCTTTGGCAGATTTAGATTCTCTGCCCATGATGGATACTCATAATCCATATACCTCACCGCAAATTTATCTGCTGACACCTCGACCACTGCTCCCCCCTTCTCTCTTCCCTGACCATCTCCGATGACGTAAAGCCATGGTACACCTCTCTTTGAGCCTTTGATCATATTCACCGCATCGCTCAGCTCATCAGCATACTGCACAACCTGTCTCGCTGTGAGTAAACAACCCATTCCTGAAACAAAGGGCTTTGTGTTCATGGCTGGCACCATATCCATACCAATTGCTATTCCAGCAGAACTCATGGCTGCGGTAACCCCAACAAATCCCGGTGCTGAAACGCTTACAAATCTGTGTCCCCTATTAGGATACTGTTCAATCAGCATGGCAACCTCGTGAAAGACCTCAGGATTGAACATGAAGCTCCTGCCCATCAGCACTCTCCCATCAGAAGTTGCATCGTCCATCGCAACAAAACCGTCACACGCTATACCCTTCTTATCCTGCCAAGCGACGATAGGTGTAGCAATTGGATAGGCGACACTCAAAACAACATCAAATCCCAGATTAAGTAGAAGAACATCCTCATAGCTGACATCATACCCCTGATCTCTTGCCCCATCAGCAATTCCTCTCATCTCCTCTATGAACTCTGAAGGAATATACCTCTCGTTCTCCTTTGCAATTTCTTTCCCCAATTTTATCAATCCGGGGATGATATTCTCAGGAATGTCGTATCCTTCCAGAACTGACTTTACAAACTCCTTTGTCATCTTTTGCACCGCTTCAGGAGCGAGGCAGCCTTGCTGATACCCCATTTCGTAAGGGTTGCCTTCAAGGTGCATCAGATACTTTCCATTCCCCAAATCTGCGATGTAGCCTTTACCACACTGCTTAACTATTTCAAATCCACTGGCTGTAGAGATTGCAAAGCAAATGAGGAGAGCAAAAATCAGCACCTTCATAAATTCTACAAGAATTAACAAATATAAATATTTTTCTTATAATATTATACTAATTACCATCATAAATTGGTACTCCAAACGTTTTTTATCCCTCTAAAAGAATTTATGAGTCACCTTAGTGACGGCATGTTGAGGAGTTTGCCATTGTTAGTGAAAGCTTCTATCTTGATCCGGAAACGAATTTTCGGGTTGAGAGATAGGATAAAATTGAAAGATTCTGACTTGAACATAAAGAAGAACTGAGCAAAAGTAGCACTGCCTGAACTGGAAAGACCCAGTCTCTATACCAAGTCCCTATACCAAACTACCAATAAATAATCATTACTCTTTCGTCTAATCGGAATAATTACAGCGTTTGATTACATATAGCATGCCATTTTGAACAAATTTTATATTTTAGTATTACAGATATTCAGATATGTCTGAGTATTTCGAGTGGGCAGAACGAGAGTTCAGTCCTGAGACAATATTCGAGAAACCCGAACCTCTTGAAGGTGTAAGGGTTCTGGACCTGACTGTGGTTCTCTTTGGCCCGGAAGCTGGTTCTCTTCTGGCGGAATTTGGGGCTGAGGTGATAAGGATTGAGATGCCAGGGAGTCCACCGGGCATGGGCGATTTTGTTAGAAGTGTGGATGCATGGGCCAAGTTCTGGAAAGATGCATCGAGCGCTGTGCTTTGGTGCCAGAGAAATAAATATTTCACGTCCCTCAACCTTAAGCATCCCAAGGGGAAAGAACTTTTTCTGAAGCTTGTAAAAAAGAGTGACGTCGTTCTCGAAAATTTCGTGCCGGGAACGATGGACAGGCTTGGACTTAGCTACAGATACCTAAGGGAAGTGAACCCACGCCTGATTTATCTCTCCCTCAGCGGCTACGGACAGTGGGGAGAGAGGTGGAACTGGCCAAGTTTTGATGCCAGTGGTCAGGCAATGAGTGGTGCCGCTGCTGTGAGCGGTTACGAAGGCAGAGTTCCACTTAGACTCCCTTCCTATCCCGGAGACCTGATTGCAGCAACTGCAGGCTTTATGTCGGTTCTTGCAGCCCTCTACTACAGAGAGAGAACCGGAAAGGGGCAGTACATCGATGTAGCTCAGGTTGAGACGTTTCCGAGGGTGATGGGCTCTGTTTTCACCTACACACACCTGAAGGGAGAGGACAGGAAGAGAATAGGAAACAGAGATCCGAGTATAGCTCCAGCAAACATGTATGAGACCGCTGACGGTAAGCTTGTTGTAATCTCAACCCTAACAACAGAGGAATTCAGGAGGCTTTGCAGAGCAATGGGACGGGAGGACCTAATGGAGGACGAGAGATTCTCCAAAGCATCTCAGAGGTTGAAGAAAGAGAATGCGGATGAGATAGACAGGATCGTAGCTGAATGGTGTAAACAGAGGACTCTCGACGAGATACTTAAGCTGGCAAGAGAGTATAGCTTCTCCGCAGGAGAGGTGAGGGATAGCAAGCAGGTTTACGAGGACGAGCATCTCAGAGCAAGGAAAAGTGTTTGGATCTTCGATGATCCTATATACGAGAGAATGGTTGCAGCAGGAAGCCCGGCAAAGCTCAGCAAATCACCGGGAAGAATAAAGTGGGTCGGTACATCTGTGGGTTATCACAATAGATACATCTTCAAAAAGCTTCTTGGTTTGAGCGAGGAGGAAATTGAAGAACTTTTAAAGGAGGGTGTAATCTGCTACTGGGCAGACTTTATCGGAAGAAGACCCCCTAAGGAATTCAACTACGAGAACGATCCCGTATTCAGGTGGTGATGAGATATGGACTGGAGAGAATATGCCAAGATGATTACAGACCCTGATGTGGCAAAATTTAAGGATGATGCGCTTGATGGGCTGAGAGTTCTGGATGTAAGCATGGCAAGTCCATCAGCGATGTTCGCCTCCTCGATTCTTGCTGAACTGGGGGCTGAGGTTATAAAGGTGGAGCCTCCAGATGGAGACCCTCTCAGAGAAGTTACACCCTTTGGCGAGTTTTATTTCAGAAACACGGGACTTGATTTTCTTATTGAAACGAGGAATAAGATGTTCATAACGCTAAATCTCGAAAAAGAGGAGGGAAGAGAGCTTCTAAAGAGGATGGTTAGAAGGGTGGACGTTCTGATAGAATCGTTCCCACCGGGATGGATGGATGACAGGGGAATAGGATACAGGCAGCTTAGGGAAATAAATCCCAGACTGATCTACTTGGCCTTCTCATCTCACGGTCACTTCGGACCAAAGGCAGAGGAATGTGCGAAAATACCAGATTCAAATCTTCTCGGCCTTGCTGAGTCAGGATACATGTACATGACCAAAGAGCTGCCAGAAGCAGGCGAGCCATACAACCTTCCTACTGCACCGGGTTTCTGGATGGCTTACTACTATGCAGGAATGTGGGGGGCTTGTGGTGTCCTGCTTGCCCTGATTTACCGCAGCAGAACGGGAGAGGGGCAGATGATAGATGTAACTTCAACGGAGGCGATCAACAAGATAGGAATGCATCTAATATTCCCCCACGCCTTCAACGAGTCGCTTGAGGGCTTTTTACCGCTCGATGCTGGAGTGTTCAGTTACGCCTTTTACGAGATTAAAGACGGCTACGCCTTCGCTTCGGGCTACACAGATGCCAACTTTAAAGCTCTGGTCACTCAGATCGAAGCGGAGCACTTGATAGAGAAGTATCCGACTGTTTTCGACAGAATACCTCTTGAAAAGCAAAAGCAGGCATACAAAGATGTTCAAGAGGCAATAAAGAAGTTCACGTTCAGGGAGCTGGCAGAGAGGATGGTAAAGTGGAAGGAAGAAGGGAAGGAGGGCGTTGCGATATACGCAAAGGTCATGACACCGAAGGAAGTGCTTGAAGATGAATTCTGGTGGAACAAAAAGCTGTTCAGAATTTACCGGGATTCAAAATACCAAAACCTGTTGATTCCCAGCACACCCTGGAGACTCAGCGAAACTCCATACAAGCTTAAATGGCTTGGAAAGGAGATTGGAGAGAACAACTACTTCGTTTACCACAACCTGCTTGGACTGGGAAGAGATGATCTGGATGATCTTAAGAGGGAGGGAATCATTTAACTTTTTCCCAGCTCTTCCTGAGAAAGTCCCTGACGTTCTCAGATTCCAGCCAGCCCCTATCGAGCTTTTTTATAACCTCCTCAATTCTTTTTAGCTGGAATAAAATTTTTTCCTTCGTTTTCTCATCCTCAATTTCAACTTCCGCAATTAAACTCGCAGCAGCAAGAGGATTTCTGATCTGATCAACAAGAATTGCAAACTGCTCGATGTTCCTTTCAATCTGGGTGTAGGCGAGAAATTTCTCTTCCTCGAGCTGTATCGCGTTTATTGCAAAGGTAATGTCGTAAGAGAGTGTTGTCAGAATTTCAACCTCATCATCGGTGAAAGGCATTTCTGAGTGGATTATCAAAACTCCCTTAACTTTATCATTATACATCATTGGAACCACAAGGGCGAAAAGGTGACCGTGGAGAGGGAGGTGTCTGCATCCATCAATGTGTTTATTTGGACTGAGCCTCATAACCTCCCCATTTGTTAGAGCTTCCTCCCCACATGCAGATTCATCAAGAGGGGGATAGAACTTCAGCTCTCCATCCATTGCAATCCCCACAAAAACCGATGTGTAAAACTTGGAAAGGTTGTCGCCTATCGCTTTCACCAAACTATCTTCGTCTTTTTCTCTGACAAGCGAATCGTTTATCTCGTGGACTATTTTGAGAAGTCTGTTTAATCTCCCTATCTCCTCTTCGTATTCTTTCCTTTTCGTTACATCCCTTGCTATTCCGTGTATTGCTACAACCCACCCATTCTTAACTATTGGGCGAGATCGTAGTTCTATCCAGAGTTTCTTGCCATCCTTTCTCTTCACCCTTATTTCTATAGGCTCTAATGGGTCTTTGGTTTCAACAATCTTTCTTATTCTCTCTTTTACTGGCTTTAGAAATTCTTCATCCACGATGTCCTCAATTCTTATCTTACCCAAATCTTCCCGTGAGAGACCAATCGTGTTAAGTGCCGCCAAATTTGCATCTAAGAATAAGCCATCGGGTGTGATTATGAAGAAGTTATCGTTCGCATTATCCCACAGCTCCCTGTATTTTCTTTCACTCTCTCTGAGTCTCCTGAGATATTCATCTGCTTCCATCTCTTTCCTCTTTTTTTCAATCACCGCCTCCACTGCAACTGGAAGCTTGACTATGTGCTTGGGTGACTTCAGAACATAGTCATCAAATCCTGCCTTCATCGCCTCAACTGCTGTTGCTTCATTTCCTGTAAGAGTTAGCATGATAACAGGAGTGTATGGAGAGACCTTACGAACCGCATTCAGGACATCAAATCCTGTCCCCCACCTCAGCCTGTAGTCTGTCAAAACAATGTCAAAATTGAAGTTCTCAAGGGCTTTTTTAAGGTCGTTCTCGGATAAAATCTCAACTACCTCCAAATCACCGAAGTGTTTTCTAAGCTCCCTGACCGCCAGATGCCTGTCGTCAGGGTTGTCATCAGCTATCAACAATCTCATTCTTTCAAACCTCGGGTCTCTCATTTAACATTAACCAGTAAATATTTATATGTTTGCTGAGATTCAGTAAATCCTCGAAGCGAACAGGTTTTGCAATATGAATTTGCAGTGAGTTATGCTAACTTTAAAGTAACAGTTTACCACTACCAGCTTTCAATTTCCAAACCTTTAATACGGCTAAAATGTTTGACGTTTCTCGTCACTATTCTTTCATTATGTGCTAACGCTATGCTTGCAATTAATGTATCCATCTCTCCTATTGGCTCCCCCTTTTTCTCAAGTTCCGATATTATCTGGCCGTAAATGTCTGAAGCATTTATGTTAAAATCGAGTAAATCCAGCCTGTTTAAAATTCCCCTGACCTTCTTCAAGTTCTCATCCAAATTCTTCGACCTATATGCTCCCTTGAAAAGCTCGGCAGCGTTTATTGGTGTGGTTGCAAGTCTTTCTCCACTTTCAACCAGTTTCCTTAACTTCTCTACGGCGTTTGAGTCTTTACGTATGAGGGCTACGAGGAAGTCCGTTTCGAGGCAGACCATTAACACACCTACTTAAATTAAAGTTCAACAGCCCGGCTTTTTACCATCTCCCTTTCCCTGTAAACTTCTTCGATATTGTCTGCCAGCTCCTGCGGAAATTCTGCTGATTCTACGTATTCCAACAAGCTCACACTTTTTGTTATCCTTAGGATAACATCACTAAAAGACTCTCCTCTCTTTTTCAATTTCTTTAGTGCATTATAAGCCTCCTCTGATATTGTCAGGGTTTTGTGTGCCATAACATAAGTGTATTTAAGTGTATTTAAAAACTTCCGTCAGTTTGAGGAGGGGAGTATGCAACAGGCAAGTGTTTTGCCAGATGCCTGTCATCAGGATTCGTCAGCTATCAACAATCTCATTCTTTCAAACCTCGGGTCTCTCATTTAACATTAACCAGTAAATATTTATATGTTTGCTGAGATTCAGTAAATCCTCGAAGCGAACAGGTTTTGTAATATAGGAGTTTGCTCCCAGATCATAGGCTCTGTTTATATCCTCTCCGTTTCTTGATGAGGCGAGCACAATAACGGGAATCCTTTTCAGCCTCTCTCTCGATTTAATCCACTTCAGCACTTCAAAACCTGAGATTTTTGGTAGCTTGAGGTCGAGCAGGATTATTACAGGGGTGTTGCTCCTCAAATATTCAATAGCCTTCTCCCCATCATTCACAACATCCAGAGGGTTGACTATTCCAGCCTTCTGGAATGCCTTCCTTACCATGAATATGTCATCCGTGTTATCCTCAACCAGAAGTATTCTCTCCATTTCCATCCTCCCACACCTCCAGCTCAATCCAGAAGGTTGAGCCTTCCCCCACTCTGGATTGCAGACCAACTTCACCTCCAATAATCTCAACTGCCTTTTTCACAATCGCCAGCCCAACGCCTGTGCCGGGATAAACTTCCTCGCCGTGCAGTCTTTCAAATATGTTGAATATCCTCTCGTGATACTGTTCCGGTATACCTATTCCGTTGTCCCTTACAAAAATTCTGACTCTCCCGTTTATTCTCTCACTCCATATTTTTATTTCAGGTTTCACATCTTTCTCTACAAACTTGAGGGCGTTGGAGATCAGATTGAGCATGATGGTGAAAAGTAGCTTCCTGTCTCCTTTAACAGGATGCATCTCGGCAATCTCAATTTTCGCATCCTTACTGTGGATCTCATCCTCGAGATGCTCAAGAACATCTTTAATTACCGAGCTGACATCAACTCTGGTTGTAGTAAGGGAATGCTTTGATATTCTTGCATATTCGAGTAGATCATTTACAAGCGAATCCATTCTTTCAGCGAGCCTGTCAATTCTGCTGAGATAGAACTTCATCCCTTCATCAACCTTCTCTCCATAATCTTCCAACATCGCTGTTACATAGCCCTGAAGGTTGCGGAGTGGGGCTTTCAAGTCGTGAGAGATTGCATTAACATAAGTTTCAAGTTCTTCATTTACCCTCTTCAGCTCTTCAAGAGTCTGCTTAAGCCTCTCTTCAGCCCTCTTCCTGTCCGTTATATCTATCATCGCTCCCACAATTTTAACCAGATTTCCTCTCTCATCATAAATTGGCGAGGGGGAGACGAGAACATGGAAGCGAGAACCATCCTTTCTGATTAGCTCCGCCTCAACAACATCAGCAAATAGCTTTCTTTCCTTATGAAGTCTTATCCTTTCAGCCAGCCACTCTCTGAGTTCTGGCGCTATTGGGTCAAACATTGTCATCTTTCCAACAACCTCGTCTCTCGTGTATCCAGACATCTCAAGCAGTCTGTCGTTTACGAAGGTGAAAACTCCACTGGCATCCGCTTCCCAGAAGGCAACGATGGGGGATTCCACAAGACTTCTGTATCTCGCCTCACTTTCAGCGAGCTGTTTAGTTCTTTCCTTAATCATTCTTTCGAGGTTCTTAGCGTAGTTTTCAAGCTCCTCCTTCATTTTCTCCTCTTCAGTCACATCAACAGAAATCCCAACGACCGCAGGCTTTCCTTCAACTTCAACCCTCGACCCATAAGCGTCCAGAATTCTTGTTTTTCCATCTCTTCTGACGATCCTCAGCTTGTAATTTACATGATCTTTCTTCCCGCTCACCCTTTCCCTGTAATACCTCTCGTAAACTTCTCTGTCCTCTGGATGAATGAATTCCGCTGGATTCCTCCCAATCAGTTCTTCCGGCTTGTATCCCAGCATCTCTGCAAATTTTCTGTTGACGTAAATAAAGACATCATTCTGGATTATGTCAACACCAACCTGTGCATTTTCTGCCAGCTTTCTGAACATCTCTTCACTTTCTTCGAGCTTTCTTCTGATTTGAGTGCTTCTTACAGCAAGAGCAACTGATTGAGCCACTTCCTGCAGTATTTCAATCATTTCACCGGTAAAGGCATTTTCCTTAATGGACGCGAGATTTATCGAACCGAGCAAATCATCGGCAATTATCGGTATGAGGGCAAAGGATTTTATCCCTTCCCTCATCAGAAGTTTCTCTCCTTCCGTTTCCCCTTTAATTCTGTTCACAACCCACGGCTTTCCAGCACCCAGAACTTTCACAACCTCTTCAAGCTTTTTAAAGTTCAAAACATCCCCCTCTCTGAAAATCTCTGATCCTTTAACAGCGACAACCTTCGCTTTCCCATCCTCAAACAGGGTTATCCCGGTTCCTTTAAGCGGTAAAAGCTCTGAAAGCCTCTTTGTGACTGTCTTCAGAATTCCACTAACATCTTCTGCTGAAAGAATCGCTCTTTCTACTTCGTGCATAATTCTGTTTGCTTTATAGAGCATTTCAATTCGCTTCCTTGCTTCCTTTAATTCTGTTATGTCAACAGCGATGTGTATTATCTTCTCAAGTTTACCCTCTCGATAAACGGGAGTGACGGATACAAGATACGTTCCGCCAAGTGTCTCCACTTCCATTTCTTCTGCCCTAAACTCTCCATTTTTCAAAGCCCCCAAACATGGGCAGTTCTCTGCCGGCTCATCCCTTCCATGAAAAACTCTGTAGCACTTTTCCCCCTCAATCTTTGAAATCCCCTTATCCTTCAACAACTCCTTCGCAGTTCTATTTGCATAGAGTATCTCAAAATCCGGGCTGATGACAACAACCGGATGTCCGATTGATTCGAAAAGCAGTCCGAGCTCAAGCATTTCAGCGTACTTTCTCAATTCCAGAGCTTGCTTTCTCGCCCTTAGCAGAATTTCTATTCTTGTGAGAAGCTCAATCTTCTCCACCGGTTCAACAACCACCTCATCAACTCTTTTCCAGATATGCTCTTTTGCAAGCTCAATGTCCTCTCTCGTTGTTATCAGCAAAACTGGCAGAAATTCTCTGCTTTTATTCTTCAACCTCTCAATTTCCCCCCATCTCTGCTTCAGCCTTACACTATCAACGATGAGCAGATCGAAATCTTCATTTACGATCTCATACCTATCTGAAAGAAAATCTACGAGCAATTTCCTGTTTTGCCCGCTTGAAACCTCAATTTTTATCTTCATCCGCCCTCCCTTCAGGAGTTGGGTTTAGACTCCATGAGCTATTCCAACTATTTAATATTGCAATTAGGTGACTTAAATCTTCTCTTTCGAATTGCTTTGTAAAAGAGATTTGCAGACATTTTTCTTCTTCTCACCCTCTCCTTCATCTCCAAATACCTACTGGAGACATCATGATGTTTTTACTGCTTTCAATCAGACTGTTCACAAAAAAGCCTGTTGCTCACTTCAAACCCTGTTCGGGACGGATTTAACCCATCTCACGTAAAGCCTGACGAATTCAAGTCTCAATTTGAACACTCAAAAATACCAGCTCGAAGGAAACTTAATTTTTCTCACCAATCCCTCCCGCACAAGCCCAACAAAATCCCTCAACGCGCTCTCATCAACCCTTTCATCCAGCGGTGTTTTGATGTTTTCTGCGTCAAGCTCCCTGCCGTAAGTCCAAAGCACATCGTCGAGCACATCCGGCTCAACTCCGGCTTTTTCGGAAACCATCAGCAGTGCTTTTTGCGTTTGCCTTCTCAGCAATTCCGTCTCTTTCTCATCCAGCATCACTCCAGCCTCGATCTTCTTCATCACTTCCTTTTCCGGTTTGATTATTCTGGACGAGATTGCCAATCTGACGAGCACACTATCTACAGGAAACTCAAACCTTCCCTCAATCCCGAAACCCTGCCTCTTCAGGATTTTTAGTAGCAAAAAGCTTTTCTTCATCAAAGGGTCCTCGTAAGCCCTGAACATCTTCAACCTCTCTCGAATCCTCTCTGCCCTGAAACCTGAGCGGTGAAGGAGGTTCATGAAATCTCCCTGATAAATCTCAAGAAGCTTCTTTGCGCAATCCCTAAGAAGGTAAACCCTTTCCTCCAGCCTGCTGACTTCCTTTCCCTCAAAGGTGAAAACACGCCTCAACTCCCCAATGTTAACCTTGACGAGGTTTTTAGCTGTGAAAAAATCTGGAGCTTCAGCCTGCTTTTTTCTTGCCAGATAAAAAAGCAGATCGGAGCCGTGATACTTGAAGTCAACATCATCAAAGCCCGTCCTGTGGTCTATCGCAACCATGAAAAAGATATAGTTTGGATAGATAAAACCATCAGGCTCCGGAAACAGCTCGAGGTTGTCAAACGAGATTGGCTGGTATCTTAGCCTCCTCACAATCCTTGCAAACTCTTCCACCCTCCCCTCATCTATCACAAAACTACTACGCTAACACTTTTAAAAACTGTAATCCAACCCTTGATGTGCAGATTGTTGAAGAGAATCTAAGGGGTAACGAGGGGGAGATAAAGCTTATTCCAGAAACCCTCGACGATTTATGGCATCTCAGGTTTATAATCGAGAAGGGAGACATAGTGTTTGCCACCACCAAGAGAGCAAGTCAGAGCAGCGACAAGCTGAGAAGCGACAAGGAGATGATCACTGTAAGATTGGGCATTGAAGTGGAGAAGGTAGAGTTCCACAAGTTCGCCAACCGTTTGAGGATTTCCGGCAGAATAGTAGCGGGAATTGATGAATCCGGTTATCACACCTTAAACATCACCACAGGCAAGGAGCTTAGCATAATCAAGAAATGGAAGAATGAACAGCTTGAAAGGTTAAGAAAGGCAGTCGAAGACTCAAACCGTCCAGAAATCGTGATGCTCACCATTGAGGAGGGTTACGCGGTTGCAGGAGTTTTAAAGCAGTGGGGGGTGGAGGAGATTTTCGAGGAAAGAATGGGCTACGGCAAGGGGATGGGAGACAGCAGGAAAGAGTTTTTTGGAGAGGTTGCGGCAAAACTGGAGAACATTGATTTCAGGTATCTTATCATTGCAGGGCCCGGATTTGCGAAGAACGACTTTCTTGATTTTTTGAAGGATAGACATCCAGAAACGGCGAAAAAGGCCATTGTCGTTGACACCTCCTCAACCGGCTCAAGAGGGTTCATTGAGATACTGAAAAGGAGAGTTGTGGACAAAATTGTTGGCGAGATAAGGCTCGCAGAGGAAGCAGAGTATATAGACAAACTGCTTGAAGGGATTGCCAAAGACGATAGGGTTGCTTACGGACTTGATGAGGTTAGAGAAGCACACAACTACAGAGCGATTGAGGTTTTGCTTGTTGCCGATGAATTTTTGCTGGAAGAGAGGGAGAAGTGGGACATTGACGACTTGCTGAAGGAAGTGGAGGAGTCTGGTGGAAAGGTTGTGATAATGAGCACAGAATTCGAGCCGGGTAAAAGATTGATGAGCCTTGGAGGTATAGCTGCACTTCTGAGATTCAACATAAAAGGTTAATAAGCCGACTCAATCGGGTGGAGATATGCGAATAGTGATTGCGGGTGCAGGTGAGGTTGGATACAGCCTCGCCATGTCCCTCGCATCGAATCACGATGTCATTGTAATTGAAAAAGACTATTCGAGATACGAGAGAGTATCTGAACTTGATGTTGTAACAATCCAAGGTAACGCAGCCAATTCAAAAATTTTGAAGGAGGCTGAAGTTGAAAAAGCGGACGTTTTTCTTGCGGTAACTGGCAATGATGAGGCAAACCTGCTCTCAGGACTTGCTGCTAAAAAGGTTGGAGCGAAGAACGTTATCGTGAGAGTTGAAAATCCTGAATATGTGGAGAAACCAATTGTTAGAGACCACCCTCTTGGCTTTGATGTCATTCTCTGTCCACAGCTTGCCTTAGCTCATGAAGCTGCGAGACTCATCGGAATTCCGGGTGCCATTGAAATCGTGACCTTCAGCGGTGGAAGGGTCGAAATGATTGAGCTACAGGTTATGAAGAATTCGCGAGCAGACGGGACGAAGATAAGGGATTTGAATTTGCCTCCAAATGTAATCATAACGTCTGTTTACCGCAACGGTGAGATCGAGATTCCGAGAGGTGACACAGTCTTGAGGGCAGGAGATAGAGTGGCGGTTGTGGGTAGAACCGAGGACATCGAAGCTCTGAAGGGTGTGTTTGGTCCACCCGTGACAAGAAGGGTTGTAATATTCGGTGCTGGAACAATTGGAAGCTACATTGCCAGAATTCTCGGGAAAGGTAGGATGAGTGTAAAGCTGATCGAGTCGAGTATGGAAAAGTGCGAGAGCTTGAGTGCAGAACTCGAAAATGTAAAGATCGTTTGTGGGGATGCAACTGACCTTGAGTTTCTTGTCGAAGAGGAGGTCGGAAAATCAGATGCTGTTGTTGCCACCACTGAGAGTGATGAAAAGAACTTGCTAATATCCTTGCTATCAAAAAATCTCGGTGCAAGAACGGCGATTGCAAAGGTGGAGAAAAGAGAATATGTCAAGCTTTTTGAGGCTGTAGGGGTGGATGTAGCCTTGAATCCAAGAAGCGTCACATATCACGAGGTAAACAAGCTGCTGAGAAGAATGCAGATAGAGACTGTCGCCGAAATTGAGGGGACTGCGGTGATAGAGGTCGTAGTAAAGAATCCAAAACTTGTCGGTAAGTCCTTCAAAGAGCTTGACCTGCCCGAAGATGCGATAATAGGAACTGTCGTCAGGAGGGAGGAGTGTCTGATTCCAAGAGGTGATACAAGGCTGGAGCTAAACGATAGGCTGCTGGTTTTTGCGAGGTGGGACGAGATAGAGAAAATAGAGGAGATATTTGAATGAATATCAGAATCGTGCTCAATTTTCTGGGAAAACTTCTCTCAATGTTTTCACTCTCCTTCATACTTCCACTTATCGTTGCCTTTATTTACGATGAATCAGTATTCCCCTTTCTTCTTGCTTCTCTCCTATCTTTATCAACAGGACTTTTCCTTAGCAAAGCTTTCAAAACCAAGGGCGAGTTTGAGTCTCTCAGACATAAAGAAAGTTTTGCGATAGTTGCTCTTATCTGGCTCCTGATGTCGGTGTTTGGGGCTATCCCCTACATTGCCCATCATATACCTCCTATTGATGCATTCTTTGAGTCCATGTCGGGCTTCACAACTACCGGAGCATCAGTTCTGATTCCCGAGGAGCTTCCAAAATCCCTTCTCCTGTGGAGGAGCCTGACACAGTGGATAGGTGGTATGGGCATTATCGTCCTTTTTCTCGCCATTTTTCCAAATGTAGCGAGGAGGAGTGCAGTCCTCTTTCAGGCTGAGTATCCGGGAGTTACACTGTCAAAAATAAAGCCAAGAATTAGGGATACCGCTCTTTCTCTCTACAAGGTCTATTTAACTCTCACAATTCTCGAAATTTCAGCCCTTTACATTCTCGGTCTTTCTCTTTTCGATGCCGTAAACCACACATTCACAACCCTCTCCACTGGAGGATACTCCACACATTCAGAGAGCATTGCTTATTTCTCAAATCCCTACGTAGAATCTGTCATTGCTCTGTTCGCATTCCTCGGCGGTATGAACTTTGCACTAATATACTTTGCCTTTAGAGGAAACTTTACCATGCTGAGAAATTCCGAATTCAGAGTATATGTTGCCTTCCTTGTGATTGCATCCTTATCCCTCACAATCCTCAATCTCGACAAATACAGCCTGCTCGACTCGTTTCGCTTCTCAACCTTTCAATCCATTTCGATTATGACCACCACCGGATACACAACTGCAGACTTCGATAGCTGGAGCGATTCAGCCAAACTCGTTCTCCTCATGCTGATGTTTATCGGAGGGTCGAGTGGGTCAACTGGTGGAGGAATGAAGGTCGTGAGAGTCTACCTGCTCATGAAGTATTCAATTCAGCAGATTCTGAGGGCTGCTGAGCCAAGAACAGTTAGAGCAGTAAAATTTGAGGGAAAGGCAATAAAAAAGGAGGTTCTTGATGATATTGCAGCCTTCTTTGTTCTCTACATTTTAATCTTCGCTATCTCCTCCCTCATCATTTCTCTTATTGGTTACGACATCCTAACCTCGATGTCAGCAACAGCAGCAACTCTCGGCAACGTTGGGCCGGGAATGGGACTTGCAGGGGCATCAGAGAATTACGCGTCTTTTCCAGAGAGTATTAAGCTATTACTGTCTATGAACATGTGGATCGGCAGGCTTGAGATATTCACCGTGGTTTCCCTCTTCATCCCTTCGTTCTGGAGAGAAAGGTGGTGATAGCCTCTTCTTCGCTCAAAGTCTTCTGTTCCTGCGTTTCCATATTTTTAACAGTCACAACACCCTTTTCAATCTCATCTGGGCCAATGATAACGGCATAATCAGCACCTATCTCGCTTGCGAAACTCATCTGCTTCTTTAAGCTCCTTCCCATAACGTCTACAACAACTCTCAACCCTTTTTCCCTAATTCTGTTTGCAATCCTGAAGGCGTGGCTTTCAAATCCCCTAAGAGAGATTACGGCAATTGTTACATCTTTTTTGGCCTTAACATTGCAGACCTCGCAAACCCTGTCAAATCCTATCGCAAAACCCGTTGATGGTGCCTTTGGCCCTCCAAAAAGCGACGAAAGTTCGTAACTCCCCCCTCCACAAACCTGCTTTTGTGCCCCAAGTCCTTCTGCATAACATTCGAAAACAACGCCAGTGTAGTAATCAAGTCCTCTTGCTATTCCAAGGTTAAACTCAAATTCAACTCCAAGCTCATGCAGAATTCCGGAAAGATTTTCAAGGTGTGTAAAATCAAAGGAAATCAGCTCCTTTGCCTCATCAATTACTCCCTCATCGCCCTTCAGGTCTATTATGCTCAGAACTTTTTCTTTCAAATCCTGTCCAACCCCAATATCATCCATGTAGTCTAACAAACCCTCCTCATCCCCCTTGTCCACTAACCTCATGATCTTCGAAGCTTTATCGTTTCCAAGCGGGCTGAGTAGGGATCTGAGAATACCTACATGTCCGACTTGAAGTTCGAATTCCAGCCCAAGGTTCTCAAGAATTTGGTAAGCAAGATTTATGACCTCAGCATCTGCGAGGTATGAATCCGAACCAATAAGCTCAACACCGAATTGCCAGAATTCCCTATACCTACCTTTTTGCGGCCTTTCGTATCTGAAGCAGTTGGCAAAGTAGTAAAACCTGAGCGGACGTGGCATGACGCTGCATTCATTCACGAACATCCTCATAACTGGTGCGGTCAGTTCAGGTCGCAATGCAAGTTCTCTACCAGATTTATCTGCAAAGACATACATTTCATCCACTATCCCTTCTCCGGATTTCAGGGTAAAAAGTTCAAGATGTTCGAATGTAGGGGTTGCGATTTCCCTGTATCCAAAGCTTTCCGCGATCTTTCTCATCCTACTCTCAACTTCTCTCCTCTTCTCCATCTCACCTGGCAGAAAATCCCTTGTTCCTCTTGGCCTCTCTATTTTCACGTTTGAAGCTCCATTCTGGAATATAAAAAGTTTAACGAAAAACTACTTGATCACGAGATGAACATTTAGATTAGACAACAAATCAAGGAGGAATGATTATGAAGATAGCAGTTGCATCAAATCTGCATGGAAACCTGCTTGCTCTGTCCGCGATGCTTGGAAAAGTAGAGAAGCTTAAAGAGGACGGAGAGAATATTGAAAAAGTCTACGTGCTTGGAATATTCGGGTTCTTCCCCTACGCAAGAGAAGTTTACGAGCTAATCTCAGGAAGTGGAGACTACATTAAAGCGATTCGCGGTATCTACGACCACGCAATCGCGAGATACTCGGAAGACAAAGAAAATCTAAATCAGGAGCTTACAGAGATTGAACTTAAAGCAGTGGAATGGAACTACGAAAGTCTTGGTAGAGAAGGGAGGAAATGGATAAGGAACTATGTTCCAGCATTTGTGGCTGAGAAATCTGGAGACAACGAGTTTTTCATGTGCTACGGGAGTCCCTTTGACCTTCTTAAGGGTGAGGTCCTACCGAGTCAGCCGACGGCTTACTATGAGACTATTCTTTCGCCGATAAGGAAGTATGAAATGCTTGTAGTTGCCGGAAAAGATAGATTTATTGTAGAAACGAAGTACGGTAGGGTCGTCTGTCCGGGAGCTATCGGATACTACAGACGAGACGAGAAGCCGAGCTTCGCAGTGATAGATACAAGAAATCTGGATGTTTACTTTGAGGAAGTGGAGTTCAGGAGAAGCGAGGTTGAAGAAAGAATTAAGACTGAGAAACTTCCAGAAGAATTCGTAAACTTCCTCTATCATGGAAAACTTTGATGTAAATTCTTCCCCGCTGGTCAAGAATACTGAAAACCAAAATATTTATTAACTGATGTGAAAAATCTTCCAAAAAATAATACGAGGTGAGAACTTGCACATACCCGACGGATATCTGGATTTACCCATAGCAGGAATACTTTACATACTCTCCTTGGTTGTTCTGGGGTATTCAATTTACAGGCTCAGAGATGAGAAGTTTACACCCCTATTCGGAATAGTGGCAGCAGCAATATTTGCCGCACAGATGCTCAACTGGCCAATCCCCGGCGGAACGTCTGCCCATTTTGTTGGTGGAGCATTGGCAGGCATCCTTCTCGGCCCCTATGCTGGAAGTCTTGCGATGGCAGTTGTCCTCACGATCCAGTGTCTTGTGTTTGCGGATGGTGGCATAACGGCACTTGGAGCAAATGTATGGAACATGGCCGTCATAAATGTGTTTTTGGGTTACTATGCCTACAGAGCATTTGAAAGATTTGGAAAAAGTGCGGCATCCTTCATTGCAGGCTGGATAGGAATAACTCTTGCCGCAATCTTCGCTGGGATTGAAATAGGCCTCTCAACATCCTTCGGATACGGGCTGAGCGTTACAGTTCCCGTTATGGGCTTGTGGCATGGAATACTCGGTATCGTGGAAGGCACAATCACGGCAGGAGTTGTGAGCTACATCGCCTCCTCGCGTCCAGATATACTTGAAGAGAAGGCTGCCCCAGGAAAAACTGCTTTAGCAGTTATCGCTGCTATGATTGTCGTTTCTCCCCTATTTGCCTACGCGGCTGAGCTTGTTGGATATTCTGAGCCGCTTGAAAACGCTGCAGAGATGCTGGGATTGTCTGAGAACCCGATTTACGAAGGTCTGCTACCCGACTACACCGTACCGGGAATTGATCCGTATACAGGAACTCTAATAGCTGGGATAGTAGGGACAGTAATAGTTTTAGCTCTCGGATATGTAATGGCACGATATGCACGAACTACTTGAGAGAACGATAAAGGAGGCTTCAGACTATTTTCAAAATTTTTTGATTCATGAATACTCCAACAAAAGCGCTCTGCACAAGATAGACGGAAGGGTTAAACTCGTCTCTACTGTTGTTTTCGTAGTCCTTGCAGTTTCAACCTTTAGCCTCAGCAAGGTGATTACGATTTTGCTCTTCCTTCTTGTCATCTCGGCAATTGCAGGGTTGAATATGAAAAGAATGTTTGAGAGGATATGGTTATTCACACTCTTTTCCTTTATCGTTGTATTGCCTCTGTCAGTCTACAATCCATTATACGGCGTAATCTTCACCCTCAGGGTAGCAGCATCACTGATCGCAGTACAGATGCTGATCATGACAACGAGCTTCGCTGATCTCTGCTCATCACTGAGATACTTCAAGGTTCCAAAAACATTCGTCTCTGCTCTCTGGATTGCCTACAGATATGCAATTCTGATGTTCAGGGAACTATTTGCAATTCTTCTGGCAAGAGAGAGTAGGAGGGTAGCAAAAGGGAGCCACATGGATTTGTGGCGAAAGGGTGGAGAGGCCGTTGGTCTCTTTTTCTTAAGAAGTTTTGAGAGGGCTGAAAGGGTACAACTTGCCATTGAGGCGAGGGGTGGTAATGTTGTAGAGTATAGAGGAAAAATTAAAAAGCTGGATTTGATTTACTCAACGATTGTCGGCTTCACGGCCTTCTGGTGGGTGATAATCTGAAGACAATAGAGGCAGAGAACGTCAGCTACAGATACCCTGACGGAAGTGTAGGTGTTAGAGACGTTAATCTCGAAGTTTACAGTGGAGATAGAATTGGACTAATAGGAGCTAACGGAAGCGGAAAATCAACCCTAATTCTTCTTCTTTCAGGTTTAATAAAACCAACAGAGGGTAGAGTTAAGATTTTTGGAAAAGAGCCAGATAAGAAAAATGTTGAGGAGATTAGGAGGAGAATAGGTGTCGTTTTTCAGAATCCTGATGATTTTCTTTTCAACCCCACCGTGAGGGATGAATTGCTGTATGTTCCGAGACAGCTTGAGTGGAGCGATGAAGAACTCGAAAGAGTTCTGAAAGCTTACGCGAAAATGTTCAGAATTGAGCATATAACAGATAAGCCACCCTTCAGACTGAGTGGCGGTGAGAAGAAAAAGGTTGAGATAGCCAGTGTCCTGATTTACAATCCCGAGGTTCTACTGCTTGACGAACCAACAGCCTATGTTGACGGGAAGACAAGAAGACAGATCATGGAAACTCTAAAGAGTTTTGATGGAACAATTATCGTTGCGACACACGAACTTGATGTTGCGAAAAAGTTGATTGATAAGGTTGTACTGCTAAATCTCGATCATAAAATAGAGGCTGTTGGCGGAAAAGAACTTCTCCACGATATTGAATTGCTTGAGAGAGTTGGAGTTCTCTAAATTGTTGTGATGGTTGCCCCACCATCCTCAACTATTAGTGTGTGCTCCCACTGACTCACAAGTCCACCAGATACTTCTGTGAGGACTGGGTAAGCTCTTAAAACACCTTCTCGAACGAGCTTGGAAAGTATTATCTCTGGAGCCTTGCTCAGCCATCGTTTTGCAAAGGGGAGAGTTTTATACTTCTCCTGAACATCCCTTATTATTTCCCTCGCCAGCTTCATCCTCACAGGTCTTGGCTGAAGGATGCTATATATCTCACACTCTCCCCTCTCCACCACCCTCCCCACTCCATCTGTGGCGAAGGGTTCTATTGCTATCACCATCCCCTCTTCAAGCGTCACTCCCCTCTCAGTTGCATAGTTGTAGATGCTTGGTGGAGCGTGGGTCAGATAGGGCAGAAGTCCATGACCTGTCAGATTCACAATGGGTTTAAACCCGTAGCTCTTTATCGCATCCTCAATTGCCTTTCCAACTTCAGAAACGCTAACCCCAGCCTTTACAACATCTATCGCAGCAAAAAGAGCGTCCTTTGCTGCTTTAACGAGATCATTGTTGCTTCCGAGGTCAACAGTTACAGCCATATCCGCAATGTAACCATCAATATGCGCTCCAACATCAAGCTTTACAATATCTCCGTCATCAAACACCCTCTCGTCATCTCTCTTGGGAGTAAAATGAGCCGCGTCACTGTTTATCGAGATGTTGCATGGGAACGCTGGCTTGCCCCCAAGCTCTTCAATTCTGTTCTCCACAAATTCTGCCACTTCGAGTAACTTCACTCCCGGTGATATCTTCTCAACAGCCTCGTTGACTGCAGTTCGCAATATCTCCCCGGCTTTCAGCAATTTCTCCCTAACCTCTTCATCCATCACTGACTCAAAATAAAAGGTTGTATTTGAAAGTTTCCTAAAATATCTCAGCTTCTTCGTAAACAACAATTCCGCTATCGGTAATCATGTAGGGCTTAGGCTTTCTTGAATGTCTCACTCTTCTCATCTTTACGACCTCAAGACCGAGGGTCGGCTCGTCAAGCTCACTCTTTCTTATCACTTTCAGGCTTATCAGTCCATCACATACATATTCAAGTAATCCATACTTAGAGGTTGTGGGATGATATTTATCCGCCTCACTCGTTATGATTGCCGTAATTCCAGCGTTTTTCAGAATTTTTCTGAAGGTTGCAAGCATCTGATACCTCCCAGCATCATCAAAAAGAGTTTCAAGAACGCTTATTGAGTCAATCAACATCCTTTTTGTCCCTACACTGCCTATTACCTCAGGCAGATCACTTTCAAGCTTTTCAAGGCTTCTTCTCACCTCAGCAGCTTCAAGCCGGACTACGTGAAGCCTGTCACTAAAGCTTTCCATATCCATGCCCACACTTCTTGCATTATCAATAATGCTCTGCTCATCTTCATCAAAGCTTATTATCATGCAGCTTTCTCCATTTTTCAACCCCTCATATATGAAATGCAGGCCGAGAGTTGTCTTTCCAGTGCCATAACTCCCCACAACTGCAACAATATGCCCTTCAGGAATTCCACCGCCAAGCAAAGCATCAAGCCCCTCAATCCCAGTCTTCAGCATGCCATCACCTCTAAACTAAAATTTTACAGCACCCTCATAACTCTCGAAATTGTGAAGCCAAGCGCCGGGTCAATTCTAACATTGTATTTCACTATTCTCTCCTTTTCTATTAGTGGGAGTAACCCCAAGAACTTTCTGAAATACATCCACCTCGTTATGGAGTCTTTCTCCACCAACCACTCAAAGACCACAACCCCATCAGCCTGATCAAGCAACTCCTCCTCTTTTCCTCTCTCAAATACGTTCGACGTAAGAAGCATGGTCAGGAGTATCTGCTTTTTCATGCACAGAATTCTCAAGCCCTTAAGAATATCAATCAGATTCTCCCAGCCGAACTTCATCTCCGCTATCCTTGCAAGGTCGGTAAGCGAGTCTATGAAAACATAGCTCTCCGGCTGCAAATTGTCAAAGAACTCAACAAGCTTGTTGAACACATTCTTTTCTGTTTTAAGCAGTTCAACGCCAAGACTCTTGTCTGCAACCCATCTTAGTGGAACAAGTGTATCCTTGAAGTAGAAATCTGCAAAACTCAAAATTTCAAACTCTATGTTCTCAATCTTCCTTTCAGGAAAGACGAGCTTGATCTCCCTCTCAACAACGTCCCTCGGCTTTGAGATTGCCAGATAGCTGGTTTTATACTTCCCAGCGTTGTTGAGCATGGAGGTTAAAGCAAACTCTCTCCCCCCCGCTCCAACGGACTCGTAGAGGATTACCAATCCGGGATGAATCCCCTCAATCTGCTTATCGAGAAATTCGACGCCAGTAGTGAACTTCATCACTCCACCTCGATAACCACATCGCACATCAGAGATATCTGAGAGTAATAGCTCTCGTCCATCTCCTTCTCAAGCATAAATATCGTCCCAACAAAACCTCTAAGCCTCATCTTGCCCGTAAGATGCCTGAGGAATTTTATCAGAGTTTCAAAGGACTTGTAAAGTGAAATAGTTGAAAGGGAGTCAAGATAAATGAACCTGTTCTCCGCCAGAACTAAGTCCATTGCCCTCTCTATCGTCACCTGAAGTTGAACTGGATCGGGAGATGTGAGATAAAAGCACCTGTCCTCGTCTATCGGTTCTCCTCCAAGCTGCAACGTGATACAGTCAATAAATATGATTTTGGATGAGTCAATCCCTTCTTTTGTAAGCATCTTTTTAAGGCTGAAGTAGGGTCTGTTTAAGGTTACAAATATCCCCTCCGCGACGGTTGTGAAATGTTTTAGAATTTCAAGACTAACCTTAACATACTTTTTGGAGTCAACCTTAACAAGTATTATTTCCGCCCCCCTATCAATTGCTTCCTGTATCGCCTCAGTCACATTTGAATTCGTAGTCATAGCTCTTTCTAACGTAATACCCGTGTTTAATAACTATTCCCTCATCCGTTATGTCGTAGGGTATCCAGAACAGCGGGTGAGAAGTTCTGTATTTTTTAAGTATTCTCATCGCCCTCGCATATCCCTCCGGAACCCGCAGGAGGTCGAGAAAGATGACACAGTCCACAATGTTCTTCGTGTCACTCCACTCACCCATCATCGGCGCCTCTTCAACCCACAGAGATGTGATCTCGTAATCGTAGGATAGGTCAGCCATTATACTGATGGCTCTTCTGTAGAGGACAGGATCGGCAAGGGTTTTTTCCAAATCTGTGCATGAATCGAAGACGACTCTGTCAATATCCTCCCCTTCAATTCCAAATGTAGCCCTCAATCCGTTAACTATTTTCTCCTTTGTAACGGGCAGTATATACTTCGGATCAACCCTTATAAATCTCCAGTGAATTTTATCATACACATCCTTCATAAAGGGGAACCTCTTGAGATAGGTTTCACAGTTTTTCCTGTTCATAGTTGTGGAGAGATAAACCACCGTTTCTCCATTTCTTACGCCTTCGGCAGCCCAGTGTGCGGCAAGAATTGTTTTGCCAATGCCACTCCTTCCGATTATTAAATTCTCAGAATATCTATCGAGTCCACCACCAAGATACTCGTCCAGCTTGGGAATTCCGAATTTTGCGTAATCTCCAAACTTGTAATCTCGCGTCATAATATTAAACGAGCATAAAGATACTTAAATGTAACTTGCAATCTTGCAAATCCAAGGGTGAATTCGAAGACATTTAATACTACATATCCTACTTAATCCATGCCTGCTATCGTTGATAAATCTCTGTGTGATGGTTGCGGGATATGCGTTGATGAATGTCCTGTAGGGGCAATTGAACTCAATGACTACGCTCATGTTGACTACGAAATTTGCACAGAATGTGGAGCTTGTGTAGATGTGTGCCCAACCGAGGCGATTAGCCTTGAATGAAGTTGTAGGTTTCGGGGCTTTAAACCTTGACAAGATATACTCAGTGGACAAGATTCCGAGTGCCGACGAAGAGGGATTTGTAAAGGACGTGAAACTCTATCCAGGGGGGAGTGCAGCAAATACTATCGTTGGACTTGCAAGATTAAAGGTCAAAACAGCGTATATCGGAAAGGTAGGAAGTGATGAAGAGGCAAGAATTCTGCTGGCAGATTTTGAGAGAGAGGGTGTTGAAACGGTGCTTATAACGAGAGCTGAGGGCAGGAGTGGTAACGCGATGATTTTCGTAGATGATGCTGGCAACAGAGCAATTCTCGTTGATCCGGGAGTGAATGATACTCTGAAATATGATGAGATAAACGTAGAAGAGGCAAGAAAGTATAAGCTCATCCATCTTACATCGTTCATTTGCAAAAACGGTCTCGATTCGCTGGAATCGCAGAAGAGGATTGTTGAAGAATTCGAGTATGTGAGCTTTGATCCAGGAATGCCGTATGCTGAGAGAGGCTTGCAGGACATGAAGAGGATAATTGAAAACACGACTATATTTCTACCCAGCAGGCAAGAAATTGAGATGCTTTTTGGCACAGATTATAGAGATGCCGCAGAAGAGTGTCTGAACATGGGTGTGGATATAGTTGCTGTTAAACTTGGCGCCAAGGGTTGCTGGATAAAGAGCGGAGGTAAGGAAGTTCAGGTTAAGCCATTCAGCGTCAAAGTTGTTGACACAACAGGAGCAGGAGACGCCTTCAACGCGGGCTTCATATACGGATTTCTAAGGGGCAAAGATGCGGAGGAGTGCGGCAAGCTCGGGAATCTTGTAGCGTCTTATTGCATCCAGAAATTCGGAGCGAGGGAGGGGTTGCCAAGACTTTCTGAGCTTGGTAGCTTGGCGAGTCTTGACTCGGGAGAAAAGCATTGAAATACAACCTTCTGAGTGGAAGAATTATATTTATCCCAACCCCTACGCAGTATACTGTGAAAAGGAGAAATAATTAGGCCAGCCTACGATAAGACGGAAAAACGAACCGCAATAAACCGAGATCACATATTACCCTTTCTGAGGAGAGTTACCAGTGGCTGAAGGAAAACGTCTCTAACATCTCCGATTTCATTGATAGGCTTGTTGAATAGGTAAAACACGGATTGCATTCATGTCCAGCTTACACACAGAAAACAGATGTGCCCGGACCCGGATTTGAACCGGGGACTATGCGGTCTTCAGCCGCACGTAGAAGTTAGTAAAATGGATAAAAACAAAATTGCAGTCCATACAATTAAGTTTGATGAAATAGATAAAACAGATTTCATATTATACTGGACGAGTGAACGGAAACAAAAAACATCAGAGAAAAGAGCCGAGAAGCTATACAAAGTCTTGAACAAAGTCCTAAAAGGAAAAGAAGTCAATCTCGAAAGTCTGAGGGAAGGATTCCACAACACCACAAACAAGAAGGATTACGTTAATGCTGCAAGAGTTTTACTTGAATACTTGAAAGTAAGGAAGCTGATGGATAAATCTGAAGTTGAAGAAATCCTCGAACAACCTTTCCTAACTGTAATCAAATCAAACAAAGTGAGAATTCCGGGAATTGCAACTCCTAAAGCTGATGAGCATGTTGCAGAAGTGTATCAGTGGATCAAGAAAAAATGGAAAGATGAGGAAACAGAGATACTCTACAAACTGATGGTTTACAGTGGAATAAGGCTTGAACACGCATACAGAATGATGAAAACCTTTAACCCTGCAAATCTCGAATTTAATGGTAAGGTTGCAAGATATCCAACTTCTGATGTTTCCACACATATTAAAGGGAGCTTTTACGCCTTCATGCCTGCTGAATTTGCAAAGAAGCTGAGGAGACTTGAACTACCTCTCGATGTTCAAAGCTACGAAAATAGAATCAACCCAAAGCGTTGGAGACCACCTAAAGAGGAATGGCAGAACTCGTGGATAAATGCAAAGAATATCCGAAAATGGTTTGAGAATTTCTGTAAGAGAAATGGTGTTGAAATTCTTTACAGGAAATTCTTCATGGGGCACTCTACAAGAGCAGTTATAGAGCACTACGAACAAATGGAGGATCTGAGCTGGAGCGAATATAGAAAAATCGTTGATAGTTTTCCAATTTCTCCTTAAATTTTTTGAGAAAAAAGTTAATCAAACATTCTGTGGATCTGCCTGAACGTTGCATTTGCTTTCGTTTTCCTCCTCACCGTTATTTGGTAAACTCCATTACCAATCTCTTTTAGCTCAACCTGCTCGTAAACGATTCCATTCGGGCTGATGATTATCGTGTTATTGTAGGAATCAGGGAGGAGGTAAGCCCCAACTATACCATGTTCATTCGTTCTGCCAATCTCCTTGTAGATGTTACCTTTGAACAGCACATCAGCGTTAGGAATTGAAACACCATCTACCCGCCTAACGAAAGCAAGCAAAGCCAATCTATCAACAGCCCTATAGCATCCTATCAATTCTCTTGGAACGCCTTCAAATCGTGGGAAGACTGCAAAGCCATATTTTTGAGCCGTTAGCGTGGTGGGAGGAATAGATGGCAAATCGTTAAGTGTTCTGAAACCATCATGGTTACTCGAAAACGAAAGCAGAAGTTTAGTTCCACCATAAGCATTAGGAGGCTGCCACAGATCAGGAGATTCAAGTATCGCATGTTCAGCAGCATCAAAGCTGTTTAGAGTTGTTACCCCTTCATCGCTGCCATCCAGCCTTTGAACCAAAGCCCCATCAAGTTCGACCATATTTCACCCTTAAAAAATAGGTTAGGCGGTTGGATACTCGAAAGCGTTCTCGTATGGGATGGCAACTGCAAACTTCTCAGATCTATTCGCCGAGTTCACTTCTGCAACGTAGAACTTTCTCGTTACAGCGTTCTCTTCATCGATCCAGCTTATCACATCGCCGATAGCAATTCCCATGTTTTCCTCAACGAAGAACCATCTCTTAGTTTGTGCTGCAACGATGCTCCTTCCAGAATCGTTGAAGTAAAGCGGAAACTCGAAGTAAACTTTCCCGTTTCCTGAACTCTTGATAGCCCCTCTTTCGTGTTGATCGTATAGTTTGGATGCAGTTTCGAGGCTGAAAGGACGGGCACATACGTATGCATATTCACTGCCAGCATTATCGGCTATATCTCGTGGCTGCCAGTTCTGCTTTGTAATCAGGAAGAAATCACTAAGCCCATCGTTATATTCCCTTGCGGCGGCGGGAATATACTCGATTGCAAAGAAGCAGCCGACCGCTCCTCTAGTGCTTTCAGGGTTATAGTTATTGGGGTTTGCGATTACACCTACAACCCCATATTTATCCACCCAATAGCTGATGTTGTAAGTGTTATCTGCATCCATGTAGTTGTTTAGATAGTCATCCGCATAATTTGTTGAATCGTTCCAGTTTTCAAACAGCCCTATCATAACTGAATTGAAGCTCCCTGCCCACATGTGGTTGGCAGAATCCCATTGAGAGCTTAGAACAGCCCTTATTCCAGTTGTTAGTCTCCATGAGGTATCATCATCACTCCGCATGTAAGTTTTCTTGAAGGCCAAGTAGTTGTTAGTCGGAATGTGCCTAAGAGCTATTCCACCACTAACCTGATCATCCGCCGTTTCCCAATCTCCAGTTGCAACCAAATATCCAGCCAACTCAGACAGGAAATCATCTATCGTTTTCGCTCCGGCCACAAACACCATCCTACCACCTCCCTACTTTTTTAACTAAACAAAACCCTCAAACTCCATTTTTGATCTATCTCAGAGCTGTTAACTACAACAACCTTAAACACTTCAAAGTGAACGCCATTCTTGAACTGGATCGCTCCGATCTCTCCTTCTGCAAATAGCCAAAGAGAGTTGTTTCTGAATATCTGAAGCAAAACCCCATCTGGAACGTCAAGGCTGAGATACCTCAGCCTCCTATTTATCTGCAGCTCCCTTTCATAAGATTCTCCAGCCTTCAAGTAAAGGTCTTTTGTAGAATCTGGATACTGCAGGAGCAGATCTTCATCCCCTTCGAGTTTTTGGCTTATTTCAGCAAGCAAAGCCTTTTCTTCAAGAATCTCCCTAAACAGGGTATCAGCATCAACCATACTCCCACCTCACTTCTTATTTTTCTTTTTGAGGAGTTTGTAGAGCATGTAACCAATTATGAGCAGGATGAGCAGGAGATTAAGCAATCTCTGTTTTTCAAGCTCCTCCTGAGCTTTTCTCAGCAGCTCAGGGCAAGTTTCTTCAGTTACAGTTTTTACTTCCCCTTCAGTTTCTTCCATCAACCCAACCTTAACCGCAATCATAGCTTCCTCATCTCCTCCTTAATCCTCTTCCTGATGTTCTCAAGCGTTTTATTCGAAAGATGAGCAATCTTAGAGTTGTTTTTCTTGAAACTCAACCTGTAGAGCAAAAGCAGCCTTCCCCTTGCTGTATTCTTGCTTATTCTCTTTGCTCTGTAATCCCTGATAATAGCCCTGATTATGTTGTAGAAATCCCTTGCAGTATCCAGTCCCCTCTTTCCGAAATCTTTGACTTTCTTTCCGAGATACTTATACTTAGTTGCCATTCAGATCCCTCAATGTGCGATGGTAAGGGCACATCCTTGTTTCAGCCTTCAAGCGGGTTAGCTCTTTATGATTTCGAATGAGAAAGGTATATTGCCCAGCAATCAGCAAATACAACCCTGCAATTGCCAGAACGTCAATCATGCTGCCCTCACCTCCTTAAATTCTTGGCGATGTAGATGAGGATCAGCACGATTGCAGCAAACATCAAAAGCCCCGTGAACTTCTGAGCTGCATCCTTTGCTGTTGAAGCACCCATGCTCCTTATTCCCTCTGAAACACCACGCATGGCAGCATAACCACCAACACCAACTCCAGCCCCCAATGCAGCGGGCTTAGCAAAGGTTTTAACGGTTTCAGATTCCTTGATTGCTTTAACTCCCTTGCCTTCCTTTATGAGCTTTCCTTCTTCTTTCAAAAATTTGAGGAGAGGATTATAGATGCTCATTTCTTCTTCCTCCCCTCTCTTTTCTTATGAAGCAGCTTCTTCAGCTTGGGATATCCGTATTTGTAAGCCCCATAAGCTCCAACTACTCCAACCACAAGGAATGGAAGTGCCCATCCGCTCCTCCTTGCTTCTGCTGCCAAATCTCCAATTACTGGAACTCCTTCGATAGCCCCAAGCACATCCTGAGCAAAATCCTCTGCTGGAGCTACATAATCAGCCCACTGATCTGGAACGTATCCAGCAGGAACATAGCCCCCAGGATAGCCATATTCTGGTGGAAGGTTCTCATATCCTATTGGATATTCTCCCCCTCCGTACTCGGGAGGATAGATGTAATCGTTGTATCCGTATGGATACCCTTCTGGATAACCCTCTGGATAATAACCTCCACCTGCTCCAGCCCATCCAAACAGCCCGTTAAGCCAGTTTATCAGATCCCGCAGGTATGATGTATCTTCTCCGCCTCCTCCTTCTCCTCCACCTCTATCCTGATCTTCAGGAGTTTCTTCAGGAACTGAAGTTAGAGCCATATACGCAAGTGGAATCCCACCAATCGCAAGCGGAACTGCAGCCTTCTTTGCCAGCTTAGCAATAGCTGAACCTTCCTTTCCAGCCTTTCCAGTTATCTTGGCGACTTCAGGGATTTCATCAGCAACTTTGAAAGCCCTAACGGGCTTCATCCTTGCAAACGGATTTCTCAGCTTTGGAAGCTCAAAATGAGGTATTTTTCTTGGGATTCTCAGCCTTCTGAACCCTCTAAATTCTCTTGCTTTTATTTCTTTAATATCTTTGAAAACTCTGAATCTTCTGAACTTTGGAATTTCAGGGAGCTTGATTCTCGGAAATCTGAATCTCTTGGCTTCTTTCAATCCTTTCAGCTCTTTAATTTCTTTCAATTCTTTCCCACTAATCTTACCCAACCTAAACAAACCTTTAACCCAACTCATACTTTCAACCCCCTTACCTAATTTCGCAACTTCTCCAACCTCCTTTCCTGCTTTTGCAAATTTAGCAACCTTCAAGAGTTTGGCACTCTTCAATCCACTCTTGATTAACCCTTTAGCTGCCCATCCAGCAACAGGAATTAGTCCTATTAAGTCAATCCCTGCAAACAGATAATCCTCAGGTTTTTCAGCTCCTTTAGTTAGAACTTTAGCCAAATCAAGTGGCAAAACAAAATCTGCAGCCATCGCTGCCGCTACTTGCGGCAAGCTCCCTTTTTCGTAAATTGCATCCCTCTTCTCAACTATGTTGATTATTGCCTTTCTTGCAGAATCGGTAACAGTGTTGACATCCTGAGGTTTAACTATAGGCTTGTTGTTTATTCTAACTTCAGGAAGTCTGATCTCAGGGAGCTTAGGAGCTTGAAGTTTAACTTCAGGAAGTTTGATCTTGGGAGTTTGAATATTTATCACGTTTTTAGAAACCTGAACTTGAGGAAGCTTAATTGATGGCTTTATCTGAGGCAATTGAGGAGTTTTAACCCTTATCGTGGGCAAGGAATGAGCAGCTTCAGATACTTTTCTAACAACTATGTTAGAAACTTGAGAAACAGTTTTCGGAGTAATTGGCGGGAGTTTTGGTTTTATAGGTGGCATTTTGATTTGTGGGATCTGAGGAGTTGGAATCGTTCTTGGGATCGTTCTTGAAATCGTTCTCTGGAAGTTTCTGAATCCTGAATAAACTGTTCTCCTTGCATGAGTTATTCCAGATCCCACCGTTCTTTGAATGTGGCTAATCCCTGAGCTTACAGTTCTTGGAATACTACTTATCGTTCTCTGAACAGTTCTCTGAACATGGCTGATTCCTGAAGTAACTGAACGAGTAAATGAACTAACTGCCGAACCGATCGTTCTTGAAACTGAAGAAAATGCCGAACTTACAGCTCCAAACAGATCAAACATTGCATCACCCACTAACAACTACTCTAAGCAAAAATCGATCCCAAAAAAGAAAAGATGGAAGTTTTAGCCCTCTGAGGAGCATGGCTTAAGTAGCCTCTACCACCGCCTTATCCACCGCATCCATTACCTTAGTGTTTACTACAAACTCATAGCTCACGTATCTCAGAGTTCCTTCAGCACTTGCCTTAAGGGCAAGCTGATAATCTCCCTTGTTGAACTTCCACGCCCTCACTCCGTAAACATCGTTGGTTATCTCAGCCCCGTAATCCAGCACAACCGTTCCCGTTACGGGATCGGCAAGGAACATGAGCTTCTGATATTCCTTAGCTGTAGCATAATCTATCGTGTAGAGTTCCCTTCTATCTGGAGTAGTGATTATGATTCCGTATTTCTCCACAATGGTATCTGATTCATCCCCGTTGGAATCCTTGAAGGTTATGAAGGCCTTCCTGAGCAGAGTTCCAACTGGGAGTTCCATAACTTCAACAAGCTCGTTAGATGCTGAGAACTTCTTCTCCCTTGCATATATTTTAGGCTCTGCAGCAAGCTCCAGATTTGCCCCATAGGTATTGGCAAATTCGGCAACAGTGAAGATGTTCTCCTCAATGGTTATCTTGATCTCTGCTGAATCAACTACAACGTTCCCTGAATCATCAATTGTATCCTTGAAATCCACGCTCAATTCAAGAGAATCCTTTGTTAGAGCAAGGATATCTCCAGCATCCAGAATGAGCAGGAAATCAAACTCTTTCGTTGCCCCTGCATCGATTGAAACATCAGCATCAACGTTTACAGCCTTGCCCTGATTATCATAGTAGTTTATTACGGCAATATCAGAACCACTCAGGCTGTAGTGGATGTTATTCCCATCCGAAACAACCCTTACCTCTTTCAGAGCATCCAGAACATCTCTCATCTTGCCGCTGAATGCGTTAGCTCCATCGTTATTCTTAAGGGTTAGCTTGCAGTAGAGCAGAATTGCATCAATAACCGCATCGCGGGGCAGATCGATTTTCCTGTTGGTGAGCGTTATTTTCTGGCTGAGAGTTCTCTTCTTGCTATACATCGCCATCCCCCCGTAATTACTTCTTCAGAATGCCTTTCACAATCGCCACAACAAAAGCTCCAGCCATCACAGGGAGTGCATACTCCCAGAACTTTTTCTCAGCCTCCTTTATTCCCGCTCCAATATCCACCATTTTCATCCCCCTCCTTTACTCTTTTTCAGCTCTCCACAAGCTGGTTACAGCTCTCAGCCCCGCAAGGCTGGCAGACAGCCAAAACGGGGCACATCCGATCAGCCCTATAACAACCCATTCGCTCATAATCGTGATTTGCCAAGAAACCTCTTTAATAATTCGTGATGAGCTAAAAAAATAGGAGAAAGGTTATTTACTCTTTTACAGCTCTATTAGAGAAGTTTGACCATGACAAGACGACCTAACGACCTGCCAGCTCTAAAAGCTTCATTATCACATCGTTCATGCTGTAATCTCGCCCTGTTGTTTCCTTAAATTTCTGTTTAAGCTTCTCCAGCTTTTTGTAAGTTCTATCTGCTATAGATATGCTCTTCCAACCCATAACAAAAATAGAATTAAAATGTTTTAAACAATTCGGTAATCTTACTTTCTCGCTCTTGCCCTCCTCCTCAGGTATGGTTTAATGTAAACTCTCTTACCGTTAATCCTGCGGTAGTGGCCTCTTACTTGGATTAAATCATCAACATGAACTGAAACAAACTTTACATCTTTGAATTCAGTTTCCTCTCTTTTCATCCATGGAACATCCTTAAATTCTTCCTCTATCTTCTTTATTTCGTCCTCGCTGTAATGCGGCAATTTCATCATAATCCCTTCCCCCTCTTTCTATAAAGCCTTTTCTCAGAGTTTGTTGCATCCCTCGCTGAGATTACATAATAATCGTTTCTCTCGATTTTTTCGAGTATTACAACCAAAATTCTCCCCCAAGCAGAACCTACAACCATTACTCGTTTTCTATGCTTTTTTATATAGGCTCTCTCGTCATTTACAGCCTCTTCAACCTCTCTTTTGCTAACCCCATGTTTGGCGATATGGTTAAGATTCCACTCATCCCAAATCAATGAATACTTCTTAACCATAGTGCTTCGTCCTCCTGATAACCTCCGATGCCCTTATTATTTTTAATTCATTTGTTTCATGATCGTATTCGAGGCAATCATGCTTCTGCAACTCTTTATTTATCTTCTCAAAATCTGGGATCATCCTTGCTATATACTTAACATCCTGAGGGATCATGAACTTAAAGAGGTAAGTAAGCTTACATTGACTCCACAAGAGTTTGGGGAAGTCCTGAATCCTCTGGGTTATGAAAACGAGGTTTATTCTTGAACTCCTCCCTTCTCTTGCTATAAGCTCTAAAAGCTCATCAGGAACGTGAGGATTAGGGTTGTAGTTGTGGGCTTCCTCAACGAAAACCGTAATCGGCTTTTTTGCTGCAAAGATCGTATCAAGGATAGCACGATAATGTGTTATCAGCTCCTTAGTTTTTGTTCTTTCGGTGGGAATGCAAAGAACCTGATCATAATTGATGAGCCTCCAGTAATCGTATTGAGTGTTTGGCTTAATTTTTAGCAGTTTAAGCTTTTTCAGGGCAACCAGCCCGATGTGGTTTCTTGTTTTAGTATCAAGGATTATGAACCTTCTTCCTGCTTGATAGAGCTTTTCAGCCATCCAGCCAACAAAGTATGACTTTCCGCCCCCTGTTGGAGCAGCAACCATCATGTGAGCATTTTTCATAAACTTGTAGTCCATGATTTCACCCCAAGGAATCCCCAAGGATAAATAAATTAGTGGAAATTAAATTCCAGCAAACTCCTCATACTTGATTTTCTTCAAGTAAGGGCTTTCCTTAATTGCTTGCTCAAGCTGTTTCTGCCTTTCTTCTTCAGCCTCCTTTGCAACCTCTTTTATCTGCTCCCTCTGAGCCTGTTTGATCGTTTTGGGTTTATCGTTCTGCACCTTTCTTTTCTCCTTCTCGTTTTGAGATCTGTAATGCCTAACGATTCCAACCAATGAAGGAGCAACCGCCAAAGCCGTTAATGCTCCACCCGCCAATAAGGCAATGCGGGGATCTTCCATCCCATCTGATTCAGGGAAGTAATACCAGAAAGCCCTATTCAGCAACGGCTTTCCAAAGTTCTCCCATAGCGGCATGTTTACGTTGGGAACGTCAATCCCTTTGCTCTGCAGCTCCTTAGCATGCTGATCGGTAAAGTTGATGCTCATATCAAGCAGTTCTGTAAGGGGATGGGGAGAATCAGGGATTTCAACTTCCTCTCCTTCTCCTTCTCCTTCTTCTCCTTTTCTCTCCTCAACTTTGCCATCAGTGATTTCAAGATCTGCAGTTATATCTTTGCTACTCAATTGCTCAAAGATCTCCTCATCACTCATTCTTTCCCTCCTTTCTTAACTATAAAGTAGATCTGGTAGCCTTCAATCTCCAGCTTGCCCTTAACTCCCTCTCCCTCCAGCTTCTCCCTGATATCTTCTCTTTCCAGCAACTTGTTAAGCTGCTCCATCAAGCCATTGAGAACTTTCAGAGATCCGAGCATGCAATCACCCTAATGCTGAATAAGGATCGAAACCCTGTTCTTCCTCCTGAATATCCATTCCCATATCCCGAACGATCTTCCTGCTTTTTCTTGCTGCAATCCCCCTCAGAATGAAGAACAAGAACAGAATCCCAACTCCGATAAGTATTACTCCTGTGCTAAGTTTAGAACCTACAGCTTTAAGCCCTCCTCTGATTGAAAAGCCCTTTTTCTCCCCGTTCTCTGCTTTATCTTCAGCCTTCTGCCCCTTTTTCTTCCTGCCTTTCTTTTTCTTAGGCTTATCCTCCTTGATCAACTCATTGATTGCTGAATCATCAAGCTCAAAGAAATCATCAACATCTTTCGTTGATTCTGTTGATTCAGATTCATCAACATGTTGATCAACATCAGCTGAATCAACTTCCTCAACTCTTGTTGATTTACATATGCTGCATTGAGGACGTTTAGCTGTAGTTTCCCAAACGTGCCCACAGTTCAAGCAAACAACCCTTTTTGGTTCAGAATCTCCCTCCTCAGCCATGTTGATAAATGTTGATTCAAACCTCTTTAACAATTCGTGGTGAAATCAACGTTGATCAACATCAACATCAACGTTGAACTGAATCAGCTCAACATCAACTTATCAACTATAATCAAGTTAAGGGAGATCCAACCAACAGAGCCTATAAAAAATTAGTGAATCAACTTCTCAACAACAAGGAAATCAATAATTGGCTTAATCAAGTTGATCCGTTCCCACGGATCAGCAGTTTTCAGTTCAATCATTCGATCAACGTATGCTCTTGCAAGCTGCTTAATTGCAAAGGTTTGAACCTCCCTGTAGTGGAGATCCTGAGATCTGAATCCATCATCAACGTTGATTTCAGGGGGTAGGGGATGGACTATTACAACAGCATCATAGATTTTCCCATGCGTTAGCTTCCTGACATTCAAGTAATCTTCCAGTTTGCTGAAATATTCGTTTAGAGCTTTTGAATCCTTGCAGTAAAGGAGAGTAAAGAATTCGTTGCCGAAAAGCGTTCTATCACTAAGAACTATATCGTGCTCATCCATCATAAGTTCTTCCTGTAAATACTGTTCTACCAAGCATCTTTGCTGGAATTCTGCAATTCTGGAGCTTGCCCTCAACTCTGTAAGGTTGTTAAATCCGTATTTCTTCTTAAACTCTCTGAAAACTCCTCTAACGACTTCCTGAACAACTCCAACATCATAGCCTTCCCGTTCAAGAATTTCTGCAAGCTGGTTTACTAATGTGGTTTTTCCTCCTCCTGAAGCACCATCGAAGCCAATTATTATGTTATCTCCTTCTCTTTTAATTTCCCAATGCTTACTAAATTCCTCTGGATTCTCCAGATACAATATGCATTCCTCATCTTCATTCTTCCCCATACAGTGTTGCATGCACCATTCAGATGCATCAACCAAACAGGGCATCTTCAACCCTCCTCCTCTACAGCTTTAACAACAAGCTCCAACTGCTCCAGAATCCACTCTAAGAACTTATTTAGAGCCTGCAATTTCTCTCCCAGTTCCAGAACATCAAGGTAAACGTGAGTTTCACAGCATCCACAGCCTCTCTCAACAAGAGCCAAGCCATCCGAAGTTTCCTCAATCCGTATGAACTCCCGATCCTCAAACATCACATCACCTCGATTCCGTTAAAATGGTTATCTGGAGGGATCTTACCCTCTTTCTCTTCTTCCTCCTCTTCTTCATCCCACCATTCCTGCTTTACTCTGTTTGATTTGTAGCCATGAACTCCCTCTATCCCATAAAAAACGCCATACTTGAACCTGTTATCGAGATCTCTCAGCAGCCCGCCAATTGCAACCGCAACCTCCATTGCCTCAATATCGTTTTGCACCAGCACTTCCAGAACAAGCTTGATTTTCTTCTCCTTATTCCTCCTTAACCTTACCATCCATCTCCCTCCTCCAAAGAATTCAGATCTCCTTTCCAGCCACACATCCTGCAGTATCTGAAATCCCCAACCCCCCACAATGGAGCACCACATCGAGGGCAGACCTTCATTTTCTCAGCCTCCTCAACACAAACTCATCAAGTAGAGCTGCCACCAACCCTATAACAGCCCCAACTACTACACTCATAACCAAGTATGTGGCCTCAACCAAGCTCTCACCCTCCTCTTAGCTCTCAATTCCTCCCAAACCTCCCATTCAATCTCAATAAGGCAGATTCCAAACAAACGAGAATAATGCCTACAATAACGGCAATCAAAACCGCTACACATGCTTATCGACCTCCACGTGGAGACATTCCAAACATAGCCACCCAACAGCCCTGAAAGTAGAGTTCTTGCAATACTGGAACTTCATGTAAATGCGTTTCATCACGCCCCCACAGATTGGGCAATTTTCATGTTTCCCTCTGGTTTTTCCGCCCAAACTCTGTTGGTAAAACAGTATAACGTTACTCATCTTCCTTGGCCTCCTGCAAAACCTCTTCCCTTACCTCTTGCAAACCGACCTTGATCAAGTAGGCCTCGATCAAAGATTCGATGATTACCGTTGCAAATATCAAAATTCCAAACACAACAAGCACGATCTCCATACTCATGGCCTCCTACCTCCTCTTTACCCTCTCCCAAAACGGTATAAGCTCATAGCCCATCTCCTTAAGCTCCTCAACAAAGTTCTCAAGTAGGAACGTTATCAGGTTCTCAATGTTGCCTTTCCCCACGTATTTGGCAGCCTCTGAAGCTTCTTCAAACAGTCTTCTTGGGATAACAACCGAAACCCTCACAGGAGCGTTTTTGATGTTCTCATCTATGTAAAATCGCTTAACCATAGCCCTCCCTCCTTGCTTTCCTGATAATTGATCTAATCGCCTTCTTGCCCAATTCTAACCCAAAATCAGCCAGTCTTTCCTGAACTTCATCTATAGAATCTCCTGCCTCATATCTTTCAGCAGCATAGGCTTTTATGCTGCCTTTACTTCCCTTCTCCTCTTCCTTGCGTTCTTCTATAGGTTTGAATGCTTCCCTGTAAATCCCGTATTTCTCCCTTAGCTCCTCTTTAGGAACGAATTTGCTCAGGTAATCAAGAATCCTATCGGCATTGACTTTCAGAATTAGATCTGTATTGCCTCTTAGCGGTCTTAGGACTCTCACAAATTCGCCATTTATCAGAAAATCGTGCAGATACTTCTTTACCGTTCTCCTATCGATCCCGTAATTGTCGTTTATGTATCTTTTAACGGTGGAGTAAAGAACCTCTGCTGGATAGTTTTTGAGCAACCATACTAACAGCTTGATGTGCTTCTTGTTTGGTTTTGAAACCATGTGCTCAAATTCTTGTGCACGTGCAGGCTGAACATCTTTAAGGTAATGTTCAATAGCCCTGCTTAATTCCTCACCGAGATATTTCCATAGCGTTCCGTATCGGGATAGTACGTAATTCTTGAAGCTTTGCCAAATCTTTTCTTCAACGTGAACGCTTATTTTAACAGGATTCTTCATGAGAACCCTCCTTCAAGAGGAATGATGTTTAATGAAAAATGCAGAATTCTTCCATTTTGCATAAAATTCATGCAACTTTCTTCCATGGAAGAAACCTTTCTTCCTTTCTTCCATTCTGCATAAAATAGATAAAATATAGAAATCGAGTTATGTAGTTTGGAAGAATTCTGCACGAAAATATTTACTCTGAGGGCTTTTTTAGCCCCTATTAGGGTTAGAGTTTCTCGGTGAACACACACATGTTTTGCGACATGCATGAAATTCATGCTTGTTAGTTCCATGCCCTCACCAGAGGGTTCTGGTTCTACTCCTCTTCACCTTTCGATACACTTTTTCGCAAGAAGAAGGGCATTTATCGGCCTCATAGAGTTCTGTGCATCTCTCCTGAGTTATTAGCATCCCATTAAGCTTTTTGCACCTCAACCAGATTTCAGTAGCCGTTTCAATCCCTTTCATTTT
>DAVR01000041.1 GCA_002507545.1 Archaeoglobus sp. UBA230 | reverse complement strand
ACGGTGGGGGATGTGTATGGGATGGATACTGCTGTAGACAAAGGAATACTTTATACAAGCGAGGGACATATAATACACACGGGGCAGGCAGAATTGCCCCTTATGATTTCAATGCTGACCGTTCAGAATATCACCCACAATTCAGCAATTGTGAGCTGGCAGACAAATAAAAACTCTGATTCTCTTGTAGAGTATGGAACTACTTCCGGGCAATACACTAAGAAAGTGTATGATTCAACACTCACGGAGTATCATACAGTTGTGCTGAGCAACCTTACGCCTGGAGAAACCTATTTTATTAGGGCAGTCTCCAGCACAGGCAGTGAAGTTGTAAAATCCGCGGAAATCTCATTCAAAACACATGACTTAAGCAACAGCAATACCGGCGACAACAGTACTGAGAATAATGGAGGAGCTACTGTGGAAAGTCAAAACAACAATTCAACAGGTGACATCCAACTCAGCCCATCAAAAGATGCAAGAATTTCTCCAATCTTGAGGTGGAATAACGGTAATGCTGATTTAGCAGTAGGGAGCCACGACAGATACAGAACTGTACTCGAGTTCACACTTCCAGAAAGTACAGGTGAGATAAAGTCGGTTAAGCTTTACCTGTACGTTGAATCCACAGAAAACAGCCAGTATAACCACACGATTGAACTTTACACCCTCAACGGAGATTTCGATGAAGACGTTGTAAACTGGACTCACAAAAACAGTAACGAAAAATGGAACACTCCCGGAGGAGACCTTGGGATACTGGTTGACCACTATTACGCAACAGGAGACCTCTCAGGCCAGTGGATCTCCTTCAGCCTGAAAGGGAGTGAGGCGGATAACTCTCTGAACCTTTCATGGGGTGATACAGTAAGACTTATCCTCGTTCAGAAAGTAACGGGAGACTGGCACAACAAGTACAGGCACGATCATTTTGATTCAAGGGAGGGTAAGAATAATCCTTATCTTTTAATTGACTGGTAAAAATATCTTACCAAAATTTAAATATTTACCACAATTTTTATTAAGTGTTTTGTGTATATTATTTTGCTGGTATTTATGAAAAGTATTAAAGTAGGAGTTATCGGTGCGGGAATAATGGGAAAGCATCACGCAAGAGTTTATTCAGAGATACCATTTGCCAATCTCGTCGGTGTTGCAGATTTAAACGAGGAGAAAGCTAAGGGAGTAGCGAGAGAATTTAAAACCCAAGCGTTTACCGATTTTGAAGAACTTTTGACAAAAGACTTGGATGCAGTGAGTATTGCTGTTCCGACAAGCCTCCATAAAGACGTGGCACTTAGAGTAGCTGACTACGGAATTGATATGATTATTGAAAAGCCGATTGCAGATTCTGTCGAAAATGCTCGTAAAATTGTAAAAGCTGTAAGAACGAATGACGTAAAGGTTATGGTAGGACATATCGAGCGTTTCAATCCCGCTGTTTTGAAGTTGAAGGAGTTGATAAGAAGGGGTGAGCTGGGAAGTATCATTGCAATTTCCTGCAAAAGAGTCGGTCCCTATTCGCCACGCATTAGAGATGTGGGCATCATAATAGACCTTGCTGTGCATGAGATAGACACGATATCTTTCCTCTACGGAATGAGGGCGGATAGTGTTTATGCTGTCGCTGGAAGTAGCTTTCACAAGTGGGAGGATTATGCCTCACTCTTGATTAAGTTTTATCCAGACAGAGTTGGATTAGTAGATACTAACTGGCTAACTCCAACTAAGGTGAGAACGCTAAATGCAGTGGGGACAAAAGGTGTCGCAAATCTGAATTATTTAGAGCAGAGTCTTGAAGTTGTGAGGGTGGACAAAAAGGTGGTAGTGAATGTAGAGAGGAGAGAACCTCTAAGGAATGAATTGGAAGCTTTTTTGAATTGTGTTATGACAAACACTGAGCCAGAACCATCAGCAGAAGATGGTTTATACGTTCTTTCTGTAGCTACCTCAGCCATAAAGTCATACAAATCTGGTTTACCAGTAGAAATAGGAGGGATACTCGCTTGATTCGGCCAAATACGTCCTAAAACACCTACCTAAATTTAACGGTCTAATCAGAGGTATTCTTCCTCATATCGCTTTGCCCAGAACTCCTCTAATTCCTCAAGAAGTTCTGGATCGAAAACAATATCTTCTTTTTCAATTTGCCTTGTTCTTCTATCCTCTGATATCATTATAACTATAGTGCTTATATTAGTATTTAAAGTTAACTAAACAGAGCTGTCTAATCAAAAACTAAAAAAATAATAAATAATCCAAATTAGTCTTTCCTTGCTCTGAGCAACACTATGGCAGCAAGCACTCCGATGACACCAATAGCCATTGGCGGGAATTCAGGGACTGACGTCCTTCTTTCCCATGTCTTCTCGACTTGGTTTGATTGGACAGTAACACCCTGACTATCAACCATACTCGCCACTATCACATCAGTTCCCGCAGAGGTGCCGGTGTATGTGAAGACTGCCTGTCCATTGATGTCCGTTACCGCTATCTCCGTCAGCCCGGCGTGTGGTCCAGATACGATTGTAAAGGTCACATTGCGACCCACAATCGGCTGTCCATAATCATCTTGGACTGTGGCGATAACTGTATGCTGAGTGTTAAGGACATTCGTTGCGGAAACAGGTGAGAGAACAATACCTTCACCAACAACGGCCGAAGTGGAAAGGAAGAATGCTGCGAAGAAGATGTTATCATCGTTTGATGGGTTCTTTGTAAAGACGTTTATGTTCGTGTCGCCATCTGCAACGAGCGGGATAAGGCTGTAAAGCTCATCGTCGTATCTTGGACTTGTGGCATCACCATGTGTGTAAGCATCAGCCGGGTTTGCATCGCTATCATCCAGTCCACCGACAGTTAGCAAAGCGCCATTATATTCCTGTCCGTCATCCTGACCTCCTGCTGATGAAGTCAAGCGAGCGCCGTTAACATCCACCTCACTATACTGATCCTGAATGTATGAGGTCTGATAACCATACGAGATACCGAGCGACATGTCTAATACCAAATTCGGATCGCTCTTGTCTATCGGCTCTGCAAGCAAAACCGCAAAGGTATCTCCCGAAACGTCCTGCGCTCCAAAGAGTAGCACCACCGTGTTGTCAGTTATCTGATTTGGATCGTCGAAGATCACTGCAAGAATTACACCATCCGTACTGTATGTGTCGGCTTCGCTTATGTTGAAGCCAATCCTTCCCGCCGGAGCAGAATCAATCTTGGACTTCACAATTGAAGTTACATTCGCCCAGTAGTTCCACGAGCTTATACTGCTGGGTGTTTCAATATCCCATGAAACACCAACCCCGTCTATGGTTATATCCCCGTCAGATAGTTTATGGCGTACGAAGCCCGTAGTTGCAGCTGCCAGATAGGCCGCCCTTACCGTAGCACCACTCGGCTTCTCCACCTGAATGATGCCAGTGTTTGCAGGATATACGCCGAGACCATCTATTGACAAGCTGATTTTTCCGGATTCAGTCACAACTGGGACGATTGATCCCATCGTTACTTTTGTCAATCCTGCATTTTCAGTATCAGTGCCTATTTCGACAGCAGAAACGTTTGTCAGAATTGTCATGAGCACTACCATGGTCACTAATATCGGTAATAACGCTTTTTTCATTTTTACACCTCCATGTAATTTCTTAAATTCTGCTTTTAACTATATATATTTTTCTTTTAGAAAAAATTTTATTCTTATTATCATAATGAGACTTCCTGCTGTAAGACCAAGCTTTTTAATGACTTCAAGAAATTGAAAAATTGATGGTATGCAAAATCCATAACTCAGTCAGTATTTACGGAGATACTAAGATTGGCGATGGCTCTATTGTGATGGAAAACGTCATTCTGGGATATCCCTCAGCTAATTTGCTAAAGCAGGACTGGGAGGGACTAAAGTTTAAAGGTGTGACTATAGGCAGAAACGCAATTATTCGCTCCGGGACTGTAATCTACTGCAATGTTGAGATTGGAGACAATTTCGTGACCGGCCACAATGTGGTAATAAGGGAAGAGACCGTAATCGGTAACAACGTCTTGGTAGGCACAAACACTGTTATTGAGGGTAATACAAGAATTGGCGATTATGTCAGCATTCAGTCAAACGTTTTCGTTCCTGTTAACACACTAATCGAGGACTTTGTTTTTCTTGGACCCAATGTTGTTTTAACTAACGATAAGTATCCTCTGAGAAAAGATTATGAACTAAAAGGTCCAATAATAAGGAAAGGAGCGACGATTGGAGCAAATTCTGTTATTTTACCATCAGTTGAGATCGGAGAAGGTGCTTTTATAGCCGCTGGTTCGGTTGTGACGAGAGACGTTCCTCCTTGGAGCTTAGCCATCGGGTCTCCTGCTAAAATTCGTGGCCTTCCAGATGATCTAAAAACAATTAACAAACTGAAAAAGTGAACACAATGATTGATATTGCAACAATAATACTTCTCAGCATTTTTCAAGGATTGTTTGAGTGGCTTCCAGTTAGCAGTGAGGGAGTTTCTATTTTCTTAATGGTTAACGTATTCAATGTTGACCCAACCCCTGCACTAACCTACTCAATTTTTCTCCATATTGGTACTATGCTTGCGGTTTTGGTTAAATTTAGGCGAGAGTTTTTCAAAATGCTTCAGTTAAGAGACTCCTCTCTTTTGAGTTTGGTCGTTGTGGCTACACTTTTTACTGCTTTAACAGCGATACCTATATTGAATACTCTCAGAGAGTTCAATAACGGTGAACTGGTTAATCTTCTGATAGGAGTTATGCTTATAGTTACCGGGTTAGTTTTGCGGTTGCCCAAAACCGGAATGAGGCACCTTTATGATTTTCGTTTGAAGGAGGCGGCATTGCTGGGTCTGGTGCAGGGTTTCGCAATAATTCCAGGAATTTCAAGGTCCGGTGTAACTGTTAGCTTTCTCCTTTTGAGGAAGCTGAATGAGGAGGAGGCTCTAAAACTCTCCTTCATTATAAGTGTACCAGCCGTTTTCGGTGCTGCTCTAATAAATGGGCTGCCAGCGAATGTGACGGTCACCTCCTCAATTTTAGGCTTAGTTGTAGCCTTCGTTGTGGGCTATATAACAATAGATTTGCTGTTAAATTTTGCGAGACGTTCTAACTTCTCTTTATTTTGTATCGTATTTGGCCTTTTGTCAATTATAACCACATTATTACTGGTATTCTAATAAATCAGATTCTGCAACACGTTGTAAAGAAATGAAAATTTAGCCACATCTGGTAAACCCGCAGAATTTGCAGGTAGCACATCCCTCCCCGTACTCAAGCACGTTGCCACATTCGGGGCAGACTCCCCCTATTTGCTTCGTCCTTTCCTCCTTCTCTTCTCCTTCAGCAAACTCCGTAAGGGGCTTTATCCCCTCAACCTCAAACCTTATCTTCTTGTATTCTCCCTTCAGGTGCTTTTCCAGAACCTTTGCCACACCGTCGGCACACGACGTGATGACCTCCCCATTATCAAATCCAGGTGACGGACAGCGGATGTTCTTCAGCTGTCTGATCAGCACCTCAGGATCAATCCAGCTTCTCAGAGCGATGGACAAAAGTCTCCCCATAGCCTCAGTCTGCGAAGCTGCACAACCTCCGCTCTTTCCAAGCTGGACAAAAACCTCTGCAATACCATACTCGTCCTCGTTAATGGTTACATAGAGAGAACCGCAACCCGTCCTCGTCTCAATCGTTCTTCCAGTGGTTATTCGAGGTCTCGGTCTTGGCTCAATGTATTTTGCTGGGGGTCTTGGTTTTGCTTCTCTTTCTTTCTTCTCCTCCTCAGCCTTCTTTACCCTCAAAACCTGCTCTTCCCTGCTCCCATCTCTGTAAACAGTAATTCCTTTACATCCAAGCTCATAGGCCAGCAAAAATGCCTTCTCAACATCCTTTCTCGATGCAGAGTTTGGAAGATTGATGGTTTTACTTACAGCATTGTCTGTATACTTCTGAAACGCTGCCTGCATCCTCACGTGCCATTCAGGCGAGATGTCGAGGGCGCACTTGAAAACTCTTCTGATATCTTCTGGAATCTCATCCATCCCCTGAATGCTACCTTCATTAGCTACTTTTTCAATCAGCTCCTCGCTGTATATCCCTCTCTCCCTCAAAACATTCTCAAAAATCTCATTGATTTCGAAGAACTCTTCTCCGTCGAGAATGTTCATCCTCTTGTATGCAAGTGCAAACACGGGTTCTATGCCACTTGAGCAGCCTGCTATTATGCTTATCGTTCCGGTTGGAGCTATCGTTGTTGTTGTTGCGTTTCTCATCTTCATTCCTTTCTTCTCCCACACACTCCCCTTCCAGTTAGGAAAAACTCCTCTTTCTTCTGCTAAGTGCTGTGAAGCCTTGTGACTTTCCTCCTGAATGAATTTCATCACGTCCTCAGCAAGCTGCAAGGCTTCTTCGCTGTCATAGGGAATACCGAGAAGGAAAAGCACATCCGCCCATCCCATCACACCCAGCCCAATTTTACGATTTGCTTTGGTCATCTGCTCAATTTCAGGGATGGGATAACTGTTAACGTCAATAACATCATCAAGAAACCTTACAGCAGTCCATACAGTCTCTTTCAGCCCTTCCCAGTCAATTACACCATCCTTAACAAATTTGGCGAGATTTATGCTGCCGAGGTTACAGGACTCATAGGGAAGTAGGGGCTGTTCACCGCACGGATTGGTGGCTTCAATCTGCCCGATGTGAGGAGTTGGATTGTGCCTGTTTATAGTGTCTATGAAGACCATTCCCGGCTCTCCGTTTCTCCAAGCACCCTCAACAATGAGGTTGAATATTTTTCTTGCAGGAATTTTTCTTATAACTTCCCCAGTTCTGGGATTTATGAGCTCGTAATCCTCATCATTCTTCAGTGCCTCAATAAAGGCATCAGTAGCGGCAACACTGATGTTGAAATTCCTCAAAACCCCTTCCTCCCATTTTGCAGTTATAAATTCTTCAATATCAGGATGGTGGACGTTGAGTACGCCCATATTGGCTCCTCTTCTCTTCCCACCCTGCTTTATCTGCTCGGTTGCAGCATCAAATATTTTCATGAAGCTAACAGGGCCACTCGCAACACCCATTGTGGATTTTACAATATCTCCCTTTGGTCTTAGCCTTGAAAAGCTGAATCCTGTCCCACCACCACTCTTCTGAACCCTTGCCATGTCCCACAGAGCTTTAAAGATGCCATCAATGGAGTCCTCGACAGGTATTACAAAGCACGCAGAAAGCTGGTTCAATTCAGTTCCAGCGTTCATCAGAGTTGGGGAGTTGGGCATAAACTTCTGTTCCCATAACAATCTGAAAAACTTCTCAGCCCACTTCTCCACATCATTGCCGTAGTTTTCTTCAGCCTTTGCAATCGCTTTTGCAACTCTCCAGCACATTTCTTCTGGAGTCTCGATTACATTACCTTCATCGTCCTTTAGCAAATACCTTTTTCTCAGTACTGTTTCAGCGGTACGGTTAAGTTTCATCAGATCACCAATGAAGATTGGTTGGGTTTCAAATAAAATCGTTGTGGCTGCTCTACCACTGCACCTACTGAAGTTTTCTTTCTCCATATATAGAAAATTTACCTTACACTATATCAAATTATTTTGACATTAGTTTTAAAATTAGGAGACAAATTGTTGGTATGGCAACCGTAATTCTCAGAGAAGATGAAGTTGAACAGCTAATAGATATGGAAGAGGCTGTGAATGCTGTTGAAGAAGCTTTCAAGCTTTACTCACTCGGAAAAGCTTCAATGCCTCCAAAAGTATATCTGGAATTTCAAAAGGGAGATTTGAGAGCAATGCCTGCCCACATAATGGGATACGCTGGAATAAAGTGGGTTAATTCCCACCCAAACAACCCTGACGTTGGTTTGCCAACAGTAATGGCCTTGATGATTTTGAATGATCCAGAAACTGGTTTTCCTCTCGCAGTTATGGATGCCACGTTCCTCACATCGCTAAGAACCGGAGCAGCAGGTGGTGTCGCGGCAAAATACCTTGCAAGGAAGGACAGCAGAGTTTTCGGGTTCGTAGGTTGCGGAAAGCAGGCTTATTTCCAGTTCGATGCCCTAAGGAAAATATTTGATATTGGTCTTGTAAAGGCCTATGATTTGAGGAGGAGTGCTGCTGAGGGTTTCGCAGATTACTGCAAAAAAGCAGGTGTTGATGTTTCAGTTACGGATGTAAAAGATGTGTGTAAATGTGATATTCTGGTTACAACGACTCCATCAAGGCAACCCGTCGTAAAAGCATCATGGATTGATAAAGGAACACATATTAACGCAATAGGAGCTGACGCTGCGGGAAAGCAAGAACTTGAAATTGAAATTCTATTGAGGGCCAAAGTTGTCGTGGACGATGTCAAGCAGGCGATGCATGGAGGAGAAATCAACGTGGCTGTGTCAAAGGGTGTGATGCAGAGGGATGACATTCACGCAACCATTGGAGAAGTTATTGCTGGCATAAAGCCGGGAAGAGAGAGTGATGATGAAATAACAGTCTTCGACTCAACAGGTTTGGCGATACAGGACGTTGCTGTTGGAAAGGTCGTATTTGAGAATGCTAAGAAAGAGGGTAAAGGTCTGAAAATGCAGTTTTTCAAAATATGAGGGTTCTTGCCTTGATTTCAGGCGGTAAGGATTCGATGCTCGCTTTGCATGAGGTGGCTGAAGAACATGAGATAGCTGGACTGCTCGGAATTGTCCCGGAAAAGGCCGATTCTTACATGTTTCACTCTGTAAACCTGCATCTGCTCGATGCTATTGCTGACTGTCTCGAAATTCCGATTACAAAGGTCAAGGTTTCAGGGGTTGAAGAGGTTGAAGTAAGGGAGTTAGCTGAACAGATTAAAGGTATTGATGCAGATGCCCTGTGCATAGGTGGAATAGAATCCAACTATCAGAAAAGGAGGTTTGAGAGGATATGCGAAAAGACAGGAATGAAACTTCTCGCTCCACTCTGGAAAAGAGAAGTTGATAAGATAATGAAAAAGGTTGTTAAGGAATTTGAGACAATTATAGTCAGCGTATCTGCAATGGGTCTCGATGAGTCTTTTTTGGGACGTAAAATAGATGAAGAGTGTTTTAACGCTCTAAAAAAGATTCACGAGAAGTACAAAATCCATCTCGCAGGTGAGGGCGGAGAATATGAAACTCTTGTTCTCGACGCTCCCCTATACAAAAAAAGAATAAAGATTTTGAGGGGAAAAAAGGTCTGGGATGGTGTGAGGGGTTACTATTTAGTTGAAGATTTTTCGAAAATTTCGAAAGGTTTGAAGAGAAAAATTTAGAAAGAATCGGGCGTAATATTTTGAAAAGGTGAGCTTTCACCAGTTTTTGAAGTGGGGAAAAATTCGTAAACCTTTAATCATGAAAATATTTTTCGAAAGATTTATATAAGTTTCAGAAAGAAAATAAGCGTAGTTCAGGAGGTGGAAGAAATATGCCTTTGATTAAAACACCGCCACCGCATGGCGGAAAACTTGTTGATAGAGTTGTTAAAAAAAGGGAAATCGCTGAAAAAATGATTGCTGGCTGTCCAACCTTCGAATTAAAGCCTACAACGCTCCCAGACGGTACGCCGATTCGCCACGTATACAGAGAAATAATGTCTATCTGTTACGGTTTCTTCAGCCCCGTTGAAGGTTCAATGGTTCAAAATGAGCTTGAGAGAGTTTTAAATGAGAGAAGGCTTTTGAGCGAGTGGATTTTTCCCTATCCGATTTTGTTTGATGTCAGTGAGGAGGACTACAAGGCACTTGATGTCAAAGAGGGAGACAGGCTTCTGCTCATGCTGAAAGGGCAACCCTTCGCGACCATTGATATTGAGGAAATCTACAGGATTGACCCAACCGATGTCGCAACGAGAACCTTCGGCACTCCTGAGAAGAACCCTGAGGTCGTTAGAGAGCCGTTTAATGAGAAACATCCAGGTTACATGATCTACAAGATGCACAATCCCGTCATAATTGCGGGTAAATACACCATCGTGAATGAGCCAAAGTTCAAGGAGCCCTTTGACAGATTCTGGTTCCCACCTGCAAAATGCAGAGAAGTAATAAAGAATGAGAAGAAGTGGAGAACTGTTATTGCTCACCAGACGAGGAATGTCCCACATGTTGGGCATGAGATGCTGATGAAAGCTGCTGCTTTTACCGGTGATATTGAACCATGCCATGGCATTCTTGTCAATGCGATAATTGGTGCTAAGAGGAGAGGAGACTATCCAGATGAGGCCATCCTTGAAGGGCATGAAGCAGTGAACAAGTATGGATACATCAAGCCTGAGAGGCATATGGTCACCTTTACACTCTGGGACATGAGATACGGTAACCCGATTGAGTCCCTGCTGCATGGAGTTATCAGGCAGAACATGGGCTGCACACACCACATGTTTGGAAGAGACCATGCAGCGGTTGGTGAGTATTACGACATGTACGCCACGCAAATTCTCTGGGGAGAAGGCATCCCAAGCTTCGGATTTGAAGCACCGCCAAATGAAGTTGACTACGGTCTTAAAATTATGCCCCAGAACATGGCCGAGTTCTGGTACTGTCCGATCTGCCAGGAAATTGCCTACAGCGAGAGTTGCGGACACACTGATGCAAAGCAGAAGTTCAGCGGCAGCTTCTTGAGAGGTATGGTCGCTGAGGGTGTATTCCCGCCAAGAGTTGTCATGAGACCAGAGGTTTACAAGGCTATAGTGAAGTGGTGGAAGGTGTACAACTACCCATTCGTGAACAGGAAATACCTGGACATGAAGAACAAAGAGCTTGAAATTGATCTCCCAGCGATGGAGGTTCCCAAAGCGTGAGGTGATGGAGATGCCGCACTACATTTCGGTAATTCTGGATGATGAGAGGTACGCAAAGATCAAAGGAACACCGCTTGAGGAGAAGATAACTTACCTCTTTGGCGGGCAGCTGAAGTCCTTAGTTGTCGAAGTTCCAGAAGAAAAGTCAGAGCAGATACTAAAGACCTTTGATAAGGCAAGAATTGACTCAAGAGGTTACATCGAGGATGTGCCTGTAGCATTCAGAAGAGCAGTGTTCGAAGAAATTGCTAAGGCAAAGTCGCTCGATGTAATAGATAAGGTACTTGAGAGGCTTCCTGAAATTCAGGAAGCAGCGAAGAAGGAGGATGAGTACATTCCTCCGCCCGAAATAGAGTAAAATTTCAAAAATTTTTTAAGAAATGGAATGAAAAAGGTGGGAGGTGAGTTAAATGCCATCGTTTGTAAACCCGGAAAAGTGTGATGGATGTAAGGCGTTGGAGAGAACGGCATGTGAGTATATCTGCCCCAACGACTTGATGACACTCGATAAGGAAGCAATGAAAGCCTACAACAGAGAGCCTGACATGTGCTGGGAGTGCTACAGCTGTGTTAAGATGTGCCCACAGGGTGCCATTGATGTGAGAGGTTATGTAGACTACTCCCCACTCGGTGGAGCTTGTGTGCCGATGAGAGGTACATCCGACATCATGTGGACTGTAAAATACAGAAACGGAAAGGTGCTGAGATTCAAATTCGCAATCAGGACGACCCCATGGGGTTCAATCCAGCCATACGAGGGGTTCCCAGAGCCAAGTGAGGAGGCATTGAAGAGTGAGCTTCTCGCCGGAGAGCCAGATATTATTGGCTTAGGCGAATTCCCGCAGGTTAAGAAGAAGGCGTGAGGTGGTATAAATGGTGTATGTCCCGAAAAAGATTGAAACATTTAAAGCGGCCGATGTTCCCACAGAGGTTGTAGAAACAGATATCTTAATCATTGGTGGTGGTTTCTCTGGTTGCGGTGCAGCATACGAGGCTGCCTACTGGGCAAAGCTCGGTGGGTTGAAGGTTACACTCGTTGAAAAGGCTGCTGTTGAGAGAGGCGGAGCTGTTGCCCAGGGTCTTTCTGCTATAAACACCTACATTGATCTTACCGGCAGGAGTGAGAGGCAGAACACCCTTGAGGATTATGTTAGATACGTCACACTCGACATGATGGGTCTTGCAAGAGAGGACCTCGTTGCTGACTATGCCAGACACGTTGATGGTACAGTCCATCTCTTCGAGAAGTGGGGTCTGCCAATCTGGAAGACTCCAGATGGGAAGTATGTGAGAGAGGGACAGTGGCAGATAATGATCCACGGTGAGAGCTACAAGCCGATCATTGCCGAGGCTGCGAAGATGGCTCTTGGCGAGGAGAACATCTATGAGAGAGTTTTCATCTTTGAACTGCTCAAGGACAAGAACGATCCGAATGCGGTGGCTGGTGCTGTCGGTTTCAGCGTGAGAGAGGGTAAGTTCTACGTCTTCAAGGCCAAGGCCGTGTTGCTGGCCACTGGTGGTGCGACACTACTCTTCAGACCGAGAAGCACCGGAGAGGCTGCTGGTAGGACATGGTATGCGATCTTCGACACGGGCAGTGGTTACTACATGGGAATGAAGGCTGGAGCAATGCTCACCCAGTTTGAACACAGATTCATACCATTCAGGTTCAAGGATGGTTATGGGCCAGTTGGAGCATGGTTCCTGTTCTTCAAGTGTAAGGCCAAGAACGCATATGGAGAACTCTACATTGAAACAAGAGCGGATGAGCTGAAGAAGTACGAGCCATACGGAACTGCTGTTCCAACACCAACACCGCTGAGAAACCACCAGGTCATGCTTGAAATCATGGACGGCAACCAGCCGATCTACATGCACACCGAAGAGGCACTGGCCGAGCTTGCTGGTGGTGACAAGAAGAAGCTCAAGCACATCTACGAGGAGGCTTTCGAGGACTTCCTCGACATGACCGTCAGCCAGGCACTACTCTGGGCATGCCAGAACATTGACCCGCAGGAAATGCCATCCGAAGCTGCCCCGGCTGAGCCGTACATCATGGGTTCACACAGTGGTGAGGCCGGATTCTGGGTGTGCGGTCCAGAAGACCTGATGCCGGAAGAGTACGCCAAGCTCTTCCCGCTGAAGTACAACAGAATGACAACAGTTAAGGGACTGTTTGCAATCGGTGACTGTGCCGGAGCCAACCCGCACAAGTTCTCCAGCGGTTCGTTCACTGAGGGTAGAATTGCAGCAAAGGCTGCAGTCAAATACATCCTTGAGCAGAAGCCCAACCCAGAGATTGACGATGCAGTAGTCGAGGAGCTGAAGAAGAAAGCCTACGCACCGATGGAAAGATACGAGCAGTACAAGAACCTCTCAACTGCAGACGATGTCAACCCAGAGTACATCCTGCCGTGGCAGGGTCTTGTTAGACTGCAGAAGATTATGGACGAGTATGCTGCCGGTATCGCTACGATCTACAAGACCAACGAGAAGATGCTCGAGAGGGCACTTGAACTGATCGCCTTCCTCAAGGAGGACCTTGAGAAGCTCGCTGCCAGAGACCTGCACGAGCTGATGAGAGCTTGGGAGCTTGTCCACAGAGTCTGGACTGCTGAGGCACACGTCAGGCATATGCTGTTCAGAAAGGAGACCAGATGGCCCGGATACTACTACAGAACCGACTATCCAGACCTCAACGATGAGGAGTGGAAGTGCTTCGTCTGCAGCAAGTACGACGCAGAGAAGAACGAGTGGACGTTCGAGAAAGTGCCATACGTCCAGGTAATTGACTGGACTTACTAATTTCTAAAACTTCTATTTTTCTTTTTAAGTTTTCAGAAAATAGTGTTTTATCCCTAAATTACTTCACTACCCAACACCTACCTCACGTGAGAAAACTAACGAACAAGAAGATCAGATGGATAATCAGACAACTCAACAAGGGAACCCCAGTA
>DAVR01000013.1 GCA_002507545.1 Archaeoglobus sp. UBA230 | reverse complement strand
CAAATTTTTTGGGACTATACAAGTCTGTAAACCGAATGAAAATGTCAATTTGAAAGCCAGATTTGTTCGGGAAACATTTAATACCAAATCTGACAAGAATAAAACATGGCAGCTTTGGAGAGCGAATGGATACCCGTAATCATCACGAAGGAGATAATAGAGCAAAAAAAGGAGCTGAAAAAAATCCTTCTGAAATACGGCGTAAGAGACCCTGAAGAGATAGAGAAAAAAATTGAAAAGGGTGAATTGCCGGAACATCCAGCCTATGAAGATTTTCTTTCTGCTCTGGCTTTAAAAAATAACATAAATGAGATGAAAAAACTGGTCGGGAAGCTTATTGAGGAGATCTGATGTTTCTGAGGTATCTAACTTTCCTTAAGATAACTAAGGATGAATTTTCCGATATAGTGGTGGATGTTGAACTTCATCCAGACAGAGTAAGACTAAGACTAATAGACGGCTCATGGATAGACGTCAGGTATCCTGTTGAGGATAAGTTCTCGTTTCACTGGCAGAGGGGTAGGAAGATATACAGAATCGACACAGCACCACATCACAGAAATATAGAAACATATCCGAGACACATCCACTTAGGTTCGGAAAATAATATTGTTGGGGACAATGTAACGGAAGGGAGTAAATCACCGGAGGAAAATTTCAGAAGATTCATGTTGTGGGTAAGAAATATCCTCAAGAATGATGATTTAAACTATCCCGACAAAGTTTTTTAGAGAGCCTGAATATTGTCACAACTGCATTAGATCGTACTATCTTTAAGGCCAATATTCGGCATGCAAATCTGCTAAACGGCAGACTATGTAGGAGTCTATCGAAACATACCTTGACGGAGTGAAGATTACTGAAATCTTGGTTGAGAAAGCTCAAATGCTGGTGCTGGCTAAACTATAGGAAGTCTCCTCTGAGAGAACTCTAACCTCTTGAAGTGTCTAACGTTATTCGTTTGTTAAGTTGTTTGAAAGAGCTGTTGCTGCAATTAAAAGGTCGAAATCGCCGATAGCTTTTCCTCTTTTTATGGTCTTAATTTTCCGGAGATATTACACAAGATATTACACAAAAACAAGTTTTAGAAATTATTTTATGGAGAATTAACCCCAAGCTTATTTGAATGAGAATTGAGGAAGTAACAACAACTTCTTTGATTGTCTTCCTTTGTTTTATGAATTTATTCTTTGCTTTCTCTTTGTACTTTCAAGCTCCGGCTATAGTCCTTTTATCTTTCCCATTAACAGCACTATTTACACTTAGACTATCAAAACCGGAAATTGACTCATCCAGCAAGATTCTTTTTGCCATATTTTCTATATTTTTCATCCTCTCCCTTCTCAGACACGCAGATCTCAGACTTCCAGATGAATACATGTATTTTTACAAGGCTGAAGATTTAATTTCTGGCAATTTGATGAACTATTACGCCCAGAATCGTTACTTTCTGCATTTTACCTATGCGTCCCTGTTATCTCTCTTACAGCTAAATTTCAAAAATGTGGAGCTAATTTCTGCCTTTTTTGCATATGCAACGATATTTCCGCTATATCTGCTTGGTAGAGATCTTTTTGATGACAAAACTGGTTTAATTGCCGCCCTGCTATATTCTTTCAACCCATCAGTAATTTTCTACTCCATAAGATTCCTCCCCGTAAACCTCTCCCTCTTCCTCCTTACGTCTTTCATGCTGTTTTTCGTGAAATGGATTGAAAGGGGAAACAGATTTTACTTGGCGTTGATGATAATAACTTTAACTGCCGCCTCTCTCGTCAAACTTCATGGTATCGTCTTTGCGGCAATTGCAACTTTATTTACTTTGATGAATTCAAATAAAAAACAGAAGGTTATCTTCTTGTCAATCTTCGTAACCCTCTTCGCATCTACACTAATCTTCACAGATTTGCTTAGGATTATTTTGTGGAAACTCAGCAAACTTTTAACTCTAAGTATCGTTGATGCCGGGTATTCGGCCTACATAACCTATTTTGCACCTGATTACTATACTCTCCCATTTGTTGTTGCTTTCTTTTCTGGCATATCAGCTTTAAAAGACAGCAAAAAGCTCTTATTCTTGGTAACCCCGATTATATTGTATGTTGTTATCTTCACTGTCGGTCCGGGTCTTGGCATCCGCCATTTCCTACCAGTTTTACCGTACATGGCACTCTTAGCTGCATACGGGATTTTAAGAAGGCCCGATGCAAGACTACTCATCCTCACGCTATTACTGTATCTTTCAACTCTCGGAGTTATGTTCATCGCAGCACCAAAAATCCCTCATCTCGTTTACATTATCCCAGACGTGCCACTGTCAATTAGAATTTTCACGTTCTCCCTTGCAGCACTTGTTTTACTATGCCTCATTAAAGGAAGAAGTCCGCAAAAGGTTGTTTTGATTATAATCGTTGCCTGTGTCGCAAATACGGTGTACTTCATTGGCTTCCAGTCAGCATACCCCGACCATTCGGAGGCAGGACTGGAGGAGGCAGGGAAGTGGTTCGATGAGAACACCCCTGAAAATGCTGTAATTCAGTCTACTACCGGTGAAACAAAATATTGGTTGGAAATTCACTCTAAAGCCCATCCTAATGAAAAATATCCTAAATCAACGTATCTGGATTGCTATACCTCAAGAAAAACAGTAGCTGTTCCAGATAGTGAGGAAGAGCTTTTGAGAAGAATTGAAAAAGGTGAAATTGATTACGTTGTGGTCTTCTCACATCCCGTGCTCACAGAAAATGTCGAGGCTTTGAAGTATCGGTTTGTGAGGAAATACCTCCATTCGCCACCAAATGGAACAATAGAGGTTTACAGATGGTACAATTCAAAAGGAGGGGTTGGTTTTGTAATTTACGGGAAAAGGATTTGAAAAGTATTGAAACGTCTTTTGGAGGTTGGGGAGCAGTTTAAACGATGAAAGCACAAAATTTGCTACGAAGTAGCAAAAGTCAAAAACGATTGAAATGGGTGACTTGATGGGTAGATGGTGAAAATTTACTCAAAGGGGCACATCAAATCCAAAAGACGCAAATTATTTATCAACCCTTGTAAAATTTTACCCAGTGAAGATAGTCATCCTCGCAGGAGGGAGTGGAACGAGACTTTTCCCGCTGAGCAGAGAGGAGATGCCAAAGCAGTTCATAAAGATTTTCGATAACAGGTCCTTATTCCAGAGCACCGTCAGAAGAGCTTTGCTCTTATCTGAGCCGGAAGACATCTACATTGTTGCAAATGAGAAGCATAAGTTTCGCATCCTCGACCAGCTGGCTGAAATGGGGGTAGAGATACCGAACATTCTGCTTGAATCCATTGCAAAGAACACACTCCCAGCAGTCATTTATGCTCTGAGAGAAATTGGAGAAGATTCGAAGGTGGCAGTAATGCCGGCAGACCACATGATAGATGCCAACGAAGAATTCACTAAAGCCTTCAAAAAAGCAGAAAAACTTGCAGACAGCTATATTGTCACCTTCGGTGTTAAACCACTCAATCCCCACACTGGCTACGGCTACATAAAGCCAGGAAAGAGATTAGGTGACGGATTTCTGGTTGATAAATTCATAGAGAAGCCCGACAGGAAGACAGCTGAAAAATTAATCCTTGAGGGCTGCTTCTGGAACAGCGGAATCTTCGTTTTCTCCAGAAACTTATTTCTGGAAGAGTGCAGGCGGCATGCATCGGAAGTACTAAGGTTGTTAAATCAAACCACCGAGTATGAGACCTTACCGGAAGTCTCGATCGACAAAGGTGTTATGGAAAAAACGGATAAGGCTGCAGTAATCCCACTTAACACGTTCTGGAGCGATGTGGGAAGCTTTGATGCAGTCTACGATCTCTATAAAAAAGATGACAATGGAAATGCCATTTCTGGTGAAGTCATTGTCATTGACTCCGAGAACAATCTCGCCATCTCTGAGAGGTTACTGTCCCTCGTTGGAGTTAAAGACCTCGTGGTAGTGGACACTGGAGATGCCGTACTCGTATCTTCAAAAAAGGATTCTCAGAAAATAAGGGATGTCGTTGAAACACTGAAAGAGAGAGGAGATAAGAGGGTGGAGGTGCACAGGACAGCCTACAGACCTTGGGGGTCTTATACAGTTCTTGAAGAAGGTGATTTTTACAGAATAAAGAGACTTACCGTTTTACCAAAAAAGAGGCTCAGTTTACAGAGACACTATCATAGAAGCGAGCACTGGGTAGTGGTTAAAGGGACAGCGAAGGTTGTTGTTAATGGCAGGGAAATATTGCTGAGAAACGGTGAGAGCACATTCATAAGAGCTGGAGATATACACAGACTGGAGAACCCCGGTATGATACCTTTGGAAGTTATTGAAGTTCAGATTGGAGAGTTCATTGATGAGGATGACATAGAGAGACTTGAAGACGACTTTGAAAGGTTTTAAGTTCAGGTCTACATTCCACTTTTTTACCAGTAAAATAATAAAAATAAAGTTAAAGCTTCCTCACAATCCCCTCTCCTTTCACATTCACATCGCCAACCCATGTGCCCTCCTGCATCACAAAGGTGGGGACAAGCTCAAATTCACCGCCAATCTTTATCTCTCCTGCCTTCATATCTCCTCCCACAAAACCGCATGAGCCATGTATAATTATCGTTCCACCCTTCATCTCAGTGCCGATGAAATCTCCAGCATTTCCTTTTATCTCAATTTCTCCTCCCGACATCTTTTCTCCGATGTAATTGCCAGCATTGCCCTCAATGACTATCTTCCCACCGCTCATACCTGTAGCGTTGCCGTAATAAGCGCAGCCGATCAGGTTCCCGGCGTTACCCTTCACTACTATCTCTCCATCCCTCATCTCTGCCCCAAGCCAGTCGTCCGCGTTACCCTCTATTGTTATCTTCCCACCAGCCATATAGGCTCCGCAGTTCGCCCCTACGTTGCCCTTGACGACTATTTCACCATCACTCATCCTGCATCCAATCCATTTGACCCTGCTGAAGTCGCCATCAAGCACGAGCTTCTTGTCGTCCCCCTCTTTCGTTACTTCAAAGAGCTCTCCCAGCTCAACTCTATCTTTGCCATAGTAAACTTTGAACCTCTTGATTTCCTCCACATTCTTCTCTGCCAGATCAGGTGTAATCTCAGCTTCGACCGTCACAACAAACTCCGTCTTGGGCTTTATGATGATCAACCTCATCACCCCCTCAGATTACTATCCTCTCTGGTTTCTTCAACCATCTCTCTTCGACACCGTAGTTCTGCAATTCTACGGTGTAGTACTTGCTGAAGAACTCGTTTAAATCATCCTTGATCGCCTCCATGTCTGCCTTGCCTCTTGCATCCACCCAGTATGTCTTGCCCCAGTACTCATCAACCATCTCTCCATCCTTAACGAGTATGTTTCCATCTTTTATTGTGTACACGGCAGTCTTGAAGGCTTTGTAGATTTTCTCGAAGTCGTTTGAAGTATCAACCTCAAGAGGGTTGAGGTCGTAGATGGCTATATCCGCATCTGCCCCAACTCCGAGATGTCCTTTGTTTGGCAGTCCAAGAACTCTTGCTGGCAGCGACCTCGTCATGTGTATAACCTCCTCAAGACTCTTCTCTACATCAATTGCTGGCAGGTTTGAGGCCTTCTGCACGAATGGACTTACTCTCTCAAGCTCTCCTTCTCTCATCTTCTTGCTCATCAACATGGCCATGATGTAGGGGTACTCTGTGAAGGGTCCCCCATTTGGATAATCTGTAGTGAGAACCACCTTGTCGCTATCAGTAAGTAAACCAAGCTCTAAGCCAATTGCCCACTGCAACGCGTGAACGGGATTCTTTGGCAGATAGGCGATTGGAACAATACCAGCACCACCTTCAATCTCGCTGTCCTTGTTGCTCCATCTCGAACCTGTAAGCCTGTGAAGGGTGAACTGGAAGGGGGCATCACCGGTCATTGCAGTGGCATGGCCAAAAATCGGCTGTCCCATGTCAATCGTGACGTTGTCCATCGCATTTACAGTCTTTGCAATCGCCTCAGCACCGCTTGCAACAGTTCTCCAGCTGTCTCCAGCGTAGGCGTTGAACTGCACATGCGTTACATGCAAAACCTGTCTGCTGTCGTTTTTGATGCCATCCACCAGCTTTATGCTCTCTACAGTCGTCTCGTAGTTACCCGGAACTCCCAGTCTGTTGCAGTGCAGGTGGACTGAGTGGTTGAGCTGTAGTTCTTCAGTTGCCTTAACAAGAGACGTTATTATCTCCCTTGGGGTGACATTAAAGCCCGGAACCTGATCATCAAGGCTGCTCACATTTCCACCATACATCCAGGCTTCAACACCACCCGGATTCACGACCTTTACTCCAAATCCCTTGGTTCTTTCGATCGCCCAGGCGATGAAGGCCTTTAGCTTTTCCATGTCCTTCTCAGCAACGTATTTTAGCACAAAATGCCAGTTTCCAAATACTGGCAGAGCAGCCTTATCAACCATCGGAATGGAGTCAAGCTCCTCATGAGTATGGAGGGCGCCAATTGGTGGCTGTGCAGCCTCGAATGCAGAAGTGTATCCCATCTTTGCATACTCATAACCGATTGCAGGAGAGGTAAGCAGAACTCTTCCAACTGCAGTCCTAAATTTATTGGCAATTAGTCTAACAACCCTCATTTCTTCAGGGCGCATAGTTCTGCCCGTGTTTATTTTACTGCCCGCAATATGTGCATGCATGTCTACTCCGCCAGCTACCACCAGCTTGTTTGACGCGTCAATAACCTTGGCCTCATTCTTGCTTATCTCGCCCTCTTCCACAATTTTGCCGTCCTTCACGAAAATGTCCATTTTCTCGGCTTTTACTCCATTTTTGGGATCAATAACAATTCCGTTCTTAATATGCAACATGTGATGCATCACAATCACCTCTTGAGCTCTTCAACCTTCTCAAGCAGCCTCTCCAGAATCTGTTCGTCGCTCCAGTATTTGCTCTCGACGACTTTCTTAACTCTCAGCGGTATTCCGTCCATTCTGTACGCTGTACCCTCTGCTTCAATTCCGGCAATTGCTGAAGGAATCACGACGTTCGCAACCAGAGTGGTCATGTTGGGGAATGGGTCAATCTGAATTACTGGAATCTCCTTCAGGTGCTTCACTGCTGCTCTTGGAAAGTGTGCTACTGGATCGGAGGAAATAATAAGCGCAGCATCACAGTCCCTCCTCTTTAGAACCTCAACAGCAGAGAATTCAGCGGGTGAAAATCTCGGATATCCTCTGCTGAAGTCTATAGCATATTGGTATCCAACTTCCCATGCCGGAACCTCTCCCGCTCCCACAACATTGTAATGACCTCTCATCGGCCAGATAACCCACCTCGTATGGCGGTTGAGGAGCTGGATCAGCTTTACCGCATTTTCGATGTTCCTGTCTCTGCCCCTTGATTGTGTGACTCCAAGACCGTAGAGAACTGCTCCGTATTTGGCATTCTTCATAGTTTCGGCAAGCTCAATCAACTTCTCTTTGCTCACTCCTCCAACCTCATCTGGCACGGCATCTGCATTACCCGATATTATGGCTCTCAAAGCCGAGATGATCGGGTAATCGTAACCGGGTTTGATCTGGATGAACTCATCTGCAAGCTTGGCAGTCTTTGTCGGCCTGACATCAACAACAATAACTTTCCTCTGTTTTCTGTCCTTAATCAACAACCCTTTGGCAGAGATTGAGTACCTCATTCCGTGTCTTGGATGGGCCTCCATTGGGTTTGCTCCCCAGAAAACGACGACATCAGCTCTGTTCTTTATAGCTCCAAGAGTACCTCCGGGTAACCCCTCTTCAATAACAGCCAGCGTACCGGGGGCATGGCAGACACTGGCACATTGGTCGTAGACTCCTCCAACTTTCTCGGTCAGAATAACTCCTAACCTGATTGCCTCATTCACAGTCGAGGCCCAACCGTAGAGTAAGGGCTTTTTAGCATTGACGAGGATTTCTGCAGCTTTCTCAATAGCTTCTTCGTAGCTTACTTCCTTTCCGTCAACCATTGGAGCCTTTATGCGCTCCTTCTCCGAGAACTTGCTGCTTCCAAGCTTGCAGAGCTTTTTTGATTTGAACTTCTCGGTATCAAACTGACCGTCATCACACACGCTACCGCAAAAAGTACATACAACATTAACAGTTTCCGCCATTATATCGCCTCCAAGAGTTCTTTAACACTCAAAACATTCTCATCCGTTTTCTCTACAGTCCCTTTTACACCCTTGAACTGGGGCATTCCTGTTCCGTCCGTGGAGGGGTCAGTGACCATGTTGGCATAGGGTCCCATTGGGATAAATATGACTCCCTTCGGCACTTCTCCTTTTTTCGCAAAAACAACTACTTCACCAAATTCTGTTTTTACCTTTACTCTGTCTCCTTCTTGCAGTCCAAGGGATGCAAAGTCCTCTTCGTTGATTTCCGCGTAGTTAACGGCATTGAAATATTCTTCTGTTAGTTTTTCCTCGACAGTCGCCCCTTGATTAAGGGTCCTTCCAGTGATAACTTCAACTTCCAGCATACCATCACCAAAAGTTTTTGTCATCAGTCTTACGGCTACTATTTAACTATTCTCCTTTTGTTTCTCTCCAAAACATAACATTTAATCCATAGGAATTTTTCTCGCGTCACGTAGGCATCATGTAAGTTATATATCCTTTCCAAATAGACAACTTGCATGCTTTCCATAGCAATTCCCTCATCTTCCCTCATCAACGAAAGGGATGAGAAATTAAAGGCCTTCAAGGTTGGATTGATAGCAAGGGCTGCGGCAGTCTTCAGAGTTGATGAGATTATAGTATATCATGATCCTGTTCTTGACGAAACAGATTATATTACTGAGATACTCGAGTATCTCGAAACGCCCCAGTATCTGAGAAAGCAACTCTTCCCACTCAAAAAATCGTTAAAGTATGCAGGTTTGCTGCCACCACTCTCAATTCCGTCCCACAGGTCGAAACATTTAAAAGTCGGTGAAGTCAGGGAGGGTGTTGTAAGACACGTTGCCCCTGACGGGACGCGATGGGTGGATGTTGGAATTGATGCCCTGGCGCCCCTGAAGTGTGATGCCGAAAAGGGCGCCCGCGTGACCGTCAGGATCTGTTCGAAGAATCCGTTGCAGGTAGAAGAGGCGAAGCCCCAGGAGTATTGGGGTTACCGGGTGAAAAGGCTCCGGATGGAGGAGCTAATAAAGAGGAAGAATCTGGTGGTAACCTCACGAAAGTGTGAAGTTCCAAAGCCACCAGTGATAAGACGTGATGTCACGCTCGTGTTTGGAAATCCAGAAGAAGGTGTGTTCGAGATTGCGAAGAGGTTGGGGATAAAGATGGAGGCAGAATGCTGGAATGTAGTACCACTGCAGGGGACAAGGACGGTAAGGTTAGAGGAGGCTATTTTCGCTGCTTTGTCACTTGTTAATTTTGCCGAGTACTGGGGTGGTTTGAGATGAAATATCACAGACCGAGAAGAGGTTCTTTGGCATTTTCTCCGAGAAAGAGGGCAAAGAGTATCATTCCGAGAGTAAGATCGTGGCCGAAATGTGAAGAAGTGAGAATGCAGGGCTTCGCAGGCTACAAGGCAGGGATGACACATGTTGTGATGATTGATGACAAGAAGAACTCTCCGACATATGGGGAGGAAATAGTTGTGCCAGTAACAGTAATCGAGACGCCGCCTATGAAGGTTGCAGCAGTAAGAGTTTACAAGAAAACCCAGTACGGAATGCAGATTGCAGCGGAAGTTTGGAGTGACAATCTGGATGTTTTCTTAGGAAGAAGACTTAATTTGCCGAAGAAAACACCAGATGTTGATAGGCTGAAAATGGCAGTTGAAAACGGAGGTTCGGAGGTTAGGGTTGTAACCTACACTCAACCCTACATGGTCACTGGAGTTCCCAAGAAGGTTCCGGATGTGATGGAGCACAAGATTGGAGGGGATGTTGAAGAAGCCTTGGAGTATGCGATCTCCAAGTTGGGTAATGAAATTACCGTTTCAGAGGTTTTTGAGGAAGGAGCGATAATTGATGTGATATCAATCACCAAGGGCAAGGGTTTTCAGGGACCGGTTAAGAGGTGGGGAGTTATAACGCTTGATGCAAAGCATGCGAGAAGCAGCAAGCACAGAAGAGTTGGAAATCTCGGCCCTTGGAATCCGCATCATGTAAGATGGACTGTTCCACAGGCTGGACAAATGGGCTTCCACCAGAGAACTGAGTACAACAAGAGACTGATAAAGATCGGTGAAAATGGGGAGGAGATAACACCAAAGGGCGGATTTCTGCATTATGGGGTGATAAGAACTCAGTATGTGCTTGTTACAGGCTCAGTTCCTGGGAGTGTTAAGAGACTCGTCAGGATGAGAGATGCGATCAGACCTCCGAAGGCAGAGTTTGATGGGGTCAATATCGTGTATGTAAGCACCGCGTCTAAGCAGGGGAGATGAGTATGAAAGCAAAGGTTTTGAGCTTGAAAGGAGAGGTGACTGAGGAAATAGAGCTTCCTGATGTATTCTACGAAGAATTCAGACCGGATATAATTAAAAAAGCTGTGCTTGCAATCCAATCACACCGCAGGCAGCCATATGGACCAAACCCGCTCAGTGGAATCAACTACGCATGGGAGAACTGGGGACCGGGACACGGATATGCGAGGGTTCCGAGATGGAAACTTGGAAGAAGGGCTGTAGTAGTTCCTCAGGCAGTTGGAGGGAGAAGAGCACACCCACCAAAGCCTGAGAGAAAGTGGGCAGAGAAGATAAACAGGAAAGAGATGAGGAAAGCACTTAGGTCGGCAATCGCTGCAACGGCAAATGAGGAGATCGTGAGGAGCAGGAATCATCTGTTTGAGGGTGAGCTTCCTAAAATCGTTTCTGACGATATAAATTCAGTTAAGAGAACAAAGGAAATTGCAGAGATACTTAAGGCAATAGGAGTTTACGATGATGTAGAGAGGGCAAAGGAGAGAAAGAGATACAGGGCAGGAAAGGGAAAGATGAGGGGTAGAAGGTATGTTGCAAAGAAGAGCATCCTTCTTGTTGTGGATAAAGATGAAGGTGTTTTGAGGGCTGCAAAGAACCTTCCGGGAGTTGATGCGGTTCTTGTTAAAGACCTTAACGTTGAACTCCTCGCTCCCGGATGTCATGCTGGAAGACTGACTGTGTGGACCAAGTCGGCAGTTGAGTATCTGGGTGATTGGTTATGCTGATTAAGTGCTTCCTCGTAACTGAGAAGAGTGTTGCGGAACTTGAAAAGAACATTCTGACTGCTGTAGTGGATGTCAGGGCGAAAAAGAAGGACATACAGAGGGAGATTGAAAGATTGTTCAACGTTGAGGTTGAGAAAGTTAACACGCTCATAACTCCAAGGGGAGAAAAGAAGGCATACATCAAGCTAAAGCCAGATTACTCCGCTGAGGAAGTGCTTTCAAAACTCGGAGTGTTCTGAGGTGATGTGATATGGGTAAAAGAATAATATCCCAGAATAGAGGAAAAGGAACTCCTACTTACACTGCTCCATCTCACAAATACAGAGCGGATGTGAAGCATCTCAGATTTAAAGAAGAAGTTATTGCTGCCAAGATAGTTGACATCCAGCACGATCCTGCAAGAAACGGGCCAGTAGCCCTTGTACAGCTACCGGACGGTAGTAAAGAATACATTCTTGCTGTCGAAGGGCTTGGAACTGGAGATGTAGTTTACGCTGGCGAAAACGTTGAGATAACCTCCGGCAATACCACTTATCTGAGAAACATTCCCGAAGGCACTCCCGTTTGTAACATTGAAGCTCAGCCGGGCGATGGTGGGAAGTTTATAAGGGCGAGCGGGACTTTTGGCTTTATCGTTTCAAGGGAGGAGGATAAAGTTCTGGTTCAGATGCCTTCTGGAAAGCTGAAGTGGTTCCACCCCAACTGCAGAGCGACAATAGGCGTTGTGGCAGGTGGTGGGAGAACAGACAAACCCTTCGTGAAAGCTGGGAAGAAATATTACAAGATGAAGAGCAAGGCTGCAAAGTGGCCTCGCGTTAGAGGTGTGGCGATGAACGCTGTTGATCATCCATTCGGTGGTGGTAAGCATCAGCATGTTGGTAAGCCCAAGACCGTCAGTCGTAACGCTCCTCCGGGCAGGAAGGTTGGAAGTATCGCTGCCCGCAGAACTGGTGTGAGGAGGTGATTGGATGGCGTTAAAGAGTAAGGTTACAAGACCGAGAGAGTTCAGATTTCGCGGTTATACACTCGAAGAACTGCAAAAAATGCCCTTAGATGAACTTGCAAAACTTCTTCCGTCAAGAGAGAGAAGAAAGATTAAAAGGGGATTCACGGAACAGGAAGAAAAATTGCTAAGAAAACTCAGAAAAAAAGGGATGGCGAGGACACACTGCAGAGATATGATAGTCTTGCCAGAAATGGTTGGGAAAGTTGTTTTCGTGCACAACGGAAAGGAGTTTGTTAGAGTGGAGATCAAACCGGAGATGATCGGACACCGCCTCGGAGAGTTTGCCTTGACGAGAAGATTTGAGAAGCATAGTGGGCCTGGTGTTGGAGCTACGAGGAGCAGTAAATACGTTCCGCTGAAGTGATGAATATGGCGAGAGTAAACTACGCCTACAAGCCGGAAGATGAAACGAAAGCCGCCAAGGCAATGGGATACGAAATGCCGATCAGCTTCAAACATGCTGTTGAGATATGCAGGGAAATCAGAGGAAAGAAGGTTGCTGATGCAAGGAGATTTCTGGAGGAAGTTGTAGAGATGAAGAGGCCTGTGCCGTTCAGGAAGCACAAGAAGAAGGTTGCCCATAAGAAGGGGCTGGAGAAGTGGTACGCAGGGAGGTATCCGCAGAAGGCAGCGAAGCATGTCCTGAAGGTTCTAAGAAACCTTGAGGCGAATGCGGAGTATAAAGGGCTTGACGTTGAGAATCTCATTATTGTGCACGCACAGGCTCAGAAGGGGAGAGTTATTCAGAGATACATGCCTCGCGCCTTTGGAAGAGCAACGCCGAGGTTTCAGCAGCTCACTACAGTAGAGCTTGTTGCTGAGGTGAGGTAATGGCGGTAGAAAGAAAATTCGTTCAGGAGAGGTTAAAGAAGCTGATGGTCAAGGAGTGGATTAAGGACGAAGTGAGGAGCGCTGGATTCGGAGGAGTTGACATTCTCAGAACACCGCTCGGAACTCAGGTTACTCTGTTCGTCGAGAGGCCTGGGTTGGTGATAGGAAAGGGAGGAAGAAGAATAAAGGCTCTTACCGAGAAACTAAAGGTCTTCGGGTTGGAGAATCCACAGGTCAGCGTTGACGAGGTGGAGAAGCCAGAGTTCAATGCACAGCTTATGGCTTCACTTCTTGCAAGGGCTCTTGAGAGGGGATGGTATTTCAGAAGAGCAGGTTACAGGTTCCTCTACAGGATAATGGAAGCCGGGGCTAAGGGATGTGAGATTGAGATCAGCGGAAAACTTGTCAGTGAGAGGGCAAGAACAGAGAAGTTTGTTGCTGGCACAATCATCCACACAGGTGACCCTGCAGAGAGCATGGTTCAGAAGGGATTTGATGTTGCCGTCAAAAAACTCGGGGTTCTCGGTGTAAGTGTGAGGATAATTCCCCCAGATGTTACGCTGCCTGATGAGTTCAAGGTTAAAGAAGTTGATGCCGATAAGTTGAGGGGTGAAAGCAGTGAAGATGAAGGAGATAAGGGAGATGAGCAGGGAGGAGAAGTTGAAGAAGCTGAGGGAGTTGGAGCTTGAACTGCTCAAGCTCAGAACGATGGTGCGGAGCGGTGGAGCAGTGGAGAATCCGGGTAGAATAAATCTGATAAGGCGAGATATTGCAAGACTGAAGATGGCACTATGCGAGGAAGGGTACAGGGTGTAGATGTGATTGCGAGGGACTGGATTGGGCTGATGGTGGAGGTAGTCGAGAGTCCGAACGAATATGAGATTGGGTTGAAGGGCGAGGTTGTGGACGAAACTCAGAATACGCTCAGAATAATGACTGAAAAAGGTTTAAAAATCGTGGTGAAGAAAAAAAGAACCTTCAGAGTATGGTATGGGGATAAGATTATGCGTATAAAAGGTGATCTGATATCTTACAGACCTGAGGAGAGGATAAAGAAGGGTTTGGTGATGCTTAAGAGAGCAAAGGGTGTTAGGATATGAGAGATATCGGAATTGACGTAAAACCTCCGGAAAGGGAGTGTAATGATACAAACTGTCCGTTTCACGGCACTCTATCGGTGAGAGGTCAGATATTGCGTGGAAAAGTCGTGAAGGTTTATGGAAAGACTGCTGTGGTTGAAAGGGAGATGATAAAATACGTACCGAAATACGAGAGGTATATGAAGAAGAGGTCAAAGTTTCACGCTCACAATCCGAGGTGCATCAGGGCAAGGCCGGGGGACATTGTAACGCTGGGAGAATGCAGGCCGATAAGCAAAACGAAGAGCTTTGTGATACTGGAGGTGATAGGCAGTGAAGGCGGTAAGAGCTAACATCCCACGTGCATTGCCGACTGGTGCGAGACTCATCTGTGCCGATAATACTGGAGCAAGAGAGCTTGAAATAATCGCCGTAAAGGGATACAAGGGTGTCAGGAGAAGATATCCAGCAGCAGGTGTTGGTGACATTGTGGTAGTGACTGTGAAGAAAGGCACACCTGAAATAAGGAAACAGGTGCACTATGCGGTCATCGTAAGGCAGAGGAAAGAGTATCGCCGACCTGATGGTACAAGGGTCAAGTTTGAAGACAATGCGGCGGTCATAACCAACGAGAGGGGGGAGCCAAGAGGGTCGGAGATCAGAGGGGCTGTGGCAAGAGAAGCTGCTGAGAGATTTGCGAAAATAGGAACCATAGCTTCTGTAATAGTATGAGGTGATAATGTGGGTGTTCCCAAATCGAAACAGCCGAGAAAGCAGAGAAGGTGGCTATATAAGATTTCAAAGCTGCATGAGAGGCACAGATTACTGCATGCCACCCTCTCAAAGGATCTGAGGGAGAAGTATGGAAAGAGAGCCGTTAGAGTTAGGAAGGGAGACAAGGTCAAAATCATGAGAGGGCAGTTTGCAGGGCATGAAGGAAGGGTGCTTGAAGTGGATATGAAAAAATGCAGGATAACAGTTGATGGGGTTACGGTCACAAAAGCTGATGGAACCGAAGTGGCTGTCCCCATCCATCCATCAAATGTTATGATAGTTGACCTCGGTGAGGTTGATGATGTCAGAAAGAAAATCCTTGAGAGGTGATTGAGTTGCATCAGAAGAGGCTTTCAGCTCCGAAAACATACAAGATACCGAGAAAGGTTGCAAAGTGGGTAGTAAAGCCTTCTCCCGGACCACATGATAAAGAGGCGGTACCTTTACTTGTGATTGTAAGAGATTTCCTCGAACTTGCAGACACGGCAAGAGAAGCGAGAAAAATAATAGCTGCCGGAGAAATACTCGTTGATGGGATTGTGAGAAAAGACTACAAGTTCCCGGTAGGGCTTTTTGACGTGATCACGATTCCCAAGCTGGAAAAGAGTTACAGAATGCTCTTCGATGAGAAGGGTAGATACATCCCCAAAGAGGTTGAAGATTCTGATTTGAAGCTTTACAAGATTGTGAACAAAACGCTTGTTAGGGGTGGGAAGGTTCAGCTAAACCTCTTTGATGGGACAAATCTGCTTGCTTCTAATGAGTATAAAACGAAGGACAGCATTCTTGTCAAAATTCCTGATAAAGATATCATTGATCATCTGAAATTCGAGGAAGGTGCTTTGGTAATGATCACGGGTGGAAGTCACGCTGGAGAGATTGGGAGGTTAAAAAGCTACAAGATCGTGAGGAGTTCTGCTCCAAACCTCGTAACTGTTGAGGGGGAGGAGAGAGACATCACGACTATCGAGGATTATGTCTTTGTGGTCGGGAAGAAGGACAGCGATAAACCTGCGATTGATCTGGGCGTTTAAGGAGGTGTGAACGATGCAGGCAGTCGAGGTTGAGGAGAGAAAAGAGGCAGATGGAGAGGAGAATCCAATGAGAGAAGTGCTGCTCGACAAAGTTGTGATAAACATGGGCATTGGAGAGAGTGGAGAGAGACATCAGAGAGCTTATAAGATGCTTGAGGAACTTATAGGGCAAAAACCAGCTGTGACCTACTCAAAAATGACGATAAAGAACTTTGGAATCAGAAAGGGTGAGGCGATAGGTATTAAAGTCACTCTTCGTGGAGAGAAGGCGTTAAACTTTCTCAAGGATGCCCTTACAGTTAAGGAAATGAGGCTTAGCAGAAAATCAATTGGTGATGGTTATTTCTCATTCGGTATTGCCGAGCACATTGATCTTCCGGGGGTCGAATATGACCCGGATATAGGTATATTCGGGATGGATGTTTGCGTTTCGCTGAAGAGGAGAGGTTATAGAGTCGCGAGAAGGAGAAGGAGGAAGGGGAAGATAGCAACCTCGCACAGAGTAACCAAGGAGGAGACGATAAAATGGCTCGAGTCTTTGGGGGTGATTGTTGAATGAAGAAGGAGCCGACAAAGAAGTTTGGAAGAGGGGCTAATGAGTGCAGGAGATGCGGCAGGAGAAGAGGGCTAATAAGGATGTATGGACTTTACCTCTGCAGGCAGTGTTTCAGAGAGACAGCTTCGGAACTTGGGTTTAAGAAGTACTGGTGATAAATATGAGTGTTGATACCCTCTCAAATGCAATGATCGCGATAAAGAATGCAGAAATGATTGGATCGAAGAAATGCGAGATCAAGCCAGCTTCAAAGCTCATAGGAAACGTTCTGAAGGTTATGAAAGACTACAGATACATAAAGGGCTTTGAATACATCGAAGACCACAGGGGTGGAAAATTTGTTGTCGAACTTGCAGGAAATATTAACGACTGCGGGGCGATAAAACCCAGATTCTCGTCAGCAGTCACAGAGTATGAAAATTACGAGAAAAGATATCTCCCTGCAAGAGATTTCGGAATTCTAATAGTTTCTACTACAAAGGGAGTTATGTCTCAGATTGAGGCGAGAAAACAAAGATTGGGGGGTGTTCTCCTTGCTTACGTCTACTGAAGTTTATGAAGAAAGGGTTGTCGTAGTTCCGGAAGGTGTCACGGTAACCGTTGAAGGGGAGAGCTTTACGGGCTATACTGTAAAGGCTGTTGGACCAAAGGGAGAGAACTCAAAGTTTCTGAAATACAGGGGTGTTTTTATCGAGGTTCAAGACGGGAAAGTCAGAGTTTACACTACTTCCCCGAAAAAGAGGCACAAGGCAGTTGTCGGCACCTTTGCAGGTCACATCGAAAATCTGATTACCGGAGTTAAAGATGGTTTTGAGTATCAGCTTAAGGTTGTTTACGCTCACTTTCCTATCAAGCTGAGGGTGGAGGGTAATGAAGTTATTATTGAGAACTTCGTTGGTGAAAAGCACCCAAGAAGGGCAAAGATAGTTGGTAGGGCTCAGGTTGAGATCAAGGGGCAGGAAGTGTACGTAAGAGGAATTGACATCGAGGAGTGTGGGCAAACGGCTGCAAACCTTGAGCTTGCGACGAAGATAAAGAGAAAGGATCCGCGTGTTTTCCAGGATGGAATCTACATCGTCAAGAAGCCTTGAGGTGAGGATATGGAGGTTAAAAGACTTCTGAAGGTCAGGAGAAGGCAGAAGAAGAGAAAACCCGAATTCAGGAGATACTGCTGGAACAAGAAGCTGCGTTTAAGGAATAAAAGCTGGAGGAGACCAAGAGGTCTTCACAGCAAGCTGAGAAGAAGATATGGTGGGAAGAAGAGTGGGAGAATTGTTGTCAATGCTGGATTCGGCTCTCCAAGGGCTGTGAGAGGTCTGCATCCAAGTGGATACGAAGAGGTTTTGGTTTACAATCCAGCAGAGCTTGAGAAAATTGACAAAGAGAGGCAGGCTGCAAGAATTGCTTCCTGTGTCGGGATGAAGAAGAGGCTCGCGATTGAAGATAAGGCTAAAGAGCTTGGTATTAAAGTACTCAATCCTTCAGGGTGATTGTTATGGATTTGAGCTTTCAACGCAGACTCGCTGCAAGTGTTTTGAAGTGTGGAGAGAACAGGGTGTGGTTCGATCCTACAGCAGTAGAGGATATTGCAACTGCAGCAACCAAAGAAGACATAAGGGAGCTTATAGAGCAGGGAGTAATAAAGAGGAAGCCTGTTAAGGGCATTTGCAGGGCAAGGATAAGGAAAAACAGAATTCAGAAGAAAAAGGGGAGGAGAAGGGGACATGGAAGCAGAAGAGGGGCAAAGGGGGCAAGAATGCCGAAAAAGAGGCGATGGATTATTAGAATCAGAGCATTACGCAAGAGTCTAAGGGAGATGAGAGATAGTGGTGAAATAGACCGTACAACCTACAGGATTCTCTACAGGAAGGCGAAGGGTGGAGAGTTCAGGAGTGTGGCACATCTCAAAGCATATATAGAGCAGCTTAAAAGGTGATAGAATGGCTAAAGGTCCAAGATACAAGGTTCCGTTAAGGAGAAGAAGAGAAGGAAAAACGAATTACAGGAAGAGATTAAAGTTACTCCTTTCAAGGAAGCCGAGACTCGTTGTCAGGGTGACGAACACAAGGGTGATTGCTCAGATAGTGGAATACGATCCAAAAGGAGACAGGGTTGTTGTGGGTGTTGATTCGAGTATGCTGGGAGAGTATGGATGGAAAGGGGACCTGAACAACACACCTGCAGCCTATCTGACTGGCATCCTCATTGCCAAAAAAGCTCTCCAGAAGGGTGTGGAAGAAGCCGTTCTCGATATTGGTCTTCACACGCCAACAAGGGGATCGAGGGTGTTTGCGGTTCTGAGAGGTGCGGTTGAGGGAGGTCTTAACGTTCCGCACAGCGATGATGTTTTGCCGGATGATTCGAGGGTCAGAGGGGAACATATCGCTGCCTATTATGAAATGAACCCTGACAGGTTTAGCGAGTATGAAAAGAGAGGTTTAAAACCATCCGAACTTCCCGATCACGTTGATGAAGTTAAAGAGAAGCTGATGGTGATAGCATGACCGAGGATTGGATTCCGAGAACGAGACTCGGAAGACTGGTGGCTGATGGAAAGATAAAATCAATGGATGAAGCTCTGGCGAGTGACTTGCCCCTGAAGGAGCCGGAAATCGTAGATGTTCTGCTTCCCGATCTTGAAGATGATGTGCTCGAAATATCTATGGTGCAGAGGATGACGGATAGTGGCAGGAGGACGAAGTTCAGGGTTACTGCGGTTGTTGGGAATAGGAATGGCTATGTTGGGATTGGAACTGGTAAAGCTTCACAGGTCGCTCCGGCAATTCAGAAGGCGATAAACGATGCAAAGCTCAATATATTCAAGGTGCAGAGAGGTTGCGGCTCTTGGGAGTGCGGATGTGGTGGAGAACACTCTCTACCCTTCAAGGTTACCGGCTCATGTGGAAGTGTGAGGGTGATGTTGATTCCGGGGCCAAAGGGACTCGGAATTGTTGCGGGAGATGTAGCAAAGAGGGTCATCGAGCTTGCTGGCGTTAATGACGTATGGAGCTTTACGAAAGGGCAGACAAAGACGACCGTGAACTTTGCGAAGGCGACCTATGAGGCATTGAAGAAGACGATGTACATTAAGAGGTGGTAGAATGTACGTGGTAGTTAGGCTTAGAGGAACTGTAGATGTTCACAGAAAAATTAAGGAAACTCTCAGAATGTTGAGGCTCCATAAGAGGTATCATGCAGTCGTCGTGCCGGATACACCATCATATAGAGGAATGCTGCAGGTTGTGAAGGATTACGTCGCATATGGTGAAATTGATGCCGAAACACTCGCACTTCTGCTCAGAACAAGGGGGAGGCTTGTTGGAGACCAAAAACTCACTGATGAGTATGTCAAGGAGAAGACGGGATATGAGACCATTGAGGACTTTGCAAGGGCTGTAGTAGAAGGAAAGGCAAGTTTAAAGGACTTACCGGACTTAAAGCCGGTTTTCAGACTACACCCACCGAGAAAGGGGCTAAAGAATATAAAGTGGCACTACCCAAAGGGCAGTCTGGGCTATCACGGTAATGAGATCACAAAGCTCGTTTACAGGATGAGGTGATTTTAATGCCAAAGAAGAAGGTTAAGAAGTTTCGTGGATCAAGAACCTTTGGATGGGGAAGTCATAAGAACAGAAGGGGTAGAGGCAATAGAGGGGGAGCGGGAAATGCTGGTGTGCACAAGCACAAGTATATAAAGTTCGTAAAGCTTGCCAAGAAGGGTGAATATCTTTTTGGCAAGCATGGGTTTACGAGACCAAAAATCCTCAGAAAAGATTATCTCAACGCTCAGGTTGTTAAAGATACTCTGAGATGGCTAAAAGAGGAAGGGAAGCTTGATAAATATACATATCGCTACCTCTCGTCAAGGACAGAGCTGAATGCTGGAGACCTTGATGAAATCGTGGAAAAACTTGCTGAATTGGGAATTGCTGAAAAAGAAGGAGAAATCTTTAAGGTTGATCTGACAGAACTCGGATATTCAAAACTCCTCGGAAATGGAAGGGTTACAAAGAAGATTGAAGTGAGAGTTTTCGAGGCGACACCGAAGGCTGTGGAGAAAATCGAGGCTGCAGGGGGTAAGGTAGTAGTTGAGTAAAGGGGTTGGTCGAATTGGACTCTGCCATAAGAGCCCTACAACCATATTTCGAAAGAATACCGAGTGTTGAAAGGCCAAAAGGACACGTTCACTTCAGGGAGAAATTTGCTTGGACAGTGGCAGTACTTCTCCTATATTTCATACTCACCAATGTTCCCGTTTTCGGTCTCTCGCCCGAGTCCATAGATATTTTCGCTGCCTACAGAGCCCTTTTCGCTGGTGCTACGGGCTCGATTATCGCTCTGGGTATAGGACCAATCGTTACTGCTTCAATCATTCTACAGCTACTTGTCGGTGCAGGAATAATCAAGCTTGATCTCACAAACCCTGAAGATAGAGCAGCCTATCAAGACTTCCAGAGGTTTTTAGTTTTTGTGATGATTGCAGTCGAGGCTTTTCCGCAGATTGCTGGAGGTCTTTTAAAACCCGATTTAAACCTCGCTGCTCAGCTTGGTATTTCTCCTTCCCTTATCGCCTTCTTAATTTTCATCCAGCTGTTTATCGGCGGAGTTCTGATAGTATATATGGATGAAGTCGTCTCAAAGTGGGGTATAGGCAGTGGTGTGTCGCTTTTCATCCTCGCAGGAATTGCACAAGCAATTGTTGTCGGTCTCTTTAACTGGGTTGTTCCTCCAAACTCACAGCTGCCTGCTGGAATAATTCCAAGATGGATATGGATTGCCCAGCACTACTCTGCCGATTTCCTGCTTACAGGCAGTGGACTGATATTCCTCCTACTTGAAGGTGGAATACTCGCGTTGGTCACAACAGCAGTAATAATACTTCTTGTTGTTTTCTTTGAGGGAACGAGGGTTGAAATCCCACTCGCCCATGCGGCTGCAAGAGGTGCAAGAGGAAGATTTCCGATAAAGCTTATCTATGCAAGCGTTCTGCCCATGATCTTCGTAAGGGCATTGCAAGCAAATATAGTTGCCTTCGGGCAGATTTTGTATACAAGAGGTATAACCATATTTGGCGAGTATGTGAATGGGCAGGCTGTGAGCGGATTGGTATATTTCCTATCTCCTATTCGAAGCCCTTACGACTGGGTTCCGGCACTGGTTAAAACAAAAGGTGCGGCATTTGCAGCAATTCCGGACTGGATGATAGTAGCCCATTTGCTTGTTGATGCGGCAATCCTGATTGCAGGTGGCATAATATTTGCCGTTTTCTGGGTCGAAACAAGTGGAATGGACGCTCGAACTGTAGCTTCCCAAATAGCAAAGTCTGGAATGCAGGTTCCGGGATTCAGGAAATCTCCACAGGTTCTTGAGAGGGTTTTGGGTAGGTACATTCCTAAGGTTACAGTCCTCGGTGGCGCTATCATAGGTATCTTGACGCTTGTCGCGAACATGCTCGGAACAATTGGAAACGTGAGTGGAACCGGTTTGCTGCTGGCGGTCAGCATCGCTTATAGATTCTACGAGGACTTGGCGAAAGAGCAGCTTACAGAGATGCATCCGCTAATCAGGAGAATGCTCGGTGAGGAAGTATGAAGAACGTAATTTCCAGATTTATAATGATTCTCGGAGCAATTCTCTTTATTGGCATACTTTTCAGTAGGGATTTCAGACTTGAACTTGGATTGTTTATAGACTCTCTGATGCTGCCTTTTTCGGGATTTAAGTTCCACATAGTCATATTTATAATGTCTATAATAACAGGCCTGTATTCAAACGTCATCCAAAAATACACTGTTGACTATAAGAAGCTAAAATACGCACAGAAGGTGTTGAGAGAATATCAAAAGGAATACATGGAGGCAACAAAACAGAACAACCAGTTCAAGCTAAAGCAGCTTGAGCAAAGGAAAGAAGAGATACAAAAGTTGCAGAGCGACATGATGTCCATGCAGTTCAAACCCATGTTCTACACCTTCGTCGTCACCATTCCGATCTTCGCTTGGCTCTGGGAGAAGGCAACTGCAAGCTACGAACTTATTTATGGGAACAGTGGCAATTATGGCAACTTAACAGCAAACCTTCCGGCAGCCTTCCTTAAAACACTTTCTCCTGAGCTCTTTCTTCTCAAAGTTCCATTCTCTGGAGAGATACATGTTGTTACTCCCGTTCTGATATTCCCGTGGTGGCTTTTCTGGTATCTGCTTTGCTCCATTACAGTCGGGCAGATAATCAAGAAAGTCCTGAGGGTTGGTGTCTGAGATGAAAATCACAATTTCAGGACTTCCGGGAAGCGGAACGACCACAGTGGCGAGAATAATAAGCAAAAAACTTGACTTAAAGCTAATTTCTGCTGGTGATGTTTTTAGACAGCTTGCTTCAAAGAAGGGAATGACCGTTGAGGAGTTCAGCAAGTACGCCGAACAAAATCCTGAGGTTGATAGGCTTATAGACAAAACCCAGCAGGAGCTTGCAGAAGCCGAAAATGACGTTGTTGTTGAGGGTAGACTCTCTGGTTGGTTTGTAAAGGACGCAGATTTAAGAGTCTGGGTTTTTGCAGACCCTGAGATCAGATACCAGAGGATTGCGAAACGAGAGGGGAAGGATTTAGCAATAGCGAAGCAGGAGACCAAGATGAGGGAGGAGTTCGAAAAGAGGCGATATCAAAAATTTTACAGCATAGACATAGATGACTGGACCATTTACGATATCATTCTGAACTCTGGGAAGTTTAGCGCGGAAGCAATAGCTGAAATCATTATAACAGCAGTAAAATCTTTATCCCCAAGAGCTGAATAAAAAAATTGTAAATCAAAGTTGATCGAATGTGATAACCCTAACGGAGGTAGGAACTTTTACAACGCTTCCGAGTCTGACCCCCACGATGTAGTCAAACTCCTTCTTTGCAGCGAGATCAATCAGGCGCTGAGTTATTACGCCATCAAACACTATCGCAGCCCCTTTCACGTTGTTTGTCTTGAGAACCTTCACAAGGTCTCTCACTGGCACCTCCTTTACCATGTTCAGATTTCTGTCAAGGACCCTTGCTGTCAGCTTGCCCTCAACCGAGTCCTTATGAACTTTCAGAACATTTGATATGCTCTCTTTTTGTTCTTTAACCTCTGACCTCTCCTTTGCCTGTTCTTTCTCCTTTGACTCCCTCTTAAGGACATGAAGTTGCTCGACTGGTATCTTGTTTCTCAAGGACTTCAGAATCTCCTTCTGTGTTAAATCCTCAACTTCTTTGCCCTCAGGCGCTCTTGCAACATAGTCAATATCTGCAACCTGCAGCAACTCCTTCAGGATCAAGTCCCCCCCTCTGTCACCATCCAGAAATGCCGTTACGGTCTTCTTCTTGCTGAGCTCTACAATTGTCTTCGGAATGTTCGTTCCCTCAACAGCGATGACGTTCTTAATGCCGTGTTTGAGCAGATTGAGCACATCAGCTCTTCCCTCAACAACAATAATTGCGTCAGACTCATCAACTGCTGGTCCTGCTGGAAGCCTGTCTTCGCCATACTCTGTTATCTCGTCAGCCCTGATTGCCTGTCTTACTATATCCACTATTCTTTCAGATTCGATCTCTGGTTCTTCAAAGTGCTCTCTAAGAATGCTCATCGCCCTGTCAACGATCTTCCTTCTTTTGCTCGCTCTTACATCCTCTATTTTGATGGCTCTTATTTTTGCCGAACATGGCCCCACTCTCTCAATCGTTTCAAGCGCAGCAGCAAGTATTGCAGTCTCTACCTTGTCAAGACTCGACGGAACTCTTATCTCTCCGTAACTCTTTCCCCCTTTGCTCTCGATTTTGACCTCTATCCTTCCTATTCTCCCTGTTTTCTGCAATTCTCTTAGGTCAAGGTCCCCTCCGAGTAACCCCTCCGTTTGACCAAATATCGCCCCTACAACATCGGGACGTTCAACAACACCATCAGCTATAATTTCAGCATGAATTAAGTACTTTGTAGTGTCGTTAGCCTTCATGGTTATCATACCTCCTTCTATCTCGGATGACATCCAGATAAATTTCAATCTCGCCTTATAAATAGTTATTGCAGCCCAGCAGTTAAGAACTGCCAACAATTTTTTCAATCATTTTTATAACCTCTCTGCGAGTAAAGGGCTTTTTTAGAATGAAATCTGCACCTGCCTCTAAAACCTTTTCTCCCTTGGAACTCGCATACGCTGTTATTGCAACGATCTTAGCATTCGGGTCCATTTTTTTTATCTCGTAGGTGGCGTCTATTCCATTCATTATTGGCATCATTACGTCCATTAAGACGAGGTCAGGCTTCTCTTTCTTGTAGAGTTCTATCGCTTCTTTACCATTTGAAGCTTCAATTATTTTGAAGTCCTTTAACATGATTTTGAGGATTTCCCTCATCGCGATTTCGTCATCAACCACCATAACTTTTATCATTCTGACACCTTTTCTCATATCAACTCTTGATTTTAAAAACCTTAGCCTTTTGCTGACACTTCCGTTAATTTTATTTTGCCTACCACACCGCGATTTTCAAATGAAAACTGTAGTGATTACCTCATACAGAGATGCAGGGTATATTGAAGAGAACTTAAAGAGGCTGTCAGATAGTGATTTTGAGATCGTAATTGCTGTAGATGAGCCGGAAGATAAAATTTTGGAGATCATACAGACTTATGGGGTTAAGGCAAGCATAAGCAAGGAAAGAAGAGGGAAGTGGAGGGCGTTGAATGACGCACTCAAACTTGTGAGTGGAGATCAGATAATATTTTTGGATTCTGATACCATTATTGATGACCTAAGTGGTTTAAATGGATGTGATGTCGTTGAAATCTTGAAGGAGGTAAAGGGGGACACGATAATCGAAAAGCTCGTGAATATAGACTTTTTGGTTATGAGCTTAGGTTCAAAAATCGCATCAAAATTTGGCTCCTGTCTCGGCATAAACGGTTCTGCATTTGTCATTAAAAAAAGCGTTATTGAAAAGCTTGGCGGGTTTAGAAAGAGGATCAACGAGGATACTGACCTTGGAGTCAGGGTAGGATTGAATGGATACAGATTCGCAGTATGTGGCAGAGCCTACACCAAAGCACCAAAGAATTTCAAGGAGTGGTTTAAGCAGAGGGAAAGGTGGAGCATGGGAGGGGCTGAAATTCTTATAGAAAATTTTATACCAATCCTTTTCCGACCAAAACTCTGGATTCCCTACCTCATCTTCTTCTATCCCGCAATCTTCGGGCTTCTTGTATCTCTCATACTCCCTGAGAGTTACCTTTTCAAGATTCTATACTTGATCTTACCATTTATCGCAATTGTCTCGCCAAAGCTTGCATCCATTGCAATACTCGCACTGTATGAGATTGGAAACATAAAAAATATTCTCGCCGCATTTGTGTCTTTCTCAGCGTGGTCGAGTCTGGTTATCCTATTTTCCAGTAAAATGAATTACAAGATAGAGTGCAGACTTTTACCAGTTTACTACTTTCTCTATTCACCTCTATGGACGATAATATGTTTCATCTCCTTTCTCAGAGTTTTAATCTACAAGACAATAGGAAAAGAAATTCAGATTAACGACTGGAAAGTTTGATTGCCTATCTCCTCAAACCTTCTGTAGCCTCAGCCACCTCAACAATTCTCTTGGCGAGTGCTTTAGCTGCATTTATCGCTATTTCATCCTTTTTAACGCTCCTCCACCCTGCATCTCCTTGAATCACTCCTATTGAGAATGCTCCAGTTGTGATTGGGTTTTCCGTGATTGAGACAGGTATCATTGCCTGACCGAGTGCGTAAATGAGCAAACTCATCGCCACAAATTCAGCACCACCATTTCTCAATCCTGATGTGATTACTGGGGCAAAAACTATGTTTCTGAGCTTATAATTGCTCATTCTCGCCATTCTACTCCTGTCTATTAAATTCTTAACCAATCCGGGCACGTTACCGAAGTAAGTAGGGGCACCTATGATTATTGCATCTGCTTCCTGCATCTTCTCGAGAACTTTAAATATGTCATCTTTCTGGACACATTCTCCCTTCAGACATGCATCGCATCCTTTACACTCGTTAATCTCGTACTCTTTCAGATTTAGAATTTCTGCCTCATGCCCAAGTTTTTTCACTTCTTCTACAATGGTTTCAAGAAGAAAGTACGTGTTCCTTTTATTTGGACTTCCATTTATTGCCAGAAGTTTCATAGAATCAGAAAGGTATGGGTAGTATTTAACGCTTTTTGATTTAGAAGTAAAGGACAAATATTCAGTCACGTATTTTCATTATGGTGGTTAGAGAGGTGGCGGAAGTTCTCGCCAACTCTGTCTATGCTGTAGCACTAACAGGTGCCGGAGTTTCAACCGAATCTGGCATCCCAGACTTTCGTGGACCTTCTGGCATCTGGACAAGAGACCCTGAGGCTGAAAGGAGAGCATATGAGGTTTACGATAAGTTTCTGAGAAATCCGGTTGAATACTGGATGGAGTCAGTTAAATCGCCAATCCGCGATGCGATTGAGAGAGCTGAGCCAAATCCCTCTCATTATGCGCTGGCGGAGCTTGAAAAGATGGGAATTTTGAAATGTATTATAACTCAGAATGTTGACAATCTCCACCAGAAATCAGGGAGTCAGAATGTCATTGATTTCCATGGAAACGTTTCAAAGCTCAGATGTTTGAAGTGTGGAAGACGCTATCCGCGAGACATGTTCGACATTCCCAAAATATTGGAAGAAGGAAAAATACCCCTTTGTGAATGTAAGTATCCATTGAAGTCTGATGTTGTTTATTTCAACGAGCCAATTCCGCAGGACGTTTACACGAGGAGCGTAGAGGAGGTGGTTAAGTGTGACGTAATGATTGTCGCTGGCACATCTGCTGTTGTTTATCCAGCTGCACAACTGCCAAGAATCGCAAAGAACAAACCACTGCCAGCATCGGTTGTAGAGATTAATGCTGAACCAACCCCCTTGACTGTCGAAGGCATCTCCGACTACTTCATTCAGGGAAAAACTGGCGAAGTTCTGCCGAGAATTGTTGAGGAAGTCAAGAAATTTTTAGCAAAATATAAGTAATTAAAAATCGGGTTAAAGCTATGAGCGAAGTTAGATTCGGAACGTTGCTTTCAGCACCGATGCCAGCACTGGATAAGGTGATAAAAATAGCAGAAATGAGTGAGGAAAGTGGAATGGCGTCTCTGGTGGTCCCAGACCACACCCTGATGGCTCCACCCGGCTTCACACCTAACGCTCTGTCATTGCTTTCCGCTCTCGCATTAAAAACGAAACGTTCCATGCTTGGAACCGGTGTTACAGACGTCGTCAGGTATCATCCATCCGTATTAGCTCAATTCTTTGCAACTCTCGACCACCTTTCGGGCGGAAGAGCCTTTCTGGGAATAGGTGCGGGAGAGGCGATGAACATAGTTCCTTTCGGGATAGACTGGGACAAGCCTTACACTACCATGAGGGAGGGTATAGAGATCATGAAAAGGCTCTGGAAGGGTGAGAAATTTTCTTACGAGGGAAAGAGATTCAAACTGAAAAACGCCTTTTTGCAAATCAAACCTGTGCAAGACACAATTCCAGTTTATGTTGGGGCAAATGGTGTAAAAACAAGAGAACTTACTGGTGAAATGTGCGAAGGCTGGATGCCTATAGCCGAGACCCCCAAAACATACAGGGAGAATTTAAAGGATGTTGAGAGGGGTTGTGAAAGGGCTGGGAGGAGTATTGATGAGATTGACACTGCACTGCAGATTTACACCGCTGTTGATCCAAATCCTGAGAAAGCTATGCAGAGGGCAATGCAATATGGTGGTGTAATTCTATCAGCAGCTGAAAAGGCAGAACAGGCCGGTTACACCCTCGATTTGCCTGAAGGCTTCTCAAAGAAATTTTACTTCGAAAAGCTGCTCGTCGAGGATGACATGCTGATGGAGTTTGTGAGGCTGTCTGCGAGTGTCACGGAGGAGATGGTAAGAGATTTCTTCATCGTCGGAACTCCTGAGGAGTGCATAGGGAAAATTGAGGAGTTTGTAAAGGCTGGTGTGAAGCACTTCATGCTCATAAACGTTGGCCCCGATCCGAAGTATGTAACCAAGGTCTACGCCGAGAAGATAATCCCCTCCTTCTCAGAGATAAAGTGATATATCTCCTCCACAAACTTTTTTTGAATGCTCTGGGTTGAGAAGTACAGGCCTAAGAAGCTCGAAGATGTTGTTGCAAGCAAAGATATCCTTCAGAAGGTAACATTATGGGCAAAGAAGTGGAAGCCGGGACAGAAACCTCTCCTTCTTGCTGGACCTCCGGGAGTGGGAAAGACATCGCTCGCTGTAGCCCTTGCAAACTCCTTAGGTTGGGAAGTTGTCGAGCTTAATGCCAGTGATCAGAGGAACTGGCAGATCATACAGCGCATAGTTGGCGAGGGGGCCTTTAACGAAACTATCAGTGATGAAGGCGAATTTCTCTCTTCTGCACATGGCAGGATGAAGCTAATTATACTTGACGAAGTTGATAACATACACAAAAAGGAGGATACGGGTGGTGAGGCTGCTTTAGTAAGACTCATTAAAAGAAAACCTGCTCAACCCGTGGTTCTGATAGCAAATGATCCCTACAGGCTTTCACCTGAGCTGAGGAGACTTTGTGAGATGGTAAATTTCAGAAGACTCACAAAAAATCAGATTGTGAAGGTTCTTGAGAAAATCTGTATAGCTGAGGGAATAAAGGCGGATAAAAGGGCTTTGATGTCAATAGCCGAAAATGCAGGAGGTGACCTCAGGGCTGCAATTAACGATCTTCAGGCTGTTGCAGAGGGTAAAGATGAGTTGAAACTTGAAGATGTTGTTGTGGGGAAAAGGACACAAGAGAAGGACATTTTTAAGGTTCTTCAGGCTATTTTCAAAACAAAAAATCCTGCAGTTTATAACGACGCAATGCTCCTCGACGAATCACCTGAGGATATCATCCACTGGGTTGATGAAAACCTGCCACTTGAGTATTCCGGCAAGGATTTGGCGGTTGCGTATAATGTGCTTTCAAAGGCAGATATTTTTCTTGGGAGAGTAAGAAGAAGACAGTTTTACAGGTTGTGGAAGTATGCAAGCTATCTGATGACTGTGGGTGTGCAGCAGGTGAAGGGAGAGGCGAGGAGAGGATTTACGAGGTATCAGAGACCGTCAACTTGGCAAATGCTTTTCCAGATGAGACAGAGGAGAGAGATGACTAAGAGAGTACTGGAGAAAATTGGGAGGTATAGCCACATGTCAAAGGTTAAGGCAAACACCGAGATGTTTCCTCTTGTTAAGCTACTTTTGCAGGAGCTTGATACTGACAGGGCTGCGAGGATAGCTGCCTTTTATGATCTTTCGAAGGAAGAACTCGAATTTCTCATAGGGGATAGAGCATCTGAAATTGTAGAATACATTGAAATGCACGGACTGCACAGGATAGAAGATGAAACTTTCCTTGCTGAGTTTGAGAGCAAAGTGGAGCCAGAAAAGTCTCTTGATGAGGAAAAAGAGATCGGAGAAAAATCACAACCTGAAGGTGATAAAGAAGTGAGGAAGGAGGGGAGAAAGAAGACAGGAAAAGATTTAACCCTCGACTCATTCTTTTCATGAAATGATGAGAAAGGTCATTGCTGCAGCATTCAAAAGCAAGGGAAAAAGAAAAATGAGCAGAAGTGAACTGATTTACACTATGAGCTTTGATCTTAACTGGTTTAGCCATGAGGGAAGCAAGAAGGTCGTTGAGGAGGCTGAAAAGGAGGGTTTGATTGAGGGTGAGGAGGAGATCGCGCCAACCTTTGATATAGATGACGTTGATATATCCTCGGACTTTAGACCAGACCTTTCTCGTTTACTCTCAAGGTCTGTGACTGATAAAATCATTGAGGAAATTGTTGAAAAGACTGGAAAGAGTCATCAAGAAGTGGTTTCAATGATCAACGAAAAGCAAGAGAGGCTTGAGGGGCTCATCAGTTTTCCAACAGCTGCATTGATCGTTGCAAAGGAGAATGGATTGGACATCACCGAATTTATACCTGAAGTAGAAAGGGAAGTACTGGATGAGACTGGATGAAGATGCTCTTTTCATAGGTAGAAAAGCTGTAATTGCTGATCTCCATCTTGGTCTGGTTAGATTTTACGATGAAGATATTATAGAAAGGGCAATTAAAATTGCTGAAAAGGCAAAAACACTTATTGTTGCTGGGGACTTGATGCATATCGGAAAAAAGGGGAAGTACGAGAAGTTCATTAGTGAAGTTGGCGGTATAACCGAGCTTGTTTTGGTAAAGGGTAACCACGATATAAGCATAGATGCCGAGAAGTGTATCAGGTTTGGGAAATATGGAATATTCCACGGTCATGCGATTCCAGATGAGGATGTATGGAGCGCTAAGTACCTCATTTTTGGACACGCCCATCCATCCGTATTTCTTAGAGATGAAGTAGGAGGTTACAAGGAGAGAGTATTTTTAACAGGTGAAATTGAAGATGAGAGAAGAATAATAGTTCTTCCAGCCTTTAACGATCTCTGTGCATCAACTGCGGTAAACTTGGACAGACCTGCTGGCTTCATGTTCAGAAGATATAATTACAAAAAATGGTATGCAATCTTGCTTGATGGTACAATTTTAAGTATAAATTAAAGATTAAGTTACACCAAAATAGTAATAAACAAAGTCGAATCAGAGGCTTTCCATGAAACCCCTCATGGAA
>DAVR01000043.1 GCA_002507545.1 Archaeoglobus sp. UBA230 | reverse complement strand
CAAATTTTTTGGGACTATACAAAATTTTCTTATTCTTTTTTCAAACTTAAATGCTGTGTCGAGTTGAGGAGGGCGAGTGGTGTGAACAGTATGGAAATCACTGCAAGGTATATCATCATCTTTTCAAATTCTAAAAACGTTGCCATGTAACCTGCAATCGCCGATCCAGCAAATATTCCTGCATTTAAAGCAGTGTTGGCCAGCCCAATCGCAAATCCTCTATTCTCGCAGTCAGATGCTGCAGCAAAAACTGCTGTATTCACAATCCCCATCCCAGCCCCACAGATTGAAGATGCGATGAATAGCTGGATGGGATTGGTTGTAGCCGCCATGACCAATCCTAACGAACCGAAGACCATTCCTACAATTACTCCAGCTTTTCTTCCAAATCTGTCCGACAAAACTCCAGCAGGAACGCGTGAGAGGGCTGAGAAGAGGAATAGGGAAGACACTATAACTCCAGTCTGAGATTCGGTTATTTTAATCTCGGAGGCGTAAAAGGGCAGGGCGAAGAGTGCTAAGGCTGCTGTAACTGCCGTTCCAACGAACATCAGGCTGTAGAATGGCAACATGCTTGTCGGAAATTTGAAATTGTATTCTAAATGTCCTCTGGTATTCTTTTCAACATGAGAGAGAGCAAAGAGGAGGGAGGTAATAGAGAAGGCAAGAGATAGAAGAAAAACACCTTTTGCACCGTAAATTTCGGCAGTATATCCTCCAGCTACTGGTCCGGCAAAGAATCCGAGCATTAAAGTCGTTTGCAGCCATCCGATGGTTTCCCCCCTTCTGTCTTCAGATGATCTATCAGCTACGAGAGCATTTACCGCGGGTATATACATGGCAGCGCCGAAACCATGGATCAATCTTGCAAGAATCAACAGCAAGGCATTGAAAGACAGCAGATAGAGCAGAGATGCAAAAGCACCCGTTAGAATTCCGGCGAGGATGAACGATCTCCTACCATAAACTTCGCTGAGGATGCCAAAGGGAGTCATTGCAACAGCCGGAGAAAGGGCAAAGATACCTGCAGCGACAGCAGACATAAGCTGGGTTGCACCAAGTGATAATGCGTAGGATGGAATTATTGGGATAACACAGCTTAAGGCAGCGTATGCAAAAAATCCTGAGACGAATATGCCCCGCATTGTCTTGAATTTTCACGCAAATATTTAATCCCTTCCGGTGATGATAGAAAATTATAAATATTTCACTTAGTAGATAATTATGATGACCGATTCTAACCCCGTTCTGGCTGTTGACGTTGGCACCACCTCAATAAAGGCTGCTATCATGGATATATCTACCTTTGAGGCTGTAAAAACGGAATCGACGAAGGCAGTTGTAGAATATCCGAAGAAGCACTGGGCTGAGAAAGACCCCGAAAAACTCTGGAACAGCATAGTTGAAGTCTGCAGAAAGATCACAGAAGGTGTAAGTTTGGACGCCATTATCTTTGAGGGGCACATGGCAGGTGTTGTGCCAGTAGATGAAGAGGGAAATGCTCTCAGAAATATGATTATATGGCTTGATGAGAGGGCTGCCGGACTTCCTGAAGACGTCTGGAAGGGATTGGTAAAAATTCAGGGCTATTCTCTAACGAAACTAATCAAGTTTCTGAGGTTGACTGGGGGGGCGCCTTCGAGGACGGGTAAAGACCCGATCTCTAAAATAGTATGGATAAGGGAAAACGAGCCCGATGTTTTCAACAAGACCTTTAAAATTCTGGATGTGAGAGGGTATCTCGTTGCAAGGGCTACGGGAAACTTTGTTACAAGTCCGGACGAGGCTCATCTGACATGGCTCGCGGACACGAGGGATGGGAAGGCAAGATGGTCTGAAAGTCTACTGAAAGATTACAACCTCGAACTATCACTTTTCCCAGAAATAAGGAACTCAACAGATATTGCAGGGTATTTGCTGCCCGAAGTCAGGAAGGAGCTTGGAATTGAAGGAGAAGTGCCAGTTGTGGTTGGCACAGGAGATGTTTGCGCTGCAGCAGTTGGTTCAGGAGCTGTAAAAGACAATGAGTGTCATGTTTACGTTGGCACGAGTGATTGGGTTGCTGCCCACATTCCCAAGAGAAAGACGGACATTTTCCACTTCATAGGTAGTCTCCTGAGCGCAATTCCCGAAAAGTACCTGCTGATAGCGGAGCAGGAAGTTGCGGCGGGTGCCTTAGAATGGGCTATGAAGCTCGTTGGCATTGAAGGGGAGTATGAACTTGTGAAGGAGATGGTTGAGAGGGCAAAACCCGGAAAGCTGATTTTCATGCCGTGGTTTTACGGTGAAAGAGCACCGATTGACGATCCCTACGTTAGAGGTGGGCTTGTGAATGTCAGTCTTGACACTGGCAGAGAAGAGGTGCTGAGAGCAATGATGGAGGGTGTTGCGATGAACATCAAGTGGGTCTACGGCTACGTTGAAAAGATGACCGCTCCGCAAAAGGAAGTGAATATTGTCGGTGGAGGAGCATTGTTTGACATCTGGTGTCAGATAATAGCAAATGCGATAAAGAGACCCGTTAAAAGACTTAAAAATCCTGAACAAACAGGATTGAGAGGTTTGGCGACGATGGCTGCAGTGGGATTGGGAAAGGAAACCTTTGAGAGTGCTGCGGCAAAGTTCAGGGTTGACAGAGTTTTCAAGCCCAATGAGGAGGAGGCAAGAGTTTACGACACACAGTTCGAATACTACAAGGAGCTTTACGGGAAGCTGAAAAAAATATACAGGAAACTGAACTCAGAAGATTAACTCGTTAATCACCGATCTGAAAACACTCTCCACAACATCTGGTGGCATTGAGTGAATAAGTTCTGCAATCATTTCCATATCCTCAGGAAGCCCGTTTTTGCCGATTTTGAACTTCGAGAAATCAAAGGATGAGATATCAGGATAGTCACTACCGGCTCTGCTCACCGCATCCCTCATATCCTCTATGAATTCGTCCACAACATCCGCATGCCCCGGATTGACTGAGAAGTGTATGCTTCGAGGAAAAGCGAGATGCTTTGATCCGGGTTGGGATTGCACGTACCACCCTTTCTCAGCCATTATCGAGCTTACTCTGAACAGGTTAATCTCGTCAGAGGTGAAAGCAAGCACGGGCCCTTCTGGCTTACCGATCAACTCAAGTCCAAGCTCAGTAAGTCCATCAATCAACCTTCGCTTGGCGTATAGCATCTTCTCAGCCATCTTTAAGTATCCTTCAAAACCAAGGTAGTTTATCACAGCCCATGCTGCTGCGAGAGTTCCGGCAGAGCGGGTTGACAGCACCGCCGTGTTTACAAGCGGGTAACCAGGCCATGCGGCCATTACAAATATCTGCCCCTCCCTCAGTTTTGCGTTTCTGTAAAGAATCACTGATGCTCCCCTCGGCGAAAAACCATACTTGTGGTAATCTGCCGAGATGGAACTCACACCCTCAACGCTGAAATCGAAGTCTGGAATTCTCTCTCCGAGTCTTCTGAAAAAGGGTAGGGAGAAACCACCAAGACATGCATCTACATGCAGCCATACTTTACTGTCGAGAGCGAGATCGGATAAAGCCCTGATGTCGTCAACTACTCCAAAGGGGTAATTTGGGGCTGAACCAGCAACAACAGCTGTGCTGTTACTCATCAACTCGCTCACGTGATCAACATTAACCCTCAGCTCATCGTTGAGCTTAGCCCTTAAAACCTTGAAGCCGAGGTATTCGGCGGACTTCCAGAAGGCTGGATGAGCTGTTGCCGGTAAGATGAGTTCAGGAATGACGTTTTTTCCTTTCTCCCTACGGAATTTCTCCCTCGCAGCCTTCAGGGCGAGCATGATACTCTCTGTTCCGCCATATGTGAAGTTACCAACAACCCCTTCATCTCCGTTGAGCAAACTTGCAGCCATCTCAACAACTTCCTTCTCCATCCTTAAAAGGCTCGGAAAAGTCGTGAAGTCCAGCATAGTCTTGTCCATGTACATCAGGTAAGCTTTTCTTGCAAGCTTGACAATCTCTTTCTGCCCTGCATAGTAGATATGTCCCCACATTTTCTTGCTGTGAGGGTCGTAATCCTCTATGGAAAGCTCTTCAAGCTCTTTGATAACGGAGTCGGTATCTTTGCCTTTTTCCGGAAAAGTTCTCATGACAAAATATGCGAAAAATGGTTAAAAAATTTTACTTGAATATCTCTCTTAGTGTTTGGGTGCCTCTATCCCTCGATGTATCTTGAAAATGAGCAAAATGATGCAGCATACCTAACATTTTTATTATGCTGTGGCTTTGTTTGAGATAATGTTGACTTCAATGGGTTTCGCGATAATCGCATTCATCCTTTATTGGGGAATTGTAGAGACTTTAAGACGAAAGGGAGTGCTGGAGAAGTACGAAATAACTGCTTATGGACCAATCTTACTCATCAGGACGAAAAAAGGATTGAATTTACTGGAGAGGATATCTAAGGCAAGAACTTTCTGGAAGATTTACGCGAATATCGGTTTACCTGCTGTTTTTGCTGGAATGGTCTTCATGTTCGCACTCATTCTCGTCGCTGATTACATCATGCTCACAAGTCCTCCCCAACCTTCTGAGCTCACAAGTCCAAGAGCAGCATTGCTGCTTCCGGGCGTGAATCCCTTCATTCCGGTTATATGGGGAACGATCGGATTGATTGTAACTCTTGTAGTCCACGAATTCAGCCATGCAATTCTTTGCAGGGTTGAAGGGGTTAGGGTGAAGGCACTTGGTGTTATTCTCGCCTTAGTCCCCATCGGGGGCTTTGCAGAGCCAGATGAAAAGGAACTCCTCGACAAGGAAAGAACATCGGCATCTTCAAGGGTCAGGATATTTTCTGCTGGAGTCATAAGCAATTTCATTGTGGCATTCATCGTATTTGTTCTCTTTTTCCAGCTCATCGGAGCTGTAAACCCATCCGTTGTTGCCTTCAACGACACAGGCAATTTTGAGGGAAAGGTAGTGGAGTTAAATGGGTATAAAGTTACAACGCCCGAAGAGGTTAGAAAAGCCTTAGGAAATGGGAGCAAGGTGACTTTCAAACTCGAAAAGGATGGAGAGTTTAAATTAGTTGAAGTGCCCAACGTAATGGGTGTAAAGATTACTGGCCTGTATAGGGAGAATAACAAGACATTTCCCGCAGAGCGTGCAGGTATTAAAGCAGGAATGCTCATTGTTAGGATAGACAACACTACGATAAGGGATTACAAGGATTTTCAGAGGAAAATGGGAGAAACAAAACCGGGAGAGAGAATTACGGTTTATGTGTATGATAGCGGCTCGATTAAGTCCTTTAATGTTACACTTGCCGGAAAGGACGGGAAAGGATTTCTGGGTGTTTATGTTCAGACCTTCGACAGTATTGACGGGATAAACCTTCTTTACTCCTCGGTGCTCCTTGAGGAAATACGATCAATTCCGAAGCACATAAAAAGCGTTCAGGGCTGGTTATACTTAATAGCTATGCCCTTTAGGTTTCAAGGATTCACAGGAGATTACAATATGTTATTTGATGCTCCTCCATGGTTCTTCTGGGTTCTCAACACCCTCTACTGGGTAGGATGGATCAACTTCTACGTGGGTCTCTTTAATTGCCTTCCTGCAATACCGCTTGACGGGGGAAGAGTTTTCCACGAAGTTTTCAGCAGGATATTGGTCAGAAGATACGGAGAGAGGGGGGAGGAGATTTCAATGCAGATTGTTAAGGTGTTTGCGTTCATCGTGTTCTTCTCCATACTGCTCTCAATCGCCATCCCCAATCTTGAGGGGCTGATATGAAATGCAAAAGGTGCGGTAAAAAGGCAATTGCCCATCTGAGAGCCTATGGAATCGCGCTCTGCGAGGAATGCTATCCTGAGTTTTACATCAGGCTTGTAAAGAGAAGCATAAAGAGATACGGTATTTTGAAAGAAAATGAAAGGGTTCTTGCTGCTGTGTCGGGGGGCAAAGACAGTTCGGCAATGGCTGCTGTGCTCAAAGAGCTTGGTTATGATTTTGAACTACTATACATTGATCTGGGGATTGAGGAATATTCTGAAGAGTCGGAAAAGGCTGTTAGAGACCTTTCAGGACTTCTCGATGTCAGCCTCAACGTTCTTAGGCTTAGGGATTACGGGTTCACGATTTCGGATTTGAGAAGAAAATGGAGAAGAAAAACCTGCTCCGGATGTGGAGTGGCAAAGAGATATATCATGAACAGATTTGCAAGAGAGAATAACTTCAATGTCGTTGCTACCGGTCATACGGTTGAGGATGTGGTCTCATTCTACCTCAAGAACATTGCAGGTGGAATTAAAATCTGGGCTGAGAAGCTCCTGCCGAGAAATGAGCCATTTGATGAGAAGATCGTGACGAGGGCAAAACCGATGTTCGAAATCAGTGAGAGGGAGAACATGCTCTTCGTTCTGGTTCGCAACATTCCCTTTACGCCAGTAGAATGCCCCTACGCCCCAAGTCCGGAATGGAAGGAGATTGTTTATGATATAGAGAGAAAAAAGCCGGGGTTCACCAAGAACTTCATCAGAGGGTTGTTGATTGAGAAGGGAGAGTTTGGGGAGGTTAATTACTGCAGGATATGCGGCGAGGTTGCGAGTGGAGACGTTTGTGCCTTCTGCAAGCTGAGAATGAGGTTCGAGGGATAATCACTTCCTGCATATTTCGATAAAGTTCCTGTAAAGCTCGACACCATACTGAGAGTGGTAAACCTCAGGGTGCCATTGCACACCATAAAGCGGCCTTCTCTCGTGTCTCATCGCCTCAATTTTGCAGATGTCTGACTCTGCAAGAACCTTGAATCCTTCAGGAAGCTTCTTGACTTCATCCATGTGGCTCGCCCAGACCTTTATCTCCTTGGGTATGCCCTCAAAAAGTTCATTTTCCTCCAGTATTCTAATATCTACTTCAGAATAGCCTCCCATACTGCCCTTTCCTACTTCTCCACCAAAAACTTTAGCCATCAGCTGGTGTCCGAGGCAAATTCCAATTATAGGTACATCAAGTTCTTTAAGATAGTCTTCACAGTTACCAGTCCTTTCGAGAGAAGGACCGCCTCCAATAACAAGTCCATCAACATCTCTGAGTTCTTCAACTGATGTGGTGTTTTCTACAAGCTTTGACTCTACCCCCAGATCTCGCAGGGTTCTGTGAATTAGGTGGTTGTACTGCCCGTAGTTGTAGACAACATAAATTTTCATACTTCAAAGTTGATGTTGGAAAGATTAACTTTGTGCCCATTGGCATTTACCATTGAAGCAACCGCAAACCACACCGAATTTTTTAGCATCATAGCAATTCTTCCATTCACAGGTTGTAACTATCTGCTCCCCTTTCCCTGCACAAACCTGCCCTGAACATCCTGTTACAACACATTCGTCGTCGCTGGAACATTCTGCATGCGTTGACCAGCCACAAAAGCCTCCTTTAAGGTTTGTCAGTTCCCTCTCTTCTCCGTTAAAATCTACAAAGGTTAACCTCACGTTTCCATCCTTAACATTTCGTATTTCAACCGTGCTCATGCAATTGCACTTGCATATCTCTCCATCCTCGTCCTTCTCTATTATCTTGTATCCTCCATCAGATTTCTCAACCACTATCTCGTCGCTACAGCAGTTTCTCATAACATATGCTCTTATCATGCCATCTAAGACCTCATATCCCTCTGTTCCATATGACTTGGCTTTTTCGCACCCCTCTACAGAGAAATTGACCTGTGAATTGATCTGCCCTCCATCAATGCAAAAAGCTAATGGGATAGCGGTGATGAGGCAGAATACCAAAAGCTTGAGCTTCATGTTATTTACTTCTTCAAAATTTTAATAAAGGTATTTTTTTGAGATTAAAATATTATAATAATGTGACAACGATTAAGAGAGACAAATCTGGGAACAGTTAAGTCTTTAACTCCTGATTTTCTCAATCACAGATTTAACACTTGCATCAACCTCTGTAGGCTCTCCACAAACCCTAACAACCGTTTCAGGGTCTTTCAGCAAGTTTCCTGTTACCACACAGACAATTGTCTCATCGGGGTCAATCATCCCGTTAGCTGCGAGTTTCCTCAAACCTGCAACGCTTGATGCTGAGGCGGGTTCTACACCAATTCCTTCCTTTGCGGCAAGAAACTTTTGCGCTTCAATTATCTCAGAGTCGCTCACGATCTCGGCCAGACCATCGGTGTTGTAGATTGCCCTCAAGGCTTTCCTCGCATTTACTGGGTTGCCAATCCTTATAGCTGTTGCTATGGTTTCTGGATTCTCAAAAGGCTCAATGTAATCCTTACCCTCTTTGAAAGCTCTGTAAATCGGTGCTGCTCCTTCTGCCTGAATACCAGTCATTTTCGGCATCTTATCTATCATCCCTATCTCGTACAGTTCTCTGAATCCCTTGTATATCGCTGATATGTTCCCGGCATTGCCTACGGGAAGCACAACCCTGTCTGGAACACCAATCTCATCAGCCACCTCGTAGGCTATGGTTTTCTGCCCTTCAGGTCTGAAGGGGTTGACGGAGTTCAGCAGATACAGCCCCTCTTTCTCGCAAACTTCTCTGACAATTCTTAGCGCATCATCAAAATTGCCTTTGATCCCAATAACCTTGGCTCCATGCATAAGAGCCTGAGCTACTTTTCCCAGCGCAACCTTCCCTGCTGGAAGTAGAACGTAGGCATTAAGCCCTGCCTTCGCAGCATACATCGCCATCGAGGCAGAGGTGTTGCCAGTAGAGGCACATGCAACCGCCCTTTTACCAAGCTCAATGGCTTTGGTCACACCAACAGTCATACCTCTGTCCTTGAATGAGCCTGAAGGATTCAGGCCTTCGTGCTTTACGTAAACCCTTCTAACTCCAACCTCTTTCTCAAGTCTCTCAGCCCTATACAGTGGAGTTCCTCCCTCCCTGAGCGTAACGGGGTCAATCTTAACGGGAAGAAGTGATCTATACTTCCAAACAGTGATGTTCTTACCATCAAGTCTGAAATCAACGTCAATCTCGTCAAGGTTGAGCCTGACCTCAAGCAGCCCCCCACACTCGCATGTGTAGTGCTCGTCACTCCACTCTCTGCCACACTCAATGCATCTCAACTGATACATGCTGCAACTCTATCACGCAATTTATAAATCTTCAAAAGCAAGGCTCATCATGCTTGAAGATGTTAAAGTTCTGGAGGTTGCTGCCTTTTATCCCGGCCCCTTCTGCTGCCGAATTCTCCAGCTTCTTGGGGCCGAAGTCGTGAAAATAGAACCACCCGGTGGAGAGCCGGGAAGAATGCTCGATGCCGTGTTTGCTGCAATGAACATCGGCAAAAAATCCGTATTTCTTGATTTGAAGTCTGAAGAAGGACTGAAGGAATTCATGAGGCTTGCAGAAAGAGCAGATGTAATCGTTGAAGGATTTAGACCGGGAGTAGCCAAAAAGCTTGGTATCGGCTACGACAGCGTGAGGGAAGTGAATGAGGCGATAATTTACTGCTCGATTTCCGCATTCGGGCAACAGAACAACCTTGCCCACTTACCCGCCCATGACCTGAACTGCCTTGGTCTCGGCGGGATACTGGAAATTTCGGCAATGGGTAAGGAAATGAGAGACCCAAATCTGCAGCTTGCCGACTTCTCATCTGCTGTTTACGCGGCAATTGCAATCCTCGCAGCACTTCATGAAAGAAGCAAAACCGGTAAGGGCAGGTATTTGGACATAAGCATGTTCCATTCAGCCCTATTTTCAGTTCCCATTCATTCCTCCTCCATACTTAACGGATTGGGGATTCTTCCCGCATTTTCCAGCAATCCGGCCTACGGAATATACAGGACAAAGGATGGATACATCACCCTCGGAATTATTGCAGAGGAGCACTTCTGGAGAAGGCTGTGCTCAGCCCTAAACCTGAACCTAAAGTATACCCTTTTAGAGAGCTTCTCAAGATTTGAGGAGATAAGAGCAGCAATTCAGGAAAAGCTTGAGAATATGACGACCGACGAAGCTGTTGAACTGCTCCAAAAGGCAGATGTCCCTGCCTTTGAGGTTAGGAGTCTGAAGGATGTGGAGAGGATAGAGGAAGTTGTTGGAGAAAAGCTAACTGAGGATATAGAATGGAACGGAAAAAGGATAAGGCTGATTAAGCCACCGTTCAGGTGGTAAGATGGATATAATTGTTGGAGGCGGAAAATACGGGGTTGAGGCTGCAAAATATCTGGAAAGGAATTTGAAAAGTTACGTTGTTGTTGACCCAGACACGAATTGTGCTGCTGTGCATGAGTTAAATCTTGAGATTGCTGAGGGAGTTGAAGATATCAAGAAGGGAGGCAGGTATTTTTTGGGAAAGGGGATAGAAGTCTTGCCAAATCTCGTTTTAAAGCTTAGCCCGCAGTATGTGTTTCCCACAGCCCCAGTTCACGTGGTTGCTGAAGCTTTGAGGATTGGATACGATATGAAACCGTGGAATGAAATCGTGGATTGCATCGCTTCGGGTTTGCCTTTCAGGGTCATCGTTTCGGCAGGCAGAGGAAGCATTGTTGTGAGCTACAACAGAGACCAAGAGTGCCTTGAGAAGTGCCCAGCCCCCGATATCTGCCCGGTAACAAAAATCAGAAAGCCATGTCCGATGCACGAGCTTGTCAAATTTGCCTGGCCTAAATCCTTCATTCTTGTCAGCCAGCAGCTTGAACCGGGATTGGGGGCTATTTCAGGCCGAGACTTTAGCGAGCTAATCAGAAAGGCAGAAAAAAGTGAAAAAATTGTCGTTGCCACCGCCTGCAGATGTCACGGAGTTATCACAGCTCTCAAACGGGTTTAAACTTCTCCGCAATCTCTCTGTAATGCTTGGGAAACCTCGGTGTGAACATCAGGAAGGGTGTGGGTGGATAACTGATGTTCGCCCCTCTTCCCGCATTCTCAAGCCCCTCTATGATTCTGTCAGTCCAGTCGTAGGGCATGGCGAAGATCATCTCCGTCTCCTGAATAGCGGCAAAAACCCTATCCCCAGCTCCCGGAACCGCTATCGCAAGCTCTCCGTTTAATGCCGGGAAGAGAGCTTCAGCACATGAAGCGGTTTTGGCGGTCAGATTTGCCTTAACCGATCCCCCAAAATAGGTTGCAGCCTGAATTAGCCTCCCAATCTGAGCGGGAGTGCCGAAAACAAGCACTGCTTGTGGTTCTTCCCTCATTTTAGTCAGATCACCAAAAACAAAGCTCCTGTATTTGCTTATTGGTAAACTTCTCTCTGCAACCTCACATTTTTCGTCCTTTATCCACTCTGCAGCCAGTAAAATATCCTTCAGACTCCCCTCGTATTTTGCCACTCCATAAAGCAGCATAGCAGGAGGACAGGCAAAATCCTCAGCTTCGAGTAAAACTGTTCTACCGATGTAGCGGGCAAAGGCTATTGCCTGACAGACAGCCATCTGTATTCCATATTTAGAGGGTTTGAAAGCTCTTTCAGGCTCATATTTTTCTTCGTAGAATCTCACCCCAACAGGGGGAGTTCTCAGTTTCAAAAAATCCACAATTTTTCTGCCTTTTTCATTCCACTCCATGAAAATGGTGTGTTTGTAATTTTTAAATGTTATTTGAGAGTCGAAGTCTCATGCTAAAGTCCCCTCAACCATTCCGGCTTCAGAACCTCTGGGTGGGCAATGGCGAAGTCTATTGCCTTTAACAGCTTTTTTCTATCTTCTGGTAGGGTTCCTTTAAGCGGGAGATAGTTTGATGCATGATTGCAGCGGAAGATAGTCTTTGCTTCAATTCTCTCAATCATCCACCTCAGCTCAAGGAGGTTTTCAAGAGCATTTGGTAGGAGAAACTCCCCTCTCTTTATTTTGACATGTAGTGGTGTATTTGGAACAGGGATATATGTGAGAACTCCAGTATACTTCGGAGAAATGCGGTTAAGCAGTCTTGCTGTGTTTCTCGCATTCTCATAGCTCCTCTCCTTTCCACCAATACCCGTTAATACAGTTACAGACAAATCAAACCCACCTTCGTGGGCCTTCTGACACGCTTCAGCGATTTCGTCTGATGTCACGCCTTTCCTTATATTTTCGAGAATGATGTCATCACCGCTCTCTATCCCCACGTATAGCAGCGAAATCCCTGCCTTTCTCAGCTCTCTCAACTCCCCTATGCTCTTCTCAAGTAAATCCTGAGGGGTTGCATAGCAACTTATCCTCTCCAGATTGAACAGGGAGTTGGCATAATTGGCAATTTCAAGCAGAAAGTCTGTATCAGCAGCAAGAGCGTTACCATCGGCAAGAAAAACTCTCCCAACATCTCCGTATATTTCCTTAGCAATCCTGAAATCTTCCTTGACCTCTTCGATATCTCTTACCCTGAACTTTTTCATCTTATACATTCCGCAGAACGTGCATTTGTTCCAAGAACAGCCAATTGTAGCTTGGATGATTAGACTGAAAGCTTCACTTGGAGGTCTGAAAACCGGCTCCTCGTATCTCATTAGGTCTAAAGCTTGCATTTCGGATATTAAGTTTGTTGGAACAATCTGATGATGGTAATCACAAGTTTTAAATGGTTTAACACTCATATTTTTATGGATGGATAGGAAAGGCAGGTTGAGTCTTGACATGCTCATAGGGCTTTCCATATTCTTAGTTACTTTTATCTTCATAGCCCAGTTTCTGCCGACAGTTTTTGCGGATGTGAGGAGTGAAATCGGGCTGGCACATGAAGCCTACAAGGTAACGGTGATGCTGGCTGAAACGGAGGGAGCGTGGAGCAATGGGACTCACAATGGCACGAACTGGGAGGATTATGAGTCTCAGTGGGGTGACACCGATTTTGTATTTTTACCTGGTTTAACAGAAGGGGAGCCAGATTACCTTGAATTTGACAAATTAAAGGCGTTACAAAATGCTACAGAAAATTATTATAATAAAGTGAGGGAGATGCTTGGTTTGCTAACTCCAGATAGAAATTACAACTTTCACGTCAGCCTTGAATCGCTTGACTCCAAGCCATATAACCGTACACTGGTCACTGACAGGGATGGTAATGTTGTGCTGGATGCTGGAGCCGACATCCCGTCTTCGGGTTATATAAGTAGGTATGAGAGGAATGTGTGGGTTAATTCAGTGTATGACTTGGTTGGAGCGTATTACATTGGGACTGCTGGGCCACGAAATGTCCCCAATTTGTGTAGAGTGAATGTAGATGATATTGACTGTAATTTTACGTATCCTCTTAGGTTTTTTGCAATTGAAGTGTTTGGAAAAGAAAATGATCCCACTAATGTTTGGTGGCTTGGAGTGTGTCTTCAAAAAACTGGCACTCCCTCTTCCTGTAACGCAAAGCCAGATACAATTCAGGTGGGGTATGGTTCTCCTTTAACAAGTAGTAATGTAAAATGGGAAGATACCCTTGCAGTAAAGACTTATGAACTAACCACAATATTAAACAACATAATGAGAGACGAGGGGTTTTCAGACGGGGATACAGTATATATAAAAATTGGAATCCATAATACCAATGCTACACTTTACTATTCTGGTACCATAGACTACCTCGCCGGAAAAGCAGTCGCAAAGCTTGTCGTTTATGTATGGTGATAGAATGAAGGCTCAGGCATTCACACTCGAAGGGGTCATGGCATCGCTGCTCCTGCTTGTGGTACTCTACTCTTTCTTCCAGTCCACAATCGTCATCTCCCCCATGTGGAGCGAGATAACGGATGCTCAGCTAAAGCTGATAGGCTATGACACGCTAAAGGTTCTTGATTATTACAGAACTTCTTCCGACGAAATATATCCAAATCAGAGCCTTCAAGGGATGATAGTCCACCTCAACAGCACCTTTAAACCCAATCAGGATTTTATCTATGCCCTTGAAAGGATGATCTATCTAGCAGACTACAGACTCGAACTGTGCTGGGCAAATTTATCCACAAATGCTGTTGAGTGCAGAGCTTTAGTTGATAAAAAACCAACACCTGAAGCGGTAGCGGCGAGCCGTATAGTTGTCATAGACTCTGGTGAATTTCCAGCATCGTCTCCATTTTACGGAAGAGGATATCCAATCGTATTTGAGGTGAGGCTGATATTATGGCGTCCCTGATAAAGGATGAGAGAGCTCAGATGCTTGTGTTTTTTTCGCTCGTAGTGGCGACCATTTTAGCCTATCTTTCTGTTCTTCACGCTCAGAACATGCTCGCTGGAATAGAGAGCTCCAGAACGCTTATGGTTTTTCCAAAAGAAGAGATAAGAAATTTGAAGGTTGTTGGAGAGAAAAGTATTATGATGTTCATTGATGATTCCTATGCAGATTTTATGAATAAGACGAGTAAAATATCAGAACAGATAAAGCTTCTTTATGCTCGAAAGGGGGTTTACGGTGATGTAATAGCATTCACAAAGTCAGAAAGATGTTACTCTGTTCGAATAACCTACGTCTCGGGAGAGGTCGAATACAGTGATCTTCTTTACTGCTGCAAGGGGAGGGGATGTGTATGATCCGTAAATTTGATAATAGAGGAGTTTCGATGCTCCTCGAATATCTCATTCTGATCTCCATATTGTCGGTTTTCGTTTTTCTACTCAGCATGAACATCAACAAGGTTCTTGAGGAGTCCCAGATAGAGAGTGTTGTGGAGAACCAGTTTTCGGACGTTGCATCTGAAGTTTCGTCGCAGATAGTTGACTCCCTCGCAGTTTATCCGAGAAATGGATATTTAAAGACAAAAGTGTTCATGCCCGAAAGTATAGGAGATATTGAATACACTGTAGGACTTGAAAACGGATCGGTCGTGATAACATCTGAACTCGGAAGATTTCAGAAAACTCTCAGTCTCGGAGCAGCAGGTATTTTGAAATTAAATCTGAGTGGTCAAACCCACAGCCTTGCTGAAAGGCACGAGCTGAACTACACTAAAATATCTCCGACATATCCAAGTGCCGTGCTGAAATTAAAACCTGCAGCGGTGCTTGCAAATTACACAACGCCCGGCTGCTTTGAGGTAGATGTGTCGAAGTCCTCGGCAATGGGGGTTTACAACTGGAGGGTCGAGTTGTGGAATGGAACAGTCATCACTGGTGATTCGGGTAACACTGTAACAGAAGTTTGTGTTTACTGGAATCCTATAGAGTTCAATAATTACTGCTATAACGAAAGTGGGGGAGCAATAGGAAATACAGCATGGTGCAATCTAACCCTCACAGTCACCGACATCAGAGGGTTGAACGATACTGATAATGCTACCATCCTAATATCAAAAATCTCTGAGGTTGAGCCAGGTCTTTACATAAAGAAGTTCGTCAATCCGCCCCAGACAGAACCCGGTAGACCCGTTGAGCTACATATCTATCTGAATGGCAGAGGATTTAGGACTCAGGCCACTAATCTTTCTGTTGTTACGGTCATAGACACGAGTGGAAGTATGGATGATGAAACATATTACGGCAACTTCGCCGGTAACGTATCACCTCGGGTATGGGAGGTGACGTATCGCATCAACAGTTCGTGGAAGAACTCAAGAATTCTTGTAACTCTCTCGTCTCCTGACTCCATGAGCCCTTGGTGGGACGGATATGACAAAGATGATGCCTTTGTTATGGATGTTTATCAGGCAGATGGGGACTACTATAGAGTTATACCCTCAGGTTGGTCGAATGAGCTTGGCAGTGCGAACGGAATCTATTTCTATGACTCCAGAGTCACGAACAGTGAAATCGGAAACTGGACTTTTAGGGCCGTGGTTGCCATACCAAAATCCATTCCATTGGAGCTTAAACTCTACAAGAGAGTGAGCGGTTCTTGGGTTTTGCAAAAAGAATTCTCAACAACATATCACCCCAACTACTACACCCAGCAAATAGAGCTGCCTTCAGGATATACAGATAGTGATCAATTTGAGTATCTTGCTGCAGAAATATACGATGTTTACAAAGACGACTTCTTTGCGTGGCTCGATAGCGACCTCTGCTACTACGGCGGTGAATACGGGGTTTGCCGCACTGGTACTGTTTTGGCAGGAACGCACAATCTCTATATAGCACCAAGATTTCCGGGAGCACAGCAGTTTGAGGGGGAGTTCTACATTCAGAAGCTTGATTCCGCAAAAATAGCCTCAATAGACTTCATAGATGAGACCATAGGTGAAGGGGACTATGTAGGCCTTGTGAGTTTCAGCACATATGCCACGAAACATGTTGTGAATTCATCTCCCTACTTACCTCACTTAACCACTGACAAAAATAATGTGGTTGACGAAATCAAAGACCTGGACGAAGGGGGTTGGACAAATATTTATCAAGCTCTTGCCTACGCCAGAGATATACTGCTTGAAAATACAACCTACACCAACGGAACCCTACCGCTGATAGTTTTCATGACAGATGGAAGACCAACCTGTAAGTATTTAGGAGGTGACTACAACAGCAGCAGCAGTTACAGTTGCAGCAGCTCTGTGTGCGGCAGCAACGATCAGATTTGCTACAACCAGATCATACCTCTGGCTGAAGATGTCAAAAACACAACGATCGGAGGCAACAACATTACTATCTGCACAATCGGATTTGGCAAGCCTGACGATTACAATGCAGATTTGTTGAGAGATATGGCGAGTTACAAGCCTGGAAGCAGTGAAAAATGCTTCTATGAGGCAGAAGACTATCAAGAACTTTCTGATGCCTTTGAGGACATTTCGAGGATATTCAGAATCGCAGCAAAGAATGTAACAGTTAGGGATGTCATTCCCGACGATGTCCAGATACTCGGGACGGAACTCGAAATATCCGGAAGTGCAAACTGCACCGATGTATCGTTGAGCAGTTTTGGAACTGATACTATGGTCAGCTTCAACTGTAGTGAAATTTACATTGACGATGAGATTGAGCTTATTGTCAGAATTGTTGCCAATGAGCCTGGCACGTACTTCCTCGATCTTCCATTTGTGAGCAATGTTACATTTGAGAATTATCCCTTCGGCGCGGCCTACAACCAGACAGTATATCTGGATGTAGTTAATGTGAGATACGGTGGAAGTGAGAGGGCAAGTGTCAGGATAGAGTGAGGTGTCTGAGGTGAACAGTAAAGCAGCCTCAGAGGTTGTTGGAGCTTTAATGGTAATAACTTTAATTACAACGACTGCTGGACTGCTGTATGTGATCGCTTCTCCTGTTATAGCGCAAAGTCAGGAGAGCATAAAGCTCAGAAAGGCAGAATTTGATATGCTTGAGTTGAAGGAAAAGCTCGAAAGGGTTCGATTTATGGTTGAAACAAACGCCACCTATAACCTTAGGCTGGTCGGAGTCTCGGCGGAGTTCAAAAACGAGCCCATATTGGTAATTGATGGGAACACATATAGCATATCCTCAATCCGGATAAGTGGTAGCGGATGGAGTGTATACTACGAGAGCGGAGCTGTGATAGAGCGACTTCCAAGTTATGGTAAAATGGTCAGCGATCCAATGATATACTACGATGCCTCAACTGATACTCTCACTATGCCAGTTATAATGTTCACAGGCAATAAGTCTATCGGCGGCACCGGAACTCTGACACTCCATTTTTCAATTTCCAATGTGGAAAGGATAAGTGGAAACACAATAAATCTCAGATCAGATAATGCGGATGTGTGGTGTGATTACTTCATCAAAATCGGACTTTCTCCAACCTGCACACCAAATACAGTAACACTCTCGACTTCAAACACGAGCATAGTGCTTTACGAGGTGAATGTTAGATGAACAGCAAGGCAGTTTCAGAGGTTGTCGGATACATCTTTGTCTTTGGCATAATCCTCAGTGCAGTAACCTACGCATATCTAAACGTAAATTATCTTGTTAAAGAAACAACTGATAAATACAGGGTTGAAGGTATAAGAGAGAGCTTCAAGAGAATACAGAATGTATTCTTTCTCTCAGTGTATGGTGGTGCTCCTGTCCAGAGCATACAGGTTGAATTTCAGGGTGGCAAACTTTACATAGAAAATCAAACGAAGGTCAGGATTAGGGTTAGTGGCTCTCCGGTTTGGGTGGGAAACATCAGCTCGCTTAGCTACGAACTCCGGGACTACAAAGTCGTTATCGAGAACGGAGCAATCTGGGAGGATTTTTATGGATACAAAAGAGCAGTAATGGATCCGAGGATATTTGTCAAAAGGGTTGAAATACCGGGAGCTTCCGGAGCCAAACAAACGATCGTTATGATAGTTATTGATAGATTGGATGGTAACTTCTCCATTGCTGGATATGGCTCGGTGAACCTTGTTTTTAATTCTTCGGTTGAAAGGATAATTTACAACACAACACCCGGTAACCTAACCTTCGGTGTTACCTCCCCCTACTACGAGAACTGGTATAACTTTTTCCAGGAACTCACTGGAGACGTCTTTAAAGATCCTTCAACAAACACAGCGTGGATGGTTATACCGTATCAGAAACTGATAATTGCAGTATACAAGACAAGAGTTCAGGCTATACAGGTTTAGCCAAGCGTCTTTAAAATTTCCTCAATCTTTTGTGCCTCTTCTTCAATTTTCTCAACAGCCTTGCTACAGTCCAAATATTCAAGCATCTCTCCACATCGTGGGCAGGTGAAGTTGAGTTCCATTGCATCATCATAAGAGACCTTAATACACATGTTCGGGCAGATGTAGTATATCGTGCTCGTTTCGGCTTCAATTTTCTCTCTTAGCTTTTTAACAGTTTTCTCAAGCTCTCTCTTAAGCACATCCAGCGCCCTTTCGTAGTTTATTCTCCAATAATATTCCATCCATCCAGTCTCATCATCCCTTCTCCTGACATAATCTGCAAGTCCGATCTCATACATGGCAAAAAGTGCCCTTCTAATCTCATTTATTTCAATTCCAAGCTCAAGAGCAAGCTGGTCATCGGTAAATTCCCCCTCAATGCCCAGCGAAAAGAGAATCAAACCAACCTCCCCAGCAACCCTTTCAACAAGCTCATTTAAAAGCTCCTCGACTTTCATTGTGGTCTCTGCTCTCACAAATATATTTAATGGAATTTTACCTTTTTTAATTTTTTGGTTATGATAAAATGTTGCAAGCCTTATTTAAATCAAAAAAATTAAAGTTCAGAAAATGCCTTTTCAAGTGGAGGAACAACCTGCTTCTTCCTACTCATTACTCCATCAAGCCACACACTTTTGCCTTCAAGCTTCTTACCAAAAGCCTTCTCCACAACTTCCGGATAGTCTGTTACGACAAGCAAATCAGTTCCCTCTTTCATGATGTCCGTCAGCATCAGAAAGATTCCTGCATATCCTCCCTCTTCTTTCATCTTCTTCATCTCTTCGTATATCTCATCAACCCTGCCCTCAATCAGCGAGAGGTCAACGAGTTCAATCTGTCCAACTCCAACTTTCTTACCCGACATGTCGAAGTCCTTGTAGTCTCTCATGATGATATCTCTGGCAGTCAAATCGTCAACGGCAGAAAGCTTTGCCTTAATCTCAACACCAAACTTTGTGAGGTCAGCAATTTCGGCAATCTTGGCAAGTTCTTCTGCGACCTCCTTGTCCAGATCGGTTGTAGTGGCAGATTTGAATATAACAGTGTCACTGAGAATGGATGATAGAAGGATTCCTGCAATGTTCTTTGGAATCTCTACCTTAGTCTTGTCAAACAGTAGTTTTATCACAGTGGCAGTGCACCCCACTGGCAAATTAACGAAGAGGATTGGCTGGGGTGTTGCAACATCCCCAATCTTGTGATGGTCAACTATTGCAACAACTTCTGCCTTGTCAATACCATCAATGGTCTGTGCTTTTTCACTGTGGTCTACGAGTGCCACTTTCTTTCCATCCCCACTCTCAATCATCTCAGGAACATCGAATCCGAACTTTTCTAAGACGTATTTTGTTTCTGGATTGACGTCGCCCTGAATTACCGGAACAGCCTCCTCTTCAATCTTCATCATCTTGCTTACGTTTCCCCCCTCCCTCCACTTGTTCCATAGATAGGCAAAGGCTATCGCAGAACAGACACTGTCCGTGTCGGGGTTTTTGTGCCCAACAACATAAACCACGTGCTCCATGGGTGATGGTGTTTGGGTAGGTAATAATGTTTTCGAAATTTTTCAACCATAAAGGATAACTCATATATTCCACAAAAATCTTTGAAAAGCATGCGAAAGTGGATCGCAGCCACTCTAATCATTGCAGCACTCTTTCGTCTTCTTCATCTCTCAAATCCTCCACTTTTTTTCGATGAAAGCATCCACGCAGCTATACTTAAAACACTCCTTTCGGGGAGTTATAAATACAATCCCGCGTATCACGGTCCATTTTTGTATTATCTTCTTTCTCTTCCTGTCTACATGTTGGGAGAGAACGAGTTCTCCCTGAGGATCTTGCCTGCCATCGCGGGAGTTCTAACTTCTGCCATCCCCATTCTTTACAGACGGTACATAGGCGATGAAGCCGCAATTTTTTCTTCCTTGCTTGTGGCAGTGTCTCCCATAATCGTAAACTACTCCAGATTTTGCAGAGCCGACATATTTCAGCTATTGCTGACAGCTTTATTCGCTTACTTTATCTTCAGATATCTTGAAAACGTTAAAGAGAGAAGATTGAGAGAAGTAAGATTTGAAAGGAGCACTGTTTACCTCGTCGCGTCATTTGTCTGCTTGGCTCTCTTTGCAACACTGAAGGAAACTTTCTATCCCTTTGCAGTCATATTCATACTTTTCTTCTTGTTTGACATTAAAAAATTTAGGCTCGGGGATTTGCTTGCATCGTCTGTGGTTTTCCTTGTCATCTATGCTGCATTTTACACCAACTTTTTCACCTACACCGCACCTTTAACGAACTTCTCTGAGTTTCCTGCGGTAAAAGCTGTCAGTTACTGGAAATACCAGCACGATATCGCAAGAATTGCCGGGCCTTGGTACTACTACATCGAACTGATTTCACTCTACGACTTTCCCGCTCTGATAATGGCAGCCTTTGCAATTTTTTTGAAAGTAAAGGGGAGAGAAAGTGAAGAGTTTGTATCTTTCATCGCCTTCTGGTTCCTTGCCTCCCTCATCTTTTTCTCGTATATGCAGGAGAAGGTTCCTTGGCTCGCCGTTCACGTTCTGTTCCCCATGTATATTCTCGCGGGTATTGGAATCAGCAAAATAGAAAGAAAAAGGCTGAAGATCGTTGCTGCACTGTTTTGCCTACTCTTCGCTACATACGGTTCTGTAGCTGTGAATTTAGTGAATCCCGTTAACCCAGCCGAACCTGCCTTGTACCTCCCAACACAGTATGATGTGAGGGAGTTTGCTGAAAAAACAAAGAATGATACGATATATATCTTCACGAACATCGGCGAGTACTGGCCTCTCGCGTGGTATCTCGAAGACCACAAAGCCTATTTCATAACAAGCAGTGTTGAGGGCAGAACTTTTCATAAAGGTAGCTATGTCGTTGTCAATCAAACAAATGATATGCATCTGGACAAAGAACTTCTTGAGCATGAGGGCACAATGGTTGTGAGATGCTGGACTTTCTGGACAAAGCCAGACTTATGGAGAATTCCGGAATTCTTTATCTGGAGAAGGCCTTTGACCGATGTGGCCTGCATGAACTTTAGTGTGTATATTGCCAGATAGCGTTTGTATTTAATTTCCATTGAGCCCCAATTTCCTCCAGAATGCATCATCAGTTTCAGTGGAGCTTAACGTTGTGCAATGCGTCTTAGTTGCACTGTTATTTGGGAAGCTGTTAAAAGCATTTGTGTAATCTGAAGATTATGATTCAAGTTCTCTTCAGGGTGGTGAAAAGGCTACTTCTTTCTCTCAGGAGAAGAACGATTCTCATCTACGCTGGAGTTTACGTCATCCTGCTCTGGACAGTTTCATCTCTTCTGTTTCACCACTTTGAAGGGATCTCACTCTTCGATGCCCTCTACTGGGCAGTCACAACTACTACAACTGTAGGATATGGAGACATAACCCCACAAACGCCTGAGGGGAGGGCAATAGCAATGTTCGTGATGCTCAGCGGGATAGGTATTCTGGGTGTCTTTCTTGGCACTACTGCAGAAATCCTTATAGAGCACGGAATGAAGAGGAAAAAGAGGGTTGATATGGAAGAACATATTGTGGCAGTAGGTTGGGATAGAAAGGTCGAGATTGCTGTTAAAGAGCTACTAAAGGAGAATGTTGAGGTTGCTGTAGTTGCGAATGTTGAAGAACTGCCGTTTGATCACAAAAATCTGGAATTTGTGAAGGGTGATCCTACTGACGAGGAAAATCTGATAAGAGCGGGAATTGAGAAGGCAAAATACATATTGGTTTCTGGCAAAGATGACATGGAGACACTTCTTGTGGCAATAGCTGCTAAAAGATTGAACGATAAAGCGCAGATCACATGTGTGGTTTCCGATTCGAGGGTTATGAAAGCTCTTGAGAATATAGGGGTTGATCAGGTCCTTTCGATTGACGAATTCTCTGGTTTGGTTCTCTGCAGGTCTGTATTCTCACCTCGACTTTCTGTGTTTCTAAATGAACTCATGTCCACGAGGGGTATGGATATCTACGAGGAGAAGATTGAGGAGTTTGTGGGAAAAAATGCAGGAGAAGTGCTTCTGGAAATGAGAAGAAAGCACAACGCCATATTTGTGGGTGTGGTGAGAAATGGTGATGTTATAATCAATCCTCCCAATGATTTTGTTATCGAAGAAGGAGATGAAATTGTTTACATCGCTGAGAGAAAGATTTAGCTTTGCAACGTTCCAAAGCCACTGGAACGGTTATGGCTGATTCGACCAGTTTTTGACCCCTCATTTCAGCGAAAAATCCATCCAGACATCATGGTTTCATGATATCAAGTATGTATGACATATTAAAGCTCTACTCAATTCTATCAATACAAAAATTTTAAAAGTTATGAGCTATCAGAATACAATGATATTGGTTATCGAGGTGGTAGGGTGTATACTGTGAGAAACTGGAATGAGGAAGTAATGAAGTGGCTGGCTGTGGCGATGTGTCTGGCGATGATGGGGATGGCTGTGATGCCTGCTGTGGGTGTTGGAGATGCCTCGTATGTGTTGTACAAAGCAGGATATGTAAGTACTGCTGGATGGGAAGCTGCACAGACAACTGCTGCTTCATGGGGGCTGATAGGCTCTGGTGTTGCAGTATTTAATCCTGCAGTAGGTGGCTCAATACTGATAGGCGCAGGAGTTGGTTTATTCTAATTAACTTTTTAATTTTTTGAGGTGAAATAAATGGACGTCATCCTTAAAGGGGACAAAGCTCTACTGGGTGGAATTTTATATCTAATTTGTGGTACAATGTTGGTTAAGTATGGAGAGAAATCTGAAAGAGTTAGATATATCTCTGCTGCCATAGCCGTAGTTTCAACTCTGCTAATCTTAGATCTCAACCTAAGATTGTAGTTTTGTAGAGTATGAATTCCAGAAAATGTTTAAAATTAATTTTCTTATCTTTCATAATATTTTTGCTTGGTTTTATAGCAGGGATATTTCTACCTGTCGGATCGGGATTTAATGATACGGCTTCATGCAGAGATGAATCTTCATTAAATGAGGATATGTACTTTTTCATATCTAATAATGTCAGAGTAATATTTATAGCGTTACTTGGATCAGTAACATTTGGTACAACTAGTTTGACAAATTTAATTTTAAATGGTACTTTCATGGGGGTTGTACTCAGAAATGCTATTGAAAACGGGGCCTCAATAACCGATATTCTACCCCTAATCCTTCCCCACGCCATACTCGAAATCCCCGCCATAATCATCGCTGGAGCTGCCGGTTTTAAAATCCCCTACGAGATACTCCGCTACTTAGCCGGCAAAAAAGTGCAAATCTTAACTCAAGAAGACATCAGGGAGTATCTAACCCTCGCTCTAATCTCAATCATCTTAATCGTAATAGCGGCATGGATAGAATCTAACGTAACTTTAAAGATTGCCAAATCCATGCTGAATTCGACGAAAGATATTTGAAGATTTGATGGAAAGAGGTTGTATGGAAAAAGTTGTAGAAGTCATATATGAGAACGGGGTATTTAAACCCATAAAAAAGGTAGCTTTACCGGAAAAGACACGGGGGAAGGTAATCGTAGAGGAAAAGTTGGTGGGGGATATTGAAGAAGTTTCGAGAAAGATTGATGAAGTTTTAAAAGAAACCAGGATTGATGAAGATCCTTTAGAAGTTCTGCTCGAAATGAGAAAGAGACCATGGGATTGACGATCGATACATCCATTTTAGTTGACCTCTTCACGAAAAGGCATCCTGAAAGATACGAGAAATCCAGAGGGGTTGTTGAAGGCAGCTAGAGGTAAATCAGTGTACTGTCCAAAGTTAATTTTAGCAGAAACACTCTGCGTTCTCGTTAGGTATAGTGTCAAATTGGCAGATCTCGGTTATAATTTCGTTCTCAAAAATTTTAATTTACTCAAAGAAGATGAAATATTCGATGTGGTTCTCGAAATTTGTAAAAATACAGGATCGAGAGCAGCCGATGCTTATTTCATAGCAACGGCAAAGCTCACGAACTTCCATTCTGATAACAAACGATAGGGTAATGGCTTATAACGCCAAAAAGTATGGAATCGAGGCTTATTACTTGATTGAAGAGTTTGATAAAGCAGTAGAACGGTTAAACGAAATAAGATAGTTAGTAGAAGAGCTCTCGGTTCAGGAAAGTGGATAGAAGGAGTTGTAAGCTCCGCAACCAAAAGATAGTTAAAAATTTACAACAGCTTTAAAATTGACCAAAGCTGGTAAACCCCAAACAGCGCAGTCGGAATTAAAGCGCAGATGAATGCTTGCCTCAACTCCAGCCCCCTTGCATGCTTCACAGCAAAAGTCCAGATTGTAAGAGACCATGCTGTTATGGCGAGGTTGATTACAATATTTGAGTAAATGATCTCTGCTGGTACCAGCATGAGAACAACTTCTCTAACCAAATTTGGATCCTGTTGCAATGATAAAATATCAATTTTCGGTATTTTTGCTTTTAAAATGTGATTGATCAACATTGGAACGGTTATGGCCGATCCAACGAGGGATGGGATAAATCCATAACCAACGAATTCAAAGGTTCTTCTGAAATTCCCTTCCCCGTCAAAGAATGCAGATAATCCGTGCATGACAACTGCAGTTATCAGCCAAATAGCAAACATTCCGAGAAAGCTCCCAGCAATGCCGATGTAGCCACCAATTTTGAAAAACACCTCCAATTTCTCTGGTATAGCCTCTGAAAGCTTTGTTATGAACATATACTGGTTCAAAGCTACCAATATTGCCAAGAGCAACACGATTAAAGCCGGTTTGCTTAGCTTAACCTCGTGATTTTTCATTTCAGCGAAAAATCCATCCGGGTCATTAATAAGTTTCATGATGTCAAGTGTGTATGACATATTAAAGCTTTACTCAATTCTATCAATACAAAAATTTTAAAAGTTATGAGCTATCAGAATACAATGATATTGGTTGTCGAGGTGATAGTGTGTACGAGATTAAGGGCTGGAGTGAAGAAGCTGTGAAATGGCTGGCTGTTGGTATGTGTGTGGCGATGTTAGCAATGGCTCTGACGCCTTTGAGTGTTGGAAATGCTGTGTGGTATTATACTCAAAGTGACACAATGGGCGCTGCAGCTATGGGCGGCTCTGCGGCTATCATTGCTGCAGGCATCAGCTCTGCAGAACTTGCTGGGCTTGCATTGGCTGGAGCGGTGGCAGGCGGCATCGGCGCTGCCATAGTTATTGGGCTCTGAAACACTATGATGGCGAGTAAAAAATCTTATATTATACTTTATTTTTTCTCTGTATTAATCTCGATTGTAGTGTTTTTATCTATGACTCGCCTGATGGGACTCTCTTTAAAGGACTTTGCACTTGTTGCCGAAATAACACTACTTTCTGGTTACATCTCCTTTGGGGTAGGTATTGTGATGTATCTTATAAAGGCGAGATATTTTAAAAAAACATCCTATTAATACTCTTGGCATCTTTTTCTGCATACGCCTGCGGTGTGGTGTTTGGAAAGTTATATCCTGATCCACAGTTTAATTTGATTATGGGGGAAAGTTTAGTCACAATAAAAGCACCAAGTATATACAATCTGCTTACAAACAATCTTGGATTAATCTTTATTATGGTTGCTGGAAGTTTCTGTTTTAGTGCTATAACAATCAAAAACCTCTTTCTAAATGGATATATAACAGGAAGTGTACTTTCCACCAATCTTAAGTTAATGTTGGCTTTGTTTGTTCCTCACGCCATACTCGAAATCCCCGCAATAATCATCGCTGGAGCTGCAGGCTTCAAAATCCCCTACGAGATACTCCGCTACTTAGCCGGCAAAAAAGAGCAAATCTTAACTCAAGAAGACATCAGGGAGTATCTAACCCTCGCTCTAATCTCAGTCATCTTAGTCGTAATAGCGGCATGGATTGAAGCCAATATTACGCTGGAAATAGCCAAGGCTATGCTAAGTTCAACAAAAAGTATTTGAAAATTTGAGGTGATTTATGAACATGGATAAGGTGGTCGAGGCAATATATGAAAAAGGAGTTCTTAAACCTCTCAAAAAAATAGATTTAGTGGATGGTGAAATTGTGGAGATTGAAATAAAAAAGAAAAAGAAAACTTCAAAAGGTTTAGCGAACTTACTTGAAGGATATGTGGTTAAGTCGGACTTAGACCTCACTAGAATGCTTATAGAGGAAAGACGATGATCGTTTTGGACACCTCTATTTTTACAGATTATTTGATTCTCTTTGAAGAAGATAGACACCGTAAAGCGAGAGAAGTTTTCAATGAAATGTCTAAAAGCGATTTTATACTCTACGAACCCTTTTTATTTGAAATTGAACTCACAGGAATTCTCAGCAGAAAATACAGTAAAGAGAGAATAACTGAAATTTTGGAAAGGATAAAGAACAAGATCGAGGTCGTGGATGAAGTAGACCTCCATGAGATTTCCCTAAGCGTTGCTATGGAGACACACTGTAGAGCTATTGATTCATACTTTGTGGCAACGGCAAAGCTCACCAACTCCATTCTGATAACAAACGATAGGGTAATGGCTTATAACGCCAAAAAGTATGGAATCGAAGCTTATTACTTGCTTGAAGAGTTTGATAAAGCGGTGGAACGGTTAAAAGAAATAAGATAGTTGCTGACAGCAGCAAACGCCCCAACAAAGCTCCCAACAATGCCGATGTAGCCACCAATTTTGAAAAACCGATCCATCCGGACATCATGGTTTCATGATGTCAAGTGTGTATGACATATTAAAGCTTTACTCAATTCTATCAATACAAAAATTTTAAAAGTTATGAGCTATCATGAAACAATTGACATAAGTTGGTGAGGTGGTAGGGTGTATACTGTGAGAAACTGGAATGAGGAAGTAATGAAGTGGCTGGCTGTGGCGATGTGTCTGGCGATGATGGGGATGGCTGTGATGCCTGCTGTGGGTGTTGGAGATGCATGGGCTGTAGGCGGTTATTTGCTTGAGAAAAATAGTGCCAATTGGAATGCCGAGGCTGGACTTGGGTGGAGTGTTTCAGGTTTGATAGTTTCATCATTGTACGGTGCCGCAGTTGGGGCAGCATTTGGAGCTGCACCTGGAGCGATAGTTGGCTTTGGTATAGGGCTCTAATTTTCTGTTTTTTAATTTTTGGAAGGTGGCGTGTATGAGAGCGAGGTTAATAACTGCATTAACACTTATCTTTTTTGGACTCTTACTCTTGACCATCACTCCTAAACAATTCAGCACATTGGTGCACAATGTCATCTATTTCTGTTGTGGTGGAGCATTTGGCGTTGGCACATATCTGCTAAGTTTTAAAGCTGAAAAATTAAGAAAATTTAGCCCTGAAAGACTGCCAGTAGAGTTTTTAAAACTCGTGCTCACGTTTGTAATCCTACTCAGTCCCGTGTATGTTATACCTCTCTATTATACTTACATGTACGATAACTTTACTTTGCTCCTAATGTATATCTCTGGAACGCTGACAAGCAGTGGGTTTTCTATCCTGATATCGGTGCGGCAAGAAAAAGAGATTTTAGAACCAACAAACGAATTTAAGTTAGTTATAAAATATTTAATTATTCTCATAACTTCTGTTACACTATTTATAATTGGGGGCATGATTGCGTATACATTCTATTCCACTAACTTGGTAATTTTAGGGTTAGTACTGATTTTCTGTGGTTTAGTATTCCTGTTCTATGCTATAAAAACAAAGAATACTGTAGAGATATGAAAATGAAGAAATTAATACTTATTTCTATTATAATTTATTTGGCAGGTTTCATAGCGGGTTACTCCCTTGAACCCATTGGAAGACAGAACTATAAGCAGTACATAGTGAAAAATGATCCGACTTACAGCAAGATTGTAAAAAATAACCTATATGTGATTACATGCGAGATGTTTGGAGGTACCACTCTTTTACCCTTAGTATATTCACTGTTTTTTAGTGGATTTGCTTTAGGGCTAATCCTAAAAAACTTATCAGTAGTAGGATTAAACTTAAAGAACTGTCTTCTTCTGACTCTTTCTCATGGAATCTTCGAAATCCCCGCAATAATCATCGCTGGAGCTGCAGGCTTCAAAATCCCCTACGAGATACTCCGCTACTTAGCCGGCAAAAAAGAGCAAATCTTAACTCAAGAAGACATCAGGGAGTATCTAACCCTCGCTCTAATCTCAATCATCTTAATCGTAATAGCGGCATGGATTGAAGCCAATATTACGCTGGAAATAGCCAAGGCTATGCTAAATTCCAGTTAATGATTTACTCTTCTTGGTGATATTATGAATCATCAAAAACCCAAGATTTAAATTCTCCCTATCAAAGCTCTCTTCGTGAAATTCAGGATCGAAGATTTTGAAGAATGGCTCAGGGAGAGAGGATACGACCTGATGATGGGTGAGGAAAACTTCAGGCTCTATCTGAATCTCGGTTTTTCTTCTCTGCTCTTCTACAACAGCAACCTGCTCTTCAGCTTCATTCTCGACAAAGTTGGTGTTAGGTCTTCTGATGGCGAAAGGGTTTCGGATAGACTCAGGTTCGAGATAGCAAAGAGGATAAGAAGACTCTCGGCTTCAAAGGATGAAATCGAGATCAAGCTTTAGTCTTCTTTACTTTCCACGATCTTGCCCCTCTCGCTCGGAATGATCCTCAGCTTGGCATCGTCAAACTGCAAGTCGAAAACCCTTTCCAGCACTCTGTCGAGGAAAACTGCTAATGCTGCAACCTCGCTGTGGGGCTGCGTGCCAATAGAAATGTTCAGATCGCAGAGCTCATAAACCTCTGGTGGAACCTTTTCCGCTCCAACAACCACAAGCACCCTGTTAGCTTTCTTTATCTCATCAATTTTCTGAGGCAATGGCAATCCGTACATCGTTAGGTGGATTTTTAGCCCTTCAAACTCCTTCAGAAGTCTTCTCCAGTTTGCCACCTCGACAAAAAAATCACCGCCCCATCTTTCAACAACATCTTTCACACTTTCAAAAACCGATTTATCCTCCTTGTCGAAGTATATACCCTTAGCCCCGAAAGCTCTCGCTGTGAGGGCAACATGGGTCGAAATCCTTTTGTCTCTCTCAGGTCTGTGACCGAGTCTGAGAACGTAAACCTCCATCTTTTCTCCCCACTTAGACTCTTTGTTGACTGTAAATTCTGTCAATGGTATTCTCAAACGTCTCTTCTTCTTTCCGGTAGAATATTCCACATGCTCTCGGATCGCTGCAAAGCTTCAGGGCTTCATCCACACTCTCAGCTATCTCAACCTCATGAATTTCATCCTTCAGATACCAGAAATCGTTAAAACTCACACAAGGCTGTAATATTTCAACGAAAGAGAATCCTCTGTGCTTTATTGCCGAGTACATTATCTCTACAAGCTGGGAGTGTTTTCCGGCGAAAACCCTTGCAACAAACGTGGCACCGCTCACCAGCATGAGCGAACATGGGTTGAGAGGTTTTTCGGGGTTGCCGTAGGGTGTGGACTTTCCTTTCGCTCCTTTTGGACTTGTTGCTGTAACCTGACCTGTTGTAAGCCCGAAAACACCATTGTTGTGCAGAAAAATCGCTATATCAGTGTTCCTTCTTGCAGCATGCACCAGATGCTCAACACCCTCGCTCAAACCGTCTCCATCTCCAACGAACCCCACGGAAATCAGTTTCGGGTTTGCAAGCTTGAGACCGGTTAAAAAAGGAGGGACTCTACCGTGAATCACGTGAAAGCTTGGCAGAGTGAGGTAATCAACGATCTTTCCGTGACAGCCTATTCCCGATGATACAACGATATTCCCCTTCCCTATCCCCTCCTCAATCAGCCTTTTAACGACCTTTTCAAAGGCTCTCAGTATCGCGAAGTTTCCACAGCCAGGGCACCAAGAAACTCTCACACCGGTTCTGACGGAGATCAATCTCTCACCTCCTTCGTCAGGGCATGTTTTACCTCCTCTGGCGTGAAGGGTCTTCCATCCCATCTTAGAATCCTTCTGACCCTCACCCCAGTCCCTTTCTCAATCATCTCTGCAAGCAAACCAGTGTAGTTGCACTCAACGCACATAACTTCTCCCTTAAACTTCGGTAGAATCAGTGGGCGGAGAAACCTTATTCCTACAACCGAGTAGCCAAGCTCTTCTGCTGCTTCAATCACAGCTCCAAAATTCGATCCCCAGGTGACGACAATGTCCTTTCCCTTTCCGGCGAAAATGTAGGGATTCAGCCTCTCAACCTTCTTCTTTATCGCCTTTTCCTTCCTCATTCTCTTCGCGTACATTCTCCTCGCCACATCTGCATCATCAATCGTTATTCCGAACTCGTCGTGCTCATTGCTGTTCGCCTTTACCACTGCTGGGGGAATCGCATACCTCGATATGCCGCTATTGGTAATCTCATATCTCGGAAAAATCTCATCCGTCTCGGAATTGAAGATTTCAATCTCTTCCATACCTTCATCTTCATCAAATTCGACTGACTCGTAACTTTCGGTCAGGTGCTTCTCGGTAAGCAAAATTGCAGGCGTCTGGAAACACCAAGCCAGGTTGAGAAGCGTAGCTGAGAGTGAGAAGGCATCACCTATTGTCAGCGGTGAGGCGACGATAAGTGGAAACTCTCCGTGAGCCGGATTCAGCGCAAAATACAAGTCCTCCTGAGCCGTAAAGGTCGCCATACCTGTTGAAGGTCCACTTCTCTGAGCCAGCACAATCAGCAGCGGAATCTCAGCCATCCCGGCAAGGCTTATACTTTCGCTCATCAGTGCAAAACCTCCTCCACTCGTGCCTACAGCACTCCTTTTTCCAGCAAAAGCACTCCCAATTGCCATCATAATCGCAGCAATTTCGTTTTCAGGTTGCACCGCTATAATCAGCTTACTCTTTGCGAGAAAGTGAAGAATGGGTGAGGCAGGAGTCATGGGATAGGCATAGTAGTGGCTCAGTCCAGCACTCACCATCCCCATCGCAATTGCCTCACTTCCCGAAACGACTCTTCTCCTACCATCTCCTGATACATTTGGGAGGTTTAAAACCCTCTTGTAGTTTTCCATTGAGTGCTCATACGCCTTCTTCGCAATTTCCACATCTTTTTCGGCTTTGTCACCGTATTTGGCTACAAAGGTTCTTGCAAGTTCCTCAAAATCTATTCCGAGTATGTAGCATAATGCTCCAAGAGCTGCAGCATTTCGAAAAAGCTTTGGCATCCCTGCTTCTCTGACAATTTCCAGCATAGGCACTGAAAAGGAAGGTTGAAAGTCACACTCAAATTTTGAGTCATGAATAAGAAAACCTCTCAACCTCTGTTTGTGAATATCTATTACGTAATCCTCCAGACATATCATTGCGTCATAATAGTAGCGATGAGAGTGAATTCTTTTATCAGAGCATCTCACAACACTCGCGTTATGGCCTCCCCTGATGAGAGACTCGTATTCCTGATAAACAAAAACACTGTATCCTATATTCGAAAGGAGCTCTGCCAGAATCTCCCCTGCCTCCTTTACCCCATCTCCTGCCGCCCCCGCTATGCAGAAGTTGAAATCGAGCATATTGAGAGAAAAGAGCGGTGCTTTATAACGCTTACTTTCACTTTAGCACTTTCACAGCACTCTCAACGACCCTCACTTCAGCATATCCCTCTCCGATCGGATTTCCGTCGCATGAGATAACCTCATTCGCCCAAATTCTTACAATTTCGTCGTCGAAGCTTATCGTGTTCGTGACAATGGGCTCCAGTTGCATTACATCCTCTTTCGTGTATGTTGAAACTACTATCCCCTCACTGATGCATGCAACAACGGCTTTGAATCCGAGAAAAGCTGAAAGTGATGCACCACCAGCAATACCCTTCCCAAGAAATCTTGTATCACTCAGAGCAACAAATATGTTACCGAAAAAACCCTCAATAATCCTTCCTCCGACCTCAACCCTCGCTTTGAATTTCCTTGGTGGTGTCACAACCTTCTTTCCTTTCATGAATTCTCTGGCATCAACCTGCACACTCCTCCCACCAACCGTTGACAGTATTGTGGAACCAACAACGACATCGTTGAAGGCTATTCTCTTTTCGTCTCCTATCACAACCTCCAAACCCCTCATTTTGACCTCTCTTAGATTTTTTGGGTCGAAATCCTTAGGAGCCAAGACGGGACTGACATTCGTCGTCCCGATTCCGATACAGAGTAATGGTTTTTTCGGCCTTGCAGAAGCAGCATCGCTCATCGTTCCATCACCGCCAAAAATTACAATTAGATCAACGATCGGATCAAGCTTTCTGACAAGATTTAACGTATCCTCTCTCGTTCCTTTGGTGGGTAAGTCAACGACCCTCGCCTCAACCCCTACGGTCTTGGCTATCGTCTTTGAGGTGTAAACCTCTCCAGAAAGCTTTTTCAGAGTATTACGAATAAGCTCAATTTTTTCTCCATTCAGCCCTCCACCGGCCAAAGGGTTTACAACCAAACCGAGCCTCAACGTTTAATCTATTTGACACCTTCTTATGGCTTTTGCGGTGAAAAATAAAAATATCAGTCTAATGGCCTGAAATACTCTATGTCCGTAATCTTCCCCTCCCTCTCCTCCTTCCACACCGCTTTAACTCTCGTTCCCGGCTTAAAGGTCTCATGAACCTTTCGCCAGTCTGAAAGGTCTATTCCGCCGAGGAAGCAGAGCATGCCTGTATCAGCCCCATCAAGCTTCACAACCCCCACGGCGTAAGGGGGGTCTGGAAGACCAGTGAACTTCATGTAGGTCACTGTTAAAGTTTTAACCACCCCTTCGTCACTCACCTCAACCCACTCCGAAGTCTCAGTATGACACCTCTCGCAGAAGGCTCTTGGGGGGACAAGGACCCTTCCGCACTTCTCACATCTGACTCCAAGAATCTTTCCCTCCTTTAACCCCTCAAAGAACTTCGTTGCATGCAAACCGGCAGAATGCTTGAAAGGAATCTTCCACCACACCTCAAACTCCTTAACCTCCATAACATCACCCCAGCTTTTTCTTTGATGATAGCACGGCAAGGGTGTGAAACTGTAACGTTCCACCCCACGCATGACTTAACGCTACTTCAGCACCGTCAACCTGATTTTCGGCTTCTCCCATCACCTGAAGTGCTGCTTCGCCAAACCTCACCAACCCTGTAGCACCTATCGGATTGGTGCACAGCACACCTCCCGAGGGATTGGTTGGAATGTCTCCATCCATAAAAGTTACACCCTCTCTCGCGAACTCCTTTCCCATCCCCTTCTCGGCAAATCCAAGAGCTTCCAACTCTAAAATCTCCTGAATCGTGAAGGGTGAGTACAGCTCTGCCACATCAATGTCCTTTCCCGGATTCTCTATACCTGCATCTCTAAAAAGTCTCCTTCCAGCGATGGCTAAGGAATCCCACTCCGCAAAGCTCAACCTGTCACCGAGGTAGTAGCTGTCACTGATTGTGGTTTCTGCAACCACCCATGCGGGATTGTCCCTGATCTTCCTTGCCAAATCCTCGGAGGCAAAAATCACAGCAGCAGCCCCATCACTCCTTGGACAACACTCCAGAAGCTTCAGTGGGGAACAGACAACCCTACTGTTGAGAACGTCATCAACACTCACATCCATTTTGATGTGCGCGTATGGGTTTTTCAGTGCATTTTTGTGATCCTTAACGCTCACCCAAGCTAAATCTTCTTCCGTAGCGTTGTACTTTGCCATGTAGGCAGTAGCTTGGAAGGAAGCTACGTGTATGGCTCCTAATCCGGAGTATCTCTCGTATATCGGATCAACAGCGGTATTCAGGACTGGTTGAGCGTCCACACACTCTCCAACCCTCTGAACGCACACTGCCATGACCAAATCGAACAGGCCACTGGCTACATGCTCGTAAGCTGCCAAGGCTGTGGTCATTCCTGTCGTCCCACCCGTGGAGATTTTCATTATCGGCTTTTCCAGACCGCAAGCCGTGGAATCCCATCTTTCAGGACAGTAAATACCATCAAAGGGGTCCATAGACCCATAAGCTACTGCTTCTATGTCCTTCAACTCCAATCCCGCATGCTCCAATGCTGCATTAACAGCCTCAAAGGCGAGTTCTGGGTGAGTTTTATCCTTCCTCTTCGTCCTGAAAGGTGTCTGGCCGAAACCGACAACTGCAACCCTCATGCTACCCCTCCAGAATCGCAACGCAGGACTTCTGAGCGTATCCGCTCATTGACTGAGCGAGCCCGCAGTCTATCTCTCCCTTTCTGATCCTCATGGCAAGATTCGCGAGCAGAAAAACTCCTGTGGAGCCGTAGGCGTTGGTACAGAGAGCCCCTCCGGAGCTGTTCACATCTCCATTGTAATCCCATCCTCCTCCCTCTTCTGCAAATCCAAGAGCCTCCAGAATCATGCAGTGATAATCAACAGTGAGATCGCAGATTTCAAGAGCCTCCACATCTCTCCTCTCCTTTTTTGCCATTTTGAAGGCCATCTCGGCACTCTTGGTTACAAAGGGAAGTCTGTGAAATTCTCTATCAAAGTAGTAGTTCTCCACACTCCATCCCACCCCATCAAGCCACACGATTTCGTCTGCAATCCTCTTTGCTACCGTCTCCTCTGCTAAGATGAGGGCAACACACCCATCACACCATTCCGCCATCTCCAGCTTTCTTAGGGGATAGGAGACAATTTCCGAATTCAGCACATCCTCAACCTTTACCTTATCCCTTAGGAACGCTAAGGAACTCTTTGAACCCTTCTCTCTCATTCTGACAACCACTTCCGCGAGCTTTTCATCGTCAACATCGTATCTGCTTCTGTAAGCATAGCTCTGCATGGCGAAGAAGGCTGGCAGGGTGAGGTTCAGGGGGCGGTGAAAGAAAGGGTCAAGGCTCTGCAGTTCAACAAGCTCAATCGGTGTTTCGGAACTGTGGCCGAAAGCGAGAAGCATCGTTACATCCGACCTGTGTCTCAGCCTCATGTAGGCTAAAGGCAGGGCAAACAGAGCGTCATCGCTCACCCTGATTTCGTGCCTTAGATAGGCTCCAGCGGCAGGGGCGGTATACATGTTTGATATTGTTCTCCCCACTCCGAGATTGTCGTAACCGCCGAGGATGAAGCTGTCCACCTCCCTCCTCTCGATTCCTGCATCATCCAGAGCCCTTTTCGCTGCTGTGAATGCAAGGTTGTAAAAGGGCTCCTTATGGATACCAAACTCTGTAAAACCTATACCAACAATCCCAATTCTCAAAAAATCACCTCCTGTACATTTCTTCAATAAATTTCTCGTATCGCTTCAAAATCACGTGTCTTCGCTTTTTCATCGTCGGAGTGATTTCTCCCTTATCTATTGTGAAGGCTTCCGGCAGCAGTTTGAACCTCTTAATTCTCTCATGAGAGGCGAGGTTGCCGTTAACATCCTCAACGATTCTACCGTAAACCTCCAGAATCTCTGGGTTTTCCACGAGCCTCTCGTCAACCGCCACAACTTCTTCTTCCCCGGAAATACCTCTCACAGTCCTCGTCTTGGTTCTGTCGTAGTCTATCTGACCTTCTTCGGCAATATTAATCAGCATTTCAAAGTTCGGAATTATTAGGGCTGTAATGTATGGCTTCCCGTCTCCGATAATGACAACATCTGAGACAAGCGGATTTTTCAGAAGTTCCTCCTCTATGGGAATTGGAGAAACATTCTTTCCCGTGTCAAGCACTATTATGTGTTTCTTCCTTCCGAGAAAAATCAGATATCCATCCTCATCAAACTCGCCCAAATCACCCGTCTTCAACCACCCGTCGGGGGTGAAGGCATTTCTCGTTTCATCATCTTTTTTCCAGTAGCCTTTCATCACGTTGTCTCCCCTGATGAGAATCTCTCCATCCTCCGCAATCGCCTCCTCCACTCCGGGAATTGGAGGGCCTACTGTTCCGGGCTTGAACCTACCAACGGGGTTGAGATTGGAGGGTGCTGCAACTTCTGTCAGGCCATAACCCTCTATGACGGGAATGCCCATTCCGTTGAACATATAGGCAAGCTCCTTCTGGAGTTCGGCAGCAGAAGAACAGACGAACCTGATTCTCTGGAGACCCAGATTTTTTCTTATCTTACTGTAGACGAGCTTATCGGCTAAAAACCTCTTAAAGCTGAGCCATAATCCGTATCCTTCTCCCCTGCTCATTCTCCTCCCACACTCTACCGCAACATTTCTCGACCAGTAGAACAGTTTTTTAGCAAGCTTGGAGGATTTCTCGACCCTCTCAAGAATGCCCGCGTTAACCCTCTCAAGTATCCTCGGCACAACCACCAAACCGACCGGCTTTACAGCCCTTGAAGTTTCAAGAAACTGCTGAGGGGTACAGAAAACTGCCGTTGCAGCTCTTGAAACTCCAGCAAAGAAAACGAGCCTCTGGTAGACGTGACTGAGGGGAAGATAGCAGATGTGCGGTTCGCCGGGATAAAAGGGGGTGATGGACATCACAGATAAAGCATTGAATCTCCAGTTCCAGTGGGTGAGCATCGCACCTTTCGGCTCTCCTGTTGTCCCCGATGTGTAAACTATGCTCGCCACATCATCGGGCCCCACACTCCTCCACCTTTCCTCGTATTTCTCATCCGTGATCTCTCCTCCATTCAATTGGCTGATCTCATCAAGAAGGAACACCTCAACATCTTTTGGAAGGTTGTCAGCATACTTTTTCTCGGTGAAAACCAACCTGCTCTCCGAGTCCTTCAAGATATATTCAACCTGCTGCCTGTTCAGCACGCTGTGGATAGTTACAACAATCCCACCAGCAGTCAGAACCGCAAGGTCTGCTATCTCCCACTCGTATCTTGTATCCGCATAAATCGCAACCCTGTCACCCTTTCTAAGTCCAGAAGAAATCAGAACCTCTGCCAGTTCTTTAACCCTATCTCCAAACTCTCTGTAGTTGATATATTTCAACTCTCCGTCACTCCAGTATCCAATTGCTGGTATGTTTGAATGCTTAGCTACTACACCCCAGAACATCTCGCTGAGTGTCTCCCTTCGCTCAACTTTGAGTTCCTCGCCTTTAACGATTTTTCTAACCCTTGTCATGCCACTAAATTCTGTAACTCCTCGGCATTCCGAGGATGTGCTCTGCTATGTAATTCAGAGCCATCTGCTGCGTTACTGGAGCCAATCGGAGCAGATTAACCTCTCTCCACCACCTCTCAACATCATACTCCTTCGCGTAGCCGTATCCACCGAAGGTCTGCATTGCCCAGTAAACCGCCTTGAGTGAATTCTCAACCGCCACAGCCTTCGCCATGTTGGCCGCATCCCCTATTTCTCTAAAAACTGCTGCCATCTCCACCCTTTTCTTTGGGTCCTTGACGTCCTCGCTCTTAAACTTTGTATCGTAGAGCCACGCAGCCTTGTACATCATCAACCTCGCACATTCCAGTGCCGCATAAGCCTCCGCCAGAGGAAACTGCAAGCCCTGATAGCTCCCAATTGGGTCAGCAAAGACCTTCCTCTGCTTTGAATACTCAACCGCCTTGCTTATGGCAAGCTTTGCCCCACCTATGGCTCCTGCAGCAGCACTCATCCTCTCCGGATTCAGAACATCAAGCAGGAGATACCATCCCAAATCCTTCTCACCCAGAATTGCATCCTCTCCCACACGGAGATTGCTTATACTAATCTCACAGGTTTTCGAGAAGTTTATCGCGTGCTTGGGAATGGGATTCCACTTGACCGCCTCGCTGGGTAAATCCACCAGAAACAGGGTTATTCCGAGAGTTCTTCTTGGAGCCTTCTCTGGAGGTGTTGTCCTCGCAACAAGGAGCATACCCTTCGCCCTATCAG
>DAVR01000042.1 GCA_002507545.1 Archaeoglobus sp. UBA230 | reverse complement strand
ACTTTGGTCTGATTTCAACATCAATCGTCAAACTCATCGCAGTCATAAACGGCAAAACTTTCAATCCCACTTTGGTCTGATTTCAACGACCTGGGCTGGTACATCGACAGATCCCTCAAAACTGCTTTCAATCCCACTTTGGTCTGATTTCAACGCGGTTGGAGTCCACCAACGACTGGAGTTAGTGAAATTGACCTTTCAATCCCACTTTGGTCTGATTTCAACGGGAAAAGAGATTTGTTGAGGAGGATGGGGAGAGAGGACTTTCAATCCCACTTTGGTCTGATTTCAACTTTCTTCATCGGGAACTGTCTTGCCCTTCGGTATCTCTTTCAATCCCACTTTGGTCTGATTTCAACTGGCACGAACCAAGCGCAACGCTCGCCGATGCAGAGCTTTCAATCCCACTTTGGTCTGATTTCAACTGTATTTGGAAGTGGACAAGAACGCCCTTACAGAGGAGCTTTCAATCCCACTTTGGTCTGATTTCAACCTGAGGAATACAAAGAGCAGTACGATGAAGATTGGGGAAAGGACTTTCAATCCCACTTTGGTCTGATTTCAACGTCCACAGCACTGGCGAAATAGGCAGGACACGACTGACTTTCAATCCCACTTTGGTCTGATTTCAACCTGCTGACGGTGGTATCCAAGCACTCCAAAAAGGTCACTTTCAATCCCACTTTGGTCTGATTTCAACAGACGGAATCGTCGTTGACGGTGCAGGCAGAGTCATCTCTTTCAATCCCACTTTGGTCTGATTTCAACCAGAAGGCAGAGCATGTTTCACCTCCTGTAGCTCTTGCGCTTTCAATCCCACTTTGGTCTGATTTCAACATGGAGAGAGTATAAGGAATATCATGGGTGTCGTGAAGCTTTCAATCCCACTTTGGTCTGATTTCAACCACGCTCCTAACGATAGCATGTTTCAAGACCAAGACCTTTCAATCCCACTTTGGTCTGATTTCAACCAACGGTGGCCGCAGGAAGAGGTACGGCACCGTAACAGTGTACACCTTTCAATCCCACTTTGGTCTGATTTCAACCAATCGCAAGTGGAAAGACCCACTGGTCGGACGTAAAGCTTTCAATCCCACTTTGGTCTGATTTCAACGAAGATCACGAGGGCGTACTCTTTGTTGCGTATCTTGCTTTCAATCCCACTTTGGTCTGATTTCAACGCTCCGCCGTAAAATCAGTTTCGTCAATGTAAATGTCTTTCAATCCCACTTTGGTCTGATTTCAACTGCCGGAGCGGATCAGCAGGGGGCTGAAAAATTACATCACTTTCAATCCCACTTTGGTCTGATTTCAACGAAAAAAGAAAAGAAGGACTGAGAGATGTTTTTAAACTGTTCTTTCAATCCCACTTTGGTCTGATTTCAACCCTTGTCCAAGAACTCCGACTGCTCTCTGAGGAACTCCCTTTCAATCCCACTTTGGTCTAATTTCAACTCGGTCTTGCTGGTTGCAGTGTCCTTGGGCTGGTGAAACCATGCTTTCAATCCCACTTTGGTCTGATTTCAACCTGGCTCTGCTTGAACTGCATTTCTAAAATGATATTCACTTTCAATCCCACTTTGGTCTGATTTCAACACTGTAATGTAGCGACTGTCATCAATATTGTAAGCATCTTTCAATCCCACTTTGGTCTGATTTCAACATACTTCTTGGAGTGGAGGTGGTTCAGAGGAGCAAACAACTTTCAATCCCACTTTGGTCTGATTTCAACGCTGGTATCCTAATCCTTCCCTGATTTGTGAAGAGCTCTTTCAATCCCACTTTGGTCTGATTTCAACGTATCTTTAACGACTTTTTTTAAGTAACTCCAACGTTTCTTTCAATCCCACTTTGGTCTGATTTCAACTTCATTTAGCAATTATCCGGTTGAAGATATAAAATTCTTTCAATCCCACTTTGGTCTGATTTCAACTTTGATTTTACTGTATCCACAGTTTCAGCTGCAGCTGACTTTCAATCCCACTTTGGTCTGATTTCAACTTCTAGCTGCTCTCTACTCCATACTAATGACCGAACTCGCTTTCAATCCCACTTTGGTCTGATTTCAACTCAGTATGATGAGAGAGAGAAGATAGTGAGTTTGTGGACTTTCAATCCCACTTTGGTCTGATTTCAACTAACACTCTGCGTCACCTCACCAACTTTCAGAGAGTCCTTTCAATCCCACTTTGGTCTGATTTCAACTTGTTTTGAAGGCTGCTGAAGTGCTGTTCGGGGTGGACAGGAAAAACTTCCTTTCAATCCCACTTTGGTCTGATTTCAACCATAGTCAGCGGATGTTGCAGTAAACCAACTTGGATGTCTTTCAATCCCACTTTGGTCTGATTTCAACGGAGAAGATGCCTCAGATGTGGATTCTTGACACAAGACCTTTCAATCCCACTTTGGTCTGATTTCAACAAGACCCTCTTGGTAATCTTAAGCCAATAGGCTTCAATCTTTCAATCCCACTTTGGTCTGATTTCAACTATCTTAACGCCGCCCCTTGCACCTCTTATTGCCGCAACTTTCAATCCCACTTTGGTCTGATTTCAACGACTTATCGAGTCAATTCAGTTGTTGATGTTGAGTATCTTTCAATCCCACTTTGGTCTGATTTCAACAGCCTCACGCCATGCCATATCAAGATCATCTAATGTCCACTTTCAATCCCACTTTGGTCTGATTTCAACCACCAGAATTGATAAAGAGGAAGTTCTCAGAAATGTCAGCTTTCAATCCCACTTTGGTCTGATTTCAACTAAGAGATGCAACCTTTGCAGCAATTGAAGCAATAAAGTCTTTCAATCCCACTTTGGTCTGATTTCAACATTTCGGTATTGGTAGATTAGTCTTATGAAACATCCTCACTTTCAATCCCACTTTGGTCTGATTTCAACTAAATCCCTAACCTTAAATATTGTTGAATCATCAACTATCTTTCAATCCCACTTTGGTCTGATTTCAACGAACGATGCCAACAGACCCAACAATGCAGTGGATAGGTTCTTTCAATCCCACTTTGGTCTGATTTCAACCTAACTCCGTAGTCGAGCATGTCAGCAAAATTCTAATCTTTCAATCCCACTTTGGTCTGATTTCAACGCCACAATTCCAAATCTATATTTTGTTTTAACACCCTTCTTTCAATCCCACTTTGGTCTGATTTCAACTCGTTTTCGTCGTTTGTTAACTGGATTGGAGGATTCTTCTTTCAATCCCACTTTGGTCTGATTTCAACTAATATGTTTAACAACTTCATCGACCCTCACCTCAACCTTTCAATCCCACTTTGGTCTGATTTCAACTTCTGGCAATAAGAAGTTGAGAAAACGCATAAACCACCTTTCAATCCCACTTTGGTCTGATTTCAACGCTCCACTACCTGACTCACGACATCGTCGGGGATGTCTTTCAATCCCACTTTGGTCTGATTTCAACCCTCATATCCCGATGTCTGCATCCCGCCTCCTCCTCCTTTCAATCCCACTTTGGTCTGATTTCAACTTTATAAATTATTTGCATTAATAAATAGACATGTAAATCTTTCAATCCCACTTTGGTCTGATTTCAACGATTACTCGGTGGGCTTTGTGACCTCGCAAGTATTCCTTTCAATCCCACTTTGGTCTGATTTCAACATCTAATGTCCAAAACATTAATTGAGTGTCATCTGTATAACTTTCAATCCCACTTTGGTCTGATTTCAACGAATTCAAAAGATTCGGATTCTATAGGGGCTGTAGTCTTTCAATCCCACTTTGGTCTGATTTCAACTTGTACTTTTACTTTTCATTATTGTCACTTCCATAAGTCTTTCAATCCCACTTTGGTCTGATTTCAACTTACCACCATATACGCTAACTTCAGAAGTTGCAGATTCCTTTCAATCCCACTTGGGTCTGATTTCAACCCCAATTAAAAATTTCTTTTTAAGAATATAAATTTAACTTTCAATCCCACTTTGGTCTGATTTCAACACTCTTTGTGCTGCTTCTTGTAGCTGCGATACATCCACCTTTCAATCCCACTTTGGTCTGATTTCAACCAGGATTTCGTAAGCGTTGACATCAAGTTTTACTGTCTTTCAATCCCACTTTGGTATGATTTCAACCTGAAGCTCGGAGAACTCATGGAGCGCGGCGAGGTGGCTTTCAATCCCACTTTGGTCTGATTTCAACACTCCTTGAGCAGGCCCCCAAACCAGTCAAAACAAAAACTTTCAATCCCACTTTGGTCTGATTTCAACGCAGATTCTGTAAGCATAAAATGCTTACCAGACGATTCCTTTCAATCCCACTTTGGTCTGATTTCAACTGCGCAGTATTTCATTCTTTAATATCTCTGTTCCAAAACTTTCAATCCCACTTTGGTCTGATTTCAACGTGGTGGAACGTGGACAGTAACCGATTTAGACGCTTACGCTTTCAATCCCACTTTGGTCTGATTTCAACATCCAGTAATATTTCCTCTATTTCTAATTTAAAGCTTTCTTGTCCTTTCTTTGATTTATATACTGTCGTAAATCCCTAAAGTTGCAGGTCATTTATAAAGATGTGCAACTTTTATTCTGGAGATTTATTTCAAATTGGACGAACCATATCACTTTTTAAGGAAATTTAAGGCAAATCGGCGTGGAGGAATCTTATAATAAAAATTCAGTTACTCTGTTTTTAAAATAAAGGAAATAAAAATTAAAAGTATATGCAATAAAATTCCAAAATAAATCGTTTTGCGACCGTATCAAACAGCCGTTTTTCAGCCCAACCCCTTTTTAAACAGTTTATTCCAATTTTTGCGACTTCTCTTCAGGCTAAAGCTCAATACAGAAATCAGTGTGAAGTAAGTTATTTATTGTACAAAAAGTAGTTAATTTATGATTGATGAAATGTACATCAGGGGCGTGGAGGTTAACTATTATTTCGTGTGCAAGACCAAACTTTGGCTTTTCAGTCATAACGTGAGTTTAGAGAAGGAGAGCGACCTTGTAAAACTTGGAAAGCTCGTCCATAAAGAATTCTACCAGAGGGATAGAAAAGATGTCCAGATTGGGCCAATAGCAATAGATGTTATCAGGAAGGGAAATGAGCTGGAGATTCAGGAGGTAAAGAAAGCAAAATCGATGGAAAAAGCTGACTTTTTTCAGATGGCATACTATCTGTTTTACCTGTCAAAGCTTGGAATATCCGCCAAGGGCAGAATCACATATCCAAAGAGCAAGGAAGTTGTGAATGTTGAGTTGGACGAGGAGAAGTCAAGAGATTTGGAAAAAATCTTGAGAGAAATTGATGGGTTGAAGAGGGGAGAGATGCCAAAGCCCGTCAGGAAAAAGCACTGCAGGAAGTGCGCTTATTTCGAGTTCTGCTTTGCCGGGTGACAAAATGAGGAAAAGGAACTTCTATATAGTCTCCGACGGCAAGCTGAAAAGGAAGGAGAATACGATATACTTTGAGAATGCCGAAGGAAAGAGGCCGATTCCGATAAACTCAATATACGCCATATACGCTCTCGGTTCGCTGACCATAACCTCGCAGGCTCTCAACTATCTGGCCAAGGAGGGCATCTGTGTGCATTTCTTCAACAGATATGGTTACTACACCGGCTCGTTTTATCCCAGAGAGAGCTTAATCTCCGGAGATGTGGTGGTCAGGCAGGCGGAGCATTACCTTGACAGGGTGAAGAGGCTGTACCTTGCAAAGGCGTTCGTTGAGGGCAGCATCATGAACATGGCCCGTGTGCTAAGGAGGAGTGGAGAAGATGATTCAGGCGTAATTTCAGCTCTTCAAGGCCTTGAAGAGTCAGAGAGTGTGGAGGAGGTGATGGGAGCTGAAGCAGCAGCAAGGACGGAGTATTATTCAAAGTTTGATAACATGCTGACTGGAATGAAGTTCGAGAAAAGGAGCAGGCAACCGCCGGAGAATGAAGTTAATGCCATGATCAGCTTCGGCAATTCTCTCCTGTATTCTGCAGTTCTTACTGAAATCTACCACACTCAGCTGCATCCGGCAATTAGCTATCTCCATGAACCGTCTGAGAGGAGATTCAGCCTCTCGCTTGACCTTGCAGAGATTTTCAAACCCTTGCTCGTGGACAGACTTGTTATTTCCCTCGTGAACAAAAAAATGGTTGGTGAAGGGGACTTTGATGAGGACTTTAAAGGAGTTCTTTTGAGTGAGAAGGGCAGGAAGAAATTTCTAAAGGCTTTCAACGAGAGGCTTGAGAGGACTGTAAAACACAGAACATTGGGCAGGAACGTTTCCTACCAGCGGCTGATAAGACTGGAATGTTACAAGCTCGTTAAACACATTCTGGGGGTGGAAAAGTACAGGCCTTTCATGATGTGGTGGTAGTATGTATGTGATAATTGCCTACGATGTCAACGTGGAGAGGGTGAACAAAGTGAAGAAGTTTCTGAGGAAGCACCTAAACTGGATTCAAAACTCGCTGTTTGAGGGTGAGCTGACACAAGCCGACCTTGAGGAAGTCAAAATGGGGCTGCGGGAAATCATAAACGAGGATGAGGACATGATTGTGATATACAGGTTAAGGTCGAGGGATGCGGCAAAGAGGGAGGTTTTGGGGATAGAGAAAAGCAGTGTGGATGAGATTATTTGAATTAAAAGAGGTGAGTCCATGATGGACGTTATAAATTACAGACCGATCGGGATCATTCATTCTCCATTTAAGGAACCCAAGGGAACGCCGATACAGCCTGCTGCTGCGATTGGTATTGACGGGACAGTTGAAGTATTCCCCGAATACGTTGAGGGTTTAAAAGATATCGAGGGTTTCTCCCATATCATTCTGATATATCACTTCCATTTGGCCAAGGGCTACAGCTTAAAGGTAAAGCCGTTTCTGGATGACCAGTTCCGTGGAGTATTTGCAACCAGAGCACCAGCCCGGTTGTGCGCCTCGTCAGAGTTGAGGAAAATGTGCTGCACATCGAGATGTGGACATTGTGGATGGAACTCCTCTGCTGGATATCAAACCCTACGTCCCGGAATTCGATGCGAGAGAGACAGAGAAAGTAGGGTGGCTCACAAAAAATCTGCATAAGCTCCCTGTATTGAGGGGTGATGGGAGATTTTCAGGTTATAAGTAGAGAAAACAATATTTACTGTAATGACAATAATACGAATATGGCTGTAATTACCGTGAGGATAGATGATGAGACAAAGAAACTGATGAATGAGATAAGGATAAACTGGAGCGAATTCATAAGAGAAGCCATAAGAAAAAAGATAGAAGAGGAAAAAAACAGAAATTTGGCCAAGGCAATACTTATAAATGAGAGATTAAGGAAGAAGAGCAAAGGGGAGGCCAAGGCTGAAGAAATAATAAGGCAATTCAGAGAGGATAGATATGGAGAAAATCGTAGTTGATGCGAGCGTTGTTGTCAAGTGGTTTGTGGAGGAAGAGAAATCAGATGAGGCCCTGAAGATAAGAGATGCATACATTAATGGAAAAATAAAACTTATCGCTCCAGAGCTGATAGTTTTTGAAGTTTTAAATGCTCTTTACTACAAAAAACTCTTCTCAATTTCCGAGCTAAAGGATATTTCAGAGGCTTTGGAAGCTTATTCGATGGAATTGTATCCCCTGAGGGGAGAATATGCAAGAAAAACCTTGGAGGTAGCTTTTGAAAATAACGTTACTGTTTACGATGCTGCGTATGTCTCTTTGGCCATTCTGAAGGATTCTGTCATGGTCACTGCTGACAGGAAGCTTATTGATAGTTTAAGGGACGAGTATGGGGTGTTTGTGAGGGGTTTGGAGGAGTTTTAGTTGGTCTGTATAACTTACCGTCAACAGAAACATCAACAGATGGTAGGCATATTTTCTCAATTATTATGAGTTTATCAAAAGCTGTGAGATGCTTTTGAAGTTTGGTTAGTTTTCGTCAATTGCTTTCGCTTTTTCATCCAGGAGTTTCCAATTTTGTATTTCAAATCATGTTATCAAACTCATCTGTTAGTCCAAGTTTCCTGTCGTATTCTAACATCACATAATAATCTTTGTTATCCAACGTAATATAATCTTTATAAAAAATTGGAACATTAACGATATACATTCTCTTCTCCTCAATTAGTTTCAGTCTATTGTACTCAAGATTATTGTTATGAGTTCTTTTTAATTTAGCATTAATCTCGTCAATTCTCGCATTGATTTCTTCCATATAATCTTTATATGTGTATGGTATAGCGGGTATATTTATAATTCCACTTCTTGTTTTCAATAACTTCTGGATTTGCTCATCTGTTAGATCTGCAGAATAAATATAGCTTAACTCTTTCCATATTTTTTTATATCTGTTCTCCTCATTCTTTTTTATTTCAGCCCATATTTCATCATAAAATAAATTTGTCAACCTCAAGTACTCGAACTCTGAGTTTATCATATCCGAATTTTCAAGAATATTTAATGCTGTTTCCAAAAGCTTTTTGTTGTACGGATAATAATTTTCTGGCTCGAAGATCTTGACATTGTGCTCACCAAAAACTTTTAGTCCTCTCCTATTTACTCTACCTGCTCTTTGAATTAAAGAATCAAGATATGCTGCCTCAGTGTATAACAGATCATAATCGATATCCAGCGATACCTCAACTACCTGTGTTGTCACAAGAATCTTTACACTATTTTGTGTAATTTTATTTTCTTTGTCCATCTTGTGCTTGGCAATGTATCTGCTATGAAATAATTCCACGTCTGCTTCTTCTGGGATTTTATCTAAAATATTTTTATAAAATTCCTGTGCTCTTTTTACAGTATTCAAAACAACAAGGACACTTTTACCATTCTTATAGTCTTTTAATACGTCTTCAATATAATTGAGCAAATAATCACGAATAAACACCGGTTTTGTCCTTCTTTTGGAGGAATATATCTCCTCTATTTCATTTTTTGACATTAATTCTTTTGCATTCAGAAAGGATAGCTCCTCTTTGAACTTTTCTGGAAAAGTAGCGCTCATAACACAAATATTTGAGTTTCTTGAGAGATACTTCAACAAATATTTTAAAAGGAAGAACGTTTCAGGATCATAAGAATGCACTTCGTCAATTATTATTGTGGAGTTAAGAATTCTAAAGTTCTTCAAGGTGTATTTTTTGTAGTTCATTAAAGCTAACATTAATTGGTCGGGAGTTGTAACATTGATTGGATAAAGGAAATATTTATAATATAAAAGATTCTCTAGGTTCTCATCTTCATGAAATAAAAACATATCTGCATATGAATGATACAATGCAACAGACTCTTTAAAGAATTTTCTGAGTCTTTTATACATTGCATTTATTGTAGTAGCCGTTGGTAGAACATAGAATAAACATCCTTTAAAATTGTTTTTAGCCCAATAAAGAGCGGTTTCAGTTTTACCAGTGCCAGTAGGAAGCGTGATGAACACATTTCCCATCAATTTCATCGCTTTTATTTGGTAATAATATTCCTCCTCAACAAATTTGCTCGGAAAACGAAAGTCTTCAACTTCTTTTTCAGCACTCGCTAGGTAATCAGCGTACATTAAACAACCTTGAATTTCAACAAAATCTTCTCTGATTTGTGAAGCATATTTTCCAACAATCTGTTTTCTTGCAAGTTCCAAAATTTTTCTCGGTAAATCCAAGTTATTTAAGTCAATTTCAACATCGTACCCCATAGTGGATAACAATCCACTTATTATTGCTTTTAATTCATTAACTGCTTTGATCTCGATCTTCAAATCTAAGGGGTAATCAAAATAAAGTTTCTCATGCAAAGGAGTGTGGTGCGAAGCAACAGCTAAGATTACTAAACTTTTATATGGTTCCTCTATACCCAAATTACTTAAAACATTATTCAAGATAGGTAACCCCAACAATGGATGAGGAGGGGCTCTTCTCCCGTTTCTGATATATTCCTGGAATCTCTTATCAGCTTTACCGATATCATGAAAAGCTGAAGCAATTAAAGCATATTTTTTTAATTTTCCGTCACCTATCCATATCTTTTCTGCAATTTTCAGTGTCTCCTCCAAATGACTTTTTAAGCTTTTATTGGGTTTTGCAAGTAGATTCATAGTAGACATATAACTTCGTTCTCCTCTGTCTTGTATGCTTTAATTGGTTTTTCTAATTCAACATCATACCCTAAAAACATTAGCAAATTTATAAATTTTTTAGGATTTCTCCCCTTCTTTGTAATTTCATATGAATAAACAGTTTTGCATATCTTAGGAGGAAAATAGCTTTTGCCAACATCTAGTTCTACCCTGACTTTGTATTCTCCATTTATCGGGACTATACAGCCGAAACGTTTTTCCATAACTCCATCAAATTTCTGTAATTTACTTATTTTAGTAACTCTCGCTAAAAACTCGCTTATGCCCATATATAATGAGTATTTTGGTTTTTTTAATGCTTCAATGATCGATTTTAATAAATCTTTATCTTCAGACCCTAAATAGACTCTGTAGGTTGGATTTACAAGTATTTCTCTCATTATTGGTGTGCGCTCAGGTGGTTTTACTTTGTAATTAAATGTAGTGACGATCTCTCTTGCAAATCCTTTAATTTCGAGAATCTTCACTCCTACCTTCAATTTATCTCCTAACTTTATAGTTTCACTTTCATCAAGCCCCAGTGCAGCTCCAACAAGCCCAAGGATCGTTGTTCTGGGTGGTGCTAAAAAAGTTTCAAAAAAAGATAATGTAAACGGATTTCTAAAGTGTCCAAAATCTGATGTTACTTCGAAGTATAATCCATGCATATTTTTCACCCATAGAACTTGAAATCATCGCCTAATATTAGACTCTTTAACGATGGTAAATCCGTTACTCTTACTTTACCATTTAGGTAGCCATCAAGCTCTTTTGCAACATAATTCCAGTTTTTAATAGAAGACTTCATACCACCAATATAAACCTCTTTTAGTGAATCTTTATGGTAATCCAAAGCCTCTTTAAGAGCTTCAATGTCAAGATTGTAATTTTCGTCAATTCTTAGTTTATCTGCAATAGTAAGTGTTTTATCGTCTCTAAAAGCGAACACAATAACCTCAGGGGATATTTTTGTTAGAAAGTTTGTTTGCTTGACTCTGCTCCAAAGATTAAATAAAGCTTTTAGGAACGCTTTAATTCTTTTCTCTTTCTCCTCTACTGGAATTTCCCAATCATCGCCCTTCCCTATCCTGTCTAATTCAACTGCCCAATTGCTTCTAAAGACGTTTGTTGCAATTTCTATATCATAAAGACTGTGTTCCTTCCCTTCTGGGTCAAATCTAACTCCTCTGTTTAGGTCACCCTTATATGGGAATAGCGAAATCATACCATTTGTTTTAATAGGTGCAACTCTCTTTTTATCTGCTTCTGTATCCAAATAACCAAATAAATCATCGTCTATTCGCTCCTTTGGATTACATTCGGTTGTTATTTGTGCTGTGCGTGTTTTTGGTTTTACTTCGGAGAGTATCCATCCATTCTCTGCTAAATATGTTTTAATTGCATATTTAAGCGATGCTCCAGAAATGTAAATTCTCTGAGTTCCATCAATTTCTTCTGTTTTCTTTAGAATTGTTACGTTCCCTTCAGTTCCACTTGCATTTATGTTTGTTTTCTCTAGCTTACTTAAAAAAGCTATTTCCACAAAATTAGCCCTCATTCTTATCACCTCCTTTTTCTTTCCTTTTGCTAAACGCCGCGTTGCTTATACCAATCAAAAAGAAAACTTTCAGTTTGTAGAAAATTTTTTCATTCTCTCTAAATGGTCTATCGTCTATTTCACTTTCTGCGCTTAGCTGGAGAGTATTCAGAGAATCTAGGAACTCTTCTAACGTTCTCTTTCTTTTCAACTCATATATCCGCTGAACTAGCTTTTTCCTCGCTCTATCGATTTCATCTCTATTAGCTTCCTCTATATTTTTCCCCAACTCCTTTCTTAAAGTTTCCATTCCTAATCTGTACCCCAAGGTTGAAACTTTCTCATACAATTCTTTATCACCCATTCCGAACACCTCCATTACAGATAACAAAAAAGAAGGTAAAAAAGGTGGAGTTTGGTTCCTCTCCCTTATGTTATAGAACAATATGTTCTCTACAATATTCCAGTCTATATCACGATATTTGAAAAGTTTCTTGAAAAATAAGTTCCTCCAGATAAATAAATCGGGTTTAACTTCCCCATCTTTTCCTTTTCGAAGATTTCTAAATAACTGATAAAATGGATTTTTTGTGTGCTTGCTTTTGAATATTTGGAAAATATTTATGAATTCTGATAAATCACTAAGTATTTCTGCAAACTCAAATATTTTCTTGTTACCTCTCACAGATACGCCAAAAACTAAGGCTCCAGTTCTTTTTTCAAATATTTCAGTTTCAATTTTAATATTTTCGGAAATTTCATTAAGTATCGTTGCCAAATACTCGTATGGAAAGAAAACTCTATCTGGAGCTCTCCAATTGTAGTAATATTCTCTTGAAACTCTTTTTGGAGCATATGTTTTTAAAAATTCGTTAAGGTCTTTTGGTGTGTCAGAGTAAAATATCACAAAGCTTATGTAGTCTCTTTGGGCTGTGAAATAGACATTGTGATAAGCTGCAAAACTTCTAACAGCGCAATTTCTACAGAGATTTAAGGATTCTATCTTTCCATGTGGGTAAAGATTTGGAAACTTGTTCTTGTCAATTATGAATGGAAATATCCATCCTTTTATTTTGTCTGCACCTTTATTTCCGCAAGTAGAGCAAGTCTTGGTTTTACTCTCTTTGAATCTAGCTTTACCTCCCCTAAATTGCCCAAAATAAGAGTTAAAGAATATTGTAGCTTTACCATTGTTTTGAAGTAATGGTTCTAAGATATCCCGTATTTGTTTTGGAGGATCTCTTATTTGAAATTCTGAAGGTATATCTTCTGGTTCAAGATTGTTCTCAAGTAGATATGCGTCACCATTTTGGAGCCAATATTCGATCATTTATTATCCCCTCATCAATGAGCTGAGGGTATTAAGCAAGTTCATTTTCATACCACCTTCACCATCCCAAACCCCATGCTGTTCTTCGCCCCAAAACCTGTCTTGTAGCCTACCTCAAGAAGCTCCCTGCTTCCCTCTGCGACGAAAACCATCTCTGAACAGCGGTGAAACGTATTCTTTATCCTCAACCTCTTCGGTTTCACGGCAATTGGCTTTATACTCAATTCAACATCCTCTGGCTCGATGCCGTGAAGAGCTACGTATTTCTTCACGAGGTTTTTCCTGATGACTTCGTAAAATCTCGCATCTGATGGATAGAGGTCAACGCTTTTTCTGGAATAACCCTGACGCTCGACGGTTGAGACCGTTATGGGACTCAGGGTGACGAACTTCTCCTTTTTTCCTATCTTCTTCTCCCTCAGTACCTCAATACCGGTGACGAGAAACTGTGCATCTCCGATATTTACCTCAGGGTTCGTTAGAAGTCCCTCAACGAACTTCCCACACATCTCGTTTTTTGGCGAGGAGAAGAAGAAGTGGGCTGAGCCCTCAATCCACATCCGTCCTCCATCAATTTTGAAGTTTTCGGCAAAAAGTTTGCTGAAGGTGAAGAGTTTTGGACCATAAGGCCTGTGGAGTTCCAGTGAAAGGGTTTTGTCTGCGGATTTTATGGCCCGGTATATGAGAGAAGAGAGGTAGTAGGAATAGTTGAGGTCAACCTTGGCCACACCCTCAGGGGGTGTCAGATTAACCCTTAATCGCATAGTTACATACTATCCAGCTATTATATAACTTTAACTGTTCTATAAGTGTAAGCATCAAGACAATGTGCAATCTGACGACCGCAAATCAGTTTGCAGCCAATCCAAATTAAAAAGTGCCAAAAACTATCTCCCAAGCCTCCTCCTCACACTCTCAGCGTGAAATCTCAGCCCTTCAGCTTCAGCAATCTTAATTATTGCATCTCCAATTCTGTTCATCGTCTCCTCGCTCAGCATCTGGAAAGTGAAGTGCTTCATGAAACTCTCGACACTCAACCCTCCAAACATCCTCGCAAAGCCTGCAGTGGGTAGGACATGATTCGTTCCGGATGCATAATCTCCAGCGGCAACGGGGGAGTAATTTCCGAGAAAGACACTTCCAGCATTTCTGATTTTGCTCAGTAACTCTTCGACATTCTCAACAGCAATGGTCAGGTGTTCAGGGGCAAACTCATTGGATATTTCGATTGCCTTCTCAATGCTTTCAACAACTGCTATTCTGAAATTCTCAAAGCTGCCGTGCTTTTCCACCAGTTCTCTAACTCTCTCAGCAAGGTCTTTTGAGGTTGTTAACACCACAGCTACAGCCATAGGATCGTGTTCAAGCTGAGCCAAGCAGTCATAGGCTATAAACTCGGCATTTGCAGTATTATCGGCAATAACCATAATCTCTGAAGGGCCTGCGGGCATATCAATTGCCACATCCTTCGCAACCAGCAGCTTTGCAGCGGTGACAAATATGTTCCCCGGCCCTACTATCTTGTATACTTTCGGTATGCTTTCAGTTCCGTAAGCCATGGCTGCTATTGCCTGTGCCCCCCCAGCTTTGTAAACGGCGTCAAATCCTGCCATATCGAGAGCAACAAGGGTAAGCGGGCCAATCTTTCCGTCACTGTCTGGAGGTGTGCAAGCTATCAGCTTTTCGACTCCCGCAATCTTTGCAGGAATGCCAATCATGAGCGCCGTTGAAGGATAGCTTGCCCTTCCACCGGGTACGTAAGCTCCAACTTTCTCAATTGGCGTGTAAATCTTGCCCATCAAACAGTCCTCGAACTGAATTCTCATCTCCCTCTCAATTGCCGTGACGTAATGAAATCTCTCAATATTCTCCTTTGCAACTTCCAAGGCATCAATCAAATCGTCACTGACCTCATCGTATGCTGCGTCAATCTCGTCTTCGCCAACTTTAATTTCTCTAAGTTCAACGCCATCAAACTCCTTCGTGAACTTTATTACCGCCTTATCTCCCTCCTTTCTTACTGCGTCTACCACAGGCTTGACCTTCTCGATGTAATCGTCAATCTTGAATTCTCTTCTGAGGCTGAGAATTTCGTTCATGGAAAAAGTTATCAGAGGCTTTAAAATGTTTCATCTCTTCGCCAGCAAGCCAAGAAAAATCATCTTCTGGAACAGTATTATCAAAGGTAGTTTTATACTCACTCCAACGATGTCATCGCCGGTTCTGTAAACTCCGAATGACTCGTATCCATCAGAAATGAGCAAGATTTCGAATTTGTATTTAACTTCATCAATCACGGTTTCCTCGAATATCGAAGCAAAATCCCTTCGAATTTCCATGACCTCAGCGTCCAAATCTCTGAATCTGCTGGAATCGTCTGTAACAATTACAACTTTCGTCTTATCTCGTTTGATAGCCATAATCCTGTCAACCAGGTCTCTCCTTGCTGTGATAACAATAAGCTCATTGCTTTCCTGAACTATAGCCTTTGCCCTGTTTCTCACACCGGCAGAACCTCTCACACACCAAACGGGATGCTGCATATGCCGCTCGTACTTCATATCTTTGAAGGCCTCAACAACTGTGTTTACAGCGCTGACAAAATCCTGCTTGTAATCTTCAAGCACTTTTTCGGGATCAATCACCCTGAAAGACGCTGGAGAGCTTTTTATTGTCTCCACAAAGCCTTTGGATTCCAGCGACTTCAGCACCTCGTAAACCTTTGTCCTTGGAACACCGCTGATTTTGTGAATCTCACTCGCCGTAGCTTCTCCCTTTACCGCGAGAGTTGCATAAATCCTCGCCTCGTACTCCCTGAAACCCAGCTTTTTTAGAGCTTCAACCACATCATCCATTGTAACTCTGCTGGTAACAACAAAATTATATACTTTTTTAAAGCCAAATTACCATGCGGTCAGGTTTACTCGTTGTCGTTGTGCTGTTACTTTTAGCAGCGAAGGTATCTGCTGTAAGCTTTGAGTCAAATTTTGACTTTCACGCGAGTTTGGCAGGAACAAACATCCTGCATCCGGGAGATAAGACATCGGTGACCCTCCTTTTATCATGCGAGGTTACGGGTGGAAGCATAGAGTATTTGCCAGTAAATGAGAACACATCTGAAATTTTGCCCATGCTGACAACTGCCAAAGATGTGAGGCTGGAACCCTATGCCTCGGTGATTGAGGTTGAAAGCGAAGAGATTCTTGTCGGAGATCTGCCTTGCGGGAGAGCAATCCCGATCACGATTGTTGTGGATGTTGATGAGAGAGCAACGGAGGGCACTCACAGCCTAAAATTTGATATTTACTACACGAAGATGAGGGCTGAGATTGATTCTGGAGGAAATGTGACGCTGAAGTATGTTACAGATCAGAAGGACAGTGTGTCTGTTAAAATCGAAATCGAGAAGAAGGATTACGACTTCAGCATTCAGTCCGTAACCTCAAACCTCGTTGCCGGTAGAGAGGGGGTTGTTACGGTTGAGATAAAGAACACGGGACAAAAGAAGATTTACGACGCTGTCTTGGTTCTCAACACAACGCCCCCCTTAAAACCCAATCCAAAAGCTATGAGTGTGTATGTGGGAGATATGGAAGAAGGGGATACAGCATCAGCGTCCTTCAAGGTCTTTGTTCCTGATGGTGTCTTTCTTCAGTCATATCCCGCAGAACTCGTCATGATATTCAGGACGTCCTCAGGATTGCCTGCCAGGAATTCAAAGCCACTCGGTCTTGAGATAGAGGGTAAGGGTTACTTCAAGGTTGAAAAAATCAGCGAGTTTCTGAGTTCGGTTAAGACTGTAAGAGTTGAGCAGAAGATACAAGTGCCATCTTTAAACATACCAGCACTTCCCTCTACACAACAATCAGTTTCGCAGCAGAGTGCGAGCAGTATTATAACCATACCCTCACGTGGCTATGTAACTATCCGGATCACGAACACGGGTGAGACAATCAGAGATGCCTACGCCTCTCTGATTTTTGATACTCCGCTGCTGACGTCAACAAGCACACCCTATATCGGTGACTTGGAGGGTGGAGAGAGCAGCAATATTACCTTTTACGTAACCTCGAACGCTCCTGCGGGAAGCTATCTGGGGTATGTGATTATAAAATACGAGGATGAGTATGGTGGCGAGGTTGTCAGCCCAAAAATATACGTTAATGTGGAAGTAAGCGCGGATCCTGCAATCTCTGTTAAAGAGATTGAAACCTCAAATTTAGGTGTCGGGCTTGTTGGCGATCTCGAACTTAGCCTGAGCAGCGAATTGGATGTCAACAATGTGAAACTTTACCTGATATCACCCGATCCGACCATAACTCCTGTTAGTTCTACATCCTACATTGATAATGTTGGCGAAAGGGCCAATTTTAGAGTTGCGGTCAGTGATGATTCGCTTGCTGGAAAACATTTGCTGTATCTTGTAGAATCCTTTGATACCCGGTATGCAAAAGACCTCGTCAGTGTTGCCGAATTCCCGATCTACATCGCACCGAAGCTTGCGTCATTCCAGATTCTCTCGATAAAGAGTGACCTTTATCCCGACTCTACGGGTGAGGTGGTGCTTGAAATCAAAAATTCGGGGAACGCTGAGATTTACAACACCGTAATAATGCTCGAAGTTTCACCACCCCTGTCTATTGCAGGAACGACCTCTATAGCCAGTTTTGTGGGTCAGTCACAGCCCGGTAAATACTTTATTGGAACTATGAAACCCGGAGATACTGCAATAGCAAAGTTCAGGGTTGAAGTTGACAAGGATGCGGGAGAGGGAAGCTATCCAGCCTCTGTAAAGGTCAAGTACTACGACGAAAGGGGATACAGTCATATATCCAATTCCATCGTGATATCTCTTGAAGTAAAGCAGTCACAACCCTACCTGATCTACGTAGCACTCTTCCTTGCTTTAATCGCGCTAATAATTGCGGGAGGATTTGTGAGGAAGAGGGTGAAGGAGAAGGAGAAAGGGAAAGGGGAAGGTTGACCCAAAATATTTTAACATTCTCTCAAACTCATACTATGCTCCCAATGAATCCCAAGCAAATGAAAAAGATGATGAAACAGATGGGCATAGAGATGGAAGAACTTGATGCAGAAGAAGTGATAATCAGAACAAGCGATGAAGAGCTGGTTTTTCGGAATCCGAATGTTTCCAAGATTTCTGCGAGAGGTGTTGAGACCTTTCAGGTCATTGGCGAGTATGAGGTTATCAAAAGGGCACCTCAGATCAGCGAGGAGGACGTGAAGCTGATCATGGAACAAGCAAATGTTGACGAGGAAACTGCGAGAAGAGCACTTGAAGAGGCAAATGGGGATTTGGCAGAAGCCCTTATGAAGCTTCAGGAATAAAAATGGAACCACCAGTAGTTCTCTCAAGGGGTAAGCATAGCTTTCTCGTTGAGAGATTTGAAGGTGTTTTGCATACCCATCACGGAGTAATTAAGCTGGAGGAGCTTAAAGAGAAGGACTATGGGGATGAGGTAAGAACACATCTCGGTGTCAAATACAGAATTTTGCCCTTCAAACCTTCTGACTTTTTCAGACACTTCAAAAGAGGGGCTACACCGATAATGCCCAAGGACATAGGGGCTATAATAGCCTACACCGGCTTATCTCCGGACTCAATCATTTTTGATGCTGGAACTGGCAGTGGAGTTCTTGCAGCCTACCTTGCCTACTTCAACAAGTATGGGGAGGTAGTCACGGTTGAGAAGAGAAAGGATTTTGCTGAGATTGCGAGAAAAAACTTTGAAACTGCAGGTCTGAAGAACATCCATCAGATAATCGGAGATGCCCTTTTTGTTGCGGATGGATTTAAGGTTGATTTTGACCTGATTGTGCTTGATATGAAGGATGATGTTGCCTTTATACCCAAGGCTAAGGAGATTCTGAAGCCCGGCGGATATGTGGTGGTTTACAACCCATACATCGAGGCTGCGAGGGATGTTTACAGGGAAATGGAAAGGCGTGATTTTAAGGAAATTGAAGCTTTCGAGCTTTTAAAGGTAGACTTGGACATAAAGCGTGTTGGAACGAGAGCTTCGACCAAAATCTGGCATACCGGTTATCTTGTATTTGGCAGAAAACTTGGATAAAGGTACTGGAAAAGGGTTGGAGAAAGCAGACAGGACACTATCGTAAAGGTTACGAGGGCTGTGGCTTCAATCTCCGTTATAATTCCTGCAGTCATTGCAATCGCCACTCCCGCGACTGTTAAGCTGAGCTTTGTAGACTGCAAAGCGCCCATTGAAATAGCTTTTCTAACTCCAAATACTGGGGAGAATATCAGAGATGGGACGATCTTCACCAGCATTGAGGCTAAAAGCAGTATGATAACGAGATCGAGTCTTTCAATCCCCTGAAAGATGTTGAGTTCGCTTCCAGTTTTTATGAAAAATATGGGGATGAAGAAGCCAAAACCCATGCCGTAAAGCTTATCATAGAGCTTTCTTCCACCCCTGAAGGTTATGGAAAGGAGAACTCCTGCAAGGAATGCTCCGAGAATTGCCTCAACACCGAGCAGGGAGCTTAAGCCCACAAAGAGGATCATTATTGCCAGACTCCCCCTCACACCAATTTCTGAAGGTTCATCCGAGAACCACCTTGAAATGAAGTCGGGAAAGTACCAGATTGCGAGTTTGCCAAAGCGATAGGCGACATAGAAGACCAGAATAATCATGAGGGCGAAGGCAATCTGCAAAAGGCCAGTGAGGAAGTATATTGAAAGCAGGAACATGGTCGAAAAGTCTGAAACGAGGGCTGTAACTATGTTTATTTGTCCAAAGTTCTCTTTCTCCAGCCCTACCTCTCTCAGAACGGAAACAACAACACCAACAGCAACGTTTGTGAGAATTATTGCGTAAAAAAGGTCGAATCCCATCAAAACTGCAAAAACTACTGCCAGTGAAAGGGAAAGGGAAAAGAAGGCAACTATCTGCTTTAAGTTTCCACTTCTCAGGACGTTCTCAACCTCAATTTCCAGCCCAGCGAGAAACATAAGGAAGATGAGACCAAAAAGGGACAGGAACGACAGCCACTCGGACTCCTGAATAATGTTGAGAAAGCTAACTCCAAAAACCATGCCGAGAACTATTTCAAGAACAACCGCAGGAATCTTCACTCTTTCAGCAATTATGGGTGAGACAAAGGCTATAGCGGAGATTAAGGCAATTGTGGCAAACTCTCCTGCAACTTCAATCACTCGACCACCAGAACCGACGAATTCTTGTCGAGGATAATCTTCCAGAGTATGTCTCTGTCAATGTTCCCGATGTTGTTGCTCAGAGAGAGTATTACCAGATCATAGCCGCTCTTGAACTCCTTAACGGCATCAACCATTGGATTCCCCTTCGAAACCTCTACCTCCATCTCAGTTTCGGTGAATTTCGAGAAGTGCTTGAGCTGTTCCTCCTCCAAGAAAAGAACCTTAACCCCACCGAAGTACCTTGAAAAGGCTTTGGCTATGTTTATTACACTATCGGGGTTAGAAGTGTTCACGAGGGCAAGTGTTCTTCTGTAGTTGCCTTTGCCTGTCAGGATTAAAGTTGGAAATTTCGACACCAAGTCTTTCAGAATCTTTTCGTTTTTCTCCTTTAATGTCGTCACTATCAGGTCAAGCTCATCGCTCCTTTTAAGCATCTCAACAGCCTCATCGAGATTAAAACTTTCGGAGTAACCATCTAAAACACAAGCAAAGGCATTTCCAACCTTTTCAAACAGAATGAGATTGGCAGAAAACTTCTCTGCAAGCATTTCTGCCTCTTTTACTTCACCCTCCCCCATTTCTCCTTTCAGCAGTAAAATGTTATCAAAGGGATTCTTGGTAATTCTGACGTGCTCTCCACAAACCACACCAAGTAGATCTCCGCTTTTGAGCTTCATTTCGGGAAATGGATGCAAAATCTTACCCTCACGGAAAATAGAAACAACCATACAGTCCTCTCCAGCATCGTATTCCCTTAGGGTCAGACCCTCCATTTCGTCACTAACTGGAACCTCAAGATACCTCGTTTTTCCAAATACTGACGAAATTAAAGATTCGACAGAACTGCAAACCTTGCTTATACCTTCAATTTCGTAAAGACTGCACTTTTCCTCGTCACTAACAACAGCAAAAACGTCGAAACCGAGAGTTTTTGCAATCTTTGCGACTTTCAGGTTAAACTCATCCTCATCCGCAAGTATTAGTTTTGAACCACTGTCGAATTTCGAGAGAACTTCAACATTCGAAGCATCGGCATTGAGCACGTTAAATCCCTTAAGCTCAAGATCGGCTGCACTTTTGGGATTTCGGTCAATAATCAGGCTTTCTGGAAGTTTTGAGGCTATCTTACCTACCCTATCGCCACTCCCAATTATGATGTTCACAGGCTGAATCTGCTCGGGAATATTTATGCCATTCGTATTTCCCAAAAGTATTTAGTAAATCATGTTCAATTAAGACCATGCTCAGGGTAGGAGTTATAGGGGCAGGAACGATGGGTGCTGCAATAGCTGCCCTGTTTGCCAATGCTGACTATGATGTAGTTCTTGTTGACGTAAGTGAGGAAGCCCTGAAGAAGGCTAAGGAAAGACATGAGGGAGAGATTTTAAGAGAACTCATGGAGGCTGGCTTAAAGAAGAGGGATGATCTGGTTTCGAAAATAAAATATACCTTGGATATAAAAGACTTAGGGAACTGCTCCTTTGTCGTTGAAGCAATTGTTGAAAAGCTCCCGGTGAAAATCGAGCTTCTCGAAAAGCTTGAGCATCTCGTGTCTGAGGACTGCATAATCGCGACCAACACTTCCTCATTTAAACCCTCCGAGCTTGCTGTAAAGTTGAAAAGACCAGATAGGTTCACTTTATTCCACTTTTCCAATCCTCCCATACTGAGGGAGATTGTGGAGGTTGGAGGAGAGACACTGGCTGAGGAATACATGCAGGAGGTGCTGGAGATTGTAAAAAGCATAGGGAAAGAGCCCGTCGTGCTGAGAAAAGATAGCAGAGGACACGTATTCAACAGGTTTCTCTGTGCTGCCGTCGCAGCTATAGGTTGGGATTTGGGAAAATTCTCGCCACCGCAAATTGATGCAGCGATAAAAAGCCTTGGCTCACCTGTAGGCTTTTTTGAATTGCTTGACCACATCGGAATAGACGTTCTTCTGATGGTTCAGGATAGTCTTATAGAGGCTCACGGTGATAGATTTGAGCTTTCAAAGGGTTTCAGATGGCTGCTTGAAAGGATGGTTGAGTGGGGCAAACTGGGCAAAAAGAGTGGGGAAGGGTTTTACAGATGGATAAACGGCAGGGCAACAGTTCCCGAAGCTGAACCTGCAGACATCCTTCCAATGGCAGCTGCAACGGTAAATGAGGCTCTTAGAGAAATTGAAGAGGGTTTAGCGGATAGAGATACCGTAAACAGAGCCTACAGTCTCGCACTTGGCTCACCTGTAGGGATACTGGATGTTGCAGAAATGCTCGGCTACGCGACCATCCTTGATGCGCTGGAGAAGAAATACGGGGAGACAGGGGCGGAGACCTTCAAACCTTGTGAGATGCTAAAGGGGATGGTATGAGGGAGGTAATCTTCAACGGAGATAACGTTGAAATTTACGATTTTCCGGATGAAGTTGACATAATCTACCCTCCTGAGCCAATCTCCACTTCTAAACCAGCCCGTGAGATTGTAAAAAAGGCGATAGACGATGCAGAGCTAAAAATGAGCAAGAACTCCAAGGTGGTCATAGCATTTGATGACGTAAGTGTTCCTCTGCCCCTCCCTCAAACTGATCCAAGAAGGCTCATGGTTAAAGAGATTTTGAGAAAGTTGAAAAGTATGGGTATTGGTAAAGAGCAGGTAACGCTTGTATGCGCCACGGGAATGCACAGGAAATGCAGTAATGCGGAACTCAGGCAAATGCTCGGAGAAGTGGTTTCAGCTTACAGAGTTGTGAACCATGACTGCAGGGATGTTGTGTCGCTTGGAGAAACTGAAAGCGGATACATTGTTGAGATAAACAGGTATGCTGCCGAATCGGATGTGATAATCTATCTGAGCGTGCCATTCCTCCCGATGAACGGAGGATGGAAGTCAATTGCTGTTGGGTTGGGGAGTTATGCTTGCATCAGGCAGCATCATCTCCCCGACATTCTTACAAAATCCCCATACATGAATCCGCATTCCGATATGCACAGAATTATAGAGGAGATCGGCAGGCATGTCGCGGAGCAAATTCCCGTCCTTCACATTGATGCTGTGGTGAACAACAGCTTTTACAGGGGATTTGTCAGCAAAGCATGGAAAAATGTTAGGGGGGAGGATAGGCTTGACCAGAAGCTTTTGATGTCCCTCTCCAATATGATGCCCTCATCCATAAAGTCCAGAGTGAGGAGAAGATACAGAGCAGGTTACGAAATCGCCTACGTTGCGGCAGGCGAGGTTGATGAAGTGCATTCTGAAGTGCTTCAGAGGGTTTACGAGCACAGAGGATTGAAAATCGAGAAGAAGTACGATGCGCTTATATTCGGACTGCCAAACATGTCTCCTTACAGCGTAAATTCGGAGCTTAATCCAATTCTATTCCACACAATGGTAAGAGGCTATCTGTGCAACATGTTCGAGAAGATGCTAAGGAAGAGGGCATTTTTTGTCGTTCAGAATCCTGTTTATGAGGTTTTTGATGAAAAGCAGCATCCCGCTTACCGGGAATTTTACTGTAAATACATTTCCAAGGGAAAGACGGACTTTGATGAAATTGAGAGTGCCGAGAGACAGCTTGTTGAAAATTCAAAGCTCATGAATGCCTACGGAAATGGATTTGCGTATCACCCTGCCCATGCCGTGATTGCCTACTACTGGGGTGCTCTGGGCATGGAAAGACTTGAGAAGGTTGTAGTTGCTGGCAGCAAGTCCACAGCCTTAAAACCACTCGGATTTGAGTCAGCTGAGGACATGGATGAGGCGATAAAAATTTTAAAGGAAATGGGTTGTGGGAAGATTGCTTACGTGTGCCTTCCACCCGTATTTTTCGCCTACTGATTTATTTTCTGCTCTTCATCTTCAAAAGGTAGTTCACGGCGTTTATCACCGCATCTATGGAGGCCATGACAATGTCCTGTGCTGCACCTCTGGCTGTGAAGGAGTGTCCCTCTTCATCCTCAACCGTGACGTATACTTCAGCCAGAGCGTCACTACCGCCAGTAATGGCATCCATTCTGAACTCTGTTATCTTCACACTCTTGCCGAGAAGCCCAGTGACAGCTTTGAGCGATGCATCCACGGGTCCAACACCGATTGCAGAGGTTACCTTTCTCTCACCAAAGACCTCTGCGTTCAAAACTGCAGTCGGTGTGATTTTATTACCGGTAAGCACAGTAACCTCATCAACAAGTATTGCTTTCTCCTCCTTCCTGAGCTCTCCTATCACAACCTCCGCAATGGCAAAGAGGTCGAGGTCTGTAACTCTCTTCCCTTTGTCTCCGATCTCCTTGACCTTCTCGAATATCTTGTTCAGCGTTTCATCATCAACAGCGTATCCTGCATCTTCCAGAATCTTCTTGATCTGGTGCCTGCCAGCGTGCTTTCCAATAACGATTCTCCTCTTGTGCCCAACCATCTCGGGAGTTACGACTCCCGGCTCAAAGGTTGAGAACTCCTTCAGCACTCCGTGGGCGTGAATTCCACTCTCATGGCTGAAGGCATTATCCCCTACAATGGGGGTATTGGGAGGCATTTTAATCCCCGTGAGCCTTTCCACGAGTTTTGAAGTTTCGAAGAGATGTTCAGTTTTAACGTTTGTCTTGATCCCCTCAATCGAATGCAGAATCATTACTACCTGAGCTAAGTCAGCATTACCAGCTCTCTCTCCTATGCCATTCACCGTGACCTGCACCTCATTGGCTCCAGCAAGAACCGCTGCGTAGGTATTTGCCACTGCAAGACCAAAGTCGTTGTGACAGTGAACGTCAATGGGAACTGTCAGGTATTCTCTGAGCTGCCTTATCACCTCGTGGAACTTGAAGGGTGTTGCAACACCAACGGTGTCCGGAACATTCACAATATCAACATTGGCATCCTCAACAGCCTTGAAAATCCTCTTGAGATAGTCAATCTCTGTTCTTGTGGCATCCATTGCGGAAAACATGCATTTTACACCGTGAGACTTGATGTACTCTACACACTCAACAGATTTCTCGATGATCTCTTCCTTAGTCATTTTTACAGTGTGCTCGATCTGAATCTCCGAGGTGGGAACGAAGATATGGACCATATCAACATTAGCGTCAAGGGCAGCGTCAATATCTTCTTTAACGATTCTTGCAAGCCCACAAACGTTAGCATTAAGGTCGAGTGAGCTTATCTCCTTAACAGCTTCAAACTCACCTTTTGTGGCAGAGGGAAAGCCAGCTTCGATAACATCAACCCCGAGCTTGTCAAGCTGCTTCGCAATCCTCACCTTGTAATTCAAGGGTAGAGAAACTCCTGGCATCTGCTCTCCGTCCCTGAGAGTTGTGTCAAACACTCTAACTTCGCTCATCATGTTCACAAGTCGCATCCGCTGTAAATTGTTTTCGGTGACAAAATTAATTATTTTAACTTATAGAATAAAATTCTCTGCAGGTGGTACAAATCAAATACGTATTCGAGATATTTCTGTCCTCAAATTTATGTATTACAGCAGCATTATTTGAAAAAAGGTTTTTAAATCGGGTGTTTTAGCCTTTAAACCGGATGTTCAGCAAAGTGCTGGTGGCGAACAGGGGGGAAATAGCGGTAAGAGTGATGAGAGCCTGCAGGGAGCTTGGAATTGAAAGTGTTGCTATTTATAGCTCAGCAGACAAAAAAGCCTTCCACAGGGTTTATGCGGATGAAGCCCACTATATCGGTAAGGCTGATCCGAGGAGAAGTTATCTGAACATTGAGAGAATTCTTGAGGTGGCGAAAAAGGCTGAAGTTGATGCTATTCATCCCGGTTATGGCTTTCTTGCAGAAAATGCCGAATTTGCTGAGATGTGTGAGGAGGAGGGCTTCATCTTCATCGGCCCAAGCCCGGAGGCTATCAGAATAGCCGGCTCCAAGGTTAGATCAAGGGAGAAGATGACGAGTGCTGGTGTGCCAGTTATTCCCGGTTCACCGAAGATTGATAGTGTTGATGATGCCTTTGAATGGGCTGAAAAACTTGGTTATCCTGTAGCTGTTAAGGCATCCGGCGGTGGAGGGGGCATAGGCATTGTAATTGCAAACAACCCTTCTGAGCTGGAAGAGGCCTTTAAGAAGTCCAAAAAGCTGGGAGAGAGCTATTTCAAGGACTCGACGATATATCTCGAAAAGTATCTCGCAAAGCCGAGACACATTGAGGTTCAGATTATCGCTGATGAGCATGGAAATGTAATTCATCTGGGGGAGAGGGAGTGCAGCATACAGAGAAGGCATCAGAAGTTGATTGAGGAATCGCCCTCCCCAGTGGTTGATGAGGAGTTAAGGGAAAAAATCGGCGAACTTGCAGTGAGAGGTGCCAAGGAGATTGGATACACCAATGCGGGAACCTTTGAGTTCTTGTATGAGAATGGTGAATTTTACTTCCTTGAAATAAATTCGAGACTACAAGTTGAACACACGATCACTGAGGTAGTCACGGGGATTGATATTGTGAAATATCAGATTCTGATAGCTGATGGAGAACCGTTGCACCACGATCAGGAGGATGTTACGTTTAGAGGACATGCGATAGAGTGTAGGATCAATGCTGAAGACCCCATTAACTTCTATCCAAGAAGCGGAAGGATAGTGCACTACAGAAGTCCGGGTGGGATAGGTGTAAGAGTTGATAGTGGCATCCATATGGGCTACCGCATTCCAGAGGAATACGACAGTATGATTTCAAAGCTTGTTACGTACGGAGAGACAAGAAGAGAGGCTATTGCGAGGATGAGGCGGGCTCTCTACGAGTATGTGATTGAGGGTGTTGAAACCAACATCCCCTTCCACATTGCGGTGATGAACGACGAAGAGTTTGTGAAGGGGAACATCCACACGAGATTCGTGGAGGAGAGAAACATAGCAGAGAAGGTAAAGGAGTATATGGCAGCTTTCAGACCGATAAAGGCAAAGCTGGACGAAATATTTATGGAGAGTGAATTTACGAGAGAGGAAATTTCAGCAATTACCGCAGCCATTGACCTTTATGAAGAGGAGGAGAGGCTCGGGATTGAAGAAAGGATTTGGGAGGCAATTTTCAGCTTGGGGGCTTAGTTTTTACTGATGAGTACCCAATCAATGGAGTAGATGGAGAGGGACAATAAATTCAAAGGGTTAACCAAAGTAGTCCCTTTCTATCCCCTGTAAACTCTCAATCATTCCTTCTTTTACTACCTCACCGCTTGCGAGAATATATGCTCTCTCTGCAACATCAAAGGCCATCTGTGTATTTTGTTCGACTATAAGGATGGATATGCCAAGCTCGTCCCTTATTCTATCTATAGCCTCGGCTATTGTTTCAACAACGATGGGGGCGAGACCCATGGAGGGTTCATCGAGCAATAAAAGCTTTGGTTCCAGCATCAAAGCCCTTGCGATGGCAATCATTTGCTGCTCTCCACCACTCATGTTCCTCGCAAGCTGCCCCCTCTTTTCCTTTAAATTTGGAAAAAGGTTGTAAACGAATTCGAGCTTTTCACCATTTCCAGCAAGCAGTAGGTTGTCTTCAACGGTCATTTCGGGGAATAACCTTCGACCTTCCGGACTTATAGCAATTCCGAGCTTGATTCTTTCGTGCGGCTTCAATCCGGAAATCTCTACACCGTTAAATCGAATCTCCCCCTTAGTTTCAACAAGTCCGCAAATAGATTTGAGTAAGGTTGTCTTTCCAGCCCCGTTTGGACCTAAAACCGCTACAGATTCTCCCTTTTCAACATAAATGTTAATGTTCCTGAGTATCTCGGCTTTTCCGTAGTAGGCATAAAGGTTCTCGACTTCAAGCAAATACTTTCGCATACTTTTTACCAAGATATGCTTCTATAACAGACTTTTCCCTCACCACCTCATCGGGTTGCCCCTCAAATATTATCTTCCCTGAATTCAAAACCAGAACCTTTTCCGCAACATCAAAGAGATCGCTGAGCCTGTGCTCAATTATCGCAATAGACTGGCCGTTATAATGTATATCTCTGATTATGTCTGCAAGCTCCCTCGCCTCCTTCGGACTAAGGCCGGAAAATGGTTCATCAAGCAAAAGCAATTTCGGGTTTGAGGCAATAGCAAGGGCAATGCTGAGCTTTCTGAGTTCTCCGTAGGATAGATTTGCTGCAATTTCCCTTCTTTTCTCCCATAAACCAAAATCCTTAAGGTAGTCGAGATCGGAAGAGATAGTTAGTATGTTCTCTTCAACTGTCATGTTACTGAATACCTTAACAATCTGGAATGTTCTGACCAACCCCATTTTTGCAAGCTGATTCGGTCTTAAACCAACAACGTTTTTGTTCTTGAAGATAACTTTACCGTCATCCGGTCTGAGAAAACCTGATATTATGTTGAACAGGGTTGTCTTTCCAGCCCCGTTTGGACCTATAATACCAACCCTCTCTCTTTTGTTAACCTCAAGATTTACACCTTCAAGAACCTTGAGTTCGCCGAAGCTCTTGTGCACGTCTTTGACCTTTAGCATGATTCGTTGTGTTTGAGGAAGGTTTAAATACTTTGCTGTGCTCATCCACAACATGAGATATGCTAAAGCTGTGCTAACAGCCTTAATACTGCTCGCTGCTATAACGTCGCTATGTGTGCAGGGAGGACAGAAGACTGAAAGAGAAAAGGTGGTAATCGGTGTAATTGGTCCCATGTCTCTACCTGAGGGGATGGCAGAAGAAAAAGCTGTGAAGCTGGCTGCGGAGGAAATAAACGCACAGGGGGGTATACTCGGACATCCGGTTGAGGTGGTTGTGGGAGACACCAAGCTTGATTCTAATACAGCCTCAACAGAGTTCAGGAGACTTGCGACCATAGAAAATGCTGATGTCATAATCGGTGGTTTTTCGAGCGGTGTAATGCTTACGATGATGGAGACGATGGCAGAAACAAAAACCCTATTTCTTGCAGATGCGTCGTCACCTGCACACGCCAAAAAGGTCGCTGAGAATTATGAAAGGTATAAGTACTGGTTCAGGGTTACTCAAAACAACGGCTCAACCTTTGCACTTGATCTGGCTGATATGGTTAGATTCCTGAGAGACAGCGGATATGATGTCAAGAAGGTTTACATAATCAGGGACGAGCACGTTTGGACAGACCCTGTTGTAGAGGCTCTCACACCCCTGCTCGAAGAGCAAGGGGTTGAAATTGTCAAAGATGTCAGAGTTCCCAGAGGCTATTCAGAATACGAGCAGCTTATTCACGAAGCTGAGAGCTTGGATGCCGACCTCATAATGCCAATACTTGCGATTGCCGGTACAGGGGATATACTGACCAAGCAATGGGCAACGCTGAAACCGAACATTCTGCTTGCCGGGCATGACCTTGCTGCGATAGATGCTGAATTCTACAACAAGACAAATGGAATGGCAAATTACGAGATATTCCTCGCTGATGGTGGTGCTCTCATTACTGCTCCTCCGACAGAGAAATGCAAGGAGTTTGTTGATGCCTACAAGAAGAAGTACGGCCATTATCCAGAGTCGCATCAGGCGTATGGAGCTTATGATGCAGTTTACCTCTACAAGACAGTGGTCGAGATGGCAGCAAAGGCTGGTGAGAAGGACCCCTTTGACCCGGATGTTCTGGTGAAGTATCTCGAGAAGTTCGACGCCTCAAATCCCATCGAGCTGACAAGACCTATTGCCTTCTACAAAAACCACGACCTGATGTGGGGTGACAACTACGTCAGGAACTGGATATCACAGTGGCAGGACGGGAAGCAATACATCATCTATCCAGAGAGCGTTGCGAATGGAGAGCTAAAGCTACCACCATGGATTGAGTAAGGTAAATAAACACTTAGATAACGCAGCAGGTACATGATAGATGTCCTGCTCAAGATCATAGTATTTGGCACGGTCGTTGGGGGAATCTGGGGTCTCGTGGCCTCAGGTTTCTCCTTAATTTTTGGAGTATCGAGAATTCTGAACTTCGCTCATGGTGCAGCTTTTGTTTGTGCGGCTTATGTGGCATTTTTACTTTCTGGAAGTGGATTTAACGTTTATCTAAGCATTCTCGCCGGTTTGGCAGTCTCAGGTTTGCTCGGACTTCTCGTTTACCTGTTAACCCGACCGGTTCGTAAAAACGAGGTGATGGTCATAATCATAACCCTTGCCCTTGCTCTCCTCATTCAGCAGATTTTACTTGTTAATTTTGGTGACAAGGGGATTTCCATGCTTCCCTTAGTTCAGGGAGTTGTAGAGCTAAACAATGTTAAGGTTACAAATATGAGAATAGCATCTTTTGTTCTCGCTGTAACATCTTTGGTCTCCCTTGACCTCATGGTCTCAAAAACGAGCATCGGAAAGAAGATAATTGCTACATCACAAGACAGTGAGGCGGCAATGCTTATTGGGATAGATGTTGAGAAGGTCTTTATTCTTGTTATGGTTCTTTCATCTATTCTTGCGGGATTTGCTGGCATCCTTTATGCACAGATTTTCGCGATATCTCCTGAAACCTCGCTCAAAGCTTTAATTTACGCCTTTGCCATAGTCATACTCGGTGGGCTTGGTAGTTTGAGAGGAAGCATAGTCTCGTCTTTCATAGTGGGCTACATACTGGTCCTGACGATAACATTTCTTGGAGCAAGATGGTCTGAATTTGTCATGCTGCTTGCAATAGTGACGATACTGGTTGTGAGACCAACAGGGTTATTTGGGGTGGAAGAATGAAGAGTATCCTAAAGCTTTTTGGAGTTTTAATGATTCTCGTCTCCGCAGCTCTTCCGGTAGTAATTCCAGAAGCGTACCTTTATCTCATCGGCCTCACGTATCTCTTTGCAATCGTTGTGATAAGTTGGGACCTGATGGTGGGCTATACAGGGCAGGTAAATCTCGGTCATACGACCTTCGTGGGACTTGGGGCATACATCGCAGCACTGCTCCAGACTCCAATGAGAATAGGAATTGCAATTCACCCCTTAGCTGCAATAATCCTTGGTGGACTTGCAGCAGCACTCGTTGGCTTTTTTATTGGCATAATCACTCTTAGATTGAGGGGATATTACTTCTCACTCGTGACAGCTATTCTTCCCCTTGTCTTTATGCAGACGGTTTTCATTTGGAGAGACGTTTTTGGTGGAGAAGAGGGATTCTCGATAGCAGGATACTCTTTGCTTGACACCACTCTGTCAAAATACTACTTTTCCCTTGCTCTACTCCTCGTCTCACTTGCTGCGATGCGTAGGATTGTAAAAAGCAGGATAGGATTAAGGTTTATGGCTGTAAGGGATAGCGAGGAACTTGCAGAGTCAATCGGGATAGATACGACAAAATACAAGGTATTGGCGTTCGTTCTCAGCTCCTTTTTCGCTGGCATAGCTGGAGCGGCAATTGTGAACTACCGCTATACAGTCGGCCCGGAGCTATATGATATCCCTCTCATGCTTCTCGTAATTTTATCCGCAGTTCTTGGTGGTCTTGGAACAATTTATGGACCTTTGATCGGAGCTATTGTCATTTACCTCGCCAAGAACTGGTGGCTGAGGGATTTGATAGACATTGCATCGCTCCCGATAAACGATGAAATAGTACTTTACGCAATTCTGATTGCAATCGGAATTTTAATGCCACGTGGATTCTTCCATGAACTCAGAGAGAGGATTGAGGAAAAGGCTTAAACATTAAATTCTTTAAACCCCTTGCAAAAATTATTCCATGAAGGAAAGACTCGAGTTAATTTTTAAGAGGGTCTCGATAAGGAGATTCACCAGTGATGATATTGACGATAAAACTCTTCAACTCATACTGGAAGCTGCCAACGCCGCTCCGTCAGCCGGAAATTTGCAGGCGAGGGATTTTGTTGTTGTTAGGGACAAAGAGAGGAAGATCAAACTGGCAAAAGCGGCGTTGAAGCAGATGTTCATCGCCGAAGCTCCGGTTGTTGTCGTTGTGTGTGCGAACTATCCGAGAAGCATGAGGGTTTATGGGGAAAGAGGAAAGCTCTATGCTGAGCAGGATGCAACAGCAGCGGTTGAGAACATACTACTGGCTGTAACAGCTCTTGATCTCGGAGCTGTTTGGGTTGGTGCCTTCGATGAGAGAGAGGTATCCAGAATCTTGAATCTTCCGGAGTTCGTAAGACCGATGGCGATCGTGCCAATAGGGCATCCAGCGGAGAATCCGGGTAGAAGAAGCAGGTATCCTGTAAGCATGCTAACACACTATGAAACGTGGTGACTTGAAAAATAAAATGAAGAACGTCAGAATCTGTCCGGTCTGCAGAAGCGCTGATATTTCTCCCGATCTCTCCATTCCGGCAGCAGTCGCTTTTGGCGCTCTTTACAGCTACAGATGTAACCGATGCGGTTTTGTTGGAACGGTTTTTATGGAACTTCCGATTGAAGAATTGCCGGAGCCACTTGAAAAGGTAGATAAAGGTTATCCCGTGCTGGACGTGACTTATGGTAGAGGTTACATGGCTCTGCTTAAGTATCTGGCACCTTTTGGCATCTTATTGAGTTTAGCCATGTACATTCTTTATCCCGGCATGCTTAATTTCCTTAGCACACTTGTGTTCCTCTACTTGACACTTTATCTCTTCGCAAAGAGTTATTTTGACAGATATTGGATTCTGAAAGTTGTTGTACTGGTTGTACTGGTTCTCTACACCCTATTTTTTAGACTTGTTTGAGGTCAGAAATTATACACGTCCAGGGTTTCGATCTCATCAAATACCCCTACCACCTTGTAGAATGCTGTAACGTTCTTAAGGTCTTTTAGATCATCCTCACTGAGTGACGCTTCCACTTCAACGAAGAAGACGTAGTCTCCCAATCCCGTCCCTGCGGGTCTTGATTCAAGCTTTCTCAGGTTGAATCCTTTCCTGTAAAACACCTCTAAAACATCCTTCAGCGCTCCCGGTCTATCTTCAACTCCAAAGAAAAGAGAGGTAATCTTCCCTTCTCTCCTACCAGTTTTACGCCTTATCAGGTAAAACCTCGTTATGTTTCGTCCCTTCAAATCCTGAATTCCCTTCCTCAGCACATGCAGCCTGTAGAACCTTGCGGCATTTTCTGACATTATCGCTGCAGAATAATCATCGAGCATTTTTGCAGCATCGCTTGTCGAAGACGTGTAACGAATGCTTGCATTTGGCAGATAGTTGTTTATGAATCCCATGCACTGTGCAACTGCCTGAGGATGAGAGTAGATGGTCTTGATATCCTTCAGCTCAATCTTACGTTTCGCGACGAGGCAATGATTAACTTCAAGCCTTGCCTCGCCAAAAACCTCAACATCGTGGCTCATTAAAGCGTCAAGGACTGGTAGAACTGTTCCGTTAACCGAGTTCTCAATGGGAACAATACCAAAATCAACTTCACCCCTTTCAACCAGCTTTATAATCTCATCTGTTGTGGCGCAGTATCTCAATGGCACTCTCGAACCGACAAGCTTTAGTGCCATTTCATCGCTAAAGCTACCTTGAGGACCGAGAACGGCAACGGTTCTTTGTATCCCAGTAACTCTGTATTCCTCCTCCTTTGTAAGTGCCATTATGCTTTCAAAGATATCCTTCACCCTAATGGGGTTAAGTCCGGTTTTTGAAATCACATCCCTTATCTTCTCTTCTTCCACATCTTTGATCTCTATAGGTTCACCCCTCTCAGCCTTTATTCTCGCTATTTCTCTTGCAGCCTCTACCCTCCTCTCTATCAACCTGAGTAGGAGGGAGTCAATAGACCTTATGAGTCCCCTGAGTTCATCAAGGTTCTCGACTCTCTTCGTCGCTTTGTAAGCCTCCAAGATTATCGTGCTCGATTCGTAATCAGTGTAAATCTTCCTCAAATCCTCAAAAGTTTCTCTAAACTTATCATAGTTCTTTAAATTTTCGTGGAGCTTCAAAGCTCTTTCTAAAAATTGCTGCCTCACATCTTCAGCGTTTTTCTGAATCCTGTAATACATTTCCCAGTTCTGGTTGATTATCCTGCTTGCAAGTTTGTAAAGAACTGTAAAAATCGGAGAGGCGTATCTTAGTTCATCTTTCTTGTATCTCAGAAAATCGGCCATCGAGACAAGCAGAAAATGAGCCACACCCTGAATCTCTGCCATCTTCCTGTCGTGCTCCTCAACATCCAGCTTGCTTATCACCGCTCCGCTCTTTATGAACTCATTAAGGATCGCTCTCTCCTCTTCTCTTCCCGACTCGTGAACTACGATAATATTCGAAAGTGCAATCTCACTGTCACCCCCAAACATAGGGTGAATGCTGAGAAAGTCAAAACCAGATTTCTCAAAGATTGGAATTGAATCCTTCTTTACTGAGGAAATGTCAACGAGGAGGGATGTTGGGTCAGCCTCCCTCATCAGATGTTTGATAGATTCTTCAAGCGCATACATGGGTGTGCAAACAAAAATCACATCAAAGCCTGAAACGGTGTTTGTATCTCTTTTCATCTCGTCAATATCGTATCCCTTTACATAGTAACCTCTACTGTAGAACAGGTCTCTGAAAAGCTCCCCCATGTTCCCAACGCCATAAATCAGAATTTTCAAACATATCACCCCAGAGTTTTCAGTATCTTGTAGGCGTCATTAAGATGAATCTGTCCCGGAGCTTTGGATTCGCCAACATGGCAGTAAATGAAGGGTGACCCCAAGTAGGCAGCCATTATGCGGGTGAAGGAAAACTCTTTGCCCATAAGAAAAGCAATCACACCCTCAAATTCCAGAAGGAGTTTGACAATCTTTCCAACATCTTTTTTGCTCCTCCCCATCGTCACGACCTTAACAAGGTCTCCCCGTTTGCCCTCAACAATACTCCTGAGTTCTGAATAGTCAGGCGTCTCCTTAAAGTTATGGTATGATTCGATTATTTCACAATCAAAATTGAAGGCGGAATCTGGCATGTCACACTCAACATCTACATAGGCCACATTGGTCTCCTCAGCGAACTTTCTCAAAGCCTCGATTCTTTCCTCCTCTCTTCCTGTGAACTTCCCACCATCTCTCTCTCTTCTGCAGGTTGCAATTATCTCCTTTTCAATCCCTCTTATCTCGTCAATGGCTTCCCAAACTCTATTGAACAGATCAAGCCTGATTTCGATTAAATCGGCCTTCTCTGCCAGCTTTACCTCTTTAAGGCTTGAAACTGTGGCAACGAGCTTCATCTCTCCACAATAAATTCATCAACTTCAACACCAAAATGTCTCGCCTTTTCACCAATCCAGATAAGCACTTCATCACCTTCCTTCAGTTCAGAAACCGAAATGTGCTTTCCATCTGGAGCGATAAGCTTTATCGTTTCAGCGTTCTGGAGTATGATGCTACCTACTTCTCCATTCACAGAAGCCTTGACAAGGATAAGCGGTCTCCTCTCAATCTTAACTCTACCCACGTAGCTCTCTCTCACTTTTCCGTCATACCTCACAATCTCAACTCCATCCCCAGCCTTAAGCTCTGCAAGATACTTCGTCTTGTTTCCCACCTTCAGATAAGCGTTGACACTTCCGGCGTTTACTCTGAAAGGTCTTGAAGCGACATACTCACTTTCTTCACTCTCACTTGCCACAAGAAACATGAAAGCAGACCTGTTGCCAACAAGCATCCCCTCTCCGGGAGTCATCAGTGTTACGGTATCAATGCAGACTCTCTCACCAACTCCAAGAGGCTTTATTTCTACAATTTTACCTCTCAGAAGTTCAATGCTCTCTTTCTGCTCTTTAACTAATCTGTAGTAGCTCATCAGCTCTTCTCTATCGCCCCTGACCGCTATGCCGTCAGCTCCTTTTTCCAGTGTTGTCAGAGCCAGCTTTGCATCGTCGGTATTATCAACTGCAGCAATTACCTTCCCACCCTTTTTCATTGCTACGATGTTCTCAAGCGGAATAACCTTCCAGTCTTCAAACTTCAAAATGACGACGTCACCACTTTCAACAGCCTTAAGCTGGTCATCTGCTGAGCTTATTTTCATCAAAGCCTTCTCAAGGGGCAGGAGTTTTATCCTGCCGAGCTTCTTCGCTTTGTCCAGAAACTTCTCACTTACAACAGCACCGTCGAATCCAATTTCGATCGCGTCTTTCAGCATCTCCTTGGCAACTTCCCAACTTTCAGTTTCAGCCAACAACCATATTTCCTTCATATTCTATCACATCCTCTGCACTCAGGTTGTTATGGACTATCATGTGCAGTGCTTTGGCAACCTTAGCTGGATGGCTACTGTTAAATATATTTCTCCCAACAGCGACTCCAGCAGCACCCCTGCTCATGGCATCTTCCACTTTTTTGTAAAGTTCATATTCGCTCCCTTTACTTCCTCCGGCTATGACAACAGGCAAATCACAAATTGCTGTCACTTTCTCGAACTTGAGGGTGTAAGGAACCTTGATTATGTCTGCTCCCAGTTCATAGCCAATTCTTGCCGCATGTTTTACAGTTTCAGTGTTGACTTCAATATCCCCTCTCGGATACATCATCGCAAGCAGCGGAATGCTATACCAGTCGCATACCTCGGATACGTAACCAAGTTTCTCGATTTGATCGGCTTCAGTTTTGCTCCCGATATTTACATGCATGCTTACACCATCCGCTCCCAGAGAGATTGCCTTCTCCACGGTTGTCACCAGTCTCTTGTCATTCGGGTCTTCAGCCCACATCGTAGAACCGCTCAGATGTATAATCAGTCCTGCATCCATCTCTGCAATAACCTCTGACCTCTTCGCAACTCCCTTATGTACAATTATGGCATCCACATATTCCTGTACTACTTCGACGACTCTGTCAACTTTTTCAATCCCTTTCTCTGGCTGAGTGATTCCGTGATCCATTGGAAGTATCACTGACCTTCCATTCTTAAGTATTCTTTGCATCCTTCTTCTTTTACCTATCATATAAAACACCTCTTATATTTTTAGACCATAGACATATACAAACACCCGAAACCAATGCAGTTCACCTCCTTTTAAAAGCTAAAGCTATATCTAAAACCGAAGAAAAATCCAAAGGTGTTTTCGAGTCTTGGCGTTAGACCCATTGCCTGTTGTTTGCCATGCAGTATTTAAAAATTTTGTTGTAGAACAGGACAGCTCAGTTACAAAGTTAGGGGGGTGTTAAAGTAAACGAACTCAAAAATGCTTTAAAAGCGGCGACGAAGCGCCGCCGGCAGGATTCGAACCTGCGACCGTCCGGTTAACAGCCGGACGCTCTACCAGCTAAGCTACGGCGGCTCATCAGCTTCTTTGCCACAATGAATTTAAACTTTGTCCTGAGAACGGAGATGGTTTGTCACCATCCTACAGCTCTCTAAGTTAAATTTAAATATGGTGATTAATTGTAGTTAAAATTGGTGATAGAAGATGCGATTTGTGAGAGGGTTTCCATCAACAATGATGGATGACTACCAGTTGAATATGATAAACATCTTGAAATATGCAGCGACGAACTTCCCGGAGAGAGAGGTAGTTTCGAGGAACTTGGATGGAAGTTTGTTCAGATACAGCTATGGCGAAGCCTTCAGAAGGGTTTCGAAACTTGCCAATGCCCTTGAAAGTATAGGTGTTGACGTTGGAGACAGAGTTGGGGTTCTGAGCTGGAACACCCACAGGTTCTATGAACTCTTCTTTGGTATCTCTGGAATCGGAGCTGTGCTTCTTGAGATGAATCTGAGGCTGCATCCGAAGGAAATAGCCTATGTCGCAAATCACAGTGGAGCAAAGGTGATATTTGTTGATGAATCTCTGTTACCGCTTGCTGAAGCTATAGCTCCCGCGATAAAGGCGGAGAAATATGTTGTAATGACGGATGGTGAACTTCCTGAGACAAAGCTGCCAGAGGTTTACAGCTATGAGGAGCTGTTAAAGGACGCTGATGAAGAGTATGACTTTCCTATGGTTGATGAGACCTCTGCTTATGCTGCATGCTACACTTCTGGCACCACCGGGAATCCAAAGGGCGTTTATTACTCCCACAGATCAATGGTGTTGCACTCAATCATTGCAGCGGTTGGAATGGGACTCAAACCTGAGGATGTCTATATGCAGATTGTGCCGATGTTTCATGCGAACGGCTGGGGAGTCTTCTTCGCGGCTACGATTGCAGGGAGTAAGCTTGTATTTCCCGGAAGGTATGCAGTAGACAACCTTGCCCCAGTGGTTGAGCTTATGCAGAGTGAAGGTGTGACGGCAACAGCAGGAGCTCCGGCTATATTCATCCCTCTGCTGAACTATCTGCAAAAGATGGAGCCGAAACCGAAATTCAACATAAGGGCTTGGAGTGGAGCAACTGAACCACCACTTGCAATGATGAAGGGTCTGAAGGAGTTTGGTATAGAGATCGTTCACGCCTATGGAGCAACAGAAACCTCTCCGCTTGTCTGCTACAACTTCGTCAAGCCGGGTCTTGAGAAGGAAATGTCTGAGGACGAGTTGTGGGAGCTAAAGAGGAAGCAGGGAATCCCTGTATTTGGTGTTGAGGTTATGCTTGCCGATGATGAAGGGAACAAGCTACCTCATGACGGAAAAACAATTGGGGAGCTTTGCATAAGGGGACACTGGATTACTGGAAGCTACTACAAGGATCCGAGAACTTTCGAGTCCTTCATTGAAGACGGGGTTATGAAGTGGTGGAAAAGTGGAGATGCGGCAACAATTGACGAGTATGGGTATATCAAGATCGTTGACAGGTTCAAAGATTTGATAAAGAGTGGTGGGGAGTGGATAAGCAGCGTTGATCTGGAAAACTACCTGATGGCGCACCCAAAGGTCTTTGAAGCGTGCGTTGTTGGTATATCTCATCCCAAATGGGAGGAGAGACCGTTGGCTTTCGTTGTTCCAAAACCTGACTTTAAGGGTAATATAACCAAGGAAGAGCTGTACGAGCACCTCAGACAGAGATTTGCAAAATGGCAACTCCCAGATGACATAATAATCACAGATGAGATTCCAAAGACGAGTGTTGGGAAGTTCAGCAAGAGAATGCTGAGGGAACAGTACAAGGATTATTACATGAAACAATAGATTAAATCAGGTAAAGCACCCACACAAGTACTGCAACGACAGCTGCAATAAGGGCAAGCTGCCTGTAGGTCCTGCTCACATCCGTGCCGAAGTATTCAGCGGTCAGAACGTAGCAAAGGTGCATCGGAGAAAGCATAACACCAAGATAGCCAGCAGCTATTACGAGCATGAGGTTCTTTGGATTGACAGCTTCAACCCCTGTAAACCCGGTGAGCAGAGGAAGTGCGATAGATGAATAGCTCATCTCGATGCCAGTTGCAAAACCCACGATCAGAGTTAGGATGAAGGCTGCAATAGGCATGGGAAATTCGAGAGATATGTCAGTGAGCAAGCTCTCAGCAACACCACTCAACTGTATCACGCTCTTATAGCACATGACAGCAAAGACCAGCACTATTATTTTTCTGTCAACGGTTTTTTTCAGAATTTTTTCAAAATCCTTTACACTACCCTTTCTGAGGATCGCGACTGCAAAGATGGCAATCAGGAGTGAAATCAGAAGATCGAACTTAAGGATCACAGAAAGGAGTAGCAGGATGGCTATTGGGTAGAGGTGGATTAAGGCTTTGAAGGTATCTCTCGAAATATGGAACCTTTTTTCAATCCCCCTCGTTAACATTAGTCCCGAAACAATCGCTAATATCGCAATAGGAAAAGTTGAGGCTGCGAAGGTGAAGGAATTGATGTTAAGGACTGCAGCACCAATTATCACGCTCGGATACAAAGGCCAGAAGGAGACCCAAACGTGTCTGAACCAGTAGTTCAGTAATGTCGCTTTTTCTGGAGAGAGAGTGTATTTTTTCATCAGCGGGCCGAGCATTACAGCAGAAATCAACGCTCCACCCGGCATTGGAAGCAATCCGATAAGAAGAGGTATCATAACGAAGCTCAGAGCTCCAATGGACTTTGAAAGTTCATCTGCAAGCTCGTTCAACATTCCAAAATATTCCATGGAGTAGCCGAGTGTGAATGCAAGGATGACTATTACAACAATTTCTAAGGTTTGGGGGCTGGTGAGGGCTTGTAGAAGAATTTCGAACCTATCAAATCCGAATAATAGGTAGCTGAGTACAGCTGAGCCAATGAATAGGGATACTCCAATGCCCAGCCTTTTGATAAGCATGAGAACAAGTGCAATTGATGCGAGCAGCGCAAAACTCTGATTCATCTCTCATTGGTAGTCTCCTGTCTTTTAACCTTTTTCACAGACTTTATATTTCTGCCCCCTGAATTGCATTTGTGAAAGACCTGATAATGAAATATGTGGTTGCTAACGCAGCAAAATACGGAAAGGCGAACGAGAAGGCAGTAATGGGTAAGGTGATGGCAGAGAACCCTGAACTGAGAAGTAGGGTGAAAGAGGTTCTTGAGATGGTCAGGGAATGCATTGCTGAGTTTGAAAGTCTGAGTGAAGGTGAAAAAGGGGAGTTAATCCAAAAATTTAGTACTGAAAAAGCCGAAAAGAGAAGGGAACAGGTTGTAGCTTTACCCCCTCTCGAAAAAGCGGAGAAGGGAAAGGTTGTGATGCGTTTTGCCCCTAACCCTAACGGCCCACCAACACTCGGTTCTGCGAGAGGGATAATTGTCAATGGAGAATACGTGAAAATGTATCATGGAAAGTTTGTCATTAGATTTGACGATACCGATCCGAGAACAAAGAGGCCGATGATTGAGGCGTATGACTGGTATCTCGAGGACATTGAGTGGCTTGGTTACAAACCAGATGAGGTTATTTATGCTTCAAAAAGAATCCCAGTGTATTATGAATACGCCAGAAAGCTTATTGAGATGGGGAAAGCCTATACGTGCTTTTGCAGTCAGAAGGAGTTCAAGGTGTACAGAGATAGTGGTGTTGAGTGTCCTCATCGTGATATTTCACCCGAAGTAACTCTCGAAGTGTGGGAGAGGATGTTGGATGGTGAGTATGGGGAGGGAGAAGTCGTTCTCAGGATCAAGACAGACATGAGACACAAAGACCCCGCGATAAGGGACTGGGTCGCCTTCAGGATAATAAAGGAGTCTCATCCTCTGACGGGCGATAGTTTTGTGGTGTATCCCACCCTCGACTTTGAGTCTGCGATTGAGGACCGTCTCTGTGGGATTACGCACATAATAAGGGGTAAAGATTTGATAGACTCTGAGAGAAGGCAGAGGTATATCTACCAATACTTTAACTGGGAGTATCCGGTTACCAAGCACTGGGGCAGGGTGAAAATATTCGAGTTTGGCAAACTCTCAACCTCTTCGCTGAGAAGGGATGTGGAGAGTGGGAGATATGAGGGATGGGATGATCCGAGACTGCCGACGATCAGAGCCTTCAGACGGAGAGGGTTTGAGAGTGAGGCGATCAGAAAGTTCTTCATTTCACTCGGAGTTGGAGAGAATGATGTTTCCATCAGCCTTAAGAATCTCTATGCGGAGAATAGGAAAATTATTGACCCTAAGGCTAATCGCTATTTCTTCGTCTGGAATCCTGTCAAGGTTGAGATTGAAGGATTGTCCGAGGATATAGAGGTTGAATTACCTCTCAATCCAAATAAAGGGACGAGTAGGAGGCTGAGGGGGAGGAGTGTAGTGTATGTAACAAGGGATGACTTCGAGAGGCTTAAGGGGAAGGTTGTGAGGTTGAAGGACTTCTGTAACATCTTGCTTGATAAAAAGGCTGAGTTCAGAGGATTTGAGCTTGGTGATGTGAAGAAGGGAAAGAACATCATCCACTGGCTTCCTGATGGAGAAACTCTCCAATGCACGGTTTTAGGAGAGAAAACGTGGGGAGGTCTGGTGGAAAAGAGCGTTGTGCGTGATGAAGGAAAGGTTGTGCAGTTTGAAAGATTTGCGTTTTGCAAGATTGAGAAGGCTGGAGAGGAGGTTTTGGCGATTTATACCCACCCGTGATTTTACCAAAATTCTTAAAAACCTCACAGCCCTAAGCCTTAAAGAAGCCCGGGTGGTGTAGTCCGGCCTATCATGCGGGCCTGTCGTGGAGGTGGAGTGAGGGTAAGCTCCAATTCCGCGGAAAGCCCGCGACTCGGGTTCAAATCCCGGCCCGGGCGCTCTCCATTAATTTCACACTTTACAGCCAAAATCAAAAAAGGTTACGAATTTGTTATTAAAGAAAAAACTTATTCATTTGTCTTCTTCGTCTCGCTACTCTCTTTTGACTCCTCCTCTCCACTCTTTTCTCCCTTAATCTCCTTTCCAAGTTTAAGCAGTTCATGTTCTCTCTCAAATCTTTCGATGATTTCTATTTCCTTAACATCTGTTGCCTCAAAGATTTCCTTTACAGCTCTATATCTTCCTATAAGGAACAACTGGTTCAGATACGCGTCACTCGACACCTCGACAACCGCTTTTCCATCTTCAATTTTCACATCTTTGGTATCAACACCAGTGTGAATTACAAACAGAGCTTTGATTTTGTCCTCTGGTTTCTCAAGTTTCTCTTTAATCTCATACTCGAATATGATTTTCTTTCCCGCGAGAGGATGGTTGAAGTCAACGATGACTCTTCTTCCTACTATCCTTTCTACAGTCCCAAGTCTGTCTCCAATTCTAACTCGTTGCCCAACCTCTGGTCTTTCCTTGAATCTGTTCACACTGAACGTGTCTTTGAGTTCTGGGTCATACTCTCCAAATGCCTTCTCTGGCGGCACTTCTACCGTTCCCTTGTAACCCACTTCTTTTCCTTTTATATCTTCTTCAAGTCCCGGCAGAACGTGCCCTTTACCAACAATTAAGTATATGTCTCCATACCTTGCATTCTCATTGAATATGTCGTGTTTTTTGGCCACTTCCTCGTCTGTAGTGTCTACAATAGTACCATCTTCGAGCTTAGCTGTATAGCTGATCCTGATAACGTCACCTTCCGATATCATTAGCACCACCTTTTTAAGCCCCAAGGGGCGGGTATAAAAAGATTGAGATGGAGGTCGAGGCCAAGTTTATCTACAAGGAAGGTGTTGAAGAAAAGCTCAGAGAGATTGCCGAACCTGTTATCGAAAAGTTTGAGCATGACATCTATTTCAATCATCCGTGTAAAGACTTCAAGAAAACGGATGAAGCCGTTAGAATAAGAAGGGACGTTGAGGGTGTAACCGTTACGTACAAAGGTCCCAAGGTTGATTTAGAAACGAAAAGCAGAGAGGAAGTTAAGGTTAAAGTTGACAGCTTTGAAAACGCCTTTGAACTTCTCCAGAAGTTGGGGTTCAGACCTGTTAGGGAAGTGAAGAAACTGAGGAAAATCTACAGATTAAAGGGTGCCATAGTGTGCGTTGATGATGTTGAAGGTGTTGGGAGGTTTATTGAGATTGAAATTGAGTCTGGAAGTATTAGGGACAAGGAGATACTCTTTGATATTGCTAAATTACTGGGTTACTCAAGGGAAGAAAGTATAACTCAGTCGTATCTTGAGATGATTTTACAGGAAAAATAGCGATAAGCGCTTGTCTGACAATCCAAAAGTCTTAAATACCCTACCTCATGCACCTAATCTCATAACAGATGCCCTTGAAAGTTAAGGGCGTAAGCAAAAGCCTTATAAATCTAAAAACCAAATAAGATGTTGCCAAAACGGTTGAAACCGTGGGTCCGGCAAGTGCCCTGACAAGGCGTAAGCCTGGTATGAGGGGAAGCCTTCCTACCCACGGTATAATACGGGAGGACCGCAGGTAATGCGGTCTGATGTGGGCTTGCCAGCAGAGTAAACCGGCAGGCGAGGGACGTATTCACCCGCTTTACACTCCCCGCCAATTCTGGTTGATCCTGCCAGAGGCCGCTGCTATCCGGCTGGGACTAAGCCATGCGAGTCAAGGGGCTTGTATCCCTTCGGGGATGCAAGCACCGGCGGACGGCTCAGTAACACGTGGACAACCTGCCCTCGGGTGGGGGATAACCCCGGGAAACTGGGGCTAATCCCCCATAGGGGATGGGTACTGGAATGTCCCATCTCCGAAAGCGCTTAGCGCCCGAGGATGGGTCTGCGGCGGATTAGGTTGTTGGTGGGGTAACGGCCCACCAAGCCGAAGATCCGTACGGGCTGTGGGAGCAGGAGCCCGGAGATGGACCCTGAGACACGGGTCCAGGCCCTACGGGGCGCAGCAGGCGCGAAACCTCCGCAATGCGGGAAACCGCGACGGGGTCAGCCGGAGTGCTCGCGCATCGCGCGGGCTGTCGGGGTGCCTAAAAAGCACCCCATAGCAAGGGCCGGGCAAGGCCGGTGGCAGCCGCCGCGGTAATACCGGCGGCCCGAGTGGCGGCCACTTTTATTGGGCCTAAAGCGTCCGTAGCCGGGCTGGTAAGTCCTCCGGGAAATCTGGCGGCTTAACCGTCAGACTGCCGGAGGATACTGCCAGCCTAGGGACCGGGAGAGGCCGGGGGTATTCCCGGGGTAGGGGTGAAATCCTGTAATCCCGGGAGGACCACCTGTGGCGAAGGCGCCCGGCTGGAACGGGTCCGACGGTGAGGGACGAAGGCCAGGGGAGCGAACCGGATTAGATACCCGGGTAGTCCTGGCTGTAAACGATGCGGACTAGGTGTCACCGAAGCTACGAGCTTCGGTGGTGCCGGAGGGAAGCCGTTAAGTCCGCCGCCTGGGGAGTACGGCCGCAAGGCTGAAACTTAAAGGAATTGGCGGGGGAGCACTACAACGGGTGGAGCCTGCGGTTTAATTGGATTCAACGCCGGGAAGCTTACCGGGGGAGACAGCGGGATGAAGGTCGGGCTGAAGACCTTACCAGACTAGCTGAGAGGTGGTGCATGGCCGCCGTCAGTTCGTACTGTGAAGCATCCTGTTAAGTCAGGCAACGAGCGAGACCCGCGCCCCCAGTTGCCAGCGGATCCCTTCGGGGATGCCGGGCACACTGGGGGGACTGCCGGCGCTAAGCCGGAGGAAGGTGCGGGCAACGGCAGGTCCGTATGCCCCGAATCCCCCGGGCTACACGCGGGCTACAATGGCCGGGACAATGGGTACCGACCCCGAAAGGGGTAGGTAATCCCCTAAACCCGGTCTAACCTGGGATCGAGGGCTGCAACTCGCCCTCGTGAACCTGGAATCCGTAGTAATCGCGCCTCAAAATGGCGCGGTGAATACGTCCCTGCTCCTTGCACACACCGCCCGTCAAGCCACCCGAGTGGGCCAGGGGCGAGGGGATGGTCGCTGGCCATCCTCGAGCCCAGGGTCCGCGAGGGGGGCTAAGTCGTAACAAGGTAGCCGTAGGGGAATCTGCGGCTGGATCACCTCCTAAAGGTGCGTTCAGCCTCGCCTGCCGGGCTCATATGCTGGCAAGCCCATGGGCTCGTAGCTCAGCGGGAGAGCGCCGCCTTTGCGAGGCGGAGGCCGCGGGTTCAAATCCCGCCGAGTCCATTATTCCGTGCACCCGGCGATGAAAGTCGTCGGGGAAGGGTTGATGGGCAAAGTGCCCAGGTGAAGCCGTGCAGAGGTTCGTCCCCAAATGCAATCTGGGACCGGCTTTACCGGCGATTATCCCGGCCGGTGGATGGCTCGGCTCGGGCGCCGACGAAGGGCGTGCCAAGCTGCGAAAAGCCCGGGGGAGGCGCATGGAGCCTTAGAACCCGGGATTCCCGAATGGGCAATCCTGTCCCTTCGGGGACGCTCCGTTTGGAGCGGGAACGCGGGGAAAGGAAACATCTGTGTACCCGCAGGAAAAGAAAGCAAACGCGATGCCGTGAGTAGGGGCGACCGAAAGCGGCACAGCCCAAACCGAACATCCCGTGGTAACACGGGATGGATGTGGTGTTGTAGGACCCTGCCTAATGCCGTGGGGTGAAGCCGAAGTGGTCTGGAACGGCCCGCCGTAGAGGGTGAGAGCCCCGTAGGCGTAAGCCTCGCGGTTACAAGGTGGGGTCTCCTGAGTACCGCGGGTTGGAATTCTCGCGGGAAGCTGGGGGTCATCAACCCCCAAGGCTAAATACGTCCCGAGTCCGATAGCGCAGTAGTAGGGTGACCGAAAGCTGAAAAGAACCCCAAGAAGGGGAGTGAAAAGAGCCTGAAATCGGCCGGGGATAGTGAGCAGCGGCTCGAAAGGTAATCCCGGCGAAGGAAAGCACCGCGAGGTGCGAGTACGAGCCGGGACATGCCGGAGTCGCTGCGTACGTTTTGAAGAACGGGCCAGGGAGTGTACGGCAGAGGCGAGGCTAAGGGCTGAAAGCCCGGAGCCGGAGGGAAACCGACTGCCCGCAGCTTCTGCGAGGGGCGGGGTGTGCTCGCCCGCAGTCTCTGCCGTACGACCCGAAGCCGGGCGATCTAGGCGGGGGCAGGGTGAAGCGGTGCGAAAGCGCCGTGGAGGCCCGAAGGGGTGTTGATGTGCAAATCGCTCCTCTGACCCCCGTCTAGGGGTGAAAGTCCAATCGAGCCCGGGGATAGCTGGTTCCCCCCGAGACATACCGCAGTATGACCCGTCCGGAGGTTGGCGGTGGGGTAGAGCACTGATAGGAGGATCCGGGGGGTGACACCCTCGCCCTCCTGTCAAACTCCGAATCCACCGCCGCCGTAGATGGACGGAGTCAGGGCAGGGGGGTAAGCTCCCTGTCCGAGAGGGAGACAACCCAGACCGGGGTTAAGGCCCCTAAGTGCCGGCTAAGTGTAAACGATAAAGGAGGTCCCGGGTCGAAGACAGCGGGGAGGTAGGCTTAGAAGCAGCCACCCTTTAAAGAGTGCGTAACAGCTCACCCGCCGAGACTCGGGGCGCCGAAAATGGACGGGGCTCAAGCCGGCCGCCGATACCTCGGGGCGCCGAAAGGCGATCCGGTAGGGGGGCGTGCCGATGGCGCAGAAGCCTGAGGCGTGAGCTCGGGTGGAGCCGTCGGTAACGAATATCCTGGCGGTAGTAGCAGCATAGTCGGGTGAGAATCCCGACCGCCGGAAGGGCAAGGGTTCCACGGCAATGTTCGTCAGCCGTGGGTTAGTCGGTCCTAACCCCGCTCGTAACTCGACGCGGGGGAAAAGGGAAGCGGGTTAATATTCCCGCACCGCTGCCCGCTGCCGTTAAGGCACCCGACGCCTCGGGATAGGCCGGGCACCTTTGCCAGGGTGTCCAAGCGCTGAAGCCCCCGGAGATCCGTAATGGAGAGAAGGGGGTGAAGGCGTGATGGCGTAAGCCGGCCGACTCCTGGGGCCCGTGAAAAGGGGGGGCAGTGGACCGTACCGAGAACCGACACAGGTGCCCTGGGTTAACAGCCTAAGGCGTGGCGGAACACTCCGGCCGAGGGAATTCGGCAAATTAGCCCCGTATCTTCGGTAGAAGGGGTGCCTGCGGTGGTTGCTCTGCAGCTTCCGCAGGTCGCAGTGACTAGGGGGGAGCGACTGTTTACTAAAAACACAGGGGGCTGCAACCCCGTAAGGGTTAGTACAGCCCCTGAGTCCTGCCCAGTGCGGGTACCTGAAACCCGGGTACAACCGGGCGAAGGGCCCGTAAACGGCGGGGGTAACTATGACCCTCTTAAGGTAGCGTAATACCTTGCCGCTTAATTGGCGGCTTGCATGAACGGATTAACGACTCCCCCACTGTCCCCGGCCGGAAGCCGGCGAACCCGACATCCCAGTGAAGAGTCTGGGGACCCCCGTTGGGAAGCGAAGACCCTGTGGAGCTTTACTGCAGCCTGCCGTTGCTTCACAGCTGGGGGTGCGCAGGGTAGGCGGGAGGCTTCGAAGCCCCGTCTCCGGGCGGGGTGGAGCCGTCGATGAGACACCGCCCACTTCCAGCTGTGGAGCTAACCGGCTCTGCCGGGACATCGGTAGGTGGGCAGTTTGGGTGGGGCGCCACTCCCCCGAAAAGGTATCGGGGGAGCCCAAAGGTCGGCTCAGGCGGGTCAGAACTCCGCCGTAGAGTGCAAGGGCAAAAGCCGGCCTGACGTGATCCCGCACAATAAGGGATCACGAGCCGAAAGGCGGGCCTAGCGAACCACCCTGGCCTTTTGGTGAGGCCGGGTGACGACAGAAAAGCTACCCCAGGGATAACAGAGTTGTCCCCGGCGAGAGTACATATCGACCCGGGGGCTTGCTACCTCGATGTCGGCTCTCCCCATCCTGGCCGTGCAGCAGCGGCCAAGGGTGAGGTTGTTCGCCTATTAAAGGGGATCGTGAGCTGGGTTTAGACCGTCGTGAGACAGGTCGGTTGCTATCTAACGGGGGTGTCAGGGCGGCTGAGGGGAAGGAGGCTCTAGTACGAGAGGAACGAGCCTCCGGCGCCACTGGTCTACCGGTTGTCCGGCAGGGCACTGCCGGGCAGCTACGCGCCACGCGGTTAAAGGCTGAAAGCATCTAAGCCTGAAACCGCCCCCGAAAAGAGCCGCCCAT
>DAVR01000039.1 GCA_002507545.1 Archaeoglobus sp. UBA230 | reverse complement strand
GGGTGCTCCTCACTGCTTCAGCAATTACCCTCGCTGCCGTAATGTTCATCCTCTGTGCATCCCTACCAACTGTTCTCTGTGTCCCCTCTTTAAGTATCAAAACCGGTGTCCCCTGTAACGTAGCCATACCCCATCACCCCCTCTATTGCAAATATTGGTGGATTGGAATTTCTATATAAACCTTGTGGTCGTAATCAAGCCTCTCTGTCCTGACTGTTACAGGAGGCTGGTGAGATGAGCGAAGTTTCAGAGCAGTTCTAAGAATTCTTCAACACTCAATCCGGCTTGCTTCAGTATTATTCTGGGAGTTCCCTTTTTGAGAGATGGATGCAGGGGACAGTGACTTTGATAGTTCCCTCGTCGGTCTTCTTCCCCATTCGAACATGGCTGCCTTTCTGTCTGACCACTCTTAAGCCTGCTTTATACAGTGCTTATATAGTGCTTTAAAATCGCCTCTTCTCCCAGAGACATATTGGTAGTTTCAATAAGAGCACCTCAAAGAATAACCTCAACAACTTCAGCCTTTTTGCCTTTGATTTCGGTCTCGATTTGAGCATCATCAATATCGAGATAGACCTCAATGGCTTCTTTGATGTTCTCGATGGCTTCCTCTTTGGTCTCGCCCTGAGAAACGCAGCCCGGTAAGGCTGGAACGTAAACGACGTATCTGCCCTCCTCAGCCTCTTCAAGGATGACCTTGAACTTCATGGTTGTAATTTGATCAATGAAGTAAATAACTCTTGCCGGAGCTCAGAGTTTGGTAACAACAATCTTGTTCTCCTCAGACTAAACTTCGATTCCGACCTCCGTAATCCTCTTCTTGAGGTATAGCCTTCCAGACAGTCTTTGTCTATGTAGATTCTGCCGACTGTTACAAAACTGAACATGAGTTAATCAAGCAAACGAAAGCCTTATTAAACACACTCTGAGAAAATAAAGCAAGCGCCGATGGTGTAGCCTGGAAACACTGGGGCCTGCCACGCCCCCGCCCCGGGTTCAAATCCCGGTCGGCGCATTTCTTATTCCGATTCTAATCCCTATCATAATCTCAGCGTCGAACTTTATAATCCCCTACTTGGAGGTGGCGAAAATGAGGCCACAATACACTTTACATTCGCCGATTGCTACGTGTCTGCTATCAAAAACTTGAGAAATGTAGAGCCGTGTTCAGGAAAGAGTTGTCTGAAGAAATCGAAAAGGATTTTTCTTGAAGATTGCATTAAAACTAAAGATGCGGGGTGTAACATTGAAGAGGATATATTTTTTATTACAAAAGAAACAACTACAAGGGGCAGTAAAAAATTTTCACCTCATAAATTCCTGAGGCGAAAACTTTATATAATTGTTGTTGTAATAATAATAATGTTAATGGTGGCTGGCTCACAGCTGGTTCACAGCTGGCCACCATGTGTAGGGAGGTGGTGAGATGAGGAGAATGGATGAGAAGGGTGTGTCGCCAGTGATCGGCGTTATACTGATGGTGGCAATAACCGTCATATTGGCGGCAGTGATTGCGAGCTTTGTGTTCGGTATGGGGAGCAGTGTGAAGAAAACATACACAGTTGCGGCCACTGCATCTGAAGTGAACTGTAGTTCCACTCAATGTGACATAGTAGTAACTTTCCAAGGTGGTCCTGATGCAGATCTTGTGAGTCAGATAGATATTACAACGCCTACAGGGTGTACAGGTGTTCCAGATAGCAGTCCGAGTGTAGGAGATACCTATACATGCAGTGGAGCAGGAACACCGGGCAAGAATAACGACCATGTAGTTGTTAAAGCTACATTCACTGATGGAACAGAGCAAGTTATACTTGATACCTATATATAATATAAACTCTAATTTCTAATTTTTTAAAAAATTTATACTTTTCTACGGCTTTTCTGCATTTCTCCTTGAAGTCTGACCTCTGCATAATTTTTCCGTTCGAGGATTGAGTGTTTATTTGTTCTCTTATAAATGTAAAATCATTAATTTTAAAGCAAAAGATTGATAGTGTGATTTGTAATTTTGTTTATCTTCGTCACGCCAGTGGCTTACGAACATAACGACTAAAAGTCATGCCCCATCCATTTCTCCCATCTTGCTGTCCATATATCACTTGCACAAACATTTGAACCAAAATTGTTTAAATTTCCCCATATGCTTCAATATTTGCTGGTCTTACAGTCTTTGCCAAACCACTCAATGGGACAGCGTCTATCTCCGTTATTGTATTCACTCTCTTGTCCGGGAGATACTGTAATGACGCTATTTGGTTTGATGATGAGCTACCATCCATATTTTTTCAGCTTAATAGTCTTCGGGTTACCATTGCCTGTTGAAATAATCGGCAAACATATTTTCCGGGGTAAATTATGTATATATGCATCATCATCCTACCACTCTATGTTCTAACAACAGTAACCCTAACCTCTCTCTTTGTAGATATTTCTTCGTTTTTAAAATATGTGTATTTATGCCTGTCTACAGCTATATTGATCTCTCTCACGTTTTTTGACAGACTAAGCGAGCAAACAAAAGCAGACATCCTTCCTCTCGCTTTTCTGCCCATCATTCTTCTAATCTCCGACAGAACCCTCGGCTACTTCAGCCCCTACGACATCCACTTCTGCCTTCCCTTGCTGGACAGGTTTGTGGAGTTTCTGATCTATCTGAAGCATTAACTGTGCCCGAGCACAAACATCGGCGAAACCCTTTTCTTCTTCCTCGACCAAATCAAGATATGCCAAAGATCATAGAGGCTGTGTATGAGAACGGGGTGTTCAAGCCCCTTGAAAGAGTGGATTTGAAGGAGGGGGAGAGGGTTAGGCTTAAAATAGAGAGGAGAATGCTAAGATTCGAACCGATAGACCTAGGTGAACGAATCTCAACTGAAAAAATAGAGATGTTGAGGGATGAGCTGTGGACATCTTCTTAGACACGTCTTTCATACTCTCTCTGATAATCAGAACGGAGAAAACGGAGGAAGCAAGAAAGTTCTACATGGAAGCAACGTTCAATCCCGTTGCAAGCGTTGCGGTTTACGAGGAATCACTCTATACGGGTTTGAGACTCGTAGCTGAGAAAAGATTAAACATTAAGAACGCTTACAGCCTCAGAAATTTCATCAAAAAGAACCCAAACGACGCCTTAATAGCGGCAACATGCAAGCACTACGGAATCAGAAAGATAGCTACCTTCGACGAGGACTTCAAGCGCGTGGATTTTCTTGAGATCGTGAGAGTGTAATCAAACCTCCGTCGAAACCCTTTTCTTTGCTTGAGTTTAGTTAATTACATGCCCAAAATCATCGAGGCCGTGTATGAAAACGGAGTCTTCAAACCCCTTGAAAAAGTAGATTTGAGGGAGGGGGAGAGAGTGAGGATTTTGCTCCGGAGAATAGATCTCAAAAGGTTTGTTATGGCGAAAATGCCGGAGGAAAAAATTAGAGAGCTTGAAAAGAGGTTTGAGAATGAAAATATTTATTGACACATCCGTTTTCATAAGGCACTATTACGGACACGAAATAGCCCTAAAATTCCTGGATTTCGCCATAAACGAGAACAAAGCTGTCATTTCGCCGAACGTTATAGAAGAGTTATTCTTCAAGCTCCTTTATATCGAAACAGAGAGGATTTTTGGGAAAACCGGTAGGTATTCGGTAGCTGACAAGTTCGCCAAGTACAGTAGCGAGTACGAACCCGTTAGGATTTACCTGAAAGATTTTATCCTGACTGCTCTGGACTCCGATATTATCGAAATGGCAGGCATCACCAAGGACATAACCGAGTCTTCGGTGGACTTAGCTTTCAGGTACGGCCTCCTCCCAAACGATGCCTTAATCGCTGCCACATGCAGGCATTACGGAATCAGAAAGATAGCTACCTTCGACGAGGACTTCAAGCGCGTGGATTTTCTTGAAGTTATTGAGGTCTGACGGCAAAAGCTTTTAGATTTGAAATTGAATTAAAAGCATGGGAAAGATAATCGAAGCAATCTACGAGAACGGGGTGTTCAAACCACTTCAGAAAGTGGATTTGAAGGAAGGGAGAGAAAAAGTTTGCTAAGGGGGTTTTGTTAACTCATAAGTCTTTTAAAGCCAAATTATCATCTCACAGGCGATCGTAGATTCTTTCTCTTCTGTCGATTCGAGTTACCAAGACAATTCTCTTATCAAAATAAACCTTGAAAACGATCCTAAAATCTCCTACTCTGACTGCATAAGTGTCCTCAAGACCTCTAATCTTCCTAACATCCAGAAGAAAAGGGTCTTCCAACCTCTCAATCGCTTTGTAAATCCTTATTTTGTCTTTTTTACTCAACTTTCTCAAATCCCTAGCTACTCCTCTCTTTAGGACGACTTTAAACATCATCGATTCCTATCTCTTTTTTCAGTTCTTTGAGAGATATCGTCTCAAGCTCCCCTTTTTCGTATGCTTCTATGTCTTTCCTAATTTCTTCAATCTCTTCCTCACTCAGCTCATCGAAGATTTCCTCTTCGATTCTTTTAAGCCTTTTATCGATCTCCTCAAGCTTCAACTTGATCTCCTTTAAAATTTCAATAGCTTCGTTCATCATGTATAGTCCTGAAATTTTT
>DAVR01000019.1 GCA_002507545.1 Archaeoglobus sp. UBA230 | reverse complement strand
CAACCATTTCTAACCACCTCCTTCAATCCTCCAAAAACTTTTTAACTCTCCCGAATGGAGAGTACTCCTTTCCTCCACCTTCAAAAAACTTAGTGAAGAACTCTACATAGTGCAATCGCAGTGACTGTAACCCAGGATCGAGTATTCCGAGCAACAGGTTTCCTGCATGTCCTATCAGCAGCAGAATTATTGCAACTGGTAGCAGCGCCATTCCTGGTGGTGTTCCTATTTTAACGCTGAGATAGTTTATAACAAAGGCTATGTAAACCGATGATAGACCAATAGCGAGCAATCGAGCGTAGCTGATAATCTGTCCAAACCACGTCAATAGCTCTACTGCCATTATAATTCCAAAAATGCCCATCTTCGGTATCTCTGCCTTCAGAAATATCACGAACCAGACGATGAGCAGGGGTAGTGCCAATACATAGAAGATATTGACTCCTGCCTGCCATCCATCCACCAAACCCGGAATTGGCAGTGGAACTTCTTTTCCTTCCTCAACCGTGTAGCTTCCCAGCATGTAGAGGTTGTCTGGAAGCAGATGTCCGAAGCCCTCTTCTGGTGGAGATGTGAAAATTCCGAGGTTGTAGCTAAATCCGAATATAAGCATCACCAAGCCAAGAACACCGATGAACCAGCACCCCTTTTCATAAATCGCCTCCTTCATTCCATGTTCTACGTAGACATTGTAGAAGCCAAGTGCGAAGCCCCATAGCATCTTGAACATACCGATAAGAAGCACAATGAAGAGCAGCGCCTTGACGCCGAATTCCTCCACTCTGTCGAACAGTGGGTGGTGGTGATTGAACGTGTAGAGCGCTGAAAGGGCGTCACCGAGGAAGTGTATCTTTGATGGTTCCTCTATTCCGGGAATTATGAACGGTCCAAAGAACTCTCCGTAGATGAAACCGAAGAGAATGGACGAGAGCCCACAATAAATAGCAATATTCAGCAGTTTCTGCCAGCCCTCTGTCCTGAAGACCGTTTTGAGATAAAGAGCAAGTATTGTTATTAGCAGGCCGTAACCCATGTCTCCGAGCATCATTCCGAAGAATATTGTGAAGAAGACAGCCATTATTGCACTTGGATCAAGCTCTTTGTACTTGGGTGTCGCATACGTTGTGGTAAGCAACTCGTAGTCCCTGACTATCGCAGGATTGTCGAGTTTGGTTGGCGGAACATCCTCCTCTTCTTCCTCAATGACTTCAACCACGATTTTGCCGTTCCTTTCTACTTCACTCCTGAATTCATCCAGCTGTTTGGCTGGAACGTATCCGACGATTACAAATGCGTATTTTGAAACGAGTGCCCTTAGGGGCAGCTCAGACTTGTCGAGTTCTGAACTCAGATACTCTTCAATGGCGAGTAAGAGCTCGGCTTCTTTCACCTTAATTTCCTCAATCTCTGTCTCAAGCTGCTTCTTCCTGTTTAGAAGCTCCTCTTTCTCCCTCTCAATCTCATTTATTCTGACATCGTAGTCGTCAATGTCCGGAACTGGCAGCTCTCTATACCCAAAGCCCTGAAGTGTTCTGAAGAACTCATCCCCGTATTCTGCCTTTACGAAAATTGCAACCAGCAACTCCTTCTGGTATTCTTTGATTACAGCATCAAACTGGTCTGTTATTTTACTCAGTTCCTCAACTGGATTCTCTTTGACGAGTCCAACAAAGCACCGCAAGTTCTTGTAGCCCTTCAGAAGTCTTGAGGGTATTCCCAGCACCTTTAAAGGTTCGATTATTCTCAGTTCGTCCTCTAATCCTCTTATTTTCTCATCAATGCTTCTGTTCTCTTCAATTTTCCTTCCAATTTGTTCTTGGTATTCCTCAAGCTTTTTGCTGAGCTTATCTTCAATTTCTTTTGACCTATACTTTCTCTTTGGAACAATTCTGCTTGGATCAATTTTCAGATAAGATATGTAACTCCTGAGCTGCACCAAACTGCGAGATATCAGAGATGCTTTTTCAAGCGGCTCGCCAATTCTGAAATACTCTGCCTCTTTTGGGTCTTCAATGTGGAGAAGGTTTACTTTGTATAAGGTTTCTGACGCATACTCAAGCTGCTCCTTTGGTCCCACTACTGAAATTTTAACCATCTTTTCCGGCTTAAGCATGCTCCACCATCCCTACAAACTCGTTATAGAGAAAATCTACAGCTTTCATTATGTTGTCTTTTCCGCTTTTCTCGAACTCCTCTATTTCCTTTGCTTTCTTTTGCTTTATTTCTTCTTTCTCTTTCTCTATCTCTGCTTTTACATTGTTGAGTATCTCCTCTTTGACTTTAGCAGCTTCAGCCTCGGCACTCTCAATAATTTCCCTTGCCTTCATCTTTGCTTCGAGAATTTTGTTTTTCTTTTCTTCCTCAGCAGCCCTGATACTTTCTTCAACTTTAATCTCTGCATCTTTAATTCTCTCAAGAATTTCTGTCCTATCCATGGTAACCACCTTGACTAAATTCTACACTTCAAAGACATCGAAAGCCTAACCGTAGCCTATTTAAGTTTTGTTATTTTTACGCAGGTTCTATTTGTAATTAAAAACGCATATTAATTATTTCATAAATTAGAAACCGAAAACGGAATATAATGGAGGAGATAAAAAATACCATGAAGGTTCTCGTGGTTGATGCTGGTGGTAGAGGTAACGCAATTGCTCATGCTTTCTCAAGAAGTGCAAGAGTTAAGGAAGTTTACGTCGCTCCCGGAAATGGTGGGAGCGAGTTTTTTGAAAAATGTAAAATTGCGAAGCTGAATGGAGAAAAGATACCTTCAATCAGGGCCATCAGCGAAATCGTAAAATTCGCCAAATATGCTGAAGTTGACCTTGTTTATATTGGACCCGAAGAGCCCCTCAGCCTCGGTTTGGTTGACAGGCTTGAAGAGGAGGGAATTGTCGCAATAGGGCCAAAAAAAGAGGCTACAATACTTGAGGCGAGTAAGTGCTGGGCAAAGGACTTTTTGAAAAAAATTGGAGTTCCAATCCCAGAATATACGAACTTTGATGATCCAGAGGAGGCTAAGGAGTATATCAGGGAAAACTTCGAAGATGGAATCGTCGTAAAGGCTGATGGGCTTGCAGCAGGAAAGGGTGTTTACGTCTGCGAGTCCATCGAGGAAGCTTTTAGGGCTGTGGACGAGATAATGGTTCAGAAGAAGTTTGGAGAGGCTGGAAACAGAATCGTCGTTGAGGAGAGGTTGAGGGGGATAGAGGTAGCCTTTACTGCTGTTAGTGACGGAAAAACCGTTAAGCCCTTTGGACATGCGAAGGACTATAAGAGAGCCTTCGACAGTGACGATATAGAGGGTCTGAGAGACTTCTACATTGGCCTTACAAGAAAATTCTACACGAAAGCACAGATCGAGCAGCTTTTCAGGGAAGGAAAGCTTGTCAATCCTAACACCGGGGGTATGGGCGCAGTAAGCCCTCATCCAGATGTGGATGCGGAGATTGAGAGCAGGATAATGGAGATTGTGGTTGAGCCAATAGTAACAAAATTCAGGGAGCTTGAAGGGGTTGAATTCAGAGGTGTGCTTTATCCGGTCATAATGCTTGTGGAAGAGGAGGGGGAGCTAATCCCAAAGGTTTTGGAGATAAACGTAAGGGATTGTGATCCGGGTGCTGAAGCAAAGCTTCCGAGACTTGAGAGTGATATAGCTGAGATTTCGATGGCGATAGTCGAGGGAGAGCTCGAAAACGCTGATATAAAGTTTAGTAGCGACTGGTGCGTTGCTGTGTGTGCTGTGAGCGGTGCGTTGAAGGGTAGAGAAGGGTTGAAGCCCGGTTATCCTGCTAATCATTACACGAGCCAGCCGATAAGTGGTTTGGAGGATGCAATGAAGGAGGCGATAGTTTATGCAAATGGTATCGAAAAGACTAACGGGTATGTTACTACGGGGGGTAGAGTTCTGACAGTGGTAGGGATGGGGAAGAGTATAGAGGAGGCGAGAGAAAGGGCATATGCAGCTTCGAGCAAAATCAGCTTTCCGGGTATGAGATATAGAAAAACGATCGGTCTTGATGTTGAGGAATGACTAAATTATCTTCTTTAAGTCTCTCAAGCTTCCGAGGTATAACACCTCGTCTTCAACAGCGTAGATTTCAATTCTTTTTGCTTTGTTTAACACAGGAGAAAGAAAAGAATTTTGAAGGACATCGCTACCACTCATTAGCGGTGAGAAGGCAGGTAAGACTATTTTGGCATCATCTGCAACGAGATAGCACGGGAAGTTATACAGACCCCCTCTTACCCTGACCTTGATCGCAGGATGCTCATGCCCTATTATAACTCTTTCAAATTCCAAATCCTTGTGACCATGAATAACGTAGTATTTGTCAACCTTAACGTGCTCCCTCAACTCTATCCCATACTCTGCCAGAATAGCAGCCAGAAAATTGTCGTGGTTCCCTCTCACGACTTCAAGTTCTACATCAACAGACTCAATGAATTCTCTCACATCCTCCCACTCGTATGGTAAATTCTTGCTAAATTCGTGTTTGAGGTCTCCCGCAACTATCAGTCTATTGATGTTGTGTCTATCAATTATTTTCTTTACATTCCTTACAATCTCCTTAACTTGCATTCTCGGAATGGCAACGCCTTTATTCTGCATCACATTTTCAAATCCAAGATGAAGATCAGCAATAATTGCAGTGTTACCGATAATCGCGGCTTTTTCTGGAGTTAGAATTACGTCATTAATAACAACTCTTCTCATCATAAAATATTGAATCGCAAAAGTTTAAAATCCCTTTGAGCACCATAGTCAACATTTACGCGGGGAGTACCAAATGACTCATTTACTGATCAGTGGACCACCGGGAACTGGAAAATGCAAAATACTTGAATCAGTGTCAAATGAATTTGACAATGTAGTGTGGGTTACAACATTATCCAGTGCCGAGTTTGTCAGAAAAAGGCTTGGAAGAGAGGACGTATGGATTATTGACACCTTCACTTGGGGCAAAAAAAATGGTGGAGGGGAGAGAGATATTGTAGTTTCCAACCCGCTAAACCTGAACGAGGTCAGCCTTGCAGTGAATAAGGTCCTTGACAGTATTGATGGGAAGTATCTCCTCGTTATGAACTCGATTTCTGGTCTTTTGATCTATCACAGCTACCAGAGGCTTTTACACTTTTTAAGGACAATCCTCGTAAGGGTTGAGAATGAGGAATCTCACAGCATATTCTCTCTCGTTAAATATGCCCACGAAAAAAGTGTTGAGGTCTCAATCTCCATGTTTTTCCCGAATATTGTCGAGAATGAGGGCAATTCTGTCAGGGTCGTCAAATCAAGCATCCCGCTTGAGAAAAACGAATTTGGTTTTGAGGAGGCGAAAGATATTATAAGGAGGATGTTGCTTGAAAGTTTATGAGCAACGTTTTTTATGTAAATCCAAGGGCGGAAGTTACCGACCCTGCGAAGTGGTATCAGCCTCAGCTCAGCATGGTTAGCAAGCTCAATAGGTTGATTGATGAGAGTGGCGTTCTTGATATAATTTCAAAAGGCGATCTGGTGGCTGTAAAAACACATTTTGGTGAGAGAGGAACTACGAAAACAGTAAGGAGTGTTTTTCTCAGGGCGGTTGTTGAGAAGGTTAGAGAGTTGGGAGGGCGACCCTTTGTCACCGAAACAACGGGGTTGGGGCTGACAAGGCTGAGAAGTTCAGCATTTGGCAGGTTGGAGATAGCAGAGGAAAACGGATACACCCAGCAGACAGTTAAAGCTCCGATATTGATTGCAGACGGATTGTTGGGGTTTGATTTTGTTGAAGTGCCTGTAAATGGAAAATATATCCGTAAAGTTTGCGTGGCGAAGGCAATTGCTGAATGTGACGCAGTGATTTGCGTTACACACTTCAAGCTCCACATGCAGGCAGGGATTGGGGGGAGCATTAAAAATGTTGGCGTGGGGTGTGTGGCAAAACCATCAAAATTTGACATACACATGTCGAGATTCCCGGAGATAAACGAGAATTGCACGAAATGTGACAAATGTGTTGAAATCTGCCCGACAAAGGCAATCGAAGATTACAAGATCGTGGAGGAAAAATGTTTGAAATGCACAGGCTGTGCGGAGGTATGTGAGGATGATGCCGTCAATCTTTACTGGGTTTTTGGCAGAGAGGTTGGAGAGAGGGTGGTTGAATGTGCAAGGGGCGTTCTGAATGCCAACAGCAAATTTGCCTACCTGAATTTCCTTGTGGAAATTACACCCCACTGCGACTGTCACCCCTTCAGCGATATCCCTGTGGTTTCTGATCTGGGTATAATGGCATCAAAGGATATGGTGGCAATTGACAAGGCAAGCGTTGACCTGTATAGAAAAGCGGAGGCTGTCAGTGGTGCTCTGCTTGAAAAGGAAAGGTTCTGGCCATGGACTGATGTTGACAGGATGCTGGAGTATGCAAGCGAGATGGGGCTTGGAAACCTCGATTACTCGCTTGTAGAGGTGGAGTAAGAATCAAAAACATCTATAACGTCGAGTTTTTCAACCTTACAGTTTATTCCAGTAACCGAAGATAGACTTGGACGAGTCCTCCCTTCATCTCCACTTACCAATTCCTTAATGTACAGTCCGGCATCGGCTTCAATCTCCATAACCGCAACTTTTTCCCTGTGGAAAAGGAGCTTTATGTCGTAAACTTTCCTCACCCTCACCTTATCCGCTCTTCTGTGAGCAACCCTCTTTGGTGTTCTCTGCCTGATTTCCACTCCCCTAAGCCCTTCAATAGCATTCAGCAGGTTTTCAGTATCAATGTCATCTTCAAACACGACCTTGGCTCTATACTTCTTCCTGTGCCTTTCCATCTTAACCTCTCTAACCCTTTTCGAGTCAGCATATTCCAATCCAAAAACCTTAACCTTCCCTCCTGCATACTCGTTGATCGCCTTCTCTACCTTACTCAGCTCAACAAACCTCTTTCTTGGCTCTATCAACTCAAGCACGAAGGGTCTACCTCTGCCAAGCATTCTGGCATCAACATCTTCACGCCCGGCACCATGCAGCTTCGCATCCTTTGCCTCGAAAATTCTGGTAGCTGGAGTTGAGATTATTTCCTCCACAGATGTTCCATACTTCTTTCCCGTAAAGTTGCACATCTCACATCCCTTACCCCCACAAAAACCACATATCCACCTTGTCTGCGAGATGTTCCTGACTCGCTTGATGTACCTTCCATAAATGTAAACCGATCCTATCTGGAGTTCGAAATCGAAAGTTTCCAGATCGAAAATTACATTTATTTCCGGGTTTAGGCTTCTGACTTTGCCACTCAACTCTGAAATTTTTCTTCCAAGACGCTCGTTAAATTCCTTCTTTAGGTCGTATTCAACCCCTTTCCTCTCCATCAGCTCGTGTAAAGCCTTTGCACTTCCCCATTCTCTACTTCCAATGTTGAAAGTCCTAAACTCATACTCTGAGAGCTTTTGCACTATTTTTTCTGCAAACTCATTGATCCTGTTGAATACGTTGCAGCATGCCTCACATTCTTCCGAAAGTTCTCCTTCTCCAATCGCTGAGAGACAGTGCCTGCAGAGGCGCACGTGTTTAGTTTGGAAAATGAATTTAAAACTGCTTTTATCAGATTGGACATGGGGTTGAAAGAAACGCTGCTTGACCTATACGATATAGCGAATTCCAAAGACTGGAAGCCATGGGAGCTTCAGAGCAGATTGAGGGAGAGTTGTGGGAATGTTATAGCCGTGGGCGATGATCTATCTTTCACTGTAAAGCTGGACAAAAGTTTGAGAGAGAGTGATCTCAGGAGCTTTGGTGGAAGAAAATGCAAAGTACATCCCTTCAAAACTGCTTGGCGATTTAGCAGAGGATTCGTTGCCTTTGAAGGAAAATTTTTGAGGATAAGCAGAAATATTGACAAAAAATTGCTTTCAGAAATCCTCAACGCTATCCTGCCTGAGGACTGAGCATACTCTGGAGCTTCTTCTGCGTTTCTGCAAATCTCTCTCTAAGCTTTTCCTCCTGTCTCTGGAGGGTCTTTATCCTTATCTCGTAGGTTTCCTTTTTCTCAGTTAGCTCCTTTATCACATCTTCTCTCTTCTCCTTAACCAGCACGTTGCCAACTGCCTTGTAAACCGGCGAGTCATCATCTACCTTCTGAAGCTCCTCTAAAGCCTGCTCAGCATCCCTCAGCAATGCTTCAACCTGCGCTCTCTGAGTGATTACAGCCTGTAACTGCTGCTGCAACTGCTGGAGCTGTGCAACCAGATTCTGAACCTGCGGGGGAAGTTCACCCATTTCTCAACACCTCGTTTATCTCTACACACATTTTGATTAGTCGCAGCCAAGAGTTTATGGCTGCTCTTAAATCTGAAACATCCTCAGCTTCAATTTCTAATATCAGCTTTTCTCCAGATTGATAAACCTTTGCCCTGCTTATGGATCTCTTTTCCTCCTGCCTTATGCTTTTAAATATAGCCTCATCAATCCCGTCAATTTTGATCTCAGCTTTCACGTTCGACCTTGGTTTTTGGGTTTTAAAGGTTTAGCTTTGATTTAACTCACTTCCACCCCATGAACTTTTCCGAAAATGGCTCTGAGTTCCACCAGTCTATCTCGTCCATAGTCCACTTTGGATAGCCGGGGTACATTATGTCGTTCATGAAGCTGATCGCTTGCCCCGGATTCTCGTACAACTTTGGAGGATTGTAGTAATAGCTGTTCTTAGCGTCAATGATCCCCGGAGGGTTGTAATGGTTCTTCGTCAGCATTGTAGTCTCAACAGCAATCCGATCACCGTTATCAAGTTCGACTGTATGTGCTTTCGGTGCACAATCTCCGGCAGCCTCGTAGTAGCCTTCCGGAAGAAATGCCTCGCCGCTTATATTATAGTATTATTTTATAGTATTAAGGTGTATAACATGAAAAGAGTAAATTGACACCAGAAGTAAATATTTAATACCCCTTATAATATCCATAATACTTGTTTACGAGATTATATTTAAAAATTTATTTTAAAAATTTATCTGGGTTAAGGGTAAAAGAAAGGGTAAAAGAGTGGGGTAAAGAAGCAGCGGAGTCGGTTGAGCTAAAAAAGCAGCTTAAACGCTAATTTCTGAATCCCTTAAGTTTGAAGCTGGATAGAGTGCAAGTTGGAGGTGGGAATTAACACAATGATGGAACGGCCAAGTTTTTATACTCTCCTGAAACTTTAATACTATGGCGGATGAGGTTGAAGTTAAGATACCAAGAGATGTTTACGATAAAATTGAGGAAAGAATAAGAGACACAGAGTTCAGCTCAGTTGACGAGTATGTAACTTACGTGCTCAGAGAAGTTCTCGCAAGCTTGGAGGAAGAAGAAGAGAAAGTATTTACGGAAGAGGAGGAAGAAAAGGTTAAGGAAAGGCTTAGAGCCCTTGGATATTTGGATTAAGCATGAAACTCCTCGTTGCCGGTCTGGATTCCGCCCCACCTGACTTGCTTTTCAGCAGGTTTATTGATGATTTGCCCAACATAAAGAAGCTCCTGTCAGAATCAATCTACGGCCCGATGAAAAGCAGCATTCCGGCAATAACGATTCCTGCGTGGATGTGCATGGCTACCGGAAAAACACCGGGTGAGCTTGGTCTTTACGGTTTCAGGCACAGAAAGAAGAACGACTACAAAGACATATGGATCGCACACAGCTTAACTGTGAAGGAGAAGACTGTGTGGGACTATCTGGGGGAGAAGGGGTATAAGTCAATAGCCATAGGCATCCCTCCATCGTATCCTCCAAGAAAGATAAACGGGATAATGGTTGGCTGCTTCATTACTCCCGACTCATCCGTTAACTACACCTATCCCCAGAACGTTAAGGGTGAAATTGAGAGGGTTGTTGGGGACTACATTTTCGATGTGGTCTTCAGGAAAGATGAGAGGGATGAAGTTAAAGAGAAGATATGGGAGATGACTGAAAAGCGATTTGAGCTGATCAGACACTTTATCCAGACTCAAGACTGGGATTTACTTTGGTTTGTAGAAATTGGACTTGACAGAATTCATCATGCCTTCTGGAAGTATTTCGATGAAAATCACCATCTGCATGAGCCAAACAGCAGATACAAAAATGTCATCCCCGATTATTACAAGTTGCTGGACAGGGAGCTTGGTAAGACCTTAAAAATGCTCGATGAGGATACAGCAGTGATGATTGTTTCCGATCACGGCATTAAGGCGATGAAGGGTTGCTTTGCCGTCAATCAGTGGATGATTGATGAGGGCTTGCTTAAGGCCGAGTATGGCAATGGAGTTAGGAAATTTGAGCAGCTTAACGTCAAGTGGGACGAAACAATTGCATGGTCGTGGGGTGGGTACTACGCAAGGGTATTTCTAAACGTTAAAGGTAGGGAGAAGAAAGGAGTGGTTAGACTTTCGGAATATGAGAAAATTAGGGATGATGTGGCGGAGAAGATAAAATCCATCAGAGGGCCAGAGGGAGAGAAATGGAGAACTGAGGTTTACTATCCTGAAGAATTATATCCTATCGCTAATGGTGATAAGCCCGATATCATGGTCTACTTCGACAATCTGTCGTGGAGGTCTGCTGGAACAGTGGGCTGGGAATCGTATTACCTGCTGGAAAACGACACCGGTCCAGATGATGCCGTCCACTCTCAATACGGCGTTTTTTCCCTGAAAATGCCCGGTGTAGAGGCTGGTAAGATTGCGGAATGCGAGATATACGATGTTACTCCCACCATACTTAAGATGTTCGGCATTAAAGCGGATTTAATGGGCAGGAGTCTCGTATGAGCTTCGTTATATGGTTAACTGGGCCGAGCGGAGCGGGAAAGACAACTCTCGCTAAGGCGCTCGTTGCAAAACTGCAGTCCATGGGCTACAATGTTGAACACCTCGACGGAGATAAGGTGAGGTCGAAGCTCTATCCTGATCTCGGATTCAGCAAGGAAGAGAGGGAGATGCACAATAAGGTTGTTGTCGAGATGGCGAATTTGCTTGCAAAAAATGGTGTTATTGTTGTCGTTTCTGTGATCTCACCATACCGGGATTGGAGGGAGTTTGCGAGGAGAGAAATCGGCAGGTTTGTGGAGGTTTATCTGAGATGCTCACTTGAGGTGAGGATTAAAAGAGACCCAAAGGGCCTCTATGCCAAGGCGTTGAGGGGAGAGATCAAAGACCTCACAGGTTTTGATGGCGTTTACGAAGAACCGGAAAATCCCGAAGTTGTTCTCGATACCGATAAGATGAGCGTTGAAGAGGAGGTTGATGCAGTCGTAGGGAAGCTCAAGGAGATGGGATATTTGTAAATTTCAAATTAACCCCAAAACTTCCTTGTCCTGACGTAATTTCTCTCAGCCTCGATCAGAGCCTTGAAGAAGTCATCTTCTGTTGGATAAAACCTCGACAGAATTCTTGCTGCAGTATCAGCCCCTATCCCGTAGGTTGAAAGGGCGTAAACAGCCCTCTTTCCATGACCCATAACAAGATTTGCCAGTTTAAAAAGCTCCTCCTTCCTGAACTCTTTGATGTCTCTCCTTGAGTTGAAAACCGCAATCATCCTTGAACCACATCTTATACACTTAAATTGATTGAAATTTTCCACTTTTTCTGTGTAACTCGCCTTGCAGTTTAAACAGTGAATCCTGCAAGTCTCATTCTGGAGCCTTTTCTTGAAGGCCTTCAGTATAGCCTCAGATGATCTGACTGCGAGTATATCTGCAACTCTATGCCTCGATGCCGTGCTAATGGGACTCAGTTCATTGTAAAGGGATATGTCTATTTCTCCGCTTCGTATGTCCTCAAAAATTTTTTCTGCCCTTTCAATATCCATCTTTTCAAGGAAAATCTCTCTGAGTGCTTCTCTGTAAACCGGGGTGTCTCTGAGCTTCAGAACGAGATTCCTCAGGTTGATCCTGCTAAGTTCTTCCTCCTTGTCAATGAGCCCGAACTTCCTCGCAGCATTGATGATTTTCCACTGCATCAATCTGGTATCGAAAACAGCCCTTTCACCCAGAAACTCCACGCTTTCTGGTTCTACAACTTTAAGGACATTCAAAACCTCATCAGGCTTTGCAGGGGATAACTTTATCCGATAGGGATCAATCTCAACTGATACACTACCTCCTCTCCTTGCTGATAGCAGCAGAGCGAGTATTCTACCGATTGACTCGTTAACCTTGTGCCCAAAGCAGGCATTGATGACAGTTACGCCTTCCGAACCGTCTATAACGATGTGGGAGTCGGTTGGAATGGAAAAGCCCTTCTCCATATGTCTGGAGATAACATCAACGACAAATTTTGCGGCATTCTCATTCGTGAATTCTCGGATTGCCTCAACCGCTCCTTTCTCTCCTTTAGTTCTGATATTTCCTGCAATCCAGTTCCTCAGAACTCCGACATCCTGAGCAACCTCAAAGGGCACAGGAATCTCTTCTCCTGCCCATGAGGGAATCTCGCCCTCAACTGCTACTGGTTCAACTTTCACCACATCCTCAACGCTGAGAACTCTCCAGAGTTCTCCCTTCATCGCAAAAATCTCGCCACTGAAGGTTGAGAGAAAACTCTCGTCGAGAGAACCTATTGTTCTGCCGGATGCGACATCAACAACCTTGTATCTTTTTTCATCGGGAATCATCGAGATGTTGCTGTAGAAGTATCTCCTCGTATTTCTCCTTGCCCCGATTTCTCCATCATCGTAGAAGATTTTTCCGATCTTGCCCAGATACTCACAGATTTTCTCAAAATCCTCAAAACTCAGATTTCTATAGGGGTAGGCTTTTCTTATAATTCTGTAAACTTTTTCAGCGTCAATTCTTCCGTATTCGAGAGCTATGGCACATATCTGGTTGGCAAGAACATCAAGGCTGCCGAAGTGTATCTCAGCATCCTCAAGCAACCCTTCCTTAGCCCTTCTGAGTATCACAATAGACTCAAGAATATCGTCGAAGCTGCTTGCCACAATATATCCTCTCGAAACCCTCCCCAAGCCATGTCCGCTCCTCCCAACCCTCTGAACGAGTCTGACAGCCTGTCGCGGGCTGCCGTATTGCACAACCACATCCACATGTCCGATGTCAATTCCGAGTTCCATTGATGACGTGCAGATGAGAGCTTCAAGCTCACCCCTTGCGAACTTATCCTCTGCCTCAACCCTTGCCTCTCTTGAGAGGCTTCCATGATGAACTTCAGCCTTGACGAGCTTTTTCAGCTTTACACCCAGTGCCTCTGCCGTCTGGCGAGTATTCACGAATATCAAAGCCGAACCGTACCTTTTCACAACATCAGCTATGAACTTAAGTTCTGCCGCAATCTCCTTTTCAACCTCAAGCTCATCAGCAATCTCACCATCATATTCAGGCTTTACGACCCATACATCGTATTCCTTCTCAGCTTTCCATTCCACAACCTCTGCATGTGACCCAAGAAATCTCGAAACAACCTCTGGCCTGCTGACCGTCGCTGAGAGGCCTATGGTCTGGAACTTTGCAACCTCTCTCAGCCTCTCGATGGCGATGCTCAGCTGCACGCCTCTCTCGCTGTCTATAATTTCGTGAATCTCGTCTATGATCAAAAACTTAACATTTTTCAGAGCCTTCTTCAGCTTTTTTCCGAGAAAGAGAATCTGGAAGGTCTCAGGTGTTGTGATGAGCACCTGAGGCGGCTTCTTTGACTGCTTTACCCTCACACTTTCTGGTGTGTCACCGTGTCTAACGTCCACTGTTATCCTGAGCATCTCTGTTATCCTCTTTATCCTTCTTAGCATATCTCTGTTCAACGCCCTCAGAGGAGTTATGTAAATGGCAACAATTCCTTCTCTCCAATTCGTCTCGATGATTTTGTCAAAAACGGGAATTAAAGCTGCCTCCGTTTTCCCGCTGCCTGTTGGAGCTACGATAAGCACGTCCTTTCCCGTGACTATCTTTCTGTATGCCTCTCTCTGCAGATCGGTCAGCCTCCTAATTCCTGCAGCCTTCAGTGCATCCATTAGCTCCTTACTAACCATCGCAGAGGTAAGCTTGGTCAAAAGGGAAAATAAATTTTTGGCATCGGCAAAAATTATAAACATTGCACCCATACTGCAAGCATGGGTGAAAGAACGGAAGCTCTCCTAAGAATTCCTCTTGGCCTTTTTTACGGGATAATTCTGGATGTGCTCGGAATAGCTGTGGTTTTTGTCTGGATATTCAATTTCTTCTATACCCTGATTCTCGGAAAAAGACATAAAGGGGTTGTGGAGTTTATGAACGGCTATGTCTCTCTTATGTATCGCGTTTACAGATACATGGCTTTTGCGACAAACGAGAGGCCGAGATTAAACCTTCAGCCCCTTGAGCCATGCGATTTCGAGATGTAAGCAATCTCTCAAAACAGTGAAAAAGGACGAACGATAGTTAACTTTTTAACGATATATGCCATTCTGAATTTGTGCAGGCAGTAATTCTCGCAGCCGGAGAAGGGACGAGAATGCGTCCCCTCACATACACAAAACCGAAGGTAATGCTACCCGTTGCGAACAAGCCAATTCTCGAGCACCTTATAATCGAGCTGAAAAAGGCTGGGATTGATAACTTGATTCTCGTTGTCGGGTACAGAAGTGAGACCATCCGGGGTTATTTTAGTGATGGCAGCAGGTGGGGAGTAAAAATAAAATACATCGAGCAGAGGAGGCAGCTTGGTACAGCAGACGCTCTAAAGTCTGCCACTCATTTGATAAACTCAGACTTTATAATGCTGAATGGAGACAACATTGTGAGTGCAGAGGACATTGCAAAAATTGCTTCCAGTAAAAGGGCTCTGGGAGTTTACAGCGTTCCCAAACCACAGGATTTCGGTGTAGTTGTTGTTGAAGATGGAAAAGTCAAAAGAATAATTGAAAAGCCATCGCAGCCACCAACCAACACCATAAACGCCGGTGTTTACAAGTTCGATACAGCCGTGCTGGACTATCTGGAGAAAACGGGAGTTTCTGAGAGGGGAGAATACGAGGTGACAGACACAATTCAACTTGCCATCAGCGATGGCATTGTGTTTGAGGCTGTAGAGCTAAATCGCTGGATTGACGTGGGCTATCCTTGGGACCTTTTAAGGGCAAACGAGGCCCTTCTGAAGGATGTAAAGCCGGAGATTAAAGGAGAGGTTGAAGACGGTGCTGTTATAAAAGGAAATGTTTTCATTGATGAGGGGAGTGTTGTGATGTCTGGCAGCTACATCATTGGACCCGTGGTTATAGGAAGGAATTGCAGAATTGGTCCGTGCTGCTTCATTCGCCCCTTTACATCAATTGGTGATAACTGTCACATTGGAGCCTTTGTTGAGGTAAAGAATTCAATCGTAATGTCCAACACCAATCTGCCCCATCTCAACTATGTGGGCGATTCGGTGATTGGAGAGGGATGCAACTTTGGTGCGGGAACAAAGGTTGCCAATCTAAGGTTGGATGAGAGGGAGATTAAGGTTCCTGTGAAGGGCAAGATCGTTTCAACGGGTAGAAAAAAGTTTGGGGCAGTGGTGGGCGATGGTGTTAAGACTGGTATAAACGTTTCCATAAATGTAGGAGCGATGGTGGGTAACGATGTCTTTATCGCGCCGGGCAAGGTTGTTGGAGGCACTGTTGAGCCCGGCACCTTTCTGAGGTGATTTTATGCAGGCAGCAGTTCTTGCAGCAGGAGAGGGACAGAGACTGAGGCCATTCACAGTGAACAAACCGAAGGTGATGATAAAGATCGGAAACAAGCCAGTTTTGGAATACGTCATTGAATCTCTCAGAGAGGCTGGAATCAGAGATATCGTTCTGGTTGTGGGATATAGAAGAACCAGAGTTATGGATTATTTTGGAGATGGAAGCAGGTGGAGTGTAAATATAGAATATGCGATTCAGGAAAAGCAGCTCGGGACTGCACATGCACTAAAGCAGGCAGAGAAATTCTTAAGCGACGATTTCGTTGTTGTTTCGGGAGATAATATCTTTGATGCTGAAACTTTAAAGAGGCTTGAAAAGTGGAGCGTAGCATTCAAGAGGGCGGATGAGGTTTCGAAATATGGGGTTCTGGAAGTTGTCGAGGGCAAGGTAAGGAGAGTGGTTGAGAAGCCTGAGAAGCCCATTTCCGCCTTAATTAATACGGGGATTTACAGATTTGGCAGCGAAATTTTTGAATTCATCAATGACATCACTGACATACCCACAGTCATAAACAGAATGACTGAAGCTGGGTATGAATTTTCGGCCGTAGAAGCTGAAAAATGGCTCGATATTGTGTATCCATGGGACATACTGAAAATAAATGAGATTGCAATGGATTTCAGAGGGGTAACAGTTTCTGGCAAAATTGATGACGCTGAAATAGTAGGGGATGTTTCGATAGGGATGAACTCTATCGTAAAGCACGGTGCGTTCATCAGAGATGCTGTGGTTGGTAGAAATTGTGAAATAGGGCAGAATACCATCATTAAAGGCCGAACGTCAATAGGAGACAATGTTAGAATTGGAGCTTTATGTTATATTGAGAATTCCGTTATCGGAGATAATGTTGTAGTCGGTCCTCAATCGTACATCAAAGATTCGGTTATTGACAACGGCTGCGTGATCGGAGCAAAGTTTACGACGATAAGCGATCAGGCTTCGGTAATCGTTGAAGGAGAAGTGCATAAAATCGAAGCAGGGGCGTTCATCGGTGAAAACTGTAGTGTTGGCAGCAATGTTGTAATCGAGGCAGGGAGCATAATTGGTAACAGGTGCAAGATATCTCCCGGCAAGGTAGTCTTTGGAAGAATTCCGGACGACTCGATGGTGGTATAGCCTATGTGTGGAATAGTTGGCTACGTCGGCTTTAGGAATGCTGATGAAGTTGCGATTTCAGCACTGAGAAGACTTGAATACAGGGGTTACGACTCGTGGGGAGTGGCTATCGCGAAAGATGGCGAGATTGTGGTTAAGAAGAATGTTGGAGCTATAGGGGACATCAAAGACTTCAGTCTCGGCGGGGGGAAAATTGGACTGGGACACACAAGATGGGCAACTCACGGAAAACCTTCTGAAATAAACGCCCATCCCCATCTCGACTGCAAGGGCAGAATTGCTGTTGTTCATAACGGGATAATATCCAACTTTAGGAGTCTGAGGGAGAGACTGGAGAATGAAGGGCATACGTTCAGGTCAGAAACGGATACAGAAGTAATTCCGCACCTGATAGAGAGTTGGGTTGAGAGAGGAGAGGACTTTGCCGATGCGGTAATGAAGACCGCCGAAGAGCTTCAGGGATCGTATGCCTTTGTCGCAATGAAGGCGGATGATGCGAGGCTTGTGGCAGTGAGATACAAAAGCCCCCTTGTTCTTGGCGTGGGAGATGGAGAATTCTTTCTGGCGTCTGATATACCGGCAATGCTGGAATACACGAACAGGGTTGTCTATCTCGACGATGGAGAGAGTGTTATTGTCAGTAAAGATGGATACAGAATACTCAAAAATGGTGTTGAAGTCGAGAAGGGGATTGAGATAGTTCCATGGAGCATCGAGGACGCTGAGAAGGGGGGATACGAGCACTTTATGCTGAAGGAAATTCATGAGAATCCGAGGGTTGTTGAAGATACCCTTCTTGAGTATCTGGGAGAGGATATAGAGATAGACAGCAGAATTTTTGCAGGAATATCGGATATCCTGTTTGTTGCATGTGGAACCTCCTTCCACGCATGCCTTATAGGTAAATACCTCATCGAGGAGCTCGCCGGAATTCCGGTGAGGGTGGAGTATGCATCAGAATTCAACTACAGCAATCCTCCTCTGTCCAGAACACTCGTTGTGGGAATAACCCAGAGTGGAGAGACTGCAGATACGCTTGAGGCTATGAGGAAGGCTAAAAAGCTCGGAATGAGAGTTCTTGCGATAACAAATGTTCTCGGGAGTACTGCAACAAGGCTGGCAGACCATGTTATTTACACGAGAGCGGGACCCGAGATAGGAGTTGCTGCTACCAAAACCTTCATCGCTCAGCTAACAGTCCTGTATCTCATTGCAGCCAAGATTTCCAACCTGCCGCCAAAGGAGATAGAGGAGCTTTTGAATGAACTCAGAAGCATTCCGCAGAAGATCAGACAGATACTTGACATGGAGGATGAAATTTCATCCATCTCGGAAACCTTTGCCGGATACGAAAACATGATGTATGTGGGCAGAGGTATTGGCTATCCGATAGCTCTCGAAGGTGCTTTAAAGCTCAAGGAAATTTCCTATATTCACGCCGAGGGCTATCCTGCCGGTGAGCTTAAACATGGTCCATTTGCCCTATTGGGGGAAAAAACGCCAGTGGTTGCATGTATTGTTAGAGATAAAACCTATGACTCAATGCTGGGGAACATCAAGGAGATCAAAGCCAGAGAATCTCCGGTAATCGCAGTTGCGAATGAGGAGGATGACGAGATAGAGAAGTTTGTAGATTATACCATCCGGGTTCCATCAACTAATCCAATTCTAACACCATTAACCTACTCCGTTGCATTACAGCTTTTTGCCTACTATGTCGCAAGATTGCGGGGCTGCGAGATTGATAAGCCAAGAAATCTGGCAAAGAGCGTGACGGTCGAGTGACCGAGAACTTTATATTTTTCCTGCAAAATTCGTAACATGAAGGTTGCAGCGATCAAAAATCATCCGGCAGAGGGGCTTGGCTACTTTGAGGAAGTTTTTGGAAACAGGGGTATTGATTACTATTACGTTGAGGCATACAGAGAAGCGAGAGTAGGGGAGTTCGACGCTCTTGTAATTCTCGGTGGCCCAATGGGTGTTTACGAGGCAGAGAAGTATCAGTTTCTCAAGTGGGAAATGGACTTGATTAGAGAAAATTATAGAAATAAACCCGTTCTTGGTGTATGCCTTGGAGCACAGCTTATCGCAGCAGCACTCGGTGAGAAAGTTTATCCCTACATCAAGGAGATCGGATGGAGAAAAGTGAAGAAGGTAAGCGACAGATTCCAATTGCCGGATGAGATCGAGGTTTTTCAGTGGCATGGTGATACTTTCGACCTTCCTGCTGGTGCTGAGCTGATCTACGTTGGTGATGAGGTTAAGAATCAGTGCTTTGTCGCGGGAAAGGCAATTGCAATGCAGTTCCACGTAGAGATGACACTTGAGCTTATTGAAAAGTGGATTTCTGATCCAAAAGCGGGATTGAGTGAGGAAGAAAGGAAAAAGATTCTTGAAGAGAGTAGAGAAAAAATTGAGGATCACAACAAGCTGTGTGAGAAATTCGTTGACTTCTTTTTGAAGGTTTAACTTAAACTTAGCCCCTACCTTCCCTCACTTCAAGCTCCTTTATCTTCTCATATAGTAGGGGGAGAAACAAACCAACATCTGTAACAACTCCAATGGCCTGGTGCGTCCCCCTGTCCATGAGCTTTGTGACCGTTGCCGGATTCATGTCAACACAGATCGTTTTCACGGTTGAAGGTAGAAGATTGCCCACAGCGATGCTGTGCAGCATTGTTGCGAGCATTATAACCATGTTTATCCCTCTCAAAGCCCTCTTCATCTCCTTTTTCGCCATCATAACATCCGTTATGACTTCAGGCAGAGGTCCATCATCTCTTATCGATCCTGCGAGGATGAAGGGAACGTTCCTTTTCACACACTCATACATTATTCCGTCCTTAACTATTCCCTTCTCCACAGCCTTCTTTATACCTCCAGCAGCGATAATCTTGCTTATCGTATAAAGATGGTGTCTGTTCCCTCCTGGCACAGGTCTGCCCCTACTCACATCCATACCGAGAGATGTTCCGAAGATTGAGATTTCTATATCGTGAACGGCAAGAGCATTGCCCGACAGCAGCAAATCAACATAGCCGTCTCTTATCATGGCTGCAAGTGCATCTCTTGCGGAGGTGTGGTCAATTGCCGGTCCAGCTACGACAGCGATCTTACCACCGCTGAGTTTGAGATCGTAGATTTCCTTTGCGATTGCCTCTATCATTCTCTCAGTCGGTCTCTCCGAAGACACTCTACCTCCCATGAACTCGAAATATGTGGACTTCCTCGGCCTCTCAGGTGGGACTACCCTCACACCTTTTTCGCCAACAACAACCAAATCTCCCTTAACTACTTCATCTATGGGCACACAATAGGCTTTACCATCCCTTATCACGATTACCCTGTCCATACCTATGTCCTCAACCTCAAGCCACTCTCCCTGATACCTAACAAAGGTTGGATGATTTGTTGTAACATAGAACCCATCTGGCAGAACTTTATCTGCCGGTGCTTTTGCAACCTCAACCTCCTCAACCTCGATTACTCTCGCGCCTATTCTGTGCAACTCCTTCAGAATTTGGTCAAGGTGAGCATCATCTTTACCAAAAACTATCATTCTCGCGTAACTGTGATCCTGCTTTTTCTTTCCAATCCTGAACTCTAATATCTCGAACTCACCTTCGAGATCGAGTATGGTGTCGAGAGCCTTGGGTAGTATCATCGAATCAATCAGATGCCCTTCAAACTCAAGCTCCTTAGCCTTCACAACCATCACCCCACATACTTAGAGATGTAATCTTTACTTTCGAGTATCGCATTTTCCTCCCTCGTCTCAATGGTTAAAAAACCTACGTACTCATTAAGTCTGAATTTTCCAAGATCAACATTTCCTCTGCCCATGGCAAGATGCAAGTCCCTTTTACCGTCATTGTCGTGTAGATGCATGTTGACAACTCTCTCAAAGTTCTCCATAAAGAAGGGATTCTCCCGAATGTTGTAGTGCCCCACATCAATCGTCAGACCGAGATCGGTTGACTCAAGAATATCTGTTAGCGCTCTCTCAAGTCCATCCTCTATCAAAATCGTGTTCTCCAGTGCAAGGGTTACCGGGCAGGATTCGACGAAGGGCTTGAATTCCGTCAGCAAAACCGTCTCATTATGTTTGTCGAAAAGTGATTTATTAAAGTAGAACTGGCCATTGCTGATGAACGCCGGATTCCAGCCTATGTGAAAGGTCACCACTTCAGCACCGCATTTATCTGCGAAATAACATACTTTCCTCATCTCCTCGTAACTCGCTTTCCTCATGTCCTCGCTGAGAGAGATAAAATTCGTGCTTGTTGCAGGAGCGTGAATGAGCAAATCGAGATCGTAACTCCACTTAAGCTCAATTACCTCTACATAGCTCAGATTTTTGAGGGAATAAAGAGGATGGTCCATTAGTATTTCGACATGTGTAAAACCATTGTTTGCAGCAAATTCAAAGGCCTCTTTCGGGCTGTGCCTAACATCAGGTTGAATTCCAAGCTTGTTCACGGTTCCACCATCGTCCCTATGCCCTCTTTTGTGAAAAGTTCGATAAGTATCGAATGAGGCTTGGAGCCGTCAATTATGTGGGCTTTTTCCACTCCATTCTTGAGTGCCCTCACAATCGCCTCGAATTTTGGTATCATTCCTCCCTTCAGCACACCGCTGCTCCGCATGTCCTCAAGTTCGGAAAGGGTGATCCGAGAAATCAACGAGCCTTTATCTTCGGGGTCTTTAAGAATTCCCGGAACATCTGTGAGCATTATGAGCTTTTTTGCCTTCAATGCTGCAGCAATCTCGCCAGCAACTATGTCCGCGTTAAGGTTGTATGTATTACCCATAAGATCGGTTGCAACAGGGGAAACTACGGGAATGAACCCATACTCAAGCAAAATTCTCAGAATATCTGGATTTATGTATTCAGTTTCACCAACAAAACCGAGATCAACAATTATCTCTTCCTCTCCCTTTCTCATTCTCATCTCCTTTTTTTTCGCAACGACAAGCAACCCATCTTTTCCGCTCAATCCTACAGCTTTTCCACCGTTCCTTATGAATGTTGTGACGATTTTGGAGTTAACTTTTCCATCAAGAACCATCTCAACGACTTCCATCGTTTCCCTATCAGTCACTCTCAAACCCTCGACGAACTTTGGCTGCAATCCGAGTTTCTCCATTTTCTCTGAGATTTCAGGACCGCCACCGTGAACCACTACTGGCTTGATGCCAACAAAATATAGGAGGACTATATCCTTTATCGTTTCTTCCAGAACCTTATCATCCACCATCGCATGACCGCCAATCTTTATAACCATCGTGGTTCCGTGAAAATCCTTTATGTATGGCAGAGCTTCAATCAGCAGCTCAACATTTTCCATGCCGATTCTCTCAAGCATGGGGTACTTAAGGGTTATCAGATCGGTTAGCGTCCACTACCTACTCCAGCCTGCAGAAGCTCTGTTCGACTAAAAGCTTGATTTCTCTGCTGATGCCATGCCAAGGATAATAAAGCTGCTGTGATTATTCTGGATGGTGAAAGTTGAAAAGTTCCGAAAGAGGCTAATTGATCTTACAGAAATTGAAAGAAGGGCACAGATTGATGCGATGCTCAATGAAATCCGTAGGCTCAGTGGAGAGAAGAGAGAGAAGAAGGGAAGAGCGATTCTTGGCTTGAGAGGGAAGGTTGTGGGTGAGGAGTTCGGATACAAGCTTGTCAGATACGGCAGGAGAAGACTAATCGAGACGGAGATATCTGTAGGAGATGAGGTGCTGATAAGCCGGGGAGATCCGCTGAAAAGTGATCTGAGGGGAGTTGTGGCTGAAAAAGGGTCGAAGTATATCACCGTCGCTCTTGAATCCGTCCCTGACTGGGCTCTTAAAGATGTTAGAATTGACCTCTATGCAAGCGACCTGACCTTCAAAAGGTGGATCGAGAACCTAAACAATCTGAGCGAGAGCGGATTGAGAGCTTTGAAATTTGCTCTCGGAGTGGAGACACCATCTGAAATTGAAGAAGTCAGTTTTGAGCCATTTGACAGTATGCTTAACGCCAGTCAGAGAAAAGCGGTATCTCTCGCTCTCGCAACGGAAGATTTCCTCCTCATTCACGGACCTTTTGGAACTGGTAAGACGAGGACGATAGCCGAGGTGGTCAGGCAACTTGTTAAACGGGGTCAAAAGGTTCTCGTCACCGCTGAAAGCAACACTGCAGTTGACAACCTCGTTGAAATTCTCTCAGACTTGAAAATCGTCAGATTAGGCCATCCGTCGAGGGTTGATGAGGAACTCAAGTGCTTTACACTATCTGCCAAAGTTACTGAGCACGAGCGCTACGTAAAGGTGAAGAAGTTGAAAAATAAAATCGAGAGGTTGGAAGAGGAGATGCAGAGACTTGTCAAACCCTCTCCCGCCATGCGAAGAGGTTTGAGCGATGAAGAAATCCAAAAGCTCGCCAAGACTGGGAAAGGAACGAGAGGGGTTTCAGCAGCAAAAATCAGATCAATGGCAAGATGGATTGAGTTCAGAAAAGAGCTGAATTTACTTTACGACGAGATGAGGAGAATTGAGGATGAGATAGCGATGGATATCGTGGAAGGGAGTGAGGTTGTGCTCGCAACCAACTCATCAGCTTTTCTTGTCGAAGACTCCTTTGACGTGGCTGTTGTAGATGAGGCAAGTCAGGCAACGCTTCCAAGCGTTCTGATACCAATAAACAGGGCTAAAAGATTTATTCTGGCTGGAGATCACAAACAGTTACCCCCAACGGTTGTGAAGGCTCAGGAACTTACCAGAACCCTTTTTGAGATGCTTATTGAGAGATACCCCATCAAATCACAGCTTCTTGAAGTGCAGTACCGGATGAATTCAGCTATAATGGAGTTTCCAAACCGAGAATTTTATGGAGGGAAGATAAAAGCCCACAAAAGCGTTGAAAATATCACTCTCAGAGATTTCAGAATCAAACCTAAGTCAAATGGTTTCTGGCGAGTTCTTGATCCTGATGAGCCGCTCGTCTTTATTGACACCTTTCGCTGCCCTGATAAAGGAGAGGGAAAGCTTGCAGATTCAACATCAAGATATAACGAGCTTGAGTGCAGGATAGTTGAGAGAATTGTTACTGAACTGCTCAGGATGGGGATTAAGAAGGACTGGATCGGGGTGATTACACCCTACGACGATCAGGTTGATTTCCTGCGGAGAAGGGTTGATGTTGAAACGAGCACGGTGGATGGATTTCAGGGCAGGGAAAAGGAGGTGATAATTATCTCCTTCGTCAGAAGTAATCAGAATAAGGAGATTGGGTTCCTCGAAGATTTGAGAAGATTAAATGTCTCATTAACGAGGGCGAAAAGAAAGCTAATAATGGTCGGTGATTCGGAAACTCTCAGCGTTAATGGCACCTACAGAAGACTGGTAGAGCATGTTAAGAGAAAAGGATTTTATTTTAAATACTGTTAATCTAAAATACCCATACAGAGCTTCTCAAACTTCTCGTGCTCCAGCAGGTCATTGGCTTTTCCGCTGAAGGCAACTCTACCGCTGACAAGTAGATAAGCATCGTCACTGATCTCTAAGGCTCTCTGCACGTTCTGTTCCACAAGCAGAATTGTCAGCTTCAGATCATCTCTAAGCTTGACAACTCTGTCGAAGATAAGTTCGGCAAACTTTGGCGCAAGCTGAGCAGTTGGTTCATCAAGCATCAGAACATTTGCCTTTCTCACCAACGCAGTTGCCATTGCGAGCATCTGCCTCTCCCCACCGCTAAGCGTGCCAGCTTTTCTTTTCATGAATCTTTCGAGTTCAGGAAAAATATCCAGAGCAGTATTTATTCTATCTTTGACCTCATCTTTGTCCACGGTATAAGCTGCAATTCTTAGATTTTCCTCAACAGTCAGGTTGGCAAAGACGTTGTCTGTCTGGGGCAGGTAGGCTATCCCCATCTTTGTTCTTGCATGGGGCGGATACTTTGTGATCTCCCCACCGTTGAAAAATACCTTTCCTGAATGGATTGTTGCAAGGCCAAAGATGGATTTTAGCAGTGTTGACTTACCAGAGCCGTTAGGGCCGACTACTGCGGTAATCTTGTTCTTTTCCATCTCCGCATCCACGTCAAAGAGGATATGGAGTTCTTTATACCCCGCATTCAACTTCACTGTCCGAAGCACCGAGATACACCTCCACAACTCTCGGGTTATTCAGTATATCCTCCTCCTTGCCCTCTGCAATCACACTGCCATTGGCCATAACATAGATGTGGTCTGAGTATTTAAGCACTATGTCCAGTCTGTGCTCCACTATGAGAAAGCTTATCCCCATCTTTTTGAGTTCAACGAACCTGTCAAGCATATCATGCGATAGCACTGGGTTAACACCAGCTATCGGTTCATCCATAATGATCAGCTTTGCATCCTTCATCATCGCTCTCGCCACTTCAAGCAGTTTCAGCTGCCCCCCACTCAGGTTTTGAGCTTCTGAATCCCAGAGATGGTCTATCTTTAGAAATTCAAGTATCTTGAAGGCCTTCTCCACTATCTCCTCCTCCTCGTTCATCCATTTTCCAGTAATCGTATTCAGGACACTCTCTCCGTAGCCATCCGGGGCTATCAGCAGATTCTCAAGAACTGTCATCTTTTTCAGTGGTTGAGGAATCTGAAATGTTCTCACTATGCCGAGCTTGCTGATCTCGTAAGGTGGCTTATTTGTTATATCTCTGCCCTCAAAGAAGACCTTTCCCTCGTCGGCCCTGTAAAATCCTGAGACGGTGTTGATGAAAGTCGTTTTTCCGCTCCCGTTTGGACCTATAACAAGGGTTATACTACCCTTCTCTACTCCTATGTTAACCCTGTTTAAGGCTTTAAGACCGTCAAAAAATTTAGAAAGATTTTGAGTTTCAAGAACTTTCATGGTTCACTGCCTTCTCCTTATCAAGTAAGCTCCTGCCAGCACACCCACAACTGCAAGTGCAAACTCGAAACCGGGAGTCCTTTTCTGTTCTGCAGGTGTTGTGGCTGGTGGTGCTGGAGCCTCAGGCTTGTGCGCCCACTCAATCTTGTTATCGTCGAATATCCAAGTTCCCGCTTTATCCCACTTGCACTCTTCGGTGACGTAGTAAATCGCGTAGTCACCACTTGCTCTATCATTCCACTCGTTTAGCTTTATCGTTCCTGTGACAGGATAAACTCCGTATTTACCCTCACTGTAATCAACTGTAACCTGTGGAATCGTTTCAGCCATGGTATCTGCATCGTAACTTCCCTTTTCTTCAATGACCTTGACGTAACTCAACGCCAGAACCCATGCTGCATCATAGGCATTCATTGCATACTGGTAGGGCTCTTCACCAAAGCCCTTCTCCTTGTACTTTGCCTTCAACTCGTCAAAGCTCTTGCCTTTGGACTCGAATAGTGTCGAATATAAACCTACTTTGGATGCGCTGTTGCATACATCAAGTGCTTTGCCGCTCAAAGCCGTTCCATCACACCCAAACCATACGACATTGAGAAGTGGACTGTCACTCTTCGTCTGAGCGAGGATCGTTGCAGCCTCCTCATAGCTGAAGGCTACGACGGCAACCTCAGAAGGCTTGTAAGTCTTCAGAAGTTCAGACACGGATTTCTCCATTTCCGCTATGTATGGTGAGAAGTCCGCGGGTGGTGGGTCTGGGTACTCCACATAACTCTTGACCTCAATCCCTGCTGCATCAAGTTTGGGCTTGATCGTCTCATAGAGACCCTTGCCCCACGCATTTCCAATGTAAGCAATAACAACTGCTTTAATTCCAGCATCTTTGAGTTCAGCTGTTATTGCATCTGTTTGCAGATCATCTGTGCCAACAAACCTGAAGATGTATTTCTTCTCCTCCGGCTTCGTCACGCCGATAAGGCTTGGCAGAGCAGTTGAGGATGGTGAGATTATGATTATCTTGTTTGATGTCACAAAGCTCTTAATGTTGGACACTTCACCACTGCCCATGGGACCTATAACAAGTGTTATGCCCTTTGCATACAGGTCTTGTACCTTCTGAAGGGCAATGTTCGGGTCTACCTTTGTGTCTTCAACGTAAAACTCCACAGTATAGGGCAGATCGTTTGCCTTGAAATACGAGTTTATGTCCTCTTTTGCTATTTCAAGTGTGTTCTTTATGTCTGTTCCGTATGTTGTTAGCGGTCCGGACAGATCTACCAGCACTCCTATCTTTATCTCTTCTGCAGAGACTACAGCCGTGGCCGACAGCAGTGTCAGCACAGCTACCAATACGCACAGTTTCCCGCGAATCATGATATAAAGGAATCGTTAATATTTTAAAACTTTACCCATTGCAACGCACATGAGCGTCATAGAGGGAGCAATTGTTTACTCAAATCTTCTTGTCCTTCTAAGTGTTGGTTTGACACTGACTTACATTACTACAGCCGTACCGAACTTTGCACAGGGATCTTTTGCAGTTTTCGGCTCTTACATTTCTCTCACTCTTTTGAGGTTATACAATCTTCACCCCTACTATTCTCTCCCCTTTACATTCGTTCTTGGCGGCCTTCTCGGTCTCACAGTCTATCTTCTAATGTTAAGACCCTTGATAAAGAGAGAAGCCTCTGTTGTCATTCTCATGATCTCGACCTTAGCTCTTGATCTAATACTTCTCGGGATTATTGGCTCCTACTCCGATTCACTTGCCCAGTTTACACACAAATCTGCTTCTAGATTTATATTTACACCTTATGATTTTAACTTGGCAGGCTTGTCAGCAATTCTTCTTGTCTCCAGTCTTGTGATCTTTTTATCTCTGTTTGGTCTTTTTCTCCTCCTATACAAAACCAGATTTGGTGTTGCGCTGAGAGCATCCATGGAGAATCCTGATTTGGCTGAAGTTATGGGTGTAAATGTAGAGTACACGAGATTGTTCTCGTGGTTTCTTTCAGGTGCCTTGGCGGCAATGGCAGGCACACTTTTGCCCTTCAGACAGGAAATTGTCCCCTCAACAGGAGCAATCATCATCGTTTCAATATTTGCAGCCAGCATAGTCGGAGGTTTGGCTAACATAAATGGAGCGTTGCTTGGAGGATACATCATCGGATTTTCAGAGTCCTTTTTAACCTACAACCTCTCAGCCATATTGGGGACGGGAATACTTCTCTACAGCAAGGTGATTTCCTTAGTTGTTCTTGTAATTGTGCTGATATTAGCTCCAAGAGGTATAACGGGGGTTAACTGGAGGAGAGTATTATGGAAGAAGTCATCGTCACAATAGCCCTGTGGTTCGGTTTTTACACGATAGTATCGCTGAGCCTGAATTTGGAATACGGATTTGCAGGTATACCGAACTTTGGCAGGGCTCTGGCAGTCCTTATGGGTGGTGTTGCTGTAGGCGGGATATTCAACAGAATTCTCATCTACGCCTTTGGGGTGAGTGGAGACATAATAACGGCGAGTGCTCAGATCAGATCAATGACAAACGATTTGATAGCCTCTAATCCTGTCTATGGCGTGGGGTTACTCCTTCTCTGCTTGGCTCTGGCAGCAATTCTCGGCGCTGTAACCGGGGCACTATTCATTCTACCGAGCGCAAAGCTTTCTGAAGATTACCTTGCCATCACATTGCTGGCAATAAGTGAGGTTGCGTTCATGGTCTGCAATTACAACACAGCGATCATTGGAGGATACTATGGTGTATCAACTCCAGATGTGCTTGCCTTCGTGCCGGGAGAGGAAAGGATGGTTGCTTTTACTGTCGTAACCCTTCTTATTGCATTTTTGGTATATGTTATTGTCAGGAGGCTCACAAACTCGCCCTTTGGAAGGTTGCTGAGGGCAATGAGGGAGAACGAGAGTGTGGTTGAGGCAACGGGTAAAAGTGTTATGGTTCTAAGGATTAAAACCGCTGCTATCGGCTCCGCACTTGCATCTTTGGCTGGAGCGCTGTATTCTTTATATTCAGTTAACGTCATAGCTACAAGTTTTTCGAGAGTTGAATGGACGTTTTACCCCTTCCTGATGCTCTTGCTTGGAGGGGCTGGGAATAACAGAGGCGTCGTTGTCGGCACCTTCACCTTCGTGATAGTCAAAATACTGCTCACGATCTATAAGCACGAAATAAGAACTTTTCTCCACCTTCCATTTGAAGCAGTCTGGCTTGAGTATATTCTATTCGGATTGCTGATGTACTTCGTGCTGCTATATCGCCCAGAGGGGTTAATTAAGGAGAGACCAATTTTCACAGCGCCCATCAAGAAAGTCGTAGCAAAAATCAGAGCATGAAATGGCTTGAAGAGAAAGGAGTAAGATTGGAGAAGGATGAAGGGGTTGAATTAGAGCTTGATGGTAAAAAATTTTTGGTAAAATGCGCTTATCTTGGATTTTTTGGAAGTAAACTCCTTTTGTGTGTTGACTTTGCTTCTCCAACAGCTTCTGAACCCGTGAAGAGGTTTATGGAGAGCTATGCAAGAATAAGGAGAGCGAGATACGCAGTCGTTGAGACTGGGGAAGAAGTATGGATTTACGATGTGCAGAGAAAAGAGAGGTCTAAGGATGTTGAGTTGGAAGAACGTTCTGAGAGAAAAGTTGAACCCGACAGCAAGGATTTTAGAGTCGCGGTAGCTTACTACAATTTAATACACTGTCAGTGTGGTGTTGACAATGAAGGTAATAGCGTTTGTAGGTTATCCTTTGAGCGGTAAGAGCACAGCTGCGCAGATTGCAAGGGAACTCGGAATTCCAGTCGTGGTTATGGGGGATGCTGTGAGAGAGGAGGCAATAAGGAGGGGGTTGGAACTAACAGACGAGAATCTGGGAAGAGTGGCATCGGAACTTAGACAAAAAGAGGGAATGGACGCTATTGCAAAGAGATGCATTCCGAAAATAAGGGATGAGGCAAGGAAAAGTGGAGTTGTGGTTGTTGACGGAATTAGGGGTATAGCTGAAGTTGAGAGGTTTAAAAAAGCATTTGGAGATGATTTCGTTCTTATATCCATTGAAAGTCCACTTGAGGTGAGATTTGAGAGAGCAAAGACGAGGAAGAGGAGCGATGACGTTGAGAACCTCGAAGATTTGATGAAAAGGGATAAAAGGGAAGAATCATGGGGGTTAAAAGAGGCAATGGAAATTGCAGATTTTACTATAGAGAATAAGGGAAATTATGAAGATTTTATTGAGACTGTAAGGCAAATTTTGCTCAGCATCGCCAGAAATGTTGAGATTAAAATCGAGACCGACATTCATCCGACAGAGAGTGAGGAAAAAGTTGTTAACGCGATTAAAAATCTATTCCCGGATGCTGAAATCAAAATTGAAGACGGTAAGTTGGTGGGCAAGGCTAAAAATCTTGAAAGATTTAGAGAGTTGCTCCGAAGGCAAAGGATTCTCGACACAGCAAGGAGTGAGATACTGAAGAGCAGGAGTGGAAATGAGGTGACTGTTTACCTCAACAAGCAGACAGCTACTGTGTCGAGGATTAATTTCTGTGATGCCGATGCAGTCCTCTCACCGTTGAGAGTTACATTCAGACTGAACAACATCTCGTTTCAGCGCTTCCTCGACTATGTGGCTCCTGAGACAAAGGATGGCAGGCCTGTAAAGGAACTTGAAAGGTTATGAATGCCATACATCGTATTTTGATGACAACAGATGGGTCTGTGACAGCAATAATCGAAGCTATAACACAGAAAAGGGTTCAGATTGAGACCTTGGAACAGAGAATAGTCAAGGCAGACAGAAATCTTGCAGAGCTTCTGAAAATTGATGAGGGGGACGAGGTTAATTATAGGGTGGTGTATCTGAAGGCTGACGGAGAGATTTACGCGAAAGCTATTTCGTATACACCGCTGAGGAGGCTCAACAACAGTTTTAAAGAAGATTTGATGAGGGCCGACATCCCAATTGGCAGGATAATGAAGAAGCATGGGATCGAGGCAAGAAGGGAGATAAGGTGGAGCAAAGTTGTTGATGCCGACCCTACAATAGCTGAAGAACTTGGTATTTCGGAGGGAGAGAAACTCATAGTCAGGAACTACGACGTAATAAGGAACAGAGAGGTTATGATTAACATTACTGAATACTTCCCAATGAAAAAATTTGAGAAGACAGGTTGACTATCGTGTGTGGTACTCGGGAAGACAGTACTTGCACCCGTCGTAACCATCTTTGATAGCATCCATTAATGAATAGTAACCTACCTTGTTCTTCTCGTATACTTTCTTGACATAAATGCAGTCCGCTCTGTGGACTTCAAGTGAAAGTGGGTCGCGATTCGCAACGAACCTCGGAACAGGTACGATGAATCTGGGAATCCCCTCAAATTCAATGTTAGCCCCGATAACTGCCTCAAAATCGTCGGTTGTGAACTCCTCTATATCAACTTTGAGCGTCAGAGATGTGTCCGGTATTTTGGTAGATATGATAGATGGTGAGAGGGGGAAAGGAGGTATTCTATCTTTAATCAGCTCTTCAATTCTTTCTATCAACCAGTTTACTGCAACCTCACCTAAATTTTCTATCCAAGAGTCGCCCAGACCTATTGTTAAATGCACTTCTTTTAATTTTGCCATAATCCTGTTCTCGTCGTCAAGGTAAACTTCGGCAATCGCCCTGTTAACTACAACATCGAGATCATTGACTGAGACATCTGCAAGTGGAAGAGTGACTTCCTGCTCGTCAATAGTTATATCGTCTTCCCACGGAGTCCATGAGTCTGGAATAAACCCGCTCGTGTCAATTTCCTCTGTGATTTTAATTCTTACCTTTGCAACAGCCTCTGCATCCAGTGAAAGACCGAGGTTGCTAATCTCGATTACGTTTCCAGGTTTTAAATCAAAATCTGGCTTGCTTGTAATCCTAAACGCTACGCTATAATCCATCCACGATTCAAGCACGTCAAACTCCACTTCACCAAATCCGAGTGTCGCAACCTTTACTGCAATTCCCGGGATACCTCCAATAGCCTCCAAGATACTGTCTATTATTTCGGGCAAATCACATCTGCCAGATGTGCTCCCACTTTTGGGATTGGTAGTCCTACTCCACCAAAAGTCGAATATTCTGTGCATGGCGTTCTCAGAAATACCGCAACAAAAGTCAAGGCCATTTGTAAAATCCATAATCTCGGCGATATTACCACCGCTGTAACCAAGGAAGTTTAAGCAAATTGCTCCAACCCGGTCGTTGAGTATCTTCACATTACCAAGACCGATCGTAAGTTCTTCTCCAGGTGGCATGTCTGGGAGTTTAGCAGAGTGTAGTATAGGGGCAATCTCTATTCTTCCAACATTTCCAAGCAATTCAGAATCGAGGGTTACTTTAATGGCTTTGTTGATTATTTTGAGGACGTTTTCGGGAAGGTCGTACTTGTCGTTTATCGTCAGTTCATCAACCTGGGCTGCTTCGAAGTCAACTGACAGAATTCTTGTTTCCTGGTTATAAGTTAGTGAACATTGTGCTGATGCTGTGACGTCGAATTCGAGCCTCAAACTTCCCAACACTTTTAGAGATGCCTCTATGTTGAAAAGAACCCTAACGACATCTTCCTTCATGAAGTCAACAGTTGGAGGATACTTTAAGTGGAGTTTACAGCTCACTTTTGCGTACTCTTCGAGTTCTGAAGGAACGTTTTCGGGTTCATACTCAGCCTCTAAAGTATGGGGGATTGTCGTTGTGTAAAACGCTGCCGCCATTGCTCGGTTCAAAAATTCCTCGCCTATTTCACCAACAAAATCATATCCAGCGGTTTTCATACACACACCTTTAGCAATTTGTTAACATTGCTCTTACAACGACATATAATCTTTTCGTTAGAATATTTTATTTTAAAATAAAATTAAAACAGAAAAATTAGAGTATAATCTCAATACCGAGCTTCTCTGCCAGTTCCTTGTAGCGATTCCTTATTGTGACTTCAGTAACTCCGGCAACCTCTGCAACCTCTCTCTGAGTCCTTCTCTCGCCCAAGAGGATAGAGGCAACATAGATTGCTGCTGCAGCAACTCCAGTTGGTCCTCTCCCACTCGTAAGCTCTCTTTCCTCAGCCTTCTTTATTATCTCGATTGCCTTCTTCTGCACCTCACCGCTCAATCCGAGAGCAGCACAGAATCTTGGCACGTAGTCAGCAGGGCTTGTCGGCATCAGCTTAAGACCAAGCTCCCTCGTGATGAACCTGTAGGTTCTGCCGATCTCCTTTCTATCAACTCTTGAGTATGTCGCAATCTCATCGAGGGTTCTGGGCACACCTGCCTGTCTGCATGCTGCATAGAGAGCTGCAGCTACAACGCCCTCAATGCTTCTTCCTCTGATCAGATTCTTCTCTACGGCTTTCCTGTAGATGACAGCTGCAGTTTCTCTCACACTCTTTGGCAATCCGAGAGCGGATGCCATTCTGTCAAGCTCGCTGAGGGCAAAGGCGAGGTTTCTCTCAGTAGCATTGCTTATCCTAATTCTCCTCTGCCACTTCCTCAGTCTGAAAAGCTGCGCTCTGTTTCTGACGGAAATTGCCTTGCCGTAGTAGTCCTTGTTACTCCAGTCAATGATGGTTGATAAGCCCTTGTCGTGGATGGTGTAGGTTACGGGAGCACCAACTCTGCTCCTCTTGTCCCTCTGTTCACTGTCAAATGCCCTCCATTCTGGCCCCGCGTCTATGTATCTATCCTCGATCACAAGCCCACAATCCTGACAGATGAACTCGCCCCTGCGGTAATCACGAATAAGGCGAGGACTACCACACTCCGGACAAACTTCAATATCCTCTTCTCTTTCTATCTCCTTTCTTTCTACTTCCTTTTCTACTTCCTTCTCCCTTACCTTTTCTACCTCCGCCATACTCTTTCACCACAAATAAATCTTCAAATACTATTTTCTCAGGGTTTTTTGGTCTGACGAGTGCATAGGGCGATGAAACCGGGCCTATTATATCATTGATAGTGCCAACATATTCCATTTTTCTTGTAACAATCTTATTCCCGATTTTGGGGAGATGTGCAGGATTTAAAGCAACTACAAGCATCCCAGATTTCGACATGTGCTTTACTTTCCCAAGTGCCCTGAGCTTTTTCATGCAGTATATAAGGTTTTCGCAAGAGTATATATATTTTTCGCTGAACTCATTTATAAAGTTAGCGGTTAATTCAGTAGTTCACAAAGTAAATAAGTTCGGAGATTGAGTATTACTTGATTTAATCGATATTTAGTGTTGTCTTGTCTTGAATTTTGTTAACTTTTGATGGGTGAACTGTTAAATATCGCTTGATTTTAAATGTTTTGTTAATTTTTGTTTGTTTATTTCACAACTTCTCTTTTTGTTCACTCCAAAAGTTAAACCAGTTCAAGAACTCTTCAAAATCTTCTTCATTGTATACCCAAAGCAACTCCAATCTGAATATAGCAGCTAAAAACCAAACCTTGCGGTTCTACACAAGTTTCTCTAAATCTAGCTACCTTTGGATGTGGTAAAAGTATCTTTTTCTATTTCTATTAATATCTTCATGTGGTTTCAGTTTCAAGACTTTTCGAATTGTTTATCTTCAGTTCGTGAGGTGCCACTTCAAAAATCAGTGAGTTCCTTCTACCTTTCTCAGCCATTCTAATCCATCCTTTCGCATATGCGTATACTACATAAGCCATAGCTTTTTTCTCGAACCTATATGCTTTTCTTAAATCTGATTGTGTAAATCTTCCGCATTCTCTAACAATCCTGCCAATCTCGTTAATTTCATCTTGGCTTATGTTTACTATTTCTCTACCGTACAACAAAACTTTAACATTGTCTTCTTTTTCACTTATTACTTGACTAGTTTCAAGTAGTTTCGGTAAACCAACGTCCATTTTTGGTTCTTCTGAAGAGTAAGTTCTAATAAGGTGTTTGATTTTTGCATCATTTAATATTCTCTCTTTTAACTCAATTAACTTCTCAAACTCTTTGGAACCATCTACTATTTTTTTGCCTTCGTCTTCTGAACAATACAATCTATCAGCTCTCGAATTTACGACCGTTATACTCTTCACGAGCCCTTTTTCCTCAAGTTGTCTCAGAAAATAATATCTGTTAGGATAATTTTTTCTATCTTCCATACCTATACACCTCAAAATTTCAAAAACAAGAGATGCTGGAACGGGCTTATTTAGTATAGATTCTGCGAAAACTGTAGCTGCAAGATACATAAACTGTTTCTTAGTGATTGATCCTCTTAACTCTGCTCTGACTTCAGCTAAACTCTCTCTGAATCTCTTCTTTAATGAGTTGTAGTACTCTTTCTTGAGTTTCCTAACAAGTTCGTTCAGATCAAGCTTTAATCGCTCAACTTCGTCTCCAAGAGTGCGCTTAAGAGCCTCAATCAAAATATCATCATCTTCGCTGGCGATATCTAAATCAAACACCCCACACAATTCATGAACAAGTGTTTCTTGAATTCTATCCGAGTGTCTCATCTATACACTAACTTAAAACGTCTATACATATATAACTTACGATGAGGTGATTGAATTGGAAGAGTTCTGGGATGAAGTTTACGAGGCAATTGGCGAAATGATGTTTACGGACAAGATTTACGTCTTTAGGGAGATCGTGGATGAACCTAAAACCATACGAGAGATTGCTAATGCTACGGGGATGCCATACGTTACTGTTAGAAAGTATATTCGATGGGGAGCAGAAAAGGGTCTTGTTGCAGTAGTTGGAACCAAGAAAGTAGGTGGGGCAATTTCGGAGAAGTGGTTGATGACAATAATCCCGGAGGTTGAAAGTGTTGATGAAGACAATTTAGTCATCAAGGTCAAGTTGAAGATTAGGATGCGAAGAGAGTTCTGCGAGCAAGTTTGTCCATTCAAGAAAGATTGTCCTGTGTATGCTGAAATAAAGAGCGGAAAAGATGTCGCACCTTATAGAGAAATTGAAATTGAAAAAAGAACTTTTAAAGGAGTAAAAGCTGAGGTATGTGAACCGTTGGAAAGTGTGTAAATTGAAAAGAAATTTATAGGGAAGATATGAGAAAGAATATTGTGAGGGATTAATATGAATTTACACAAAGTATGGGGGGCAAACATAAGAAAAATCACTCCTGAGGAGCTTTTGGGTCGAAAGTTAAATGAGTTCGAGAAGAAATATGCTCCAAAAATACTTTACATTGCTGGTTCAATGAGAACACCGCTACCAGAGCCACGGGTGGCTGTAATTGGAACAAGAAAACCATCATCTGAGGGGATCAAAGCTGCATTAAAAATAACGAAAGTACTTATCGATAACAAAGTTATAGTGTTAAGCGGTCTTGCAAAGGGAATTGACACGATTGCACACAAAACGGCAATAGAACATGGAGGAAAGACTATTGCGGTGTTAGGAACCCCTCTAAACAAATTTTATCCTGCCGAAAATAGACCTTTACAAGAGCTAATTATGAAAGAGCATTTAGCAATTAGTCAGTATCCTATAGGACATATTACTAAACCAAAACACTTTGTTCTTAGAAATCGAACGATGGCGTTAATCTCCAATGCAAGTATTATTGTTGAGGCAGGAGAAAGTAGCGGGGTAATTTCTCAGGGTTGGGAAACCTTAAGACTTGGTAGACCCCTCTTTTTCTGGAAATCGCTTGTAGAGAAGGATTTTGAATGGGTCAAGGAAATGATGAAGTATGGTGCTTGTGTTTTAAAAAATGTCAATGATTTGAAACGTGCCATCAGAGAGATGATGCCGCCACCAACAGAATTCCCAATATCTGAGTTAAAAGTAGTAGACATTAGTAGTTTTCAGTAGGGGATTTATGGATGCAAAAAATGTTAGATAAACTCGCATTCTGCTCAATATTCTCCTACTGTCCTAGAGATAATTCTAAAGAAGGTGTGTTTGCGAAGAAAGTAAGGGATTGGATAAAATATGATACTATTATAAAAGTAAAAAAACCAGTACTTAGAGAGGGAAAAGTGATAACGGTTGAAAAAGAAATGTCTATGGCATATTATGTTGCAGAACGATTGAAAAGTTTAGTCGATGAAGGATATTTCGCAGATTTTTTCCAAGAAGATACGATTTTAGTTCCCATGCCTAGATCAACACCAATTAAAAAAGGACAGCTTTGGCCACCATATCAGATAGCAAAAGCGATGGAAAACAAAAAACTTGGAGTTGTTGTGCCATTAATCCAACGAATGGTGGCCATTCAAAAGTCATCATATGCTCCACCAAGCCAGAGACCAAAACCTGTAGACCACTACAATAGCATGGGAATTAACAAAATGGTAGATTTAGAAATAGGGTATGTAGTATTTGTCGATGATATCGTGACTAGAGGTCACACGTTTATGGGTGCAGCTTGGCGACTTAAAGAGGTATATCCAGATGTTGAGATAAAAGCATTTGCAGCAATGCAAACCATTAGTGATAAATCCAAATTTAAAAGGTACTTCTACCCAGCCAAAGGAACAATAACCTATTGGGCAAATTCTGGAACTTGTAGGCGAGATTGGGAGTCTATTGGATAAATTAAAAATTTAAAAAACTAAATATTAATATTTTTATATTGATTTTACTTCTATACCTCCGCTATCTTTCAGTGCTGTTGTGATTACGTATGGAACCTCTTTTCTAATGTATTCAAGGACTTTTCTTCCTCTTTCCTCATCAAAGGAGATTAAGACCTCGTCTAAGACAATCAAAGGGAACTCTGGAATATATATCTCTCTGGCAATCAGCATTATCAAAATTGCAAGAGCATATCTCTCGCTTGTAGATAAAGTGTTCAATGGCTGGCTTTCAGTGGGGGTTTTATAAACAACCAGTTTCTGAGTGTTTGGGTCTATTAAAACCCTGTGGAAGTTCTTATCGAATCCAAGGATTTTCAGAAATTCATTTACTCTTTTATTGAACTCCTTAGCCTCACCATATAGCTGTCTTTCATAAATCTCACTATATTCCTTGTACTTTTTCTCAAGCTCCTCAATTTCTCTCATCCATTCTTCTTCAAGTTCGGTAACGGATTTTTCTGGGTCGAACTGCTTACTTATCTCTGCAATCCTTCTCTCAATCTCTTTCACTTGTCTGGTCTTCTCCGCAATTTCAGCCTCTATTTTAGCTCTCTTCTGGTCTTTGTCCGTTACAAGTTCTTTTATCTTGTCCTCCAATGCTTTAATGTCTTCATTCTTTAATTCCTTCTCATTTTCCAGGTTTCTGATTTCATTGTCAATTCTGTCTATTTTGTCTTCTATCTCACGGATGTTTTTGATTTTCTGAGAAATCTGTCTGTTAATTTCGACAATCTCGTTCTGCTTCGCTTTGAGCTTTCTTATCTCGTCTGTATATTTCTTATACTCCTTGTTTAGCTCCTCATACCATGCTTTGAGGTTTTCAAGCCTCTTTTTGTCTCCCTCCAGAATAGTCTCCAGAACTTCCTTAGTAAACCTACTACAAGCTTGCTTATCGAAGGGACAATAACCGGCTCTTTCCTCTCCTTTAGTTATCTTTTCGAGCTCTTTAGTAAGTTTTGAGACGTCAGCCTGGGTTTTGTTCAATTCAGGTCTGACTTCGTGGGCTATTTTTTCTCTGACTTCATCTGCCCTCTTTTGCAGCCTCTCAATAATAGGTTCAAATTTGAGCTCAGGAATTTCCTTTTCAAGCTGTTTTATCTTGTTCTGGAGCTCCTCTATCTCTGCTTGCAGAGTGTCAATTTTGCCAAGCTGGAATTCTTTCTCCCTCTGTTTCTCAATTATGTCGCTCTCGATTGCATCCCTCTCAGCAATTAGCTTATTTAACTGTGCCTGTAACTCCTTTGCCTCATCTGAAACAGTTGCCTCTTCAAGCCTCTTTCTGAGTTCGCTAATCTCTCCTTCAAGCTTAGATTTTATCTCTCTTAGTTTTGGGACTTCTTTTGCACTCTTCCTCAAGACTTCAAGCATCTCTTTTCTCTCTGTGAGCTTCTTCTTCACTTCATCCCTGAGCTTTTTGTATTCGTCAGCCTTGCTTATTCTGCTGAGAAAATCTCTCAAATCCCCGTCTTTCAGGATTATGTCTTGAACCACCTTAGAATCTGGAAGGATGAACGAGATTAAAGAAGCTCTGGGGTCTCTGATGTCTGGATACATTCCTTCCACTTCTACCCCTGTTGGTGTTTTCTGGAAAGTGAGGTCAGATACTTTCCCGTTATCACTTACGACTATCCTCGCCTTTGTTTTCGAGATGTTGATTACTTCTCTTGGATTCACTTCTGCAAAAACAGCCTGTAAACCCCTGACAAAGCTTGTTTTACCAGCCGTATTCGGTGCTATGATGTATGTCACTTTGTTTGGTTCTATCTTTGCTTCAAAACTTTCCAACCCTCCAATATTTTCCATTTTTATATACATCTAAACACCTCCAAAACCAAATTTAACCTTCTTTTCAGCTTTCCGCACCTCATTCCAAAGCTCCCCATTGGTTTTTCCTTCCAAGTCAATGTAGGAATAGCCCAGTATTTCCCATACATCCGAGTAATCTGTTGCATTGAAAGAAAGCCACCTTGAATGCCTGAAATCTCCTTTGTTGAATGCTCTTTCTACGAAGTGGTAGTACTTCCTTGGGATATCTGATGCCATTATAACATCTGAAATATAGTAAACATTTATTTTTCCTCCAAATTTCTGGAAGAGTCTTGCGAGCAAAAGAGCTCGGAATGAAATTCGTAATGCCAGCGATAAAGAATCCAAGGGTTAAGAAGTTGATGAAGGAGTACGATGCTCCCACTATTGTCAGATATAGAATGGGAAGTACCAAGGATGGCAGAGTTGCTCACTTCAACTTATTCATTGTAGAGGCGGAGGACGGACAAAAGATTGTCTTCGCCTCCAACCATCCTTACTACTACGAATCCATTATAGCGGAAAAATACAGAAAGAGGTGGGGAATTGAGACATCTTATAGAGTAAAGAGTGAATTAAGATTGAAAACTTGTTCGAGAAAGTATGTGGTCAGGTTTTTCATGTTCTGTTTTTCTGTATTGCTTTACAACGCTTGGGTTCTTCTGAACTTGTTATACAGATTTATTAATTTCTTTGATGTTTTTGTTAGTCCGTTCATTGAAGTTCAAACTTTCCTTGTTTTTGTGCTGGCTAACAAGCTTTGATTGTCTTGCAACTGTACCGGTATTGTATTTTGTGTCTGACGTTAAATTGTATTTGGTTCTCTAAGTTTTGTTTCACTCACCAAACGCAATTTAACTAAAATCTGAGGGATTTGGTATACAAACGAAAGTTAACTATGCCTTTTGTATTTTATTTGTTAATATTATTAGTTGTAAATGTTATTATCCATCATCACTTTGTGAAGAACTGTAGTTAGTTGCTGTTTGATCGCTACAATCTGGAGTGACCAGCTATTTGGGGGTTAACAAACCCATATACCCCACACACCAATTAAGCTTATTTGATAAGGCATCCACATGTTACCGTGACTAACCCACCTGAAGATAGAGAACTTGAGATAACAGAGCATATAGCTGAGTTGAGAAAAAGGGTTCTCAGGATCAGCATCGTATTTGTCTCTTTAATTTCTGTAATGTTTTACGTTTCTTACAGTTTCCTTTTGAATTTCTGGTATAATCTCGTTGGAGACAAACACCTTTACATCTTCACCCCCATCGAGTGGGTTGTGATAAGGCTAACTTTCTCAGCCCTGCTCTCCCTCATCATCCTCTATCCTTACATAATCTACGAGTTTTACCTTTTCGCCAAACCCGGACTTTACGAACATGAAAGAAAATTCCTGAGGTCTATTCTGATACCGAGTTACCTGATTTTCATTCTCGGCCTCTTATTCGCCTACGAGTTTGCCGTTCCGTTTCTGTATAAGATTGCCCTAAGCAGTTCGATCGAGCCCTATCTGTCGGCGGAAAGAACGATAACCAATGCCTTTAAACTCCTCCTCACCTTTGGAATTTTCTTCCAGATTCCTCTTGCAATGGTTCTTGCAGATCGCTTCAAAATCGTTGACTACGATACCTTCAGAAGCTTCAGGATTCCCGTTTACATCGTCATTCTTCTGCTGGTTACAAACCTGACCATGGATTTCACCGGATTAACCCAGTTTGCAAGTCTTGCCTTATTTGTAGTCATGTATGAGCTTGGATTATTAATGTTGAAAATTATAAGAAGCTTCATAAGAAATGATTAAATATGGGTTAAATGTTACATAAAATATGAATAGACCTTGGTTCAAACACTGGCCTCCACTGCTGACAAAAACCCTTGAGTATCCGAGAGTTCCACTTTTTGAGTTTGTTGAGACCTCTGCAAGAAGATTTGGAGAAAAAGCAGCGATAATTTACTATGGTAGGGAGATTACATATTCTGAACTGCTCGATGCAGTTGAGAGATTTGCCACCTATTTGAGCAAATCGGGTATAGAAAAGGGAGATAGAGTAGCGATTTACGCCCAGAATTCCCCGCAATTCGTTATAGCCTTTTTCGGCACAATGAGGGCCAACGCGGTGGCAGTTCCACTAAACCCGATGCTCGTTGAAAGGGAGCTTGAATATGTTCTCAGCGATTCTGGGAGTAGGATGGTGGTTACAACATCAGAACTCGCAAGCAGAATTCTGCCTGTAGCTAAAAAGCTTGGAATTTCCGTTATCTGTGGTAACCTTTCGGATTACATTCCGGAGCAGCCAACGCTACCTATCCCGGACTTTGCAAAGCTCAGACTGGATGTTGAGGGGACAGTTAGCTGGAACGAGGTTATGGGAGAGAGAGGTCCACCGGACGTTGAGGTGGGAAGCGACGACCTCGCCCTGATTCCATACACAGCAGGGACTACAGGGATGCCAAAGGGATGCATGCACACCCATTTTACCGCAAGTGCTAACACCCTAAGTTCCGTCCACTGGTTCAATCTAACCCCCGCTGCGATTGGATTAGCCACTCTACCCTTCTTTCATGTAACTGGAATGATTCATTCCATGCTCGCTCCAATTTACACTGGAGCAACGATCGTGCTGATAACAAGATGGGATAGGGAGACAGCACTACAAGCGATTGAGAAGTATCGCTGCACGCACTGGGTAAACATAACCACAATGGTTGTTGACTTGCTCAGTGACCCAAAGATTACGGAAAGGGACCTCAGCTCACTGCTCGTTGTTGGCGGTGGTGGAGCGCCAATGCCCAAGGCAGTGGCAGAAAAACTCTTCCAGCTTACAGGTATTAGGTATATGGAGGGTTATGGGCTGACAGAGACAATCTCGCAGACGCACATGAACCCTCCGCAGAATCCAAAGCTGCAGTGCCTTGGAATCCCTGACTTTGGTGTGGATGCCCTTGTAGTTGACATCGAGACTGGCAAACCTCTACCGCCAAATGAAGAGGGTGAAATAGTTGTTTCGGGACCAGAAGTTTTCAAGGGATACTGGAATAAGCCCAAGGAAACAGAGGAGGCTTTTGTCGAAATTAATGGCGGAAAATACTTTAGAACCGGAGATTTGGGATACATGGATGAGGATGGCTACTTCTTCATTGTTGATAGAATAAAGAGGATGATAAACCGTTCTGGCTTCAAGGTCTGGCCAGCTGAGGTTGAATCTGTGCTCTACAGGCATCCGGCAGTGAAGGAGGTTTGCGTTATAGGTATTCCAGATGAGAGGGTTGTTGAAGAGGTCAAGGCATTTATCGTCCTGAACCCTGAATACGAGGGCAAGATTACTGAAAAGGAGATTATCGAGTGGGCAAAACAACAGATGGCTGCTTACAAATATCCGAGAGTGGTAGAGTTCGTCAAGGAGCTGCCGAAGAGTGGAGCAGGCAAGATTTTGTGGAGGTTGCTGCAGGAGAAGGAAAAGGAGAAGAGAAAAGGGTGAACTTGTAGGAGGTGAGGAAGATGTATAAGATAATGCCCTTAAAACAGGCTGAGATCAGTGTCCCTCTTGGAGTTGTCCAGATGATGGGGGACATGAGGTTTTTAGCCACTGGCCCGGTTTACGTGTGGGTTATAGATGGGGGAGATGAAAAGATAGTTGTTGATTCTGGGGTTGAAGAACCACAGAATGGATTGGTTCATGGATTTCCAGGAAAGGGTGGCGGAGAGAAGGGCCTGAGAGAAGCTCTGGAAAGGGCTAACTTAAAACCTGAAGACGTGGACAAACTTGTCATCACCCATCTGCACTTTGATCACGCTGCCAATGCAAGGCTTTTCACCAACGCGAGAATTTACGTTCAAAAGAGAGAGTGGAAGTCTGCCCTTAGTCCTCCACTGCATTACCGACAGACCTACGATCTCAATATGGTTCTACCACTTGAGGAGATGGACCTCTGCTTGGTTGACGGAGATGTTGAGATTGCTGAAGGTGTTAAAGTCGTTCTGCTACCAGGTCACACAAAGGGATTGCAGGGGGTGGCGGTGGAGACCGAAAGAGGCACATATCTGCTTGCCGGAGACCACTTCTACACATACTTCAACTTCTTCCCGCCGAAGCAACCTATTCCCATGACAGATTCTGCAGGAAATACGGTAGAAATCCCAGCTTCTCCACTCCCCTTCGTACCACCCGGCTTGCATGTTGATCTATCTGAGTGGTATGACAGTTGCTTCAAGGCTCTGAGTATTGCAAGGAAACAGAATATAATACCCGGACACGACCCCAGCTTGGAGGGCAAAGTCTTTCCCTAATTTTTATTATTCCTGATTTTTTCTCGACTTATTAATCTTTAATAAATGGAAAGATTTATCATTACGTGTTCATACGCTTTAATATGGGTGGTGCTTTCGCTCAGGGCGGATCAGCGATGACGCCCGATATGTTTATCCATATTGGTCCCTTTGAGGTGTTGTTTCTGTTAGCTCTCGGTTTCTTCGGTGGAATGTTGAGCGGTTTTATTGGCACGGGCGGAGCTTTCGTGTTAACGCCGGGAATGATGTCCATCGGCACTC
>DAVR01000015.1 GCA_002507545.1 Archaeoglobus sp. UBA230 | reverse complement strand
ATCTCCAGACTCCTGAAGATGCCTTCTGGAGCAGGTTGCCGGTAGAGGTGAGGGTGGGTGTTGCTTCAAAGCTTTTCGATGAGGTGTTGGGGGGATGAGTAGGGTTTATAAGGTCAAAAACTTCAGGACTATACATTGCCGTAAACAATGTCTAAAATTTAGCTAAAAAGAATAAAAGCAAAGCAAAAAATCAAAAAATTAGTTTATGTGAAGGCCGCTGGTATTGCCTTCGTCAGCTTTATCAGTGCAACAACATCATGCACCATCGTCTCTGCAAGTGCTCTTGCATATGCCTGCAGTATTGTTTCACCAGCCTGATAGGTGTAGTTTGCGTCGGCCAGAACCTGAGTCTGGTTCTTGAAGAGCATTGCAAGGCCGTAATCGCCGTTTGGATTGCCGAAGACTGTTGAGGCGTTGCTGCCGAGGTAGCTGAAGGCAAGACCCACATACGTTAAGTCTGTGTTGTTGTTCGCGATCGCATCAAGAACTGTTGCTGTAATCTGGTTGTTCCACCCGGCAATCACCAAGCCTCCATATGCAATACCCCAGAGGTTCTGGAACACATACCATCCCAAACCTTGCACAGTTGCAGAGTCATTCGCTGCATTCAGCACATCAAGGAATTTATTGCCGAGTTCAAGATTTGAAATCGTATTCCTCAGCATCGCTGCAGCAAAGTCATTACCCTCCATCTGATAGTTATTCGCAGCCATCGCTGGAGCCATTATTATTATCAGTGCCAGAGCCATACCAACTACCACATACTTCATACTTCACACCTCCTAAACTTCTATCTAACAATAATTTTTGACGAAACCATTGTATTTAAATTTTTTGTTATTAATCAATAATAATGTCTTCAATAATGGTAATTATAATCATTAGAGAGAAGGTAGTAAATCTCTTTCCTGTTCTGAGAAATAATGCAGCCAGAAACTTCAAATTCTCCCCTGAAATCTGCTTCTTCCTTATCTCCAACCTTGTGAACAAACAAAACCTTTCCACCTTTTTTCAGTTTCGGCATAAACCTTCTTAGGGCAATTATGGATGATGAAAAGGGAAGGGTGAGGTCGTGAAGGATTAGGTCAAGCTCTGGAAGAACAGAGATGTCGAACGTGAAGGCATCTGCAATGAACACCTTCACGTTTGGCTTTTGCCTTTCAATTTCCCTCAATTGCTCCTCAAACTCCCTGCTATACTCAATGCCGTAAACCTCCCTCGCCCTCTCACTGGCATAGAGCAAAAACCCTCCGGCTGAACTTCCAATATCCAAAACAACTTCATTGCCAGAAAAGAGATTGAATTTTTCGTCAATCTCCCTGAGCTTCCAGTATCCCCTCGGCCTCTCAGGTTCGAGAACCTCTATTTCCGCATTGAAATCTACTTCCGCTGATGGTTTTGTAATTACAGACCCATTTACCACTACAAAGCCCCGCCTGATTGCTTCCTTCGCCCTGCTTCTCGATGTGAAAAAGCCCCTTTTAACGACCAGAAGGTCGAGCCTCATAGAATTTCAGCCACTATCTCCGCCACCTCCATCGGCGTTTTCCCAACCCTTGCCCCTGCAGATTCGAGAGCTTTAATCTTTGATCGTGCTGTGCCAACACCACCCTCTATAATCGCCCCGGCATGTCCCATCCTTTTGCCAGGAGGAGCTGTTAAACCGGCAACATAGCCAACTACAGGCTTTGACATCTCCCTGATAAACTCTGCAGCTATCTCCTCATCTCTCCCGCCAATCTCGCCAACCATAACCACAGCCTTGGTTTCGTCATCATCTTCAAACAGTCTGAGTATCTCAACAAAGTCTGTGCCAATGATTCTATCCCCCCCAATACCAATCACTGTTGACTGCCCTACACCAAGCTTCGTGAGATTGTAGGCTATCTGATAGGTCAGAGTTCCGCTCCTCGAAACGATTCCCACATTTCCGGGTTTGAATATCTGCACCGGCATGATGCCGAGATGCGACTTTCCCGGACTGATTATTCCCGGACAGTTTGGACCGATGAGCGTTGCTCCAGCCTCCTTAACCCTCCAGTATACCTTCAGCTCATCATGAACAGGAATGCCCTCGGTTATGCAGACTATAACACCCAACCCTGCATCTACAGCCTCCATCACTGCATCAGCAGCAAATGGAGCGGGAACGAAGATAACAGAAGCGTTCGCATCCGTTTCCTTTACAGCCTCCTTAACACTGTCGAAAACTGGCACACTGAGAACCTCCGTACCACCCTTCCCCGGAGTGACGCCTGCAACAATTCTTGTTCCATATTTGAGCATCCTCTCCGTATGGAATTTTCCCTGATATCCAGTTATTCCCTGCACAATAACTCTTGTGTTTTCATCAACGATTATCGCCATTTTATCACCCCAGACTAACCGCCTTCTCTGCTCCCTCCTCCATCGTCTCGACGATGTGGAAGTTGGGTCTGTCTTTTGCAAATTCCTCCATAATTTTCCTCCCCTCTTCCTCGTTTGTGCCTGCAAGTCTCACAACCACGGGAATCTTAACATCGCTCAGTGCCTCAACCAAGCCCTTAGCAACTTCATCACACCTCGTTATTCCCCCAAATATGTTGATGAAGACCACCTTAACGTTTCTGTCACTCAAAATCACATTCATAGCTTCTCTAACTACCTCTTCTGAGGCTCCACCCCCAATGTCGAGGAAGTTTGCCGGCTTCCCACCGTAGAGGTAAATCAAATCCATGGTTGCCATTGCCATTCCAGCTCCGTTTGCAAGTACTCCAACACTTCCATCGAGCTTTACGTAGTTCAAACCCTTCTCCATTGCTACTCTCTCCATCTGATCAGCTTCTGTGTAATCTCTAAGCTCTTCAAGCTCCTTGTGTCTGAACAGAGCACTATCGTCAATGTTCAGTCTTGCATCTGCCGCGACGAGCCCGTCAGGAGTTGCAACGAGTGGATTTATCTCAACAAGCTCCGCCTCGTAGTGAACCATTATTCTATACAGGGTTTTCAGGATTGAAGTAACTTCCCTCCAGTATTCCCTTGGCATTTCGGACTTTATCAAAAGCTCCCTTATCTGATAATCCCATAGACCCCACTTCGGGTTTACTGTAACTCTCGCTATCTTTTCAGGATACTTAACGGCGATCTCTTCAATGTCCATTCCACCAACGGAGCTCAAAATGGCTGCAATACCCTTATTGGCTCTATCTATGGTCAAACCGGCATACATTTCTTGCCTAATGTCAACCATCTCCTCAACATAAATCTTATCAACCACATGGCCTTTGATTACAGAACCGAACATATTCTTGGCTTTTTCAACAGCCTCTTCAACACTATAAACCCTCTTTATTCCACCTGCCTTCCCTCTGCCTCCAACAAGAATCTGCGATTTCAGCACAACTTTCCCACCGAGGTCTTCTGCAATCCTCCTTACATCATCAATGGTAGTCGCAAGTTCTCCCCTTGCAACCTTTATACCATGCTTTGAGAAAATCTGCTTCGCCTGATACTCGTGAAGTCTCATGGAGTTAGTTGTCGAGAAGTAAATTAAATTTCCCATTTCAATCTTTAATTGCACAGGATTGGCAGGCAGAAAGAATTTTTATTGATTGACAAGAAAATCAGAACATGTTCAAAAGCCCCGTTGATGCAGCCATTGCTGCGAGTCTTTCTCTGTTGCTTGAGGTTTCCGGCAACCCCAAAGCGGGGAATGTGGATAGGGAGCATGACCTTGAAGATTTGAAATACGAGCACTTTATTGCCTCCTCGGTAGGAGCTTTTCCAGCTTTTCTGATGGTTGCTGAAAAGGGTAAAATCGGTGAAGGTGTATTTTTAGCGGTTAAGGAGAGCATGAGGTGGCATAAAGCTGAAAACGTTCATTTTGGGGCATTCCTACTTCTCATTCCTCTGATCGCATCTTGGAGAGGGGCTGGAATGAGGAGGATTGCAGAAAAAGCGGTTGGAATGCTTAAAAATACAGGATATGAGGATAGTCTGAGGGTTCTTGAGGCTTTCAAAATGTGTGGTGCGAGGGTTGTAAGGGCTGAGAAGCTGAATCTTCAGAACGAGAAGACCGAGAAGGATATAAGAGAGAAAAAAATAAACCTCTACGAGTGGATGAAAATGGCTCCTGAAGAGAACCTGATAGCCAAAGAGCTTGTTGAAGGTTATAAAATCAGCCTTTACGGAGCAGATTTTATTCTAAACTCGAAAATGGATGTGAACGCAACCATCACTGCACTGTACCATGATCTTCTTTCCAAGTATCCTGATCCACTTATCATGGCAAAGAAGGGAAGAGACTACGCACTGAAAGTTGTGGAGTGGGCAAAAAGTGCGAATGGTAATCTGGAAAAACTCAGAGAACTTGACGAAAGGCTCATAAGGGACGATGCAAACCCCGGAACGATAGCCGACCTTACCGCTTCGTCAATTTACCTCGCAATTTCAGAGGGGTGGAGAATTTGAGACTTGCAGATTTCGGATTCGTTGAGGGAATAAACGAGATAATCGCAATAACCAGAAATGCTGACGGAACCTGGAACACTGCACCGATCGGAGTTATGGTTGAAGACAGCAGTTCGACATCGGCAAAGGCAAGACTCTACAGGTCACATACGAGAGAGAATGTAAAAAGAGAGGGGATTATGTATGCAAACGTTGTATGGGACGCTGAAATCTTCGCCATCGCATCCTTTGACGATCTTGGAGAGAGCTTTTTCGAGAGTCTCAATCCACCAGTATTGAGAAACTCTGCGGGATGGTGCAAATTCAGAGCCATGCTGAAAGGAGCTTATGCTAACCTTGAGCTTCTCGATGGAGAGATTCTGAGGAGAGAAATCAGGACAGTCAATAGAGGATTCAATGCTGTGATTGAGGCTTTGGTTCACGCAACAAGACACGTCATTCTGAAGGATGAGAAGATGAGAAAAGAGTTGCTTGAAAAAATCCTTTATTACAGAGAAATCGCTGAGAAATGTGGGGGAGAGAAGGAAAAAAAGGCATTTAAAGTAATTATGGATAGATTGCGCTAACTCTGCCCTTCCCCTTCCTCTCCCTTCTCCTCTCCCTTCTCTTCCTCCTTCTTCGGAGGCCATGGGTGAATCTTTATTTTGTGGTCACATAGCTTCTGCACTATTTCGAGCTTTGGTTCTCTGAATTCAGCATAGTCCTTCTCCCTGATGTAGTCAAGAATCTCCTTGGCTACATCTGTTCTGACCATCACCGTGGAAAAGCGGTTGGCACTGCCAACACTTCCTACGCTGACGTCACTCTCCACTGCTGCAAAATCCTGACAGACTTTGCAGCCTGAAGGTATTATTTCCTCAAAATCTTTGACGGGAATTCTCACCTTGCTTCCATCCTTCATTTCCACAATAAACTTGCCCTTTTTTATGTCAGTCTTAACGGCATTCCTCAAATCAGCGTTCGCCTTCTCCAGCAAGAAGTTGTATAGATCGTGATGATAGAAGTTTTCGGTGCAGAACAGACCGATTGCAAGTTTAACTCTTTCAAACTTCTTGAAGGCCTTTTGCATTTTTCTCACAGCAGATACCATGCAGGGAGTACCGACAAATCCAACAGCCTCAGATTTAAGCACCGCTTCTTTCAGAGCGGGCAAAACATCAGCATAGCAGTACTTCGTCCCTGTTATCTTGCGGTCGTAAAGTTGCTCTGCCGATTTTATAGTGACGATCTTTGTTCTCCAGTTGGAATCTCTCGCAACAAAAATCGCTCTCTCTATCACACCCATTTCAAGGGCTGAAGCTGTGAACTCAGTAACCATTGCTCCATCCTGCCCGACAAACCTCTTTGACCTTGCTGCCACAATTTCTTTGTACTCGCCAAGCCCACTTAGCGGAGTGTATTCCCATCTCGGGCATACCTTAATGCAAGCTCCACAGTCAACACACTCCTTTATCCAGTTCGGAAAGTCAATGGGGACGTCTCCGGCTGTTATGCCATCAACAGGGCATATTGATGCACAGGCAGCGCAGTGGCAGCATAAACCTGTGTCAATTACCTCAGCCTTCAAATTACCAAAATACTTTTTCTTGTGCTTTTTCTCAGGCAATGGAAACTGCCACTCCCTCGCGATCATTCTCCCACCTCTTCAAGCGTCAGTATCTGCATCGGGCACTGCCTCACGCATAATCCGCATCCCGTGCACAGCTCTGTCTGAACTTCCAAAATACATCCGGTGCCCGTAACCTCTTCTTCTATAGTTATCTCACACCTCTCAACCTTTATTGCATTCTGCGGACAGACGTTTACACACAGCCTGCAGCCAAGACAGTTCTCTGGATCGGCACATGCAGCCTTTCTTGGCTTGACAACGACGGGTTTTGGTGCAACCTCCAGCTTATCCATCTCTTTCTTTCTTACCAGCTTCCAAGTGTTTCTGTCAACGTAATACTCTACCGTCTGAATCTCCTCCCTGACAATTTCAGGAAGCTTAGCTATATGCTTGGCGCTCAGCCTCATCTCCTCCATTGCCTTGAAGGCAATATCATGAACCTTGCTCGTGTTCAAAGCTCCGGTTGGACAGCTATCCACGCAGAAATGACAGAAAATACACTTCGCATAATCTATCCCCGGATAGGCATTTTCAAAGTATTCCATCTGAATTGCATTGGCAGGGCAAATCTGGGCACAGCGGAAGCAGCTTATGCACTTTTCCTTGTCAAAGACGATGAATCCTCTGAAGCATTCAGGATACTTTCTCCTCTCTCTCGGATACTCAACCGTGATTCTGTCGGGCTTGATCGCCTGCCTTACAGCCTCACCGAAGGCTTCAGCATGCCTTTTGAGAGTTTCTACCGGATCAGTCTTAACTTTCTCCAGCCTGATCATGATAACCACACTCCTACAGCCCCTCCAATAATCAGGGCGACAATCGAAAGGGCGAGCATTGAAGTCCAGCCTATTCTCAGAGCCTGATCGAGCCTGTATCTGGCGTAGATTGACCTAACGATTACAAGTATCGAGATCACAACGACTGATTTGATGAAGAGCCATAATGGTCCGTTGAGGTCGCCGAGAAGTGGACAGTAAATCCCACTCCAACCTCCGAGAAACAGTATCGTGAACAGTAATGTCATTATGTATAACTTCTCGTACGCAAGAACCATGACAAGCCCAAAGAGAATCCCCGAATACTCAACGAAAGGCCCAAAGGCTATCTCCTGATCAGCTTCGGGAATCTCAAAGGGCAAACGGGAGGTAGCCATTAACATAGCGATGATATAGACTACGAAAGCAATCGGGTTCAGCAGAACTCCCGGAATCGTGCTCTGTTTCTCAACAGCTATGTAAGCATCACCACTGCCGTATAGGAATATCATCGAAATCACAGCAATAATGAAGGGAACTTCGTAGGCAAAATACATGAAAGCCTCTCTAACTGAACCTATGTAGGCAAATCTGCTGTTGGCTGCCCATCCAATGGCAACGATTGTAATGGGGATCAGAGCAATGAAGGTAACAATTAGCTGGATTGAATAGGGTGTGTATATCCCAACAGCACTGCCAGCAGGAATGAAGAGTATTGGCAACAGCACAGGAATGAAAGCAAGTATCGGAAGCTGGACATAGTAGGGGCGGTGAGCTTCCCTGTGAACAATCGCCTCCTGGAAGAAGTATCTGATACCATCCGCCAAAGCCTGAATGGCTCCTCTGATCGGCCTCGCTACTTCAAGCGGACCGACTCTCCATTGAATCCTTGCGGTGAGCTTTCTTTCATACCAGACGATGTAAAGCAGGTAGAGTGTAAGCACACCCAAACCCGGCATTATCACAACGGCAAAGAAGGGTTTCCAGAGTATTAGAGCCACAAGAATGTTCAGCAAGGGAATCTGCATCAGATAATCTACTATCGGTGCTATCAGCGGGATGTCCATCATGTCCGATGAGAAGATTTCAAAGAAGTAATTCAGTATCTGGAAAATGTCAATCATCTTATCACCTCACCTATCCGCTTCAGGCGGGAAGTATCCAAAGCTACCGTAAATCGCCTGCAAATCTGCCAGTCTTTCACCCTTCATGGACTCCATGAAGCCTCTCAGGTAAAGCCATCCCGGAGTGACTATTCTAACCCTATATGGCACATTGGACTCGCCATCGCTTATTATGCTGTAAATTATCGTCCCCCTTGCTCCTTCTGTGAGTGTTGTGTACTCTCCCGCAGGAAGAACTAAATCATAAAGGCTGTCGTAGAAAGAACCTCTTATGTCCTCTCCATTCTCAGCTATCTGCTCGCTTATAACCCTACCTTCAGGCATCTGCTTGATGCACTGCCTAACAATGCTGAGACTCTGTGCAACCTCATTAACTCTGACGAGAAATCTGTGGTAGCCATCTCCTGCATCCGAGACCGGTATATCCCACGTCAGTTCATCGTAAACCTCGTAGGGTTCGATCTTTCTGACGTCATACTCAACACCACTCGCTCTCAGGAAAGGCCCCACAACGCCGTACTTTATCGCCTCTTCTTTTGTAAGGACTCCAACATCCTTCAGCCTTGCTATAACTGTGGGGTTCTTGATGAATATCCTCTCAAAGGACTTCAGCCTCCTCTCCATTGCCAAGGTCATGTCGTAAATCCATTTAAGCGTTGAATTGTCAACATCTCTCCTTACACCACCAGGAATTATGAAGGAAGACGTAAATCTTGCACCCGTAACTCTTACAAGAGCCTCGCAGATTAGCTCTCTGATTCCGAAGGGATACATGAATCCGGTTGTATGTCCGAGAAAGACTGCAAGGATTGCAGCATCATATAGGTGCGTTCCAACCCTGCACAGCTCTGCAAGCATGGTTCTGATGTATTTTGCCCTCTCAGGAACCTCTATGTCGAGAGCTTCTTCTATCACTCTGATATAGCCAAGATTGAAGTTAGCCGCATCCATTATAGCGGGTCTTTCAACAAGAGGTATGTTCTGGATATACAGTCTATTCTCGGCGAGTTTCTCTATTGACCTGTGAACGTAACCCGGATCGGGAATTACTTCTTGAATAATGTCTCCCTTAACCCTCACGATTAGCCTCATGTGTCCGCTTCCCGGATGCTGGGGGCCAACAAGAATTAGGAAGTCATCGCTTTTGTAGACGTCCTCAACATAAGCTGGAGGTATCGGGATAAACAGAGACCTTAGCTCCTTTGGAGGCTCTACCGGAATGTCAAGCGTATACTCTTCCATATTATCACCTCACGTAAACCTCCTCTTCAAGCTTGAAGTCCTTCCTGAGCGGATATTCAGGAGTATCAGGAGCAAGTAAGAACTTTCTGCCTGTCCACGGGTTTCCTTCGAACACAACACCAAAGAAGTCGTGCATTTCCCTCTCCAAGTAATCAGCACTCGGAAACATCTTTGCAAGGCTCTTGACCCTCGGCTCATCTCTCGGAACGTCGGCAAAGATATTAACTATGACTGGCATCAGCTCCTTCACACTGTAGCTTGAGAAGTGGTATTCAACTATGAACTTATCCTCGTTGGGTACATCCACAACATTTACGTTCTTTACATGATCAAATCCCATATCTCTGAGCTTAAGTGCAGCCTTCGGTATGTAATCCCTCTCAACCTTCACCGCTATCCTGTTTTTGCCAGTGATGGTGACAGACTTAGCCTCAATCTTAGCCCTAAGCTCTTCCACAAGCTTCTCTCCGAAGTCCCATTCCACCTGCTTCGGAACGTTCACCAAGACTGCCGGAGCCTTTGAAACCTTTTTTGGGGATTTTGGAAGCACTCTTGGCTTCCTTCCCGGTTCAAGTGGTATCTCAGGGAAGGTTGCAGATGTTTTTGCCTCTCCCGTTATGATCTTATCCTGAAGTTGCCTTATTCCCCTCAGCAAGGCTTCAGGTGTTGGGGGACAGCCGGGTATGAAGAAATCAACAGGCACAACATCGGAGGGCTTTACCATATGATAGCCATTCCAGAAGAGGCCTCCCTGCAGACCACATGCTCCCATCACAATCACAAACTTTGGATCAGGCATCTGCTCCCATGTGATTCTTAAAACCCTCGCCATTTTCCTTGTAATGGCTCCTTCAACGATGATAAGGTTTGTCTGCCTTGCGATACCGTAGTTGAGTGCTCCAATACGCTCACCATCGTAACCACATGCAAAAGCGTGGGCGAGTTCAGCACCACAGCATGCAGTAACGAGATGAACAGGCCATAAACTCCATCTCGTCCCCCACTTCTTTATCGGGCCAAGTGGCCCTCCTCTTACGAAGTCAATAAATTCATCCATTTATACCACCTCTCAGCTTGGCAATTTCCAGTGAGTAGTTATACGCCACATACAATGCAGGAAGGATCAAAAGGAAGGCGATGATTGTCAATGCAAAAACATCGAGGTTTGGAGTTGCTGAAAATAGCAGCAGGAGGACGAGAATCGGCTCAAAGGCCATGAACATGATCATGAAACCGATGTACTGCATCGGCAAAGTCCACTTCTGAGGTCCGAGTGGTGGGTTACCAGCTTCAAAACGGGAAATCTTTACATCCGTCGGGCGGTATCTCGGCAGTATCTTCGCCAGTATCAGGACTGCAATGTCCGTAATCAGTGCAACTGCGACAAGTATTACCACTATCAGAGTATTTTCGATCAGCGCCATTTTTCACACCCCCCTCATCATTGACATCACATCCACAAACCATGTTGGAGGAATCAGTGTTATCAGCATTGCCAGTGATGCGAATAGCACCACTGCATTTGCAAGCGAGAACTTCCAGCCGGTGCCAAGCAACCTTGCGAGTCTGACGTAATAAGGAACAGAGATTGCCGAGTTAAGCACGAGGATTACGGCGAGCCAGATGTAGCTTGAGAATACCAACGAGTAGATGATGAACAGCTTGCTCCAGAAGCCCATCAGCGGTGGGAGACCGATAAAGGAAAAGGTCAAAAGATAGGCTGTGATTGGCGAAGTTCCACCGTTCTTTATGCTTGTAAAGAAGCCTATCTTTCCGAAAGAGTTCACGAACAACTGAAGAATGCCTCCAGCGATGGCAAAGTAAATGTACTCTTTTCCTGCTGTAATCGCTGCAAAGGTTGCAAGTATATAACCCATATTTGCAACAGTAGAGTAGGCAAGAATTCTGCTCGGATCGTTGGTTGTCAGTGCACCTATGTTTCCAACAAACATTGATGCTGCAGCTATCAAACCTACAACCAGTATCAAAGGCCCGATTGCAGGTGTTGCTGTTGCGACAATTATCTTGTATGCAATTATGAAGGGGACGAATTTGGCAAGCGATGCAACAATTGAAACGGGAATTGGGTCTGCAGAGGAGAAAACGTCTGGCACCCACTCATGCACAGGAGCTATTCCGACCTCCATGCTCAGGCCGACGATCAGCATCAGGAATGCAATCGAGTAGATCATTGAGTTTACACCCACTGAATACAGCAGAACCGCTCCAATCATGAACAGGACTGTGGCGATAACCATGAAAGTTACATACTTTATGCCCACATCAACCTTCATCTCCCTGTCACTGACCATTATCAGCAGATAGGTCGGAACTGAAACAACAACGAACAGTGTGAGCATCACTGCCAAATCGGTAGCGATGAATGCATACAGAGTTGCGATACACATTATCGCAATCATTGCATAATCAACACCCGCTATATGATTCCCCCTTATCACTAAGAGTGAGAATGCATTCAGCAGAGCCACGCCAAAAATCAGTGCCGAGTAGATTGCATTGCCTGAAGCCGCTACAGGGATAATCGCGGCAAGGCTGAGTATGAAGGAAAGTCTGTAATCTTTGTAGCTTAAAGCTGCTGCGATCGTTAAAACAATCAGCGAAACGAGAATTTCCAGCATCATACTATCCACCCCGCTGCAACTGCTACCACCACTATCAGCATCACAAAGCCTATTACTATCCTCAAATACCTCTCAAGGCTACCATTCTGAACAAACCTGATTCCGGCTGAATACACCTCGAACATCTGTGGTATCGCCTGATGACAGGTGAAGTCTATCAGCATGTTACCGTAGTCAACGACCTTTGCAACTGCCCAGCCGATTTTAGGAACGATGTAGTCGTTTAGGAACATCACATACATTCTGTCACTGAAGAACTGTCCAATCGGAGATTCCAGCTGAGGTTTGAAGAGACCTATCGAGTATGCAACGAGCACAATTAGACCAACAGCAAAGGAGGATGGTAAAAGCCCCTCGTGGAAGAACTCAACGAAAGGTTCTTCGTGTGAGGTTAGATAAAGGCCAAGAATTACGATAAGCATTGAAACCATCAACACGTAGGCCGTGCTCATTATCCCCCCACCATGGAGATGCAGATGAACCTTTTTGCCCTTGAAGAAGTTCATGCTCAGGAACTTTCCGAGGAATCCAGAGTAGATTGCTGAAATAGTTACCAGCAGTGCAAGGGGCAGCAGCCCAAACTCATGCTCAAGGTGGTGCATCACACCATCCATTCCTGATTTAACCCAGTAGGCTGTGAAAGGTGGAATTCCTGACAGGAAGATTGTTGCAATCACAGTTGCAACGAAAGCCCATTTCAGCTTTCTCGCCACTTCCATATCACCGCAAAGAAATCTGTCGTGTGTTTCGTGGATGAGGTGACCGGCAACAAGGAAGAGTGTTGCCTTTGCAAATGCGTGGGTGATGAGATACCAGAAGGCAACGAGGACTGCAAATTTACCTATCCAGTAGCTCGCTGCTGCGGAGGCGAACATCAAACCAAGGCTCGACATCGTTGAGGCTGCAAGCAAAACCTTCCTCTCACGCGTGCTCGTTGCAACAAGGGCTGCATAGAGTGACGAAATCAAGCCAAGGAACAATACAAGGATGTAAACGTATTCATAACCCTCCAGATGAAGCTCCCACGGCTGAATGTACCAGCTAAGTCTCATGAAGACATAGGTTCCTGCAGCAACCATCGTCGCTGAATGAAGCAGTGCGCTGACAGTTGTAGGACCGGTCATGGCCGTCATCAACCACTCGCTGAAGGGGAGCTGGGCGGACTTTGTGAATGGGCCCATCAGAAAAGCCGCCATGAGGACTACAATGCCTACAACCCCTATCTTTTCTTCGAGTCCTGCCCATGGAATTTCACTTATGTTCAAATTACCAGTCAAAGCAAACAGCGCACCGAGAGCAAAGAACATTGGCATGTCTCCGATTCTAATTGTCGAAATGGCTCTCCATCCACCCGTGCTGGGTGACCAGAACATGTTTAAGCCAGCAACCTTCCTCTTCAGAACTCCTACATAACTAAGCTCGTCATCATCCCTGAACCAGTGGCCTATCAATCCCCACGAGGCGATTCCAAGACCCTCCCAGCCGATTAAAAGCATAAGCAGATTGTCACTGTAAACGACAAGGAGCATTGATGCCGTAAAGAGGTTGAAGAAGAACCAGTACCAGCCAAGTCTGTAGTCATCCCTCATGTATTCAAGACCATAAACACCGATCAGAAAGGCTATCACAGCAGTCAAAGCGCCCATCAGCTTGCTGAGATAGTCAAAGATGAAGACGAAATTTATGTTGAAATCTGGAAGCCAGTAAACCGTGTATTTTATCGGCTCAGCCTCAGGTGAGAGTTCGCCGACGTTAAAGAGAATGTAGAGTGCTACACAAAGCGAGACAAACAAGCCAAAAACTGAAAGCACTGGCAGCTTTCTTGCCCACTCAGGTCTTGGGTCAATTCCCCACGCTATGGCAATTGGAAAGCTCGCTATAATTGGTGAGAAGAACAACAAGGCGAGAAGCTCGCCCATCATTGGGAGTTCTTCAATCATTCCCTCTGTCATGGCATTCCACCTCCGATTCCGAGAAGAATCTTCATTCCGCTAAGCAGTGCTGTTGATAGCGGGGGGAAAATGAAGGCAACGCTGAAGAAGGCTATTACGTAAAGTGGAAAGTCGAGAAGTTTGCTGAACCGTGGCTTTTCGTAGCCCGCTGGCTGCCCATAGTAGATGATTTTCATTGTGTAGAAGCTGTAAAGACCTGATATTATGAAAACCAAAACAACCGCAAGGATTACAGTGAGATTGAAACCATAAACCTTGGTTAAACCTGCAAGAATGTAGAATTCGCCAAACATCCCTATCGTAAGAATTCCGCTCAGTGTCATGAAGCCAATGAGGGCTGCGTTTGCAATGGTGGGGACGTATTCATGCATTCCCCCCATCTTCGCCACATCTCTGAGGCCATGGAAGGTTGCGATTATCGCACCAGCCGTCATGAAAAGAATGGACTTGCCAAAAGCGTGACTCATATACTGGATTACCACTCCTATGAGACCATAGCTTCCCAAACAGATGGCAATTAAAACGTAGCCCATCTGCGAGACGGTTGAATAGGCGAGCAATCTCTTGTAATCTTTCTGTTTGAAGACCGAGAAGCCAGCGTAAACGCTTGAGATTATGGCGTAGGCAATTATTACGTCTCTGTATTCAACAATGAATGATGGGTCTACGAGATAAACTCTCAAAAGAACGTATCCGGCAAGACCGACAGTTAGTGGACTTAGGAGGGCGCTGACGGGTGTTGGTGCTTCAGCATGCGCCCACGGCAACCAGATATGTGGTCCAAGTCCCGGAAGCTTGACGACCATTCCAAGGAAGATTAGGAGCCATGGTAGAAAGCCTATCGTTGACAGACTGTGAAGAGCCAACGTCTGATTGCTGAATCCCACCATGAGGAATCCAAGTAAAGCCAAAACACCTGCTATGTGAGTCCACACGAAGTAAAGAATTCCCACCCACTGTCTGTTACCGTAACCGTACATGTAGATAAGCAGGAAGGATGCAAGCAGTGAGATTTCGAGGAATATGTAAAGCAGTATCAAGTTGCCAGCGTAAACAAGCCAGAGCATCGAAACGGCGTAGAGGTTGTATAGGAACCAGTATTTTCTGAACTCCCATGTAATGTCCTTAATTTCTCCAGCCTCAACCATCTCCTCAAATCTGTGCTTCATGTATGGCAGGGAATAGAGGGCAACCATCGCAGAGACAAGACAGACTGTGAAGCCGAAGGCGTTGCTTATTGGGTCTGAAAGAAGATAAAAGTCACCTATTGGAGCGTTTAGAGCCAAAATGGGAACTTCGAATTCCTGAAGGGTCAAAAGCAGAGCGAGTATGACAACCATTGGAATGAGGAAGGAGAGAGCAGAAATCCATGTCGCCACCCTTGGCTTTAATGCAGGCAGAACAAATGTGGCAATTAGAGGAATCAGGAGTGATACCACGAGAGAGTATTCGGAAATCATAGGCTATCCCCTCCTACCGCCACTTTCTCAACATCCATTCCTCTCTTCCTCCTGTCAAGGAGTATTATTGCCGTAACCAATACCAGAAGCTCGGTGCTGCTCGTGAAAGCGGTTATAATCACCAACGCATACCCGGTCGCTGGACTAATCGTGAACAGTGGCAATATGGCGAGAAAAACTGCGGCAAACATCAATTCGAGGCTTATAAGCAGTCTGATGAGGTCTTTTGCGGATATCGCTGTTAGATATGCCACCAGAAGAATTGCTCCTGAAACCGTTAAAATTACAGTAAGTTGGGATACATCCACATCTATCACAGGTCAACCCTCCGTGCAAGCTTTATAGCGGAAAGCATCATCAAAACAACGAGCGAAAAGAGGAAAACAACAACAAAGAAGTAATCGCTCGCTACCGCGGGAAATACCCCTTGGCCAGTAATCTCAAGGTCTTGTGTGGCGAATTTATAGTAAGCATAAGCCAGAATACCGAAAACGATCACAACTGGAGCTGTCCAAGCCAGACTCACCTGCCTCGAAGGTCTTGCCCTGTATGTTGCAGCGATTGCAATTGTGACGATACCAACTGCTCCGACGAATATCAGCGCAATTATAACGACCACTGGCTGCAGATTGAACACCGCGTAAATCGCTGCAACGAAAATCATCGTTACCGACATGTACAGTGCTGCGTAGAAGTTATCTCTTGTCAGTAGAACACCGATGGATGATGCAACAGCAAAAATGCCCGCAACAGCAATAATTACTGTTTCGATGTTCATGTCACGAAGTCAAAACCATAAACTAATAAATTTTACTAAATTAGTAAAAGCATCCTATCTTTTCAGAGCAGTTTAAACGTTATAAATAGAGAATCTTATTCCGAACTTTCTCGCAATATCCCATCCATCTCTGAAATCCTTTGTGAGGTCTATTTGAAGTATTGCAAACTCATCAATTGAGTAGGGATTCGCACACGAGCCGACAGTAACAACCCTGCCATCCTGCTCAACCCTCAAAACCTTGGCCGGCTCATGAGACCTGATTATCGTCTTCACATTGAGTTCTGAGAGCAGGACATCTGATGCCCTTTTCCCGTAGAAATACATCACTCCTCTGTTATAATTTTCACCACACTCCCTTCTTTCCCAAGGGTCGTTCCACATAATCTCAAGAGCTGTGTAGTCGTCCGGTTTTGATATTTCCGAAAACCTCAAGCCCTCCTCATCAATCTTACACTTCTTTGTTGGTACTCCTCCGTGAGCAAGCCATATTTCCCCCTCAACAATTGCTGAAATCGGCATTTTCTGCCACAACTTTACCAACATCCCATAAATCTCTTCTCCCTCATCCCCAAGTTTTTCTTCAAGCTGATAGGGTAACTGGTGAGGGTAAACTCCGGTACTCTCGTGATTCCCCCTTAAAAGGAGAGCCTTGCCGTTGATGAATAGGCTCAAAATTCTTGTGTAACATTCAATCGGATAATCTCCCCTGTCAGCATAGTCGCCAAGAAACACTGCATACCCTTCAATATTTTTCTCGATTATTTTTAGAGTCTCAATATCAGCATGCACATCCCCAATGACTGTAATCTTCTCTTCATTCAGAAAAACCATTCTTTCTCTGGGCATGAGGCTGATGGCATCATCAATCATCTCAGCTAAGTCCATGGCATAAATGATGTCTCAGAGGCTATAAATTCAGTGTAACTTGACATGTCATGTAAAGATTCTGGGATATGCGGTGGGTGTCAAATTACTATACGCACAAGTCAGCAAGCTCCAAGAATCAGGATTTGAAGATTCTGAGTGACTCCCTTATGCACCTAAGCTGTGCTTCCTTTGTAGATTTCAAGCTCTCTTTGAAGCTAACTCCCCAGCCGTATTCGATTTGCTTTTTAGCCTCTCTCAGAGTGTGTACAGGTACTGATAGAAGCTTTTGTGTATACTCCTCAATCCCCTTTTCCAAGTCCTCGTAAATTTCGTTGACCAGTCCAATCACCTTTGCCTCTTCAGCCGTCAACTGTCTTCTTGTGTAGACCATATCCCTCGCTACTCCATCCCCGACAAGTCTTGGTAGAATGTAAAGAGCACCCATATCTGGTATTATACCAAACTCAGGCTCTCTGAGGAAAAATATCGTTCCCGGAGTTGCAATACGTATATCCGCAGTCAAGGCGAGTTGCATCCCACCACCTATGGCATATCGCTGCACAGCAGCTATTACCGGTATTTCGAGAGTTCTGAGATCGTAGATGAGTTTCTGAACGAATTCAACAGCCTCTTCAAATGCCCTTATATCCATATCTACAAAGCTCATCAGCAGATTCCTATCCAAACCCGCACAGAAGGTATCACCCTCTCCTGTGAGGATAAGGACTCTGGCATCGGAATTTTTCACCTGATCCACAGCCTCTCTGAGCTCTGTTAGAAGCTGAGTATCGAGTGCATTTTTCTTTTCCGGCCTGTTGAGGCTTATTCTCGCCACTTCACCCAGAATAAGTTTTACCTTCTCCATATCATGGGGTTGGGGTTGTGTTTAAAATCCTTTAGAATTGTGGCACTTCAGCATTTTCCACATGAATCAGTGCTAAGTTGCCCACTAAGAACTCACGAAGAGAGAAGCTACCCCTCAATTCGAAGCCATATCCCCAAACAGCCATCACAAAAATAAATCGAACATTATCATGAAATTCCTTGGGGATTTTATATTGACAATATAATTCACAACCAGTTTTGAAAGAAACAAATAAGTAAGTCAACTCTATATCTTCACCAATGGACTTCAGCCTGCCACTGCTCGCAGCTTTTGCAATTGCATTCGCGATTGGGTCGAACGACACAAGCAATTCTTTCGGAATTTGTGTAGGCTGCGGTTTGTTGACAATAAGAAGAGCAATTTACCTACTTTTCATTCTCGTCTTCTTTGGACTTCTTTTGGGTGGTAGTAAGGTTCTCCACACTGTCGGTGGAGAAATCGTGGAGCCCGACGAGGTTATTGTGTCTATATCTCTGCTTGTTTCATCCGCTGCGATTGTTGCCGCAAATTATCTCCGCACCCCCGTTTCAAGTCATCAGGCGATTGTTATGAGCTTAATCGGCTCCGCATTTGCACTCGGCAAGGAGATTGAAATTTCAACCGTAATCAAAATTGTCCTCTCATGGATCATCTCTCCTTTCGGCGCACTTGTTTCTGCAATCGCAATATACTGGTTAATGGAGAAATCACTATCAAAGAGACCTCTACTGCAGGTTGAGAGGGTTTTGAGAATCCTACTAATTATCGGAGCATCTATCATCGGATTCAATACGGGAGCCAATGAACTTGCTACAGCCTTGGCTCCAGCAATATGGTTTGGAACCATGAACCTTCTGGAAGGTGCAATATTTGGCTCCGCAATGCTTTTTCTGGGTGCATGGCTTGTAAGTGTCAGAGTTGCAGAGGTTGTTGGAAAGGGAATTACAGCCCTTGACCCCTTCTCAGGATTTGCAGCCCAGTTCGCTGCGGGAATAACAGTCCTTGTATTCACATTCCTTGGAATGCCAGTATCAACGACTTACTGCACAGTAGGGGCGATAACAGGTGTTGGTCTTTACAAGGGGCTGAGTGGTGTAAAATTTGCCTTTATAAAAAGAATTGTGGCAAGCTGGATGTTAACTCCGGCAACAGCCTTTATTGCCAGCTTTGCAACAACTACTCTTGTTCACCAACTAATCCTTTAAACCGGAGGGCATCATCAAACATGTGGACGTTGTTGAACATTACATATCCATCTTTTCTCAGCAAACCTCGCAGTTTCATCAGTTCTTCATCCGTGTATTTGTGCCTGTAGTTAAAACCGTGCAGTCTGAAATAGCAGATGTCCCCATGAAGCTGCTCAGAAACAAACGGATCAACAACATGCACAAGATCGAGCTCTTCACAGATTTTCTTTATCCTCTCCTCCCTCCAACCTCTTGGCTCGAATCCGAATGTGAAGTTCCCCTCAATGCTCCCAAAGAACTCTCTCATATTTTGCAAGTTCTCATCCGTATCTTTGAAGCTTTTTGGAGTTTGAAAGAGGATGAATTTCGCTTTGAGAATTTCGGCAATTTCTCTTGTTACATCCCAGGCGCTGTAAACTTCATCTGTGGGTCTGAAGAATCCACAATTACTTGCTTCAATCCCTGCCTTCCTGTATGTCGGGCTGTTTGGTGGATGGGTTATGACTTGCCATGCTTTAATAGTGAATTCAAAGTTTTTCGGGGCTTCACTTCTCCATTTCTCTGCCGTTTTTAGTGAAGGTGGCTTGTAGAAGGTCTTCTGCACTTCTACAACCTCAAAATTCTCAAAATACTTCTTCATTCCAACAGGGAATCCGCAGCACCCAACTTTCACTTTAATGTCCATGTACTTAGTTACACTTCTATCTATCTATGTTGCGCTGCAATTGCGCTGCAATGCATCTTGACATTGTCAATTGATAACCAAAAGAGATATATGCATCAAAATCTAATCGAAGCATGGATTTTCTCACAAATCCTGACAGATTCTTGCTGAGTCAAAGGGACAGAAGTTTTCTAATCCCTATCGTCCTCGTGACAGTCGCCGCATTGCTTTCATCCATTGCTGCTTACGTCGTTGCTCCCTCCACGCTTGAGTTTGTCAAGCGACAGATTTTGGAGTCGGGAGCACCCATAGAAGAAAGCCAGTTGGATATTATCCTTCAGGTGACCTTTTACAGCATGGTTATAACACCTTTCATTGCAACCTTTGTGATCTGGCTAATCATATCCTTAATCCTGTATGCAATTTCGGGAATTTTCGGGGGGAGTGGAAAATTCTCGACACTTGCGAAGCTCGTGGCATACAGCCACATACCTCCGATAATCCTAAGCCCCATTTCAATATATCTTGCCTACGAATCAACGAAGTACGTACTTTACGGGATGAAAAGTTATCTGATACCATCTACCACCATCCAAATTGCCATAGTTGCTTGGCAGGCTGTCTACTGGACATATGCAGTTAAAAATGCAAGAAACCTCGAATTGAGAAAATCGGCCATCACAGCGTTGGTTGTATTCATCGCGTATCTACTTCTGACCGCATCTTCTCTGATTTTCTCATTTCTCTCAGGGACTCTCTGACCGATTTATTAAAGGCGATCTCCCCTATTGATTTCATGTGTCTGCACGCACTTAGAAGTGTCTCTAATGCTAATCTGTAGTAAACGCTGCCCTTCATATTGCTCAAAAGCGTCTCCTCCAGCTTCTCTAAGTCCTCAATCGACTCCTCCGAAAGAGAAACATTTGAGTTGAAATATGCTTTTGAAAGTTTCTCAAACGCCACGTTAAGCTTCTCGAAATACTTTTTGACTTCCTTTAGTTCATCATACTTCATTTCGATGGCGTAGGTCGAGAAATTATACAGTGCATCAGATATCTCCTCAAGCAACTTCGCAACAGTCCTTATTCCCAAAATGAGTCTGAGTTCATTCCATTTGCTCGGGCTGGAAAACTCTCTGACAAGTCTATGCTCCTGCCTTACTGCAAGGAGATAGAGCCTGTCAGAATCTTTTTCGAGGTTCTGAATATCCTTCAATGCTTCGGTGTCACCCTTTTCAATACCATCAATAACTGTCTCTATCATGCTCTGTATAATCTGAGTCATCCTTCTGACAACTCCATAAACATCGAAATCTGTGGAAGTGAGACACTTCAGAACAACTTTTCCTTCACTCGCATCAATTATTTCCATTCCAATCAGGTCCTTGACAATCTCACCAATTTTGCTAACAGCCCTTGCATTGATTTTCTCGTCAGTTATGACGATTTCATCTATACCCTGAAGATAAAGAGCGTAGATGTATCTCCTCACGAATCTTTCGTCCAGTCGTGGAAGTTCGTCTATCTGAACACTTGTGACTCTTGCGAAATCTCTGAAGCTTTTTGGATAAAGGGTTATCACACTGTCCTCGACCTGCAGGAAAATATCGTCTCCCTGCTTGAGTTCGTTGGACTTTACCCAGGTTTTGGGTAGACTCACCATGTAGCTTGAGCCGCCTATAAGCTGAAGCTTTCTTACCTCCATCAATACAAATCCATATTAAGGTGTTAAAATACGTTTTCCTTTTTGAATAGCTTGTTAGTGTCAAACTAAAAGATAGACATAAATGCAGAAGAAACATAAAATAAGACATGTATAGGTACTATGAGTTAAGGGAGCTTGAGAGTAGAGCTCCTAAGCTCTTTGGAATTCCCACCGGAACCAAGCTCGATGAAATGTTCTTCAAAGTTGAAAAGGAGAAAGAGAAGTACGTTAAAAAGCCTCTTGGCGGGATACCCCATCTCGCTGTAATAAATCTCACCGGTGTGCCTGATACAGGAAAAAGTCTCCTCGCCGAGCAGTTCGCAATCACTCAGGCGAGCAACGGTTACAGGGTCCTTTACGTAACAGTTGAGAGTCCGGCAAGTTTTCTCTACACGGCAATGAAACAGAGGAGTGAAGCGATGGGGGTAGATTTCAGCAAGGTTGAAAGCAATATCGTTGTGATTGATGCGAGCGAGAGCGATGAGTTGAGGGAGAATCCAAAAGCGCTGATGGAGACTATGAACTACGCGATAAAGGAGAAAAAAGTTACAAACACGGTCATTGACAGTATTACTGGCTTATACGAGCACAAAGAAGTCATGGCGAGACAGATAGTCAGACAGTTCTACAACTTCATGAAAAAGAGTCGCCAGACTGGCATTTTTGTGTCCCAGAAGAGATCAGCTCAGGCAAGTGAGACTGCAGAGGCTGCCGGTGGACTAGCTGTGGCACACATCGTTGATGGAACCATAGTCCTCGACAAAAAGCTGATAGAGTCACGATGGGATGTGAATCTCTACGGATTACCTCTTGGGAGTGTTCTGAGGACAATAAGAATTGACGGCTGCAGAATTGCCCCGCATGACTCAAGAACGTGGGTTTTCGAGATCACAGAGATTGGAACAATCAAGATAATCGCTCCGCTAAATGAGTTCATAAAAAGGAAAGCTAAGGAAGAAGATAATGAATGATCGGGGGTGATACAATGGGGTTTGAGGTTATTGCGAGACCGAAGGGTGGAGATGCTGATAAAATGGCTGAGAAAGTTTTTTATGAGAGTATAAGACTTCTTGGGGGATTAAGAAAGCTCGTAGACTACAGAAATCTCACTTGGCTGCCAAGTTTAGCTGAAGCAGCTTATGTAGTGGTTTTGAAGAACGAGACTTTCAAAACTTACAGTGAGATTGCGAGGGAACTTGGAATTACGGAGCAGACTGCCAAGAACATAGCAACCGCCGATGAGGAGGAAGTGAGGAAATACATTGAGGGAGAGCTTGACGAGAAACCAAAGGAGCATATAGCCGGCGGAATAGCGAAGCTTGCCTACAGAAAGCTCAAAGAGGAGGGAAGGCTTGACACGGAAGAGGTGGAGATTAGGCAGGAGGAAATGGAGGTTCTGGACATAGACTGGGCTGTCCATGTCCTTGCGAGAATTAAAGGCCTTGATTTTCCGGTTGGCAAAGAGCAGCTTGCCGAAAGGCTTGAAGGGTTGATAATTAAGGGTAAGAACGTGGAGGAAATTCTGGAAAAGCTTGAGTATCCTGTCAAATCGCCTGCAGAGCTTCTGCATAAGATTAAGCTTCGGCTTTAACCAAATCTTTTTTTAAACGCCTGACAACACATTTTGCGTGGGAATTGTCACCTACTCGAGGAACGTTTTCATACCACTCACAAGGAACTGTCGCAATCGCTGTGCTTATTGCGGATTCAGGAGTGATGAGCCTTATTTAATGGGAGAGAAAGAGGTTAAAGCATTGCTTTCGAAGGCGAACGGAGCCAAGGAAGCTCTCTTCACTTTCGGTGAGAAGCCGGATGAAGTGTATCCTGAAATCAGAGAATGGCTGAGAGAAAAAGGCTACTCGGATTTTGTTGACTACATTGCCCGCATGAACAGCTTGGCGGTGGAAATGGGTTTCCTGCCACACACGAACGCAGGAATTCTGAGCAAAGGAGAAATGAGGAAATTGAAGGACTTGAACGCGAGCATGGGGTTGATGCTCGAACAGGCTGTAGAGCTTGAATGCCATGCAGAGAGTCCGGGCAAGAAACCAGAGATCAGGATAAAAATGATAAAAGAGGCTGGAAAGCTTCAAATTCCCTTTACAACGGGAATACTAGTCGGAATTGGCGAGACCAGAGATGATAGGCTGTACTCTCTGGAAGTAATCGCAGACCTCCACAAAAACTATAGTCACATTCAGGAGGTTATCGTGCAGAATTTCAAGCCGAAGAAGGGGACTGAGATGGAATCTGCTCACCCTCCATCTCCTGAAGAGATACTTGAGGCCGTTAAAGCAGCCCGCCAGATTCTACCTGAGGATGTGGCAGTTCAGATTCCCCCAAACCTCGTGGACGACATCTACCCCTTCCTGAAGGCGGGAGCTAACGACATCGGAGGGATTTCTCAGGTCACTCACGACTACATCAATCCGGAATCGCCATGGCCAGAGCTTGGGAAGATTAAAGCGTCGCTCAGGGGCGAATATGTTTTGAAGGAGCGGTTGCCAGTTTATCCAAAATTCGTAAAGCTTAAGTGGTATGGCGGCCTTCTTGAGCCGCTGATTGAAAGGTACTCGGATGCTGATGGCTATGCTCGCCCTTGACGATTTGCTCAAAAATCCATTTGAAACGTTCAGGATTGCAGACGAGCTTCGCAAGGAGCTTGTTGGAGATACTGTAACCTATGTGGTGAACAGAAATATCAACTTCACTGATATCTGTATCAACGACTGCAAGTTCTGCTCCTTCAGAAACAGGCGGAGGTATCTTCTCTCAATCGAGGAGATTAGGAGAAAGGTAGAGGAGGCGGTTGAATTCGGGTGCACAGAGGTGTGCATTCAGGGAGGATTGCTGCCTGATGCTGACCTTGACTTTTATGTCTCAATTCTTCATGCTGTGAGAGACGTGGACAGGAAGATTCACATTCACGCCTTCTCTCCGATGGAAGTCGTTCATGCTGCAAGAAACAGTGGCATGCATGTTGAAGATGTTTTAAGAACTTTCAAGAAGGAAGGTCTGGGTTCGATGCCCGGTACCGCTGCTGAGATACTGGATGACAGAATAAGGACCCACATCTGTCCTAAAAAGCTAAAAACGGCTGAGTGGATCGAGGTTATCAAGCTTGCACACAAAATCGGGATTCCGACGACTGCAACAATAATGTATGGACACATGGACGGATGGGATGAGAGAATTCAGCATATAATGCTGATAAAGAAAATTCAGCAGGAAACAGGAGGGTTTACGGAGTTCATACCTCTACCATTCATGTGGCGGAACAATGAGCTTGGTAAGCATTTTCGGGGCAGTTCGGGTTTTGAGGATCTGCTTATGATCGCAATATCGAGGATACTGCTATATCCTGAGATCAGGAACATCCAAGCTTCGTGGGTTAAAATGGGGCTGAAGCTTGCTCAGGCAGCCCTTCATGTTGGGGCAAACGATCTTGGTGGGACGCTGATGGAGGAGAACATCTCGAAGTTAGCCGGGGCGACTGCTGGTGAATATCTCACCCCAGAAGAGCTCAGAGAGCTTATAGCAGTTGCCGGAAGAGTTCCGAGACAGAGAGATACACTTTACAACCTGATTGAGTAGTCAAGCCTCAGACTCTCCCTTTCATCACATCTCAGGTCGCCCATCAGTCATCATCGGCATTCCTTATTCTACCGATGGCTTTATTTAGATTGTGTCAGGTCAAACTGCTCTTCGATTACTTCTCCTTTAAAAAGCCTGTAGAGGATTCCCTTAACAGAGTCCTCTACATCCACGTGCATAAAAGCAGGTAGGATTTCTCCAACTGCTCCTCCACCCCAGACTCCTGTCGCTGAACCGGGATTCAGCAGTACAATCCTACCCCTGTAAATATCTGGAGAGTGGGTGTGACCGGAAATGAGAATATCAACTCCCATATCCTCCCCTATATCCTGAAGCTGCTCCCTGTCCCCTCTCGGATAAACCTGATATCCGTGAATAACCCCTATTCTTGCTCCGCCCACCTCTATAATCTCAGATTCCGGCAAAGGCAGAGTGTCCATATTCCCTTTTACAACGTAAACATTTCCGCTCAAATTTTTAAGATATGTCAAAACAGCCTCTGATGTCAGATCTCCGGTACAGATTATTGCATCATAGTCTAAGGATCTGAAAAGCCTTTCAAACTCCTCTGGAATCCTTGAGACTCTTCGAGGAATGTGCGTGTCCCCAAGAATCAGAAACTTCATAGCAACCATTCCGGTATCTTCTGCTTAACTATCAAATCTCCGTAGGACTCCCTCTCCCTAATCACATCCCACCTGTCTCCGCTGACCAGCACTTCAGCACATCTTGGCCTTCCATTATACTGACTGCTCATCACAAAACCGTAGGCTCCAGCGTCGAATATGGCAACGAGGTCTCCCGGTTCAACCTTTGGAAGTTTTCTGTCTCTCGCCAGCACATCTCCGCTCTCGCAGATTGGCCCGACGATCGTGTAGGTCTCTTCCGCCCCTCTGTCCATCTTGTTCGCAACAGCAACCCTGTGATAGGCACCATACATTGCTGGGCGGATGAGCAGATTGAAGCCTGCATCAACTGCGACAAAATTTCTGTAGCCCTTTTTTACAGCATTCACTCTGGTGAGCAGAATTGTTGTGTTTCCAACTATGCTCCTTCCCGGCTCAAGCCAAAGCTGAGGATCTGACCCGAGTTCACTCTTTCTTCTCTCAAATTCTGGAAGAATAGCCTTTGCAAAGTCCGCAGGAGATGGAGATCCTTTTCCTTCGTAGTCTATTCCCAGACCACCACCCATATCAACGAAATTCAGCTCAACCCCCTCTTTTTCAATTTCAGCCGCAATGTCTATCACCCTGTTCAGAGCGTGGACGAAGGGTGAGAGTTCGAGAATCTGACTCCCGATGTGACAGTGAATTCCCACTGGAACAACTCCGTCAAGTTCCAAGGCTACTCTGTAAGCTTCCACGGCCATGTTATGTGGCAGACCGAACTTGGACTCTTTAAGTCCGGTTGCTATTTTAGGGTGGGTTTTCGGATCAACATCCGGATTTATGCGGAAAGCTATTTCAACCTCCTTTCCGTACTCCTTTGCAACCTCAGATATCGTTTTAAGTTCATCAAGGCTGTCAACGCTGAATTTCACACCACTTACAATACCAATCTCAATCTCTTCCCTGCTCTTTGAATTTCCGTTGAAAAGAATTCTCTCTTTCTTGAATCCGGCAAGGAGGGCGAGGTAAAGTTCACCATCGCTGAACACGTCTGCACCAAAACCTTGGGAAGAGATAATCTTCATCAGAGCAAGGTTGTTGTTGGCCTTCACCGCATAAAGCAACCCAGCGTCGGGAAAAGCTTCTCTGTAAGCCCTCGTGTTCTCCTCAAGCCTCGCTCTGGAGGTTATGTAAACAGGAGTTCCTGTCTCCTCTACGATCTCTGTAACCGGCACATCTTCTACAGTCAGAACACCGTCCTTTTGAGAGAACATATCAAAAATTTGCTTAAGAAGATTAAAAAATTATCTCGAAAGCTCGATCTTGAGCCTCTCAGGATTATACTTCCAGTCTGCTGGCAGCACGCCCTTCTCCTTGTAATAGTTGGAGAGTCTCCAGATTTTCGCCTCAATTAGCTGCAACCCTCTTCTGTTGTGTTTATCCTTTCTGTGGACCTCAAGGTGCTTTCTGAGCTTCAAAGCCTTCTTAATCAGTGATTTCAGATCCTCTGGATACTTTATTTCAACCCCCTTCTCCTTCAGAATCTTTTGAATCTTCTTGCCAGTTACCTGCTTAACCGAAGGAATCCCATAGCGGTCTCTGAGAACCATGCCAATCTGGCTCGGCTCGTATCCTTCAATGTAAAGCTCCACAACCTTCTTTTCAACCTCCTCAGGGGACATATCCACCCATTCCGGTGGACTGTCCCTGTAAACCCTTTTTGATCCTGATTTACCCCTTCTTCTTGCGTGAATTCTTGCCATGATCGTCACCTCCTTAGCACTCTACCGGGGTTGAATATATAACTTTGTTGTCTTTGTGGTGTGGGACGAAACTTAGACTTTAGCGCTAAGAATCGCACTCCACGATGCGAAGATACCACTTGAAATAAAATTAAGCGGACCCGGCGGGATTTGAACCCGCGATCTACGGCTTAGAAGGCCGTCGCTCTATCCATGCTGAGCCACGGGCCCCTACAAACTCTTTCCCATGCAGTGAACTTAAAGGTTTCTCTTGAGCATTCTCAATAGTTCCCTGCAGAAAGCTGGCAAATCGTCTGGCATTCTGGAAGTTATGATATTGCCGTCAACAACTACCTCCGTGTCAACATACTCAGCCCCCGCAGCTATCAGATCATCCCTTATACCAATCCAAGAAGTCATCCTTCTACCCTTGACGGCTCCAGCAGATATCAAAAGCTGGGGGCCATGGCAGATTGCAGATACTGGCTTTCCAGCCTTAATAAACTCTTTAACGATTTCAACAGCCTTGCTGTTAATCCTAACTCTCTCAGGTGACTTTCCGCCCGGAATAACAAGGGCAGAAAAATCTTCGACTTTAACATCGTCGTATGTCAGATCTGGAGTTATGGTGTAGCCTCTCTTTCCTGACTTCGTTTCAGTGGAAGAAGAAGCAACTTTAACCTCCCATCCCTCCTCTTTCAACCTGTAAAATGGATAAAACAGTTCCAAGTCCTCGAAGCCGTTCTCAACCAGCATCAGAACCTTCATAACCTTAACTCTCAAAACGCTAATAATACTTTATGCCGATTGAGGATGTGGATATATCGAGAAAGATAAAGGATTCTGAGCTGGCGGAAAAGGTCAGAGCAGTTGCCGAGAAAGACCTAAAGGTTGCAGCCAAGGTAGTTGAAGATTTGAAGGACAGGGATGCGAAGATTTTTGGTTTAGTATGCCTTTACAACTTTTCCAAGGACAGAAAGTTTCTGGATGATGCTTTGGCTATAGCGGAAAACGATGATGATTTTCTGAGGATCGTTGAATACTCAGAAGATGTTTCAGAATTGTCAGATGTGCCTCTAAGGATCAAAAGCAGATACAAAAGAGATGTTGCTTATTCAATTTTGCTTGAGAAAACGGGCGACATGAATATCGCCTCTAAAATAAGAGATTTGCGGATACTCTCGGCCAGTATGAAAAGAGTTGCTTTAAGAAAAACCTATCCCGAGAACCTAAGCACGGCAAGGATGATTCCAGAGCCCTACTACAGAGCCTTAGCTCTTATTGAAATATCCAAGAAGGATAATATTGACTTAAGAGAAGAAATAGACGATGCAGTTCAGCAAATAAAAAATCAAGCTTTGCAGAGAAGGTTGAGGGAAAAATATTAAATCCTAAAAAAGAACATGAAATATGGGAGAGACTACGGTAACGCTTATCGGGCTTTTGGTCGGGCTGATGTTTGGTCTTAGTGGCATTGCAACCCTTCTCAGCCTCATGAGTGATGTGGTGAGTGATGCACAGGTTCAGCTCTCGCAGCTTGGTGTTGCTTCAACACTGGTTCTCCTTGTAATCGCTCTGATTCTCATAATCAAAGTGAGGGTGCTTTCTGCTCTTATCGTAGGGGCAATAATAGGAGCTGTGCTGAACCTGATTCTGGAGGCAAACGGCATTCACATTTTAGAAGCTATCAGAGCAGCGGTGTTTGGATCGATTTGAGTTTAAGGTTCAAAACATCGTAAATGCTAAATTTACCACCTCCAACTTTGAATATGGATGAAATAGAGAAGATCAGGCAGAAGAAGATGAAGGAGCTTATGGCAAAGATTGGTGGTGAGAAGTCTGCTAAGGTTATTGACTCTCCCATAAAGCTCAATTCAGCAAACTTTGACGAAACGCTTAGAAACAATGAAAATGTAGTGGTGGATTTCTGGGCTGAGTGGTGCATGCCATGCAGGATGATTGCCCCAGTGATCGAAGAACTTGCAAAGGAGTATGCGGGAAAGGTTGTCTTTGGGAAGCTTAACACGGATGAGAACCCAACAATAGCTTCAAGATACGGAATCTCAGCAATACCAACTATGATCTTCTTCAAAGCCGGAAAACCGATTGACCAAATAGTAGGAGCTTTACCCAAGAGCGAGATAAAGAGGTGGATTCAGAGAAATATTTAAACGAACATCTGCTTCGGCGGCTGCCTTGAGGGCATTTTTACTTTTTCCGCCGCACTCAGTAAATCTTCCGTTTCAATTCTGTTTTTGCCTTCAGCAATGGCTCTATGCAAGGAGGACTTTATGACCTTCTCCACAATATCTCTACCGCTAAATCCTTCAGAAGCGGCAGCAACGAGTTCAAGCCTTGCCTTGACCTCAACCGGAAACTCTCCAAGGTTCTTTTTCAGGATCTCAAGCCTCTCCTCAAAGCTTGGGAGTGTAAATTCTATTTCCTCCTCGAACCTGCTTCTAATTGACGAGTCAAGAAGTTCAACTCTGTTGGTAGCTGCAATCGTACAGATTCCATCATTGCTCTGAATTCCATCAAGTTCCGTAAGCAGGGCATTGACGATTTCAGAAACATCCCCTCTTATCTCCTGATAACTTCTGTCCAGTCCGATGGCATCGAACTCATCGAGAAAGACTATGCAGGGAGCAAGCTGTCTCGCCCTGTCGTAAAGTTCATGCACCTTCCTTGCCCCATCTCCAACATGCTCTCCTATTAGTTTCGTGGATTTTACAGAGAGGAAGGGCGTTTTGGCCTCATTCGACAGGGCTTTGGCCATCATGGTCTTGCCAGTTCCGGGAGGGCCGAAGAACAGAACATTCTTCGGTGCCCATTTACCGAACTTATCGGGGTTCTTGAGATACTCGAGTATTACCTTGGCCTTTTTCTTTGCCTCTTCCTGCCCAACTACATCGTCGAGCGAGATGTCCCTCACGATCTCGGTCTCGATTATCTTTGAATCGCTCTCAACCAGAATAATTGTTGCATCGGAGATGTAGCCCGATTGAGGCTCACACTCGACGACCTCAAAGGCGAAGTCTGGAAACATTCTGACATCGAATATGAGCTTGCTTTTGTGCACAAACTCACCTTTCCACTGCTCTTTGGCATAAACGTCAAAAACCTTGGGGTTATCCACCTGCGGATACTCGTGGTAGCTCGCTTTGAGCGGATAACCTAAAGGGCGCAATATCAGATACTTCACTTCTGCACTTTCCTTTTTTGGCATTCAAATAATAGTGTATCAGCAGCTTAATATTTCTTTTTCTTGCAGTCAGATTTTAAGATATTCCTTACCAACAAATCTCAAGTAAAATTCCCACCTTCCTCGTCAGCAGGTGAAACTCGAAGGGAGTTTAGCTTTGATCATAAACTGCTTATTTTCTACAATAGCTAAAAGGGGAAATGGAAGAATAAGATGCTTTCAGGAAAACAGATATTAATAGGTGACTGACTTTAGCTGTGGAGCTTGCAAGGAGAGTTGCGAAAAACATCATGTACAGAACTCTCGCACAGATCGTTGCTAATGTTTCCGGGCTCCTTGTAACAATTTACCTTGCGAGAGTTCTGAAACCGGAAATGTTCGGAGTTTACAGCCTCGCAATATCAATAGCCATGATAGCCATTTCAGTGGCAAATTTGGGAATAGACGGATCCATATCGAGATATGTTGCTTATTTTTACTCGAAAGGTGATATCGGGCAGCTTAGAAGTTATTTTTGGTATTTCCTTAAGATAAAGCTTTACATGGTTATTCCAGTTTGTGCTGCACTTGTGCTACTTTCAGGTCATATTTCAACACTCTTTGGCAATCCTGAGCTGAAGCTGCCGATAGTCTTTGCAAGCTTCTTTGTTTTCTCCACAACTCTCTCAAGATCGCTGAATGCTTTTTTTTCAGGATTACAGAAGTTTGAATACGTTTTCATTAGGCAGACGGTTTACGAGGTCTCAAGATGGGTATTTATCTTCCTTTTGGTCGCTCCTCTGCTTGCGTCAGGCGCAGTTTTGTCCAATGCCATTGGAAGACTCGTAGCCTTTACCGTCCTCTTGTTTTTCGTGCTCGGATCTTATAGGAACTACGTTTTTGGTAGTACGAGTAAAGTGGACAAGGACGCCAGAGCCTTTGCGGGATACATGTCAGTCAGCCAGCTCGGTGCGAGAATTTATAGCTACATAGATATTCTGATGGTTGGCATGCTCCTATCCACGACAGATGCGGGTTACTACAGGGCGGCTCAAAATCTGATTTTTATAGCCGCGGGGATGATTGCTATGTCCGAGGTCTTTCTTCCTCTCTTCTCCCAGCTTGACGGAAAAGACCTCGAGAACGCATTCAAAAGGATTACGAGATATACATCTGTAATGTCCTTCCCCCTAACCGCAGCAGGAATCTACTTTTCAGCAGAGATAATGAGTGCCATTTATGGTAGAGACTACTTAGCAGCATCCATTCCATTCTCAATACTATCCGTCGCCCTCCTTTTGATGGCTTACAACTACCTGACAGCCATGCTAAACGCAAAGGGTAGACCTGAAATTTCTGCAAAAATCATTCTACTCAGCATCCTGCTGAACATATTGCTGAATTACGTCCTGATCACAAAAATTGGAATTGGTGGGGCAGCAATAGCTACAGTAATTTCAAGGGCATTTACGATTTTCACAACGTCTTATTTCATATTTCAGATTTTTAGCCTCAAAATTGATCCGACGAGCATCGTTAAGCCATTCTTCTGCGCTACCACAATGCTTGCGTTTCTGTATCTGCTCCCACATCCAGTAAACATAATTACTGGAATTTTAGAGCTTACTGCGGGATTTGTGGTTTATCTGATTTTAATTTTTGCCATAAAAGGTCTGGAAAAGGATGACCTGAGATACTTTGCCAGTCTATTGGGTCTAAAGTCTTAATTTCACAAGCTTTACCGATGCTTTGAGTTCAAACTCCCGTATATATTTTCTATGCCTCTCGAGTTTTAACATGTACTCTTTTAAAATATCCGGCTCATCTCTCGCCAAATTCACCTGCTCTGAGGGATCTCTCCTGAGATCGTAAAGCTCCACCCTTTTCCTATTTTCATCCAAAATTACCTTATACTCCTTATCTCTAATTGCGTAAATCCCGTAGTTCTCCGCGTAGATGTATTCTTTTTCAGCGTTGAGAACGCTCTCCCCAATATAAACGGAGGGTTTTTTGATGCCTGCAATATCGAGAATGGTTGGTGCTATATCAGTGTGGTCTGTTAAACTGTCAATTTTGCCTTTATCAACACCATGGATTATGAGCGGAACCCTAATCAGCTCATCGTAAAGTTTTCTCTGGTGCGACTCTCCGCCATGCTCCCAGAACTCATCTCCATGATCTGACGTTATAATGTATATCCAGTCATCACCCAATTCTTCAACCAGCAGTCCAAGCACGTAATCTACGTACTTAACCGTTAATTCATAGAGTTTTTTGATTTTCTTTCTTTTCTTTTCTGATTTAGTTGCCTCTTTTCTCCCATAACCTTTGAAAAGCATTAAAGCCCTCGCCCTCTTTATCGGATTGGTCAGCATACCCTCCGAGAATTTAGCGGGTGGGAGGTATGGGTGGTGGTTGTCCATAAAATGTAGCCACAGGAATACCTTTTCTTTATTCAGCTGTCTTACTTCTTTTACTGCCCTTTCAACGACCTCTTCGGCTCTTGCATATGCCAGAACTTTGTCGTTCAATATATATTTCAGATAAATTTTCATTCTGGAATTTCCCACATCGTGCCGTATATCTACACACTTGGCAAATCCTTTTGTATATCCGGGTCTTGTAGTTATCAGAGCGTTGCTGTGCAAGGCAAGGGTGAAGAATCCGTTTTTTGATAGTATCTCCGCAACATTCATCCTCTTTGAAATTCCCTTCCTGAATCCGCCAAACATCAGAGGATAGGAAGAAGTGAGGATTGAAGCTACCGAGGGAAGAGTGAAATTGGAGGTTGCAAAGTGGTTAAATACGTAACTTCTTTTGGATAGTTTTTCGATTGTCGATGTAAATTTTAGATTATGGTTATACGGACTCAGGTGGTCGACTCTTAAAGAGTCAAATGTTACAAGTGCTATTTTCATGATGTCTCAGATTTCCACCAGTTTAAAACCCTATCGAAGAGGTCTAAATGAGTATCAACAAGCAATTTTGGATTTGTTGAAGCTATTATACCCTGCTTGGAGTCGTGGATGTGAACCCACTTGGCTCTTTTCTCCTTTTTCATTCCATGGTCACTTAAAATTACGACTTCTTCAGGCTGCATATGCTCTACAAGCTCTCCAGTACTTTCATCCACGATTTCATACATTTTTTCTATCTTCTCCCACTCCTCTTCAACATGCATAAATCTGTCGGGTAGTGTGAACACGATAAATGCAAAATTGAAATCAAAATTATCATAAAGCCACTTAATAGCCTTCACTTCTTTGAAGTGCTCCTCAAACATCTTCTTCTTGTACTCTTTCAGATCTGAACCTCTTTTCAACTCGCCAGAATAAATCTTTTTGAGCTTACCTTCAATTCTCTTTGGATAAACCCCGTATGAATCTGGATACGGCATCCCGGAAACCCACACACCGTATATCGGCTTTGGCGGGTGAGTGACAGGAACACCCCATGCTAAGGAGTTTGGAATCAGTTCCCATATTCTGGGGAATTTGACGTCATTGGAGAGGGGAGGGTGCTTGTAGAAAAGCTTGCTCATAAGCCAGAATTTAACGGCCTTGCCGAACAGGTTTGAGGGGATTAGAAAGTCCAGTTTGGAAAATAACTTAAAAAGGGTTTCGTTCTCGAGTTTTCCGGAAATTGATAAAACTTTATGCTCGAAGAAGGACTTTCCGGTTGTTATCGTCGTCCAAGCTGCGCCAGAATCTACCTCCCTTTTCTGCCAGAAAGGTTCTGGAAGGAATATTTGTCTATGCAGTTTTCTGTAGAACTTTGGCTTTATTTTTTCCAGATGGTTGTAGGTTGCACCGTCCCAGCCTATTATTAGAAGCTTCATACACCCACTATTTTTCTGAAATTTTTATTCCTTTCGACAGAAAGCAAAGAGCTCACTACCAACCTTAGGGAAAAGTCTGTGGAGAACCTTGTAACTCACGAACCTTCCAACCGACTTTGGAAACCACCTGTAGAGCGGGAAATCAACGAATCGCGTCAGAATCTTCTCGATCTTCCAACCATTTACTTCGAGCACCTGCTTGAATAAATGGTAGTCCCAGCCTTGTTTGTGGCCTTCCACTTCTCTTATTTCCTTTCCTCTCATAGCTGCAAGCAACCTATTTGGTCTCCCAAGATTTGGTACCACGAACACTGCTTTTTTTCTGCAAACTCTTCTTATCTCATTTATTAGAAATGTGGGATTTGAGACGTGCTCGAGAATTTGTATAGCGGTTACACAGTCAAACGAGTTATCTTTGAACGGGAGGCCCAGATCTGCATCACAGATAATAAAATCTGCAGAAATATTAGATTTTTTAATTAACTCTGGGTCAACATCAAGTCCGACAACCTCAATTTCGGGCATGTAACTCTTAACCATTTCAAGAAACTCTCCAAAACCACACCCGACATCTAAAAGGCTTCTTACATCCCTCCACTCCATGTTACCTATTATTAGTTTGTGGACTTCGAGACGAGGTTCATGATATTTTTTATGAACAATATGTTTTCCTTTAATAACTCTATTTTTATCTTTCATATCAAAACCACTCATATATTTCTCCACTATATCTTATCCACCCACTCTTTTCAAGCTCACTGAGTTTCTCGACTTCCACGAACAGCTCATTAAGATACCGAACCATAGCAATTCCCTTTCTGTAATTTACATTAAAAACTTTCTCGTCGTATAGCAGATTTCTGATCATTATATCAGGCTCGTTAAATTCTGCATATGCTCTCACCACAGTGGTTCCGGAAAAGCGGGGGTTTATTTCGAAAGTTATCGGACCCATTTCCGTCATACGCATCTGAATATTTACAGGTCCAATAAGTCCCGTCTTCAGAGCTATTTTCTCTGCTGCCTTTCGAACATCTTTAAAGTCATCTATGACTGCTCTGAAAGTTGATCCCTTTTTCAACTCTCTTTTGAGAGTAATAGAGCCGACCAAATCCCCATCTTTGTCAATCAGCACACCAGTCGTGTACTCTTCGCCTTCAATGTACTCTTGTACTATCGGTTCTTCAATCCGACTCATGAAGAACCTAAGCTCTTCCTCGTCTCTCGCAACATTAATACCGACAGAGCCTGAACCGTAGCGTGGTTTTATTAAAAGTGGAAACCCGACTTTTTCAACCAGCGCATTCACATTCTCTGGAAGTGCTGTCTCAGGGTAATTGAAGCCATTCTCTTTGAGAAACTCGAAGGTTCTCCATTTGTCGTAGCCTATTTTAACACTTTGAGGTTCCCCTACAAGAGGAATTATACCGTCGTTGGCAAATTCTCTCTTGTTTTCAGCCAGTACCGGAAGTTCAGGATCTGATCCAGGAATAAGGACTTGAACTCCCTCACTCTGTGCAATGTTCAAAAGCTTATCTACATAATCGGGCGATGAAGCAGGTGGGACTAGAAAACCCTTTTCAACTCTAAACAATCCCGCGGAGAGTGGTCTAATATCTGTTGTGTATATTTTATAGTCTCTACCATATCTCACGTTTGCAAGCTTGATAGCCTTAATTATACTCTGCCCAACACCCCCTCCACCAGCGGTTACAAGAATTTTTGCCTTATATTTCATTTTCACCACCTTTTAGAGTGTTCAAGCACATTTCAATACCGTTTTCAAGATTTATTCTTGGTTCATATCCTAACATCCCTCTTGCCTTGCTTATATCAAAATAAAACCTTCTTCTTTTCCCGTCAGATATCAGTATTTCACCCTTAGAATTTGTGACCTTTCTCACGACTTTAGCAAGCTCTTCGATACTTATCTCTTCGCCGCTACCAATGTTAAAGTCTTCAAATTCGTTTTCCATTTCGAATTTTACTGCAAGGACGTTAGCTCTTGCAATGTCGTCAACAAAAACAAAATCTGCTGTAGTATTGGCTGCAACTCTAACCTCTTCCCCATTTAGCATCTTTCGTATAAAGATTGAAACAACTTCATTTTCATTCATCTCAGGTCCATAAACAGAAGAGTATCTTAGCAAGATTCTTTCAATGCCTGCCCATTCTTCATTTTTGAGAATTAGCTCCCCTGAAAGTTTAGAAATTCCATAGTATGTCACGGGGTTTTTCGGATGTTTCTCGTCAACTGGGAGATACTCAGGTTTTCCAAAAACTGCCATCGAAGATGAGTGAACGACTCTCTGCACTCCTGATTTTCTGCATTTTCTCAATAATCTGTATACCCCGAGAGAATTAACGCTAAACATTTTTTCGACTTCTCTGCTTTTTTTGGGGAGCAAAGCGGCGAGATTTAGCACAGCATCGTAATTTCTGAGCTCAAAATTCCATGTTGAGAGATCAATTTCTGCAATTTCAACAGGCAATTCATTGAAGATTTTTTGTGCCTTCTTTATATCTCTTGCACCCGCTGTTACATCCCAACCCTCTTCAACACAAAATTTTACAACTCTCCTTCCGATAAATCCTGTTGAGCCAATAATGAGAACTTTCATCCTCTCCACCGAGAAACAACTTCGTTAATTTTTGCGTAATTTACTGAACCTAAATCTTCACAACTATGAGAATCTGTCCCAATTGTAAAAAGACTTCCTTTTTCAAGATAAAAATTGAGAATTTTTAGAGAACCCGGTAGTTTAATGTTCCACTCAAGTATAGCACCCATCTTAGCAGCATAATCAGCAATCTTGCAAATAAATTCTGGTTTTAAATCAAAGTCAATAGAGCACTTTTGTTTAAATTTGTAGAAAGTTCTCATTGGATGACCGATAATATCCACACCCTTTAAAATCATGCGTTTGATGAGTATTACCTCAATCTCCTGAATTTTCAGAGGATTCAAGTTGAAAAGGTCTTTAAAAATAGAATCTTCATCGGGCAATCTCCTGTGAACAACCCCCATAACAAAATCTACCTTTTTTCTGTCACTTTTTGAAATATCAACATTTCCATCGAGATCAATAGCCTTAGCCTCCAGTCCGGCATGAACTTTAAAGTTGTGTTTCTCTGAGAGCTCCCTTATCTCATTGACATAGTCGTCAACCCATTCTGAAGTTCGCCATATATGATCAGTTATCGCTATCTCCTTCAATCCAAGTTCTTTTGCCCGGATTATGTAGGACTCAATACTACTCTGACCATCGCTGTAAGTTGTATGTATGTGGTAGTCCACAGGTACGATTTTTTCTCCACGCTTAAAAACATGCATCACTGTTCTGCCAACTTTCCGCATCATCTTAATCGATTGTTAAATATAGGGATAATCCGAATTCCTATACTTCGGATCCCTGTAGTTCACGCCGCCGAGCTTTTCTATCTCTCTCTTCATCTCCCTCACTCCATCTTCAAGACTCCATTTCGCTTTCCATCCAAGCACATAGTTTATTTTATCGAACGATACTCGATAGTTTCTGTCATCCTCCTTGTGCTTAATGTACTTCACCTCAGCCTCCGGTATGATCTTCGCAACTATCTCCCCAACTTCACTGATTCTGTAGTTCAGGTCATTATTCCCCACATTAAAAATCTGTCTATCCACCAGTTCCCTGTCAGCTTCCATCGCAGCTATACAGGCATCAGCCAAATCCTGCACGTGGGCGAACGGGCGATATTGATTGCCACCAAAGATCGTTATCTCTCCATCCATCATCGCCTTCGCAGTTAGCAGATTGACGACTATGTCGAACCTCATCCTCCTCGACCATCCAAAAGCTGTAGCGAATCTTAGTATGACAGGTGTTATTCTGTTGACGTCGAAGTAACTTGCGTGATTGAATATTATCTGCTCCGAATCTATCTTTGTTTTGGCGTAGAGGGAGAGTGGGTTCAAAAACGATCCCTCGTTCAGCAATAGCATCTTTGAAGCCCCATAAACGCTACATGAGGAGGCGAATATGATTCGTTCAACACCGTAACGCTTGCAAATCTCCATAATAGCTTTTGTAGCTTCAACATTCACAGAAAGTGTCGCTTCTTCGCTAATACTACATGCAGGGTCGCCGACTATGCCCGCAAGATGTATAACAGCGTCAACACTCTTGGTCGCGTAAACGAGATCGCGAATGTGCCTTATATCTCCCTCTATAACCTCAAGGTTCTCGTTATCCCTGAAGGGCTTTAGGGCATCATCTCCGAAGAGCATGAGATCGAGAACCCTGACTTTGTAGTCCTTCTCGAGCAGCTTTTCAACGACTATGTTTCCGATATATCCGGCTCCACCCGTAACGAGTATTCTCTCCATTCAGACCCCTCTTCCTATTTTTTCAAGCGTTTCAACGACTTGATCAAGCTCTTCCTTGGTTAAACCGGGATGATTGGGCAATCCAATTATTTTTCCTGCAATTTTCTCGACGTTCGGTAGAAATACGTTGTGGTAGTCGATCTGCCGTCTGGCACAGCTGAAGGGGCAACCCTTTGGATAGGAGGAGAGGTCAAGCAAAACCTTCTGTTTGTAGAGAGGTTCTCTGTATCTATATCTAACCTCAACACCATGATCTTTTAACTTCTCTACAACTTTCGGAGTGGTCATTCCTATTTCTTTCTCCAGAACTATTACGGGACACCAGAAGAAGGTGTGTCTGACGTAATCTCTGATTTCCGGTACTCTCAGCCATTCAACTTCCTCCTTTATTCGGTCGAGAAGGTAAAGAGAGTTCTCTATCCTCTTCTCGTTCAGCTTCTCCAATTTCCTCAACTGAACCAAACCAATTGCTGCGTTTATCTCGCTCATTCTGTAATTGTACCCGAGCATCACATGCTGGTCTCTTCCAACCATCCCGTGGTTTCTGATGATCTTTGCCTTCTCAGCAATCTCATCGCTGTCGGTCGTAATCATCCCTCCCTCTCCAGTCGTCATGTGCTTCGTTGCGTAGAAGGAGAAGCAGCCAGTATTACCAATCGAACCTACCTTTCTGCCTTTGTATTCAGTTCCATGAGCCTGAGCGCAGTCTTCAATTACTTTAACGTCATTTTCCTTTGCTATTTTTACAATTTCATCCATCTCGGCAGCATTGCCAAAAATGTGAACCGGGATTACGGCTTTCGTGTTCTCCGTGATCTTTCTCTCGAAGTCTGCAGGATCGAGACAGAAAGACTCCAAATCTACATCCGCGAAAACTGGAATTGCATTTTGGTGCAAAACCGCTGAAACCGTCGAGAAAAATGTGAGAGGAGGGACGATCACTTCGTCACCTGGTCCGATACCTAAGGATGCAAGGGCGACGTGAAGAGCCGCTGTTCCGCTGTTAACTGCCACAGCATGTTTGATGCCGATGTATTCAGCAAATTTTTCCTCAAATTCTTTTACTTTTGGACCTGAGACGTAGTGGCCTGAAAGGAGAACTTCCTTAACTGCTTCAACTTCCTCCTCATCGACGAAAGGTTTTGCAACTTTGATGTTTTCACCCATACGCTTTCAACATCTTTAGCCTATATAATCTTTGATCTGTGTTTGCTGTAAATGATATCACATATCTGCACAAAGACATCATCATGGCGTTTCCTATCAAACCTTCGTCTGTTTTGGAGCAATTTTTTGATACTTTTATGAACTTTCTCAGTTTTAAAATCCAAAAATGCCTGAATTAGTTTTTCTGAGATGTCTTTGGGGTCGTCGTAGTCTGCTACATATCCAAATCTGTTCTTGAGAATGAAATCTTTAACCACGTAATCTTCCTTACATAACGCGAAGATTGGCCTTGCGTAACAGAGGTAGTCCCAGATCTTCAGAGATACGTTCTTTTTGTTCTCCGTTTTTGATCCCCCTATGTACAAAAAGAGGTGAGAATTCATAAAGAGAGGAATAATATCTTTTTTATTCATCCATCTTTTTATTTTAATATAACCCTGGAGATTTAATTTTTTAACTTTTTTTGAGTACTCTTCGTCCCAATCTCCGATAAAACGAACTTGAACATCTTCATCTTTCAAATTCAACTTTCCAACGAACTTATTGAAACCTACTAAAAAAGACAACGGTTCAATCCAGTCTTTGTAGAAAGATCCTGCATAAGTTATCGTGAAGGGCATTGTTTTTTTGCATGGTGAGGGATCACTGCAAATATCTTCCAAGCCTGCAAAAGGGAGAACAAAGATTTTCCCGTTCAATTCTCTATTGTAAATTTTCAAAAAATCAATTTTATCCACCTGCATGCCTAACACTATTACCACTGCATCTGACTCGCTAACGATCTCCTTCTCCACTATTCGGTAAACCATCCTGAACTTTTTAGGGTCTGGGTTCAGATAAATAGGATCCCTAAACTCAGCAATCCATTTGAAGTCGTATCCAGCTTTTTTTAAAATGAGGGGTGGCAAATGCAGGGTAAAAGGATTGTTCATCGACCATACAAGTTTAAAACCGTTTATAATTTTTCTTTTTAATTCAAATGTTTTCAGAAAAACATTGTGATGATTTTTGAGTATAAGTTGATCTACAATCCATCCATCCTTCTCCAGCGTTTCAAATCTAGTTTTCAAGGCTGCTGCTCGACCTCCAGGTTCATCGAGCCCAACATTCGTTACACATACTATCTTCTTCACTTTTACATCAACTGAAAGACTCGATTAAAAATTTGTGGTTGCCTATCATCGGATATGTCCACTTAGCACAAACACTCAATCAGCTATAATACAACATAAACCAGAACGGATGATTCCTAAAGTCCATTTAATCGCTTAATCCTCTGCTTTGAAGAAAGGTATGCTCACCAACTTCTTAAATTTTGTAGTTTCTTGGCGTGTTGGTATTCACCAGGTTCGCTTCTTTCAGTGTCTACAGCTACATAATAATATCACTTTTTAGTGCTTTGACAACATCTATTGGCATCAAGTTTCCTTGTTTTTCTGTAGTGGACAATATTTTCCTCAGCCCTTATTCGGCGATGAGCAGAGGAGTTAGAGGTATGATATCTCAGAGAGGATTATAACCTCCCTCAGAGGACGTTCGAATGTAGCCGAGAACTTTGACTTCCAAGACATGTTCCTCTACACTTTCCTACACTTACCAGCAAACTTCCTAAAAACTCTCACTGCTCCGTCGTTAAAACATGAAACTCAAAAGGGGAGTCGAAGAACATCTTCGTCAGCTTTCCAAACATGCCCAGCTTCTTATCCCTGTCTTTAAACTCATCCGAAACAACAGCAACGTCAATATCCGAAAGCCCGATGGGGGGTATTTCCCCTCAACAACGGACCAAAGAGATAGGTTTCGGCATCTTGGCACTCATCTTTCACTCGTCGAGATACTTTTCGATGTTCTCAAAGTACTTCCTCCCTACCTCACAAATTCTTCTCAGCCCCATAACGTCCCCCTCAGTTTACTTTAGAACTTCAAAGCCTCTTCGACCTCCTCTTTTCTGAGCTCTTCGGGCAAGTACTATAAGCGGTGTACGCAAACTTCAGATTTCTGAGGGTGTTCCAGTTCTCCTCTACAAAACTTTCAAGCTCTTGCAACTGCATTACTGCCGATAGGTCCCTGATTAACTTCTTTAAACTGTGCGTCTTCTCGGAATATCCCAAGATCAAGAAGTTTGGTTTTCACAACAAGTTGGAGTGAACTACAATGTAAAACATAAGGATAAAAGTTTATCTGCCCGCAACTTTCCCCCACAAATACCCCAAACCCACAACACCCGTGAAAAACAGCATGGCCACAAGCTTTAAGCCATCCTCCAGATTTCCTCTCGCCATACCCTTAAGCCTTGCAGCAACCCTCCCCCTAACCAGATACCCCAGAAAGGATTTTTCCTCACCAATTTTCCCTGCCACCCTCTCCATAACAGCCTTCGAATAGCCCTGCCAGAACGCCCTTCTTGCTAAAAATCCAAGTTTCGTCCTGCCCTCAAAAATCTTGTGGTACACAATTGCATTCGGGTTGTACATCACCCCCCTACCGTATTTCTTCCGCATCCTCTCGCAGAGCTCGGTTTCACCACCCTGAAGCATCCTTCTCCCCTTTATCCCACCCATTTCCGGATTGAAACCACCCAATTCCAAGAAAACGTCTCTCCTGAAGCTTATGTTCGACCCAAACGTGTTTCTGACCTCAGTAACGGTATCGGGAAACCCAAGATGTGTTGCTCCTATCATCCAGTAAAATTCTTCAGGGAACCATCTCGGCTTTTTGGCAACCCAAAGTGGGACAAGCTTTCCCCCGGCTGCTATGGCTCCATTTCTGTACATTTTAACAAGTTCTTCAATCCATTTTTCGTCAGCAACCGCATCATCATCTATGAACGCAACAACATCCCCCTCAGCCAGCTCAACCCCTCTGTTCCTCGATAAAAGCAGCCCCAAGTTTTTCTCATTTAAAAACAACTTTATGTTGTTTTCTCTGAAAAACTCACCGTATTTGTTTTTGATTTTATCGTAGTAGCCCCTATTCCCATCCACAATACATATTATCTCTGTATTCTCGTAGTTCTGGCTAATCAAGCTCTCAATGCACTCAATAAAGTGGTTCAGCATGGCTGGAGAGTAAGTGCACACCACAACGCTGACCTTCACCCCTATTCGTCGGCAAAAGACAATAAAGGTTTTACGTTAAATCAGCATATCCAGACTTCTCTGCATCACTGGCTCTTTCTAATTATCCATCTTCTTCCCGCCTTTCTCTGGACTCTCTCACGATATTTCCGTCGCTCTCAATCAATTGGATTGGTTTAGCACAAACATCTTATACTTTTTCACGAGCTTTCTGAAGGTTTCCACTGTTCTGATGTAAGGATACGAAACTCAAAGGGAAAGTCAAAGAGAGCTTTTGTCAACTCCTCGAAAATTTCAAGTTTCCTATTCCCGGTCTTCAAACTCATCCAAAACCAATCGTTGTCGGAGAGACCGACAGAGTAATCACCCTCAACCCTACTGAGCAATCTGAAATACCCCTATGGTTGTAGGATAGCTTTGCATCAAATATCTCGTCTTTTCTCCCTTCTCATGCTTATCTCGCGTTGAAATACGAGGTTTCAACCACATCTGCCTCAATCGTGTCGAGAAGCCCCCTTCTTCTGACCTGCAGTATTCTGCCAACCCCCTTAGGTGCCAATTTGAGCCTGACAACTGTAAGCTCACACTCTTCCAGGTAGTTTGGAGAGGAGTAGAAGATAGATTGGCTCATTATTTCCCTACCAGTAACCTCGGCAATCAGCCCACTTACACCCCTGCTGAGATCGTTTATTCTTGCTATTGTGAGAAAAACACAGTCACCAACATCTGCTTTCAAAGCCGTTGCAACATTGTGAGCACTCCTGACCTCCAGCGTTCTAATATTTCTCCTCAAAAGCTCATCAATAAAGCTTCTTGATATGCCCGTAAGCACGTAACACTTCATACTCTCACCCATACATCGGAAATTCCTCTTTTCTTTCCTCCTGTATCCTCGCCTGCTCCGCCAGCCTCTGCATCTGAGCCTCTATCATCTCTGCCTCCTTTATCAGCTTCTCAACGCTGATGTCCCAGCCCATAATCTTGTTAAAAGCATCAATCAAGCTTGCTGCCGCTCTTGGATCGGGATTGAAACCCGTTGTTTCCCCGAGCAGCACAATTCCCGGCATTTTTGTCGCCACACACTCGTTCATTATGCTACCAGCAATTCCTGAAATCGTGCCAGTTTTGAATATCTCTATGTGGTCCTTTATCTCATCCAGCAAGTCTTTTGTGGTTACAGCCCCAAAAACCCTCTTCTTATCCTCAAAAGTGGCAACGCCGGCAAATGAGAATATCTTTTGGGTGTTTATCTCAGCAGCCCACTGCACTATTCTCTTACTCATATCGTAAGCGACCTGGGGGATGATAGGAACGTCTGAGTGAATGAGAACAAAACCAAACTCAGTATCCTGATACACCCTTATAGGTGGTAGAATGACGCCATCAAAGGATGATGCTACTGGAGGAAGCATGCTCGACTCCACAACACCTATATTTTCCAGATTCAGTTCAAGAATAAAATGCCCGGTAGCTATCGTTCCGACAAGACCTATTCCCGGAAAGCTCGTGATAAGAATCGGTTTCTCCACATCTACCTTATCAATTATAATCTCAGTCTCCAACTGCATAAAAAGAATAATAAGTTATTGTATTTCAGCTTTCTGGCTTCACTTTGACCACATACTTTGCCCCTTCTACCTCTACCTCGAAACTGCCCTCTATCTTCCCTCCTCCAACAGGGAAGGGTTCCTCGCTCAGCTCTCCCTTCAAGAACTGCAGGCCAGTTTGCGGGAATAGTGCGTAAATCAAAACGTTCTCATCGCTCGCCTCAATCCCCATCTCCTCAAGCTCCCTCTTCCTCTTTTCAAACTCAGGCTCAAGCAAATCGGCAGGCCTGCAATCTATCGGTTCCTCATCTCCAAGTATTTTCTTAATCATCTCAGGCTTTATCGGTGCCGGAGTCCTGCCATACATCCCCTTAACCAAGTCCTTGGTTTCCCTCGTAACAACCTTGTATCTCTCCCCCACCAGAACATTGATCACAGCCTGCACACCAACAATCTGACTTGTTGGGGTGACAAGAGGTGGGTATCCCAAATCCTCCCTGACTCTCGGCACCTCCTCAAGGACTTCCTCAAGCTTGTCGAGAGCATTCTGCTCCTGCAGTTGCGAGATTAGGTTGGAGAACATCCCACCGGGAATCTGATATACCAGAACCCTCGTGTCGGGTATTGTTGAAAGTGGATTGAGATATCCAGAGTACTTCTCCCTTATCTTCATGAAGTAGTTTCTGACCTCCAGCAAAACGTCCAGATTCACACCAGTGTCGTATCCAAGCTCGTTCAGGGCATAGACCATGCTTTCTGTCGGAGGATGTGATGTGCCGCTACTCAAAGGAGACATGCAAGTGTCTATCATCTCTGCCCCAGCTTCAACACCCTTTAGAAGTGCCATTGACGCCATCCCGCTCGTGTAGTGGGAGTGAACGTTTATCGGTAATCCAACCTCCTTCTTCAAAGCTTTAACAAGATCATAGGCAACTTTTGGAGAAAGCAACCCAGCCATGTCCTTCAGGCATATGGAATCCACTTCAAGCTCTGCAAGCTCGTTGGCAATCTCAACATATTTTTCTGTAGTGTGAACGGGAGAAATCGTATAGCAAATGGTGCCCTGTATATGATCCGCATCATACTTTTTGGCTGCCTTAATTGATGAAACCAGATTTCTTACGTCGTTCAAAGCATCAAAGATTCTGAAGATGTCCAACCCATTTTCAATCGTTTTCTTAACGAATTTCTCAACCACATCGTCCGGATAATGCCTGTATCCAACGAGATTCTGCCCTCTCAGAAGCATCTGTAGCTTTGCGTTCTTCACCCTCTTTCTGATCTCCCTCAATCTTTCCCACGGATTTTCATTCAGGAAACGATGGCAGGAGTCAAAGGTGGCTCCACCCCAGACCTCAAAAGAGTAAATCCCAGCGCTGTCAAAGGTCTCAAGAATCGGTAGCATATCCCTCGTCCTCATCCTCGTCGCAAGAAGGGATTGATGGCCGTCTCTCAAAGTGAGATCAACAATCTTAACTTTGCTCATGGCGGTTATCTGTATGGGTCAAAAAAACTTTTTTGTTTTGGGGAAAATTTATTTAGTTGAGTGGGAATGCTAATCTTAGGTGATTGCGTTGAGGGAGGTGAAGATAATTCTGCCGGAACTTGAGGACATTCTTCCGGACGAGTTTGTCGAGCACATGCTGAAGGCAACAAAGGAAATTTTGCTGGCTGTAAGAACTATAATTGATTCTGGACTCGATAAGGTTGAAGCTCTTGAAGAGGTTGCAAAGGCAAAGAAAGACATAAAGAAGATTGAGATCGAGTAGAGATTTATCATTATATAAACGATTAATATTCTCCAGAAAATAATAAATACGTCCTTGACATAGATATTAACAGGTGTCTGAAATGGTAATGGCGAGTGAGAAGCCAGTGCACTTCAACTTTCCAAAACTTGAGAGTGTTTACGTCAAGGACAGGAAGGGTGAAAAAATTCTTATTCGCCAGTATGATCACAAGAAGGATAGAGAAAAGCTGATAAAAATGTATGAAACTTTCGATCCTGATTTTCGCTGCTTGGGTTTACCACCAATAAGCAGGAGAGCGATAGAGAACTGGGTTGACTATCTTGCAGAGTATGGATTCGCCATTGTTGCCGAAAAGGATGACAGGATCGTTGGGCATCTCGTAATAGTCCCTACAGAAGACAATAAGGTTGACCTAACGATCTTCATTCATCAGGACTATCAGAATCGCGGGCTCGGACAGGAAATGATGAAGCTGATAATTGATTACTGCAAAAAAGCAGGTTTTGATGGAATAATGCTCGTTACGGAAAGAACAAACGCAAGAGCTATACACGTTTACAAAAAGCTCGGATTCAAGATTGTTGCTCCCTACTACGAATGCGACATGTATTTGCCATTGAAAGAAGATTAGTAAATTTCATCCTCCCTACCCATGAGTTTTAACAGCACCGCCTTCTGAGCATGCAATCTGTTTTCTGCCTGGTCGAAGATTATTGAATGCTTCCCCTCGATGACCTCATCCGTTATCTCCTCACCCCTGTGAGCAGGCATACAGTGCATAACCACAACGTCATCCTTTGAGAGCTTCAGCAAATCATCTGAAACTTGATAACCTCTGAAATCTGCCAGTCTTCTGTTTTTCTCATCTTCCTGACCCATTGAAGTCCATACATCTGTGTAGATCACGTCGGCCTCCTCAACAGCCTTCTTTGGATCCCTCACGAAAAGAATTTTGCCCCCCATCTCCTTAGCCTTCTCCACTATTTTTGCATTCGGTTCATAATTTTCGGGAGTTGAAATCACCATCTTCATTCCTGTGAGAGCAGATGCGAGAATCATGGAGTTACATACATTGTTACCATCTCCAACCCACGCAAGAGTTACATCCCTGAAATCCCCTCTATATTCGTAAATTGTCAAAAGATCGGCAAGAATCTGGCAGGGATGCTCAAGGTTACTCAGGCCATTTATGACCGGTACCATCGAGTGCTTTGCAAATTCCTTTATCGTGCTGTGATCTCTAACCCTCATCATAACCGCATGCACGTATCTGCTCAACACCCTCGCAGTGTCCTTTATCGGCTCTCCCCTCCCAAGCTGCAACTCATTCCAGCCGAGATAGAGAGCATGCCCACCAAGGTCGGACATCGCAACCTCGAAGGAAACTCTCGTTCTTGTTGATGGTAACTCAAAGATCATGGCAAGGCTCTTATTTTTAAGGTAGTCCGTAACGATGCCCTTGTACCTCTCCTCCTTTAGTTTCTCAGCCAGCTTGAGTAGTTCAAACAACTCATCCCTGCTCAGGTCAGCGATCGAGAGGAGATGCTTCATACCTTGGTTAGAAAGGTTTGGGAATTAATTAAGCTTTCTATTTTTCAGGTAACTTTCTATCCTTTCGATAAGCTGTTTTCTTGTGAAAGGTTTCTCTATTATCTCCTTTGCTCCAGCATCGAGTATTTCCTTCCCTCTGTGTGTGGCAAAGGCTGTAACGCAGAGAATTATTGCGTTTGGGTCTCTCTCAAGTATCTCTTTCGTAGCCTGTACACCATCCATCTCCGGCATTGCGATATCCATGAGAACAATGTCAGGTCTAAACTTCTCATAAAGCTTTACAGCCTCAATCCCATTTACGGCAACAATCACTTCGTAATATTCTTCCAACATGAGTTTTAAGGCTTCAAGAACTGCAAAATCATCCTCCACAACGAGTATTCTTGCTTTCATAACTCTCCCCATTCTTCTTTACAGTTTAAAAATATAAATTTTACTTACATTGTAGTAGGTATATCTTCCTCGTCAAGCTTCCGTGAACGCGTTCCTCAAACTTGAATACAACCTTGAAATTTTCAAAATATCTCTCCAAGTCAATATTTGTTACAACTGCTGCATATCCTTCATCCTTCAGCACCCTACTCATCTCCTCACTGCTTTTCGAATAAAGCTCTTCAAGTGGTCCTGCCGATTTTGTTGATCTCAGATAAGGATAATCTGTTGCGATGCTTGAGACCGAACCGTCCTTCATAGGCATCTTCCTCGCATCTCCACGGATAACTTCTCCTTTGACTCCATAATGGTTCAAATTGATTCTGCAACCTCTTGCAATTTTCTCAAAGAATTCAATTCCGATTGGATAAATTCCCATCAATCCTGCTTCTATCAAGAAGGAACCCGTTCCGCACATCGGGTCGAGAAGAACCTCTCCCTCTCTAACCCCTGTAAGATTTACCAGTCCTCTTGCAAGTTTGGGTTTAATTGCCGATGGCATGAGGAAAGGTCTCCTATCAGGTCTTCTCAAAAAAAACTGTTTTTTATCTCTAACATACTTCAAAAATCCAACGTAGCACATATTTTCGCCAATATACACTCTATAAACGGTGTCCGGCTCTGACACGCTTATCTTCGCTCCCCTTCTCCACAAAATGGCACCAAGTTCCCTCTCAAGCTTAATTCTACCATCACCCTTGCCTTTAACTCTGACGCAGCATTTCCCCTGAACTGGTATATCCTTGAAAACCACTTCAAGCTCTTCTTGACTGCAAATGTCGTAAAGCTGAACCACTTCGTTCGTATACGCCAGTCTGTGGAAAAACTCTGACCCATCATACTCAAGAATCAGAATTCTATCATCCCGTCCCAATTCCTTTACTCTCCCATAGCTCTCCGCGAGCTGAAGAATCTCCATCCTCGCCAGATTAACATTTTCGCCTGAAAGATAAAAAAGCAGTTTCATTTCTTCTTTTTCTTACCCTTCTGCTCCTTCTTTTTCTCTCTCATCTCGGCAATTTTAGCTGCAATCTCAATCATCATCTTGGTTTTTGTGTCTCTCTTCTCAACAACCACTCTCCCGCCGTCCTCCCACCAGCATCTCGGATATCTCTTCTCCTCAACTCTAAAGGGAATTCCGAGCTCTTTGCATGCCTCAGCCAGCTCATTCAACTTGACATTTGGAATTGCAAGTCTCCTTGGTATTCTTCTTCCCTCTGACCTGCTCTTCTTGCTATCCAGATTTACCGTCCAGATCACGCACTCCTTCACGTTTCACCTCATGTTCCTGAAGGTTATCTCAACCAAGGGATGAGGGACGTCCTCTATTATCTCGATATCCCTTACAGATTTTAACCCCTTCTTTCTCACCAGTTTCTCTATACCCAGCTCAACATTTCTGGGAACTTCGATAATATAGGCATCAAGTTCCCTGATCCCAAGTTTTGTTGCCGCAATGACTCTATGATGTCCATCCACTAAATAATACCTCGAATCCTTCTTTATCACAACTATCGGCTCCGCCAGACCCCTCTTGATTTCATGTATTCTTCCCCTCAGCTCATCAGCATATATTCTCGATTGGGTCGGTATGAGTCTTGCTGTCTCAACCTTGCCCCTTCGAACGTTCGTCTTCACACCGTGAACCTTTTCAATCGTCTTTTTCAGCTTCTCCACCTTATCCGGATCAACCTTCTCAATCTGACTCCTTATAACATCAGCATTTGAGATTATCCCAACAAGTCTGTTGTTCTCGTCAACAACCGGCAGCTTAGAATGTCCAGTTCTGAACATTACTCTTGCGGCATCCCTCAAATCCATGAAATCTCTTGCCACGTAGAGTTCTTTCGACATTATATCTTTTATCTTCGTCTTCGGGTCTTTATCTATTATATCAACAGCGGAAACGTATCCCACAACACGATTCTCGTTATCCACAACGGGAAAGCTGTCATGACCCGTTTCCTTAACGAGCTTGATTGCATCTTCTACAGTATCATCAGGTTTGATTGTGTTGACGTTTTTCGTCATGTATTCTTTAACTTTAATGTTCATTGGAAGAAAAACTTCTGACAGGCTAAAAATTTTTGCTAAAGCTTTTCCAGATAATCAATTACACTCCTGAAAATGCAATATCCATCCCCGTATCCCTCTCTCTTACCGACCTGATAACCGAAAAAGGCTCGTTCAGGGTGAGGCATAAGCCCAAAGACGGTATGGGTAGCATTGCATATCCCAGCAATGTTGAAATAGCTCCCATTCGGGTTCCAAGGATATCCTGCGTAATTCCCCTTATCATCCACATATCTAAAGACTATCTGATCGTTTGAAAGCAGTCTTTCCACATACTCATCCTCTTTTCCTGATGGAAAGGTAACTTTGCCCTCCGCGTGAGCAACAGGGAACATTACGGTATTCTTATTAACCTTCCGGGTGAAGACGCACTTCTTGCTCTCCTTTTTCAGCAATGTGGGACGGCACTCAAATCTGCTCGAGTCGTTGATTGCAAGAGCCATCTCCGGTTTGTCGGATACTGGTCTATCTTCATCGAATCCTGGCAAAGCCCCAAGCTCAACCAGAACCTGAAAGCCGTTGCATATCCCCAGAATGGGGTATCCCATCTTTATGAACTCTTCAATATCCTTCCTGAGGGCGCTCTTAACTCTTGCGGAAAAAATAGCCCCCGCCCTGATGTAGTCACCAGCCGAGAAACCGCCTGGAAAAACGAGGCAGTGGTAGTCAAATATACTCCTCTGTTCTTCGAACCTTATCATGTCACTGTAAAATTGCTTTACATGAACAGATTCTGCTTCAACACCAACACTTCTGAAAGCCTTAACAGTCTCATCCTCACAGTTAGTTCCCTCCATCCTCAGAACCGCCACTCTTATCTCGTCTCTTTCCATCACAAAATTTTCTGAGCCATAATTTTTTAAAGTTTTGTTCTTGAGACCATATTCCAACTCAACAAAAACCCTTATATATCTCCTCCTCTGAGAGTTACGAAATTCAAAGGAGGGTTAGAATTGGCCGAAATAACAGAAGTTAGGATATACAAAGCGAAAGGAAATGGAAACGTGAAGGCCTACGCGTCTGTAAGCTTTGACAACGAGTTTGTTGTTAAGGGCTTGAAGGTTGTAGAAGGTGAGAGAGGTCTCTGGGTTAGTATGCCCAGCAGAAAAATGAGGGATGGAAGTTTTCAAGATATTTTCCATCCAGTAAGTAGAGAGGCAAGAGACAAAATTGTGGATGCTGTTTTAAAAGCCTATCAGGAGCAGGAGTAAAACTTTAAGATTTTTCTTGTTTTTAGCTTTGTTTTATTTTACATCTGAAAAATTTTTAAACTCTCACATTTTAAAATCCCTCATGGTAAAAGTTGTTTGTTTCTCACCAATAGCAGAGCCACTTCTGAAAGCCCTGCTATCTTCTGTCTACAGCGGTGAGGTCGAGATAGAGGTTATCAATGAGTATGATGAACAAAGAATCCTTGAGGCAGTGAGAGATGCAGATGTTATAATTGGTGACTATACCTTCAAGATACCGGTAACAGAGAAAATGATGAAGGTGATGGAGAAAGTCAAGCTGATTCAGCAGCCCTCAACAGGCTACAACCATATTGATGTTAATGCAGCAAAAAAGCTTAATATTCCTGTTGCCAATGTCGGTGGTGTTAACGCTCTGAGCGTTGCAGAACACACAATAATGTTCGCCCTCGCTCTGCTGAAAAAGCTTCTCTACGCTCACAACAGCGTTCTCGCTAGGAAATGGGAGCAGGATGAGATGGCAAATCTTGGAGTTTACGAGCTTTACGGAAAAACATGGGGAATACTCGGCATGGGGGCACAGGGAAGAGAGGTTACAAAGAGATTGCAGGGATGGGATGTCAGGATTATCTATTACGACATTCGAAGAGCAAAAGATGTTGAGGAAAAATACGGGGCAGAGTATAGGGATTTTGAATCTCTGCTCAAAGAATCGGACATCGTGAGCATACATCTGCCCTTAACTGAGGAAACAAGGGGGATGATTGGCGAGAAGGAGCTAAAGATAATGAAGAGTTCGGCTATTCTGATAAACGTTGCGAGGGGGGAGATAGTTGATGAGGAGGCATTGGTTAAAGCTCTCAAGGAAAAGTGGATTGCAGGAGCTGCTCTTGACGTTTTTGCCAAAGAGCCACCCGAAGGAAGCAAATTGCTTGAGTTGAAGGACTGCAACGTAATTTTCTCACCACACATTGCCGGGGCGACGAATGAGGCGAGGCTGAGGATTATAAGGGAGGCTATGGAAAACATTGGCAGAGCTTTAAGGGGGGAAGAGATCAAGCATGTTGTGAGCAGGTGATAGTATGGATGCAGCGCATGCAGTGGCGGAATGCCTACGGAGTTTTGGTGTAAAGAGAATTTACGGCATTATTGGAACCTCAGTCGTTGATTTCGTGGACGCTCTTTATGATTACAGAGACGATATCCGCTACCTCTCTTGCAGGCACGAGCAGGTCGCTGCCTCGATGGCTGACGCGGAAGGAAGACTTACAGGCTTTCCCGGAGTTAGCCTCGTCCACGCAGCACCCGGAACTCTGAACACAACGATAAGCGTTGCCAATGCCTACAAGGATGGCTCTCCGATGGTTGTGATAGCCGGTGGGGCGAAGAGGGAGCTTTACGGGAAAAACACCATGCTCGAAGTTGATCAGCAGGCTGTAATGAAGCCGATAACCATGGCGACCTTCAGAGTTGATAATCCTCTCAAGGTTTCTTCGGTGATCGCTGAAGCCTTCTCAATCGCAATGCGTGAGTGTGGGTCGGTTTATGTTGAAGTTGCCGAGGACATCTGGCTTGAGGAGAGTGCCGAAGAGAGAGTTGAGATTAGGGCTGAGAGGCCGAGAGCTGGAGATGATGACGTGGAGAAGGTTGCAGAGATGCTGAAAAAGGCAGAGAAACCCCTTATAGTTGCAGGGTTTGGGGTGAACAGTGAGGAGGGTAACAGGCTTCTGACAGAACTTGCAGAGAAGACGGGAATACCGGTTGCAACCACGGGAAACGGAAGAGGATCAATGGATGAAGAACATGAACTTTGTTTGGGAAGAGTTGGGTTTGGTGGGGGATGCATTCACGCCGACAACGCTCTGCTGAATTCCGACTTCGTTCTCTGCCTCGGATGCCAACTTACGGATGTTACAACCTACGGCTACAACTGGATGCCAAAGGGCAGAGTAGCAGCAGTTACTCTCGACAGAGAGGCGGGAGAGAAGTTCAACTATGCGCTTATAAGCTACAGCGATGCCGTGGACTTTCTCAGGAGGTTAGTAGAGAAGGTCGAAGGTCACAAGGCTCCCGAAAGCTGGTTGAAGGAGATTGCAGGATGGAGAAAGGCATGGGATACAATGGTTGAGAATGCAGTTAATATGAAATACGAGGGTTTTGCGAATCCTGCCCTCTTTTTCAAAAAGCTGAACGAGGTTTTGCCAGCGAATGCAGTTGTTGCAGCGGGTCAGGGAATGCATGTCCTATACGCCCAGACCTACTTGAAAGCGAGGAGGGCGAGAAGTTACTTGGCAGCCACGAATCACGGAGCTATGGGCTTCGGATTTCCTGCAGCCATGACCGCAGCACTGCTCGGAAAAACAGGAGTTGCAGTTGTGGGAGACGGAGAGTTCATGATGACCGTTCAGGATTTGGAGACAGCTGTCAGGGAGAATATTCCTGTAAAGGTCGTTGTTGTGAACGACAACAGCTACAGGGTTCTTTACTTCAGACAGAGGATTCAGAAAGGAGGAAGAGTCTACGGAACTCTCCATTCCAACCCGGATTTCGCGGAACTTGCAAAGATTTTCGGAGCAGAAGGTGCAGTGGTCTCTTCCGACGATGAAATCGAGGATTCCATAAAGGCGATGATGGAGTCTGAGAGGCCCTTTGTGCTGGACCTACGCATCTCTCCAGACTCCTTCGCTCCCTTCAACCCGGAGCCAAGTGTGAGGATGTAGCAAAGGTTAAATCCAGCTTGAGTATACCCATAACATGAAACTCTACCTTATTTTCACCCTCCTCCTGGTTTCAGTCGTTTACTCAACCACTATTGCCCAAGCTTCTGAACTCAAGATTGCGAGAATTGAAGTTAGAGGAGAAATTAACGAAGGTACTTATTTAACGCTCCAGCACGCCTACGATTTTGCCTTGAGGCAGAATTGCGACGTCCTATTTGTCGTTCTCGATACTCCCGGTGGGGTTCTTAGTTCTACACAGAAGATTGTTCTGCTGTTCATGAACAGCGAAATTCCAGTTGTTGTCTATGTCCCGAAAGGAGCAATGTGTGCTTCTGCAGGCTCTATAATCCTCCTATCGTCTCACATCGCAATCATGGCAAATGGAACGGCTGTAGGTGCTGCGACTCCAGTTACAATAGGTTTCGGAGCGGCAAAAGTCGAAAACAAGACTGTGAACTATCTTGCCAGCTACGTGAGCGATATAGCAAGATCGAGAGGGAGAAATGCTGAGGTGGCGGCGAGATTTGTAACCCAATCCCTTACCCTGACGGCAGAGGAAGCTTTAAAGAAGAACGTTATTGACTTTATCGCGAATAGCGAGGATGGAGCGATAAAAAAGCTGAACGGTGTCAAGCTGAATGGAATGGACATAAGGTTTGACACTTACCGAGTTCTGGAGGTTAACAAGCCTCTGCAAGCAACCATCTACGAAATCATCTCAAGCCCCCAACTTGCAGCGATACTGCTACTTCTCGGAATCTACCTCCTGATCTTTGGTCTCACCTCTCCTGGAATCGTTCCTGAGACTGTAGGAGCAATCTGCCTAATCCTCGCCCTTGCTGGGCTTGGTGTGGTGGGAATAAACTATATCGGAGCGCTCCTGATCATGCTTGGGATTTCCTTTCTGATTGCCGAACTTGCAACCCCAACATATGGCGTTCTCGGAGCGGCATCCGTTATATCAATTGTTCTCGGGTTGTTAATACTTTTCAACGAGCCATTGATGCCGGAATCTTTCTACGACGCTTTTCCCAAATTCGTGGCAGGTGTAGGGCTTGGACTTGGTGGGATAATGACTTTTGCGGTAATAAAGGTCGCTCAGATAAGGAAGAAGAAAAGTCCTGTCGGTGAAGTTGTCGGAGAGAGGGGAGAGGTGATAGAGTTTGCCGGTGGTAAGGGGTTTGCAAAAGTTAGGGGAGAGATATGGCGCATAGAGTGTGATGAGGAACTTGAGGAGGGAGATGAAGTTGAAGTGGTCGAGAGGGAGGGATTGAAGCTTAAGGTGAGGAAGATTGAGAATTGAGGATGAACTTAGGAGTGAGACTCTGAAGTGGCTTGAGAGGATAAAGGAGAGGATTAAAAAAGTTGAGGGGAACAGCAGATTTCTTGAGAACATTAAGGCATACGTTAGCGATTCCAGGTATTTTGTAGAAAAAGGCGACCTCGTAAGGGCTTTTGAGTGTGTCGTGTGGGCATGGGCATGGCTCGAGATAGGACTTGAAGTGGGAAAGTTGAGAGATGAGGATGCGTAGAACCTTGGGACAGCACATGCTTGTGAATAGGAGAATTATTGAGAGAATAGTTAGCTACGCCGAACTTGGAGATAATGACATCGTCCTTGAGATTGGATGCGGTACGGGGAATTTAACGGCAGAGTTGCTGAAACATTGCAGAGTTGTTGGGATTGAGAAAGATCGCAGAATGGTCGAGAAGCTTAAGGAGAGGTTCAGCAACGAGATAGAGAGAGAAAGGCTCATGCTGATTCATGGAGATGCCCTTAAATCTGAGTTTCCCGCTTTTACAAAAATCGTATCCAACATACCCTACAAAATTTCCTCTCCTCTCACCTTCAAATTTTTCAGACACAAGTTCGAGTTGGCTATCGTGACTTACCAGAAGGAGTTTGCTGAGAGGTTGTGCAGAGAGAATAACAGGCTTGGAGTTGTCGCCAGTGTTTACTGTTCTCCGCAAATACTGGAAATTGTCAAACCATCAGCATTCAGACCAAAACCAAAGGTTGAGTCGGCTGTTGTTAAAATTATACCCAAGCCACGGGTTAATGTGAAAAACAGGGAGCTTTTCGAGGAGTTTGTCACCTTCGCCTTCACCATGAAGAGGAAGAGGATGGGGAAGATAGTTGATGAGTTCAACAACAGGTTCGGGTTCAGCATTGAAATTGATGGCGAAATGGCTAAAATGCGTCCTGAAGAATTGGGAGCGGAGAAATTTAGGGAGATCGTGGATGATATACGAGCCCGCTGAAGACAGTGAGCTACTTCTTGAAGTTGCGCTGAGGGAAGTAAGGGAGGAGGATGAGGTAGTTGAGATAGGAGCAGGCAGTGGATTCGTTGCTGAAAGACTAAAGGGAAAATGCAAGTTTTTGCTCACCACAGACATCTCACCCTATGCAGCTAAGGAGTTGAGGAAAAAGGGACTCGACGTAGTCAGAACGGATATTGCCAAAGGGGTTAAAAAGAAGTTCAGCCTTGTTCTGTTTAATCCTCCCTACTTAGAGCTTGAAGATCATTTAAAAAAGGGCGACTGGCTTGATGTTGCAGTGGACGGGGGAAGAGGGGGAATTGAGGTTATAGAGCGTTTTCTGAATTCGCTGGATGAGATTCTTACCTCGAACGGAAGGGCAATTCTTATCGCATCATCATACAACGAGCCACAAATTTACGATTTGATCGAAGGGTTGGGATTCAAATATGACATAGTCGGGAGGAGAAACCTGTTTTTTGAGAAGCTCTATGCGATTAAAATTTGGAGAGAATAACGAACCTTTTCAACCTTTCATCTATCTTAAAAACACCCTTTTCAGTCTCAACATCCCCTTTAACCACCCTTATCTTAGATTGGGGGGCGATGCCTATGTCGGCAAGATTTGCCGGAGAAATTACCACCATATATTCTCCATCAGGCACCTCACTCAGCTTCAAAAACTCGTGAACACATGAATCACAAATCTCGCATTCACCAGCTATAACCTGACAGATTCGGATAAACGTTTCTTCATTTATGTGGTGCTCAAGCTCGCAGCTCAATTTCGAGGCCATCTCCTCATCTATTTCAAGAAAATTACGGAAAAAATCCAGCAAAGCAAGATAATACCTCTTGATCTTTTTTGCAACCTCTTCTCCCTTTCTCGTGAGCTTTGCACCTCTGTAGGGCTGGTAATCAACATACCCCAAATCTCTAAGCTTTATAAGCATTTCAGTAACACTTGATGGCTTCACATTCAAAATATTTGCAAGGTCTCCAGTTTTAGCAATCCTCTTCTCATTCTCCTGAATGTCATATATTGCCTCAAGGTATTCTTCAATTCTCTCCATTAAGAAAATTTTACACATGTATTTAAAAACCATTTCCCCCAAGAAACGAAAAGATAATGTTTAATGAATAGGAATTGAGAGGAGTATAAATTATTTTTCAATGGTTGAACTTGGCAAAATTTAAATAATCAAAAAGCAGCGTTCTGCCGGTGGTCGAAGATGCTTGCAGATTTTATCTTAACAGATGACCAGAAAGCCATAAAGGAGGCAGCGAGAGAGTTTGCAGAGAAGGAGTTTCCGAACTATGCAGAGGAATGCGATAGAGAGGAGAAGTTCCCCTTCGAGCTGTGGAAGAAAGCTGCGCAGCTTGGGTTTATCGGAATGGCCATACCAGAAGAATACGGTGGGCAGGGATTGGGTGTTTTGGATTCATGCCTCGTTGTGGAAGAGTTCTGGAGGGTTGATGGTGGACTCGGAATGATCCTCGCCACAACCTTCGGTTCAGAGCA
>DAVR01000017.1 GCA_002507545.1 Archaeoglobus sp. UBA230 | reverse complement strand
AATTTTTTGGGACTATACACAGCATTTTCCATAGCTAAAATTACTCTTGTCTTATAAAATTTTTTGGAGGAGAAATGGTGTTTGGGGTTTAGAAAACTGAGCTTCTGAGGTAAAAAATTAAGAAGTCATATGGTTTCCCCAGTTCTTATTTTTACTGACTTCTCCACTGGTAGGACGAAGATTCTACCATCTCCATATTTTCCTGTTCTTGCCGAGTTCATTATGGTGTCTATTATCTCCTCGACCTCCTCATCGCTCGCAACTATCTCTATTTTCGTTTTTTGTAGCATGTCTACTTCAATCTCTCTACTCCTAAACTGGAGTTTGATTCCCTTCTGCTCTCCTCTTCCCTTCACTTCGGTTACTGTCATACCTACAATTCCTTTTTCCTCCAAAGCCTTTTTCACACACTCCAGCTTTTCAGGCCTTATTACGGCCACAACCATCTTCATACCAATCCACCTCACGTGTAGGCAACCTCTTCGTGTTGCGAGATGTCTAAGCCAACGTATTCTTCCTCAGCGGTAACCCTCAGCCCCATCACAATATCAACGATCTTTGCAAGCACAAGAGAGACAACAAAGGCGTATGCAACAGTGGCGATGACTGCTATCACCTGAGCTCTCAGTAGCTCCGCATTTCCAAGCAGCAAGCCTGTGTAATAGTTTACTTGTGGCACTGCAAATATCCCCACTGCTAAACTACCCCAGACTCCACCGATACCGTGTATAGCCCAAGCATCCAAGCTCTCGTCTATTCTCCTCCTTATCCTGAAATCCATGGCGAGATAACAGAGAATTCCGGCACCGATTCCAATTACAAAGGCACCCTTCACATCAACAAAACCCGCTGCAGGAGTTATCGCTGCCAGACCTGCAATTGCTCCGCTGACTATGCCAAGACTGCCGGGCTTACCCTTAATCCACCCAACTATCATCCAGACTATTGCAGCTATGGCTGCAGAGGTGTTCGTTACAACTACTGCATTTGCAGCAAGCCCGTTTGCTGCAAGAGCGCTCCCTCCATTGAATCCAAACCACCCGAACCACAGCAGAGCTGCACCGAGCAAGGTCATCGGGACGTTATGTGGTTCGATCGAGTATTCATCAAACCCACCTCTCTTTCCGACTACCAATGCGAGAGCGAGAGCTGCAAAGCCAGAGCTTATATGGACCACTATTCCCCCCGCAAAGTCTACTGCTCCGAGTTTTGCAAGCCATCCCCCACCCCATAGCCAGTGTGCGAAGGGAGCATAAACGAAGGTGAGCCACAGGATGCTAAAGACGATGAACGAAGAAAGCTTAACTCTCTCAGAGATTGCTGAAGTCAAAATTGCAACTGTTATTACTGCAAACATCATCTGATATATCACGAAAACGAGATGGGGTATTGTCAAACCCTCCGCGTCTTCAAGCCCTACGCCGTTCAGAAAAACGTAACTGGCATCTCCGATGACTCCTGAGACGTCATTGCCAAAGGCTAATGAGTACGCATAGGCAACCCATAGGACGCTGACAAATATTAGACTAACAAAGCTAAGAGCTATCATATTCACTGCATTCTTTCTCCTGACCATACCGGAGTAAAACAGACCAACTCCGGGAGTCATTAACATAACCAAGGCTGTAGATGCCAGTATCCATGCCGTATCTCCGCTATCCATGTGTTCAAAATTTTGGGTGGATTTAAAAATTTTTCTCATACTTTCTGTTACATTCTAAATAAAATTTAATTTTCTTAGAGTTTTTTGTAGTTTTCTTCAAATACATTGCTACCTAATACAATTTTTTATGTTAATTTAACTAATTCATATACTAACCAGATAGCATTATCAACAAAGATGGGTGAGAAAGTTTGTGAAATGTGCAGTAATTGTTGTACTGGATGGTGTAAACCACAACGTTTTCTGGAAGTTGTATAACTCCGGTAAACTCCCTTTCATTGAAGAAATTTCTAAAGAGGCCCTTGTGATAAAAAAGTGCTACTCAGTTTTCCCTTCAGCAACCGTGAGTGGTCATGCATCCATATCTACTGCAAAACATCCGGGCGAGCATGGACTTGTCGGACAAGCATGGTTCGACAGAGGGTCTGGTGAGTACATAGGATATGACTTCGAGCTCACAATGCCAGACAACTGGATAGATGCCTCAACCAATTTAAACGATGAGCACTTGCTGGCAAAAACGGGATTTGAAATGGCAAAAGAACATGGATTGAAAACCTTCAGCGTGGATCTGGTCAGGAAGGGGGCGGATATTAAAATGAGCTTTATAGCTCCGGGAGAGGATAAGGGTGTGGGAGTGGCGAGCAAACTGATGTTCCTCAGGAGATTTGCCAGATACAGAGGAAAGAAGAAGAGCTCATGGATCAAAAAGTTGATTTTGAAACTCTTTCCCTTACATGTCCTGCAGCACGAGATTGCTGTTAGAAATGCTTTGAAGGCAGTAGGAGCGGGATGCAGATTTGGAGTTACTTGGTTTATGGAAACTGATGCTGCTTCACACCTATTCGGCCCTGACAGCTTTGAGGGGGAGGAAGGTAAGCCATACATATACGACTCTGCTGAGGACGCTGTAAGAGATGCTGATGAGGAGCTTGAAAAGCTGTACAAAGGGATTTCCAGAAACTACGACCCAATCATCGCCATCGTCACGGATCACGGACAGATAAGGCTGAAAGACGGTGAGAGATACCATGTTGATCTCGCGGAGGAGTTTGAGAGGGAGGGGATTAACGCTTTCACAAATCTTGACCTTCGGGAGTACGAGAAAAGAACCGGAAAGACCGGAGAAGTAGTCTTTGCTCCAAGCGGTCCGAGAATGGCTCATATATATGCACTGAAAAGGCAGGAAGATGTGCTTGAAGCCCTTAAATCCTTTGAAAGTGTGGAGTTCATTTTCTTCAAGCAAAAAGGGCGTATTTACCTCTCGAATAGGGATGAAGTTGTTCCGTTGAATGACTACGAGTTCAGCAGTGATTATCCAAGGGCAAAGCAGCGGATAGAGGGGCTGATGAGAAGCGAACGCTGTGGAGATTTCGTAATAACCGCAAAACGTGGATTCGAGTTTGAGAAAGCTGACCATAAAGGTGCTCACGGAGGATTACACTTTGAAGAGTCTACGGGATTTGGCTTAATCCACAAAAATGGCCAAAAAGAAGTTCAGAAAGAAGAAGGAGAAATTACAGAGATTTTACCAGCAGTTATGAATCTTCTTTCCGTTTAGCGTAGCAATCCAGCGGTTTGTTCTCGAATATGGCTGCTAAACATAAATTGCAGGATTTGCAGTCGCTCTTATCAACCTCACCCTTCATCATCTTCAACGGCAGATAGGGGTCTCTAATGAGCGGTCTTGACATTGAAACAAAATCAACTTTCTCAAGCAGCGATTCAGCTACTTCAAGACTTTTTATCCCTCCAACAGCTATGACAGGCATGCTAACCGCATCTTTGATTCTGAAAGCGTATTCTTTAAAGTAGGCTTCACCACTCTTCGAAACCTTCTGGCTGACAACGTTGTATCTGTTGTGGTAGATTGACTCATACATCCCCCCGCTTACCTCTATCGCTTCGAATCCTGCATCATCGAGAAGCTTTGCAATTCTAACAGCTTCGTCAATCTCGAGGCCACCCGGAATAAAATCGCATGCGTTCATCTTTATCATCACTGGAATTTTGCTCCTCTCCCGTATCCCCTCGAATATGTCGAGCAAGATTTTTGCCCTCTCCTGCCCGTATTCATCTTTCCTTCTGTTAGTGTATGGAGATATGAACTCGCTGAGCAGGTATCCGTGGGCTGCGTGAAGCTGCACCGCATCAAACCCTGCCTTCTCAGCTCTGATTGCCGCGTTTATGAAGTCATCAATAACCCTCTCGATGTCATCTCCCGTCATCTCCTTTGGCTCAATTCCTGTAAAAAGGTCTTTTACCGCTGAGGGTGCGATGGCATTTCCGAGCAGTGTCTGTCTGCCTGCATGAGCAATCTGAGCTACAAAAACGACATCTCTGTCAACGTCCTTTACCTCAGAAACGAGCCTCGACAACCCCTCAATGTGCTCGTCCCTGCTTATCCCAGTCATCTTGTATGACGATCTTCCATCTTCGCTTACATACATGTATCCAGTAACAATTGTACCAACACCACCTTCAGCGAGCTTTTTGTAGAGTTCTATCAGCTCAGGAGTTACAAAACCCTCCTTAGTTGCCATTGACTCTGCTGTCGCTGATCTTACAAGCCTGTTCTTCATTTTAAGATTTTCAGTTTCGGCTGGGGTGAACAGCATAGACTTACTGTGCGAGTAAAGATAAGTATTTTTCCACAAAAATTCGTAGAGCATCAATCAAGAAGCCAGACAACCTTCTTGTCAACATCCCTCCTCGGAGGAACTGGTGGCTCTTTTGCTGGGTATCCAACAGTTATAACAGCAACGAGCTTTTTTCCTTCCACCTCAAGAGCTTTGTTTATTTCATCCTCAACATGAACTGGTCCGGTCATCCAGCACGTTCCAAGGCCAAGAGAGTGGGCAGCAAGAAGCATATTCTGGATGGCAGCAGCAACACTCTGAACATCGCTGTAATCATCACCAGTTGGGGTGTAATAGGCGAATACAGCTGCAGGAGCGTTTCCAAGATTTTTGAAGAACCTTTTTGTCTGCTCTATTACCTTCGGCGTCTCAGCAAAGAACCTCTGAAGACGTGGGAGGATATGATCATACCCTTTCTGGACTATATCTATGAGCTTTTTCAGCCTCTCACCTGAAACGACAACAAAAAACCACTGCTGCCTGTTCATGGCTGAAGGCGCCCACATTGCAAGTTCGATAATTTTCTCAAGCTTCTCTCTTTCAACCGGCTTTTCAAGATACATTCTGTGACTTCTTCGAGTTTTTATCACCCTTTCAACACACTCGAACAATTCCATAAAGTTAACGATGAAGGTAAGATAAAAACATTTTGAAAACACCTTTATATTCTCACGCTCATTTGTTTCAGATGATTACAGGAATCGTATTCCATGAGGAGTACCTGAAGCACGAGCAGAGTCCGACACATCCTGAAAGGAGGGAAAGGCTGGCATACACAATGGATCAGTTGAGGGAGGAGGGTATTTTTGATTCGGAGAACATCAGGATTCTCGAACCCTTTAAAGCATCCATCGAGGATGTTCTTGAGGTGCACACCCGTGAATACGTTGATTTTTTGATGGAGGAGAGTAAAAGGGGCGGAATTATTGACTGGGACACAAACATCCCTGTAGGCGTTTTTGACCGTGCCCTTCTTGCTGCTGGCGGTGCTATCAGGGCAGCTCAAGCAGTGCTGAATGGAGAAGTGGATAACGCTTTCGCAATGATTAGACCTCCGGGGCATCATGCAAAACCACACATCGGTGCGGGATTTTGTTATCTCAACAACATGGCGATAATGGTGAAATGGTTGCTGAAGAATGGGTTTGATAGGGTCATTATTCTCGACTGGGATGCTCATCATGGAGATGGAACTCAGGAGATATTCTACGAGGATGACAGGGTTCTTTTCATCTCCACTCACCAGATGCCGCTCTATCCCGGAACTGGCTATCCTGAGGAGTGTGGGATTGGAAGAGGAGAGGGATACACAGTCAACATCCCACTCCCACCGGGAACGGGTGATGAGGGGTATATGATAGTCGTAGAAGAGGTAATTCAGCCGGTCGTTGATGAATTTCAGCCTGAGTTCATTGCAGTCTCTGCTGGCCAGGATAACCACTTTACCGATCCCATTACGAGCTTGGCTTTGACTGCGAGGGGATATGCAGAGATGATGAGAAGGGCAGTTGAGATGGCTGAGAGACATTGCAAAGGGAGACTCGTAGCTGTTCTTGAAGGTGGTTACAGTGTTGAGGGGGCTTTACCCTATACCAACCTCGGAATTATCGCCGCAATGGCTGGTATGGATATATCATGCATTCGTGAGCCGGAAAACTATCTTGCAGAGCTTGCATGGAGGAAAAGAGAGTCCTCACTCGTTAAGCTAAGAACCAATATTGAGGATGTTAAAAAAATACATTCAAAATACTGGAAGTGCTTTTAATGAATCTTGAAAAGCTGAAAGCAATTCAGGAGGAACTTGCGAGAAAGGTGGTTCTGAAAGATATGTACTCTCTGGACGAGGTTAAATATGTTGTGGGTGTTGATCAGGCTTTCCTGAATGATGAAGTCGTGTCTTGTGCTGTAAAATTCACCTTTCCAGAACTTAAGAGGGTTGATGAGGCTGTCAGTGTTGAAAGGGTGGAGTTTCCTTACATTCCCACCTTTTTGATGTTCAGAGAAGGTGAACCGGCAGTAAAGGTTGTTAAAAAGATGGTTGAGGAGAGAACCATTATTTTGGTGGATGGCAGCGGGATAGCACATCCAAGAAGGTGTGGTTTAGCGACTTACATAGCTATATCCGTTGGAAAGCCTGCGGTTGGAATAACGAAAAAAAGACTGTATGGAGATGTGGTGGAAGAGGGGGGATTGGTGAAACTGAAAGAAGGAGACAAGACGATTGGCTACGTCCTGAAGACTTGTAAGAGGTGCAAACCAATCTACATTTCTCCCGGAAGCTATATCTCACCTGAAACGTCCCTGAAGATCGTTCAGATGTGTTTGAAAGGCTACAAACTTCCGGAGCCGGTGAGGGCTGCACACAACCTCGCCAGTGCGGTGAAAAAGAGTAACCTCAAAGCTTAAATAACAGTAATCTCAAGACTCTAATGAAGCGGGGTGGGGTAGTCAGGTAATCCCGGCGGGCTCATAACCCGCAGATCCGTGGTTCAAATCCACGCCCCGCTATTCGCTCTGCCCCCACCTCCCCCGCTTTATTGTTTACCTCACTTCCTAACTTTTTCAACTCTTGCTCCCATCCTAAGGATTTCTTTGGGATTAATCTCTATGAGGTGGTATTTGTCTCCACCGCCGCCATAAACAATTTCATTCTCCAGAACTCTTCTGTCAATAATTATTTCGCATTCATGGCCTACTGGTGGAACTCCACCTGCAGAGAACCCCGTGTAATGAACAATTTCTTCTCTCTCAGCCATTCTCACATTTTCTCCCAGTAACCTTCTGATTCTCTTGATGTCAACGGAAGCTTTACCATCAACGACGACGACTACTGCTCTGCCAGATTCCGTTACAAGAACCAAGGATTTAATGACCTGTCTCTTATCGCAGTTCATCTCTCTCGCAGCTTCATCAACAGTTGAGACCTTTCCAGTTTCGACAACTCTGGCTTTGATTTCGTTGTTTTGGAGATATGCTTTCAGCCATTCAGAATCTTTCATGGGTCAAGTTGAGTGATGACAACTTAAATCTTTACACGGTCTGATGCCTCTCAGCCTGCCTCACTTCCGAGTTAAATGATGATGCCCCCGCCGGGAGTTGAACCCGGGTCGAGGAGTCCGCAGCCCCTCAGGATATCCGCTACCCCACGGGGGCAACAAGTTGCGTCTTGGTCCGCAGAAAAATAAATCTTCCGTTTAAAAAGAAAGAGAAATTTACTCTTCCAGCACAAGCTGGTAGGACTGGAAAAGTACGTCAGCGTTCAGCTTTCCATGCACATACGTTTTGCCAGTTGAGAGGTCATTAACTGCAATCTGGGCTGGTGCGAAGAGGTTAGGATCAATCTTGTAGAAGTCATAGTTGGCAGCCTTGAATATTTCGTAGAAGGGCTTTCCGTAGTCCCTACTTGTGCAGCTTGGAACGTTCTTGAGAACCTCATCATACTGCTTCACTGTAAGGAATACGCTGCCATAGTACATCATGCTGTCATTTGTTGAACCCATAGCTTTCAAATCATTCTCAAGAATTGGCGATATGGGACACCTTCCAGCACCACTCACAATGAGCTTTGGATCATAACCGATTTCGTTCATCTTGAAAATGGCGGTCTCGACAATCCTTCCTGAAATCTGCACGCTTCCAACAATAGAGGCTGTAGGTGCAACAAGAGCGTAGACACTCTCAGGATCAACTTCACATTCCTTGGCTATGAACTCAATAACCTTCTCATCTGGAAGCTGGCTGGCTTCGAGGGCAACAACCGCAACATCAGCGTCATCCTCATATTCAATCTGCTCGTAGGTCTTCTTGGGTTTCAGGGCAAGTGCTCTCGCAGGCCCACTCCCCATAGCAAAGTATTTCTCGACCTTTATAGCCCATCCCGCCTTTTGACTTCCGAGACATGCGACTGCTGGATGGTCTGTGTATTCTGTAATGAATGCAAAGGGCACATCCCTGATAGTATCTACGACAATATCAACGTCAGCCAGACCGCCCATACAAACCTGCGTGTACATTATTCCAGCATCGTAACTTCCAGGCACATTTACTCCACAGTCCACAACCGTAGCACCGTTCTCAAGCTTCTTAGACTCAATTCTAAGTTCCTCTTCATAATCTAACATGTCTTCAACAATTTCTGCAGCAATTTCGTTTATGCTCAGCACTTTATCACCTCAGCCTTAACCTTTCTTTCGAGTTTTTATTTTTTATCTTTTAGGTTTCCTTCACTCTAACTCTTCTCGCATCTCGGAATCCTTTAAACTCATAAGCTTCAAGTATTCTTTAAGCATTCTCGGAAATTTCGAAGCTTCAACAAATCTCAATCCAAGTCTCTCACTCCACTTCCTGATTCCAGCATCACTGCTCACAACTCCAGCTTCTAACTCCTTGGCCAGAAGAAGCACATCGAGGTCTGGAGCACTATCTAAAATCCCCTGTCTCATGACAGACCTGAATTTATCTCTGAACTTGGAAACAAGATTTCCAATTTCCGCCTCAATGTTGCTCCTATCCTCCAGTTTCGATGAAATTGCCGACGCCTCAAGGATGTACTCCTCCGCCAGCCTTCTACCCCTGTTCATCTTTTGCCGGACAGTTATGATGTACTCGTAGAAGATGGCGGCAGGTATCTTGACCTCATACCTATTTGGCGTCTTTTTCACGAGCCAAGTATCCAGTTTTGTAAAAATGTCCTCATCACATTCATACCTTTTTAAAAAGCTCGTCAATTCTGTGTAAACCGACGGATAGGGGATATAACAGCTAATGTCGAGCTTTAACCTTGCGAGGGCAATCAGATTAAGCACTTCCGTTGCCGACTCGCAGAGAGACTCGTAGCCCTCCTTAATTCTCAAACCAGCATCTGTTATCGCTGTGGTATCCAGAACAAATCTCTGTCGCATTCAAAAAAAGTTATCCTGTCAATATAAGTAATTTTCCCGTCAGCCTCGCCCAACAAATGTACCGAGCAACCTCTTTCTCGAAATTAAATCTCTCTTGTCCAATTCCCTCTCACCAAAACTACTTAGCTTTTCCAAAATTTTCTCAACCCCCTCTTTAAAAGCATTAGATGCTTCACTCATCGGCGATGCGACAACAGCTGGGCGGCTGTAGGAGAGGGCTTTTTTCACAGATGCATCTTCAGGAACCAGTGCCAGAATTTCACCAAAGAGTTTCTCAATGTCGTCAATTTCTACTTCAGGATTTTCATAATACTTGTTCACAACAACACCCATCATCTCTGTGTTGAGTTTATCTCCAACCATTTTTACCGCAATTGCATTTCTAATTGACGCAACCTTTGGCTGAAGAACAATTATTTGGGAAAGGCTGGCTGACATGGCAATGATCATCTCTTCATCCAAACCTCCGGGCACATCGAGGATAAGAATATCTGATTCGTCAGCGATTCTTTCAAGCACATCCTTGATTCTCTCCCTCTTCCTAAGGTCTTTCAACTTCATTCCTGCGGGGATGACCTTCACACGCGCTAATCCGCTGTAGATGATATCGTCAAGTCCTACCTCTCCACTGAAAAAATTGTTCAATGTGAGGGGAATGTCTTCTATTTGAGCAATGTTGTTAAGGGCAACCATAGAGGGGTCAAAGTCAATAACGGTAACCTCGTATTCGTTTTGAGCAAGTAAGACAGCTAAATTCATGACAAATGTGGTTTTTCCTTCCATATTTCCGCCGGAGGTGACGACTATTGTTTCTAACATCTTTTGTTGCTATGTTTTAAATAATTTAAATTTTTCCATAGACAGATAAATTTTTAAATCAAACCAATGTCATGCAACCGATGTCATCATTGAGAGCTTACATAATAACAAGGTTTTTAATGGTAATTCCGACAGTGATAATTCTCCTGACCTTGGTTTTCCTGATACTCCGCATTATCCCCGGTGACCCAATAACTTCGATGGTAGGCCAAAAAGTCCCCGAGGAGGTCTTGGAGAGGTTGAGACACGAGGCGGGACTTGATAAACCCTATCACATTCAATACATTGAGTATCTGACAGGGGTATTCACGGGAAATCTTGGAAAATCTATGATTTGGGGTAAAAGGCCAGTAATTGCCGAAATAATGGATCATTTTCCAGCAACTCTTGAACTGACAATTTTTGGATTTGTTTTGAGCGTTCTTCTCGGCATAATTACTGGCTCGATTGCTGCCTTCAGAAGAGGTTCAAAAACTGATTCAGGAATGAGGATATACAGTATAATTGCCTATACACTCTTTATTCCCTGGTTCGGGATGCTTTTGCAAATGCTTTTTGGTGTTTATCTTGAACTGCTCCCAATAGGGGGCAGAATAACACCCGGAAATTCGCCTGAAACCATCACAGGTTTGTACGTTCTTGACAGTATCCTTACGCTAAATTTAACCTCATTGATGGATGCCCTCTCGCACCTTGCCTTACCATCATTAACACTCGGCATCGTTCTCTCCGGGGCATACACGAGGCTGGTGAGAAACAACCTCATTGATGTTCTTAGCCAAGACTTCATAAGGGCATACCGGGCAAGGGGTGTGAGAGAAAGAAAGGTAATTTTCCACGCAATGAAGAATGCATTTATTCCAGTTGTTACTTTGATGGGATTGCAGTTCGCTATACTTCTTGCGGGTGCGGTGCTGACCGAATCCACGTTCTCATGGCCAGGTATGGGCACTTTTCTGATAGAAAGGATTGAGTACAGAGACTACACTGCAGTTCAGGGAGCAATAGTTTTCTACGCGATGTTTGTTGCGCTGATAAGCTTGGTGGTGGACGTGATATACGCACTGCTCGATCCGAGGATCAGGTACTGAGGTGATCGAATGGCAGAGGTTAGGAATCTTGCAACAACGATATTCAGTTTCCTTCCAGAGGCTGAAGGAAGATATATGGTTTTGACGGGATTGGGGATAGTCATAACGGTCGCTCTTATGGCCATTTTTGCACCACTTATAGCTCCCTATGACCCAATAAAGTCGAGCGGAGATGTTTTACAGCCTCCAAGTGCGAAGCATCTTATGGGAACAGATAATCTTGGAAGAGACGTATTTTCCAGAATTCTATTCGGATCAAGAGTCGTTCTGGCTGTTGTTTTCTCAGCCTCTATCATCTCAATGATTATTGGTGTGCCCCTCGGACTTATTTCCGGTTACTTCGGTGGAAAGCTTGATAGAGTTCTTTCGATACTGATGGACAGTATGTATGCCTTTCCTGGATTGATTCTTGCCATTGCCATTGCTGCCGTTCTCGGTCCAAGCGTTTTCAATGCGGTCGTTGCGATCTCAGTTGTTTACGTCCCCACATACTTCAGAATGATACGCGGCCAAACTCTCAGTCTCAAATCCCTTCTATTCGTCGAGGCTGCCAGGGCGATCGGAGCTACAGACTGGAGAATTATGAGAAAATACATCTTCCCCAACCTTATCCCCACACTGGTTGTTGTCTTCTCCCTCAGCGTTGCAGATGCGATACTTACCGAGGCAGGTCTGAGCTTCCTTGGATTTATTGTCAGCGCTCCCACGCCTGACTGGGGTTTCGAGCTTGCTTCAGGAAGACCTTACCTTCCAGCTGGCTACTGGTGGATGATAACTTTCCCCGGTCTGATGGTGATGCTTCTTTCACTTGGATTCGCACTGGTAGGAGAGGGACTCAGTGAAATTTATGCGCCGAGGAGGGAAAGATAATGCTGCTCGAAGTGGAGAATTTGACAACGCTCTTTAGGACGAAGAGGGGAATTATCAGGGCAGTTGACAACGTATCGCTATCCCTTGAAAAGGGAGACTTTATCTCAATTGTTGGCGAGAGTGGATGCGGTAAATCTACCCTCGCTTACTCGATAATCAGGCTGATAGACTCTCCCGGAGAGATAGCAGGTGGTAAAATTTACTTTGACGGCAAAGAACTTACGAGCCTGAGCGAGGAAAAAATGAGAAAGGTCAGAGGGAAGGAAATAGGAATGGTCTTTCAGGACCCAATGACCAGCTTGGACCCGCTCGAAAAAATTGGTGACCAAATAACCGAAACCTTGATGGAGCACATTGATGTTACGAAAAAGGAGGCATGGCAGATTGCAAGAGAAATGCTCGAAAAGGTAGGTTTGCCCCCCGATAGAGTTGAGTCCTACCCTCACCAGCTGAGTGGTGGACAGAGACAGAGAGTAGTTATAGCAATGGCCGTTAGCCTAAATCCGAAGCTACTAATTGCTGACGAGCCTACAACAGCTCTTGACGTAATCGTTCAGGAAAAGATAATGGATTTGCTCAATGAAATGAGAAAAGAGGGAAGGGCGATAATGCTTATTACCCATGACTTTGCTCTCGCTGCCGAGAGAAGTGACAGAATAGCTGTGATGTATGCTGGCTGGATCATTGAAATGGGAGATGCTGATAGACTAACGAAAGAACCCATGCATCCCTACACAAGAGGTCTTATCGAATCGGTTCCAGATGTATGGGTTGACAGAGAGATCAAGCCTTTACCCGGATTCCCTCCAGACCTTGCCAAACCACCAGAGGGGTGCAGATTTAGACCAAGATGTCCTTTAGCAACGGAAAAGTGCATGAAGGAACCGCCGGGTGTTGACGTTGACGGCAGATACGTAAAATGTTGGCTTTTCGAGGTGAAATAATGCTCAAAGTTGAAGGACTGAAGAAATACTACCCAGTGCAGAAATCCTCCATCGAGGTTCTGCTTACAAAAAGAAGAGATTTCGTAAGGGCAGTTGATGGTGTAACCTTCGATGTTCAGAAAGGAGAAGTTCTTTCACTGGTTGGTGAAAGTGGATGTGGGAAAACCACAACTGGCAGAATTCTTGTCGGGCTTGAAACCCCCACAGATGGTAGAATATACTTTAAGGATAAGGAAGTCACCTCAATGGAAAAGGATGAGCTGAGAAGACTCAGAAGACACATCCAGATGGTATTTCAAGACCCATATGCATCCCTAAATCCAAGAATGAAAATAGGAGAACATCTTGAAGACTCTTTAGCAGTACATGGAATTGCCGAAGGTGAGGAGGCAAAAGAGATGGCTATGGCTATGCTCGACAGAGTTGGGCTGCCGGGAGAGCAGTTTTACAACAGAATGCCGTACCAGCTGAGCGGTGGGCAAAGGCAGAGAGTTGCAATTGCAAGGGCAATGATACTAAAGCCGGAGTTCGTTGTCGCAGACGAGCCGGTATCAATGATTGATGTAAGCCTCAGAGCGGCAATTCTTGATTTGCTCATGTCATTCAGAGAGGAGTATGATTTGAGTATGATTTTCATCACCCATGACCTGTCAGTGGCGAGGCTGGTAGGAGACAGAATAGCGGTGATGTATCTCGGAAAGATTGTCGAAATAGGGGAGACGAGGAAGGTTATACACAATCCAAGACACCCTTACACCGCTGCTTTACTCTCTTCAGTCCCCAGCTTCATGAAGAGGAGGAAAAGAGTGGAGATTATTGGGGATATAGCCAATCCAATTGATATACCACCGGGATGCAGATACCACCCCAGATGTCCCTTTGCGAGGGATGTTTGCAGAAAGGATGAACCTGAGCTTGAGGGAGACAGACACCTCTTCGCATGTCATTTTCCACTTGAACTCACCTTTTAACACTTCAGTTTCATAGCAAAAAATATTTAATATTTCATACCGTAAATTGATTTGTGCTCGTGGCGGAAGTGTATGGGTTATTTGCCGTGAAAAGCGTATTTGGTAGTTCTCCTGTAGTTGTACTCAGGACAGAGGACGGCAGGGTTTTGCCAATCTATATAGGATTTGCAGAAGCTCTCTCAATCTACTATGCACTGCGTGGGGATGTTCCTCCAAGACCGATGACACACGATCTGATGGTTGATGTCATAAGCAAGCTAAATGCAAGAGTTGAGAAGATTGTGATTGATGACCTTATAGATAATACATTTTATGCAAGACTGGTTCTGAAGCAAAACGATAAAACGATAGAAATTGATGCAAGGCCGAGCGACAGCATAGCAATTGCGTTAAGACTTGCCTGTCCCATATTTGTCGAGGATGAAGTCATGGATGAGGCTGGAAGTGAGGAATTACCATCCGAGTTTGTGGACTTTAGTGAGGGTTTCGGGATTTGATATAAAGTATTCTCATCGTGAAAACAACTTCGTCCTGATAGAGAAGCTGCCAGATATTGTCTCTGACAATAACTTTTTTTGGAAAATCGAATTTTCTCACAAGCTTTATTCCCGCTCTGCTTTGCGGTATGGCACCAAACACAAGCGGGTCTATCGGAGTTTTGCCCTGAAAAACCACTGCACTATCGTCCATTTCAATTTTGTTTATGTTGCTGACCGTAAAGCCCATTCTCAACACCTCCTCACCCTTTCTGTATAAACTCATTATTGCAGGATTACCCTTAACCTCCGAAATGATCCAGAAGTTTTCTGAAATAGATTTGAGTTCCTCTAAGCTCATCTTACCTCTGTTAATGTATCTCCAGTTAAAGAATCTCGCAATAACCTTTGCAAATCTCCTCGTCTTTCTGCCAGGTTTTCTCGACGTTGTTACAATATACATCTCACAAAACCGTCCTCAATCATTCCAAGAATCATATTTCCGGATTTTTCAGGGATTACGATTCCCTTAGCTTCATCCATACTCTCTATTTTCTTTACCGAGCTTATAATGAAATTCTCAATGATCACATCGAGAAATTCTCCGGAATTTGCTGGTTTGCATTCACAACCGTAAAAGTTTGCGGGCATCAGGTTATATACCCCACTCTTCTCCTCTTTTCCAAGTTCCATACCGAAAAGAATTTCTTGAAGGCTTTTGCTGAAAAAACGCCAGTTTGCTTCCACAAGAAACTGCCTGGAGAAAGCTGAAAAATATGTGACTATCTCCTCAACACTCTCCTTCTCATGAATCCATCTGCAGTTTTTGCAGCTCCAGACATAGCTGCCGGTGGATGAGACGATGAGTTCTCCACCGAGCCGGTAAATCAGGCATGGGTAGAAAGGGCAGTAGCAGAGAGAGCAGTCCTGCCCCTCGAAGTGACAAGGATAGTGGTAGCATTCGAGAGCTGAGCCTGCAAAGTCCTCCATTGCAGCAAAGAGGTCAATAAGGGCTCGCTCCCTCTCGTTCTTCATTCAACCACCTTTGCGACCATATCTCCAACTTCAACTCCAATATCCCTCGCCACAGGCTCACACTTGGCTGTTAGCAGGAATGCAATTGGCTTGAATTCGGCATCTGAAAGACACTCGTAGTTTGCCATCCCCTTCGCAACTATCACATCAGCCTCTTCAAGACGTTTTAGCGTTTCTTCAGGCAGCTCCTCCCTTATAATACCAATTGCTCCTTTTCCATTCGTCAGAAGCTCATCTGCTATCTTTTCAACACCTGCGAGTTTTGCATCTTCAGTGGTGGCATCACTTATGATTGCCCTCCCCCTCACAACAACAGTAAGCTTCTCAGAGTATTTTTTAATTTCCTTCATCAGAAGGGTGTCGAACACTATTTCTCCCGCATTGTCGGTCAGATAAACCACCTTCCCGCTGCAGAGGTTTCTCAGCCTCGATACGTTGTCAATGGCTAACCCCTCCTCAATTTTCCTGAGAAGGAATTCCTGAAAATCCCTTTCAACAACTTTGTGACCCTGAACACCGTAATCGAAAGTATTTGCGACGATTGAAATGATAACTGCAGTCTTAAAAGGGTCTTCAGACCCTCTAACTATTTTCTCTGCCAGAGGTAGTGATTCCAGAGCAACCCTGTTTGCATTCTCTTTCACCTTCAAATAGGGATCATCAACGCCGAGAATCTCATAAACCCTCCTGTGAATTCTGGTAGCGAGATGAGCATTGATAGGTTTGAGCGGAAAGTTCTCAGCCAAAATTGAGAGGGATTCTTCTACACATTTAGCAATAACCTCCTCATCGTCGGTAACAAGCTTCGCTTCATAGTATACCCTTCCGAGAAGGCATGAAGGGCAGAGGGGGGAAATTTTCATGTGCTGTCCTCGTTGTTGAGGTTATTAACTTTACCCAAAACCGCTCAGGCCAAGCTGAAGGTTGCCCCTCGGGACAACTATCTCCCCATCAGAGCCCTTCAGCAAAATACCCATGCCCCTATCATACATCATGACCGTCAGAGCAGCGATTATCGCATCAACCTCGTCATGGTTTGCCTTCTCAACCTCAACAAACCTCGATAGACTGTGGATTATCTCACTCAGTCCATCCTTTGTACGCTTCTTTGCTTTTGGGGCTATGTCAAGAATTACCCTCGTGGCATAAGGGTAAACCTCGTATACTTTAATCCCCCTCTTTCTAAGCTCCCCTGCGATCTCCATACCTCACAATGAAATTTTCCTGAAAAAAGGGGCACCTGAGGGAAACAGCCTTATCCCCATTTTCAAAAGAAGTCGTTCACATTCCCTGAATGCCCCCCTTTCAGGAAAGCTAAGAGGAGCATCTATGCCCACAAGTTTGACACCACTCAGGTCCAGCTCCTCGTAATCCCCGAGAAATTCAACACCATCACCGATTACAGCAGCGTGGCATTTCTTCAGCCCAACATCCACGCCGCAATACATACTACCTGAAGCTTCTCGGAATCATGCCTTGGAGCATCATGCAGTCTGCAATTGTCAGTGCAACCATAGCCTCCACAACGGGAACAGCTCTCGGCACAATGCAAGGGTCATGTCTACCCTTAACGCTAATCTCCACCTCTTCCATTCTCTCGTAATCAACAGTTCTCTGCCTTTTTGAGATTGACGCCGTTGGTTTTATCGCTGCCCTTACAATTATGTCCTCACCGTTCGATATCCCACCCAGAATCCCTCCGGCGTTGTTGCTCTCAAAGACTATCTTTCCACCCCTTATTACGATTGGATCATTGTTCTCACTCCCCCTTTTCCTCGCTGCATCAAATCCAGCCCCAATCTCAACCCCTTTAACTGCCGGAATCCCCATCACGGCATAGGCAAGATAAGCGTCGAGTTTTCCGAAAACCGGTTCTCCAAGACCAGCCGGGACATTTTTAGCTACAACCTCAACGATACCTCCAACGCTATCTCCTTCACTCATCGCTTCTTTCAGTCTCCTTTCAGCTTCCTTCTCAGCTTTTATATCAGGCATTCTTAGCGGGCTTTTTTCCGCTCTTTCAAATGCCTTCTCGACGTCATCAATTCTGCATTCGACTCCAGCTATTTCCTTGGAATATCCCAAAATCCTAACTTCAAATTTTTCGAGTAAAAGCTTCGCCATCGCCCCAGCAGCAACCCTCGCAGCAGTTTCTCTGGCAGAAGCTCTCCCACCACCCCTCCAGTCTCTGATACCAAACTTCGCCCAGTAGGTGTAGTCCGCGTGTCCCGGTCTGAAAACCGTCTTGAGTTCTTCATAGGGTCTTGAATCAACATCCGTGTTCCAGATGAGCATAGATACTGGAGTGCCAATAGTTTTCCCCTCAAAAATACCAGAAAGAATCTCGACCTTGTCCTCCTCTTTTCTCTTTGAGGCAAACTTCCCTCCCGGTCGCCTTCTTCTCATTTCTTTGTTGATATACTCAATGTCAACTTCAATCCCAGCCGGAAATCCATCAATAACACATCCAACAGCCCTTCCGTGGCTCTCACCCCACGTAGTTACTCTCAGCGAATAACCAAAGGTGTTCATCTCACTCTCCTTCTCTATCAGCTATTAGCATCCCTCCAACACCGACATTCTCGGCAGGTGGCTCATGGATTAGAATGGTTATTGTGTTTCTGTCCATATTATAAATCTCTGCCGCAACATCAGTCAGCTTTTCTACAAGCTTCCTCTTCTTCCCCACATCCAGCTCAGGCCCGTAAACTATCAAAACTGGCATAAAAAATGTTTGACACGAAGAAGATAAAAGTTTTTATCCCCCAATATCGCCTGTCTCCTGCAGTCACTTTCTTAACCTTTCTATCTCTCTCCTGATATCTTCAAGTTCTGCTTCCAGCTCATCTCTCAATCTTTCGAGTGCCTTCAGTCTCTCTTCCCTGCCAAACTCTTTAAACCTCCTCCATCCGGGCTCTCCTGTAGCATAGCACATCCATTTCCAGCCTCTTCCCCATCCACCTCTCCAGCATCTCCACATCTTCACCACCTCTTTTGAAATATGTTTCAATAACAAAGTATTTAAATTTTGCGACATGTTTCAAATTTAATGTTCAGATGGAGGAAGAGAAAGTGCAGAGGAAGAAAACTGAGAGGGGTTTATCTCGGCGTGATACCTGAGATAAAAGCTCTGATACCACACCCAAAGATGAGCGATGATGTTATAATGCTGAATCTTGCAGAGGCAGAGGCTTTGAGGCTTGTTGATTATGAAGATGTGAGCTTTGACGAGGCGGCGAGAAAAATGGGAACTTCAAAAGCCACAGTCTGGAGACTTACAAAGTCGGCGAGAAGAAAGATTGCCAGAGCACTTTTCGAGGGTAAAGCATTGGTCTTAACCGAAGGGGGGATCGTCGAGAGGATTTAGCTATCCCATACTTACCCTCTCAACGTATCTTCCCCTCTCTTCTATCTCCCTCGCCCTCTCAATAACCCCCATATTTCCTCCTGCAGCAAGGTATCCCTCAATGAAGGCGTCTCTCAGCCTCTCCCAGTTCTCAAAGCTCGCCTTTAAAGACTCAAAATACACATGCACATCAACGCCCATTGGCTCAATTTTGTTGTCGTAAAAGGCAAGTCCAAAATCTACAAAGAAAATTCTATCCCCCTTCTTTATCAAATTCATAGGTGTGATGTCTCCATGAATTATTCCGGCTCTATGCAGTTTAGCAGTGTATTTTCCAATCTCTCTGCTTACCTCTTCACTCATACACTCCTTAACGGGCTTACCCTCGATTCTCTCCATTACAATTGTGTCATTCTTTATGTCCAGAACAATGGGAGTAGGAACGCCGACTCTACGGGATTGAGAGATTATTTTGGCTTCATTTCTCGTTCTTCTGAATCTCAACTCGTCGTCCAGCTCTTTTATCCTGTATCTTTTGGGTTTTCTTTTTTTTATTACCACATCCTCAAGAATCCTGACCTCAGCCTCTCCACCAAGATAGACCTTCACAAAAAAGAGTAGGGTTCGTTTTTATAGTCTTTTTCTGAAACAATACAACAGGTGTTGAAAAGGTCATTTACAGTCTTGAAATCCGATACAGGTTTAGAATTCCAAGAAGTTCTCCTTCTTTAACCTCTCCGTCGAGAACGGGCAGAAACACGATTCTATCTATTACCCTCCCCTCCTCATCAAATTTTTTGGGTGGATCGTGCATGTATATACTAAGAAAGGAACCATAAGCATGCCTCATAATGCTTAGCGGATAAGTTATTGTGTTCTTAGGCAGTTTTACTGGATTTACTGCAATTATTGCCGGTTCCCCTCGTTTCAGTTTTCTATCCTCATTGGAAATCAGCACTTCCCACGAGGCAACACTGTTCCTCTTGTAATTCACTGATTCTACGGTAACCTCTTTTCTGATTACTCCCTCGCCGCTTCTGTAAACCATCATTACCCTTTCACGTTCCTTTTCAAATGATTCGACGTCCTTAAGGTCAACGTAGTAAACGCAAACGACACCAAGCAGGTCTCCTGCTTCAATAACACCGTCATTCATGGACATGAAAACTGCTTGGCGTATTGTCTTCTCCTCCTCCACTTTTGGGGGTTTTCCTATCTGAACAAGATCAACAATTGCACCGTAAGCGTTCAGCATCATGCCAAGTGGCACTACAACCGTGTTTGGAGGTAGCTTAACTTCTCGTATTGGGATTCTTGTAACTTCCCCCTTTCGCACATTCACTCTTCTACTTGCAAGAATGGGTTTCAAGAAGCCTATGTTGCTCCCTGTATACCCAAGAACTCCAGTCTTAAACTTCTCCCTGTAGATATTTCCATTGTCTCTCCAGCATAAGTACGCTTCAACTATATCCTCTTTCATCTCAGTTTTTGGCATCTTTAGATTTAAAATTCTGGATAAAAGTCCGGTCTTAACGAAGAAGACCTTCAAAACACCAACAAGGTCCCCTTTCTTGATTTCTCCCGATTCAACGGGCAAAAACAGCACCTGATCTATGCATTTGTCCTCTTCAACCTTTCCGGGGACACCACATTCAACAACATCTACCACACAACCAAGAGCGTGTCTCATTATATGCAAAGGCCCGACCATCGTGTTTTCAGGAATTTCGATTGTCTTTATTTTTACAATGGTTGGTTGCCCCTTCTCAATGCAAACGTCCTCATCTGCAACCAAACTTTTCCACTGCATGATGGGGGACATTTTATAGCCGAAAGGTTCAAGTTCTATTTTCATCTCCTCAATTCTTCCTCCGATCTCATCCTCCCAGTATACCATCTTGAGCTTCATGCCACCAAAAGAGTAAAACAATTAATCTAATAAATTTTCTGCCAGGTCTTATTATTTCGAAAAAACAGGAATTTCGAATTTTGTTTAATTTCGATAGATTTATTAACTTCTCATCAAGCTGGAGGTTTGAAAGGCGTTTCAGGTGTTAGCTATGGCTGGCGAGATACTTGTTATAGGAGGCGGAATTGCTGGTTTAACTGCTGCAATTGAAGCTGCTGAAACCGGCTATGATGTAATACTTGTAGAAAAGAATCCATATCTTGGAGGCAGGGTGTCTCAGCTGAACAAATACTTTCCGAAGCTCTGTCCACCGTTCTGTGGACTCGAGATACTTTTTAAGAGAATGAAAAGCACTCCGAAGCTGAAGTACTTCACAAACGCTGAAGTTCTTGAAGTGACAGGGGAGGAAGGCAACCTTAGGGTAAAGGTAAAGATAAAACCGAGATACGTCAATGAAAACTGCACAGCCTGTGGTGCATGTAAGGAAGTATGCCCCGTCGAGGCGCCGGATGACTTCAACTTCGGTCTCAAGACAAAGAAGGCGATTGACATACCAAGCATAATGGCCATGCCCTTCCAGTACTACATTGACGACAGATACTGCGACAAGTGCGGTGAGTGTGTTTCCGCATGCAAATACAACGCTATTGATCTGAACGAAGAGGAGAAAATAATTGATCTCAATGTTGCATCCATTGTCGTCGCTACTGGCTGGAAACCCTACGATGCAACGAAGCTTGACAATCTCGGTTACGGCAAGTTCAAGAACGTCATAACCAATATGGAAATGGAGAGACTCGCATCATTGAATGGCCCAACCGGAGGTACGATTCAGACGATGGATGGTAAGCCAATTGAGACAATTGCCTTTGTTCAATGCGCTGGTAGTAGAGATGAAAACCACTTGCCCTACTGTTCTGCAATATGCTGCTTGGCAAGTATGAAACAGGCAACTTATGTGAGAGAGCAGTATCCCGATGCGAAAATATACATCTTCTACATAGACATCAGGGCTTTCGGCAGGTATGAGGACTTCTTTGCAAAGGTGAAGGCTGATGAAAACATCGAATTTATCAAGGGTAAGGTGGCGAAGGTCGAGGAGGTTGATGGTAAGCTCGTCGTCACGGCAGAGGATACTCTGACTGGAGTTAAGAATAAAAGAGAAGTTGACATGGTTGTTCTTGCCACCGGAATGCAGCCCGCCATAGAGCCGATTCCGGGTATTGAGCTGGATGAATATGGTTTTGTAAAGCCCAAACCGGGAATTATTCCTGCAGGTGTTGCAGCAATGCCAATGGAAGTAGCATCGGCTAACGAGAGTGCAACTGGAGCGGCTTTGAAGGCAATACAGGTGGCAAGGAGGTGAAAAAATGGAGAAGGTTGGTGTTTACATCTGTTCCGGTTGTGATATTGATAAACTCGACATTGATAAACTCAAAAACGTTGCTAAGGAAGAGTTCGGCATAGAGGCTAAGGTTCACCCTCACCTCTGCTCGAAGGAAGGAGTTGAGCTGATAAATAACGATTTATCCGAGCTTGACGCTGTTGTTATTGCCGCATGTTCACCCCGTGTTAAAACCGCAGTTTTCACCTTTGACGGCAAGTATGTCGAGAGAGCTAACCTAAGGGAAGGTGTCGTGTGGAGCCACGACATTGATGTGCACGCTCAGGAACTTGCTGAGGATTATCTGAGAATAGCGATCACCAAGGCTCAGAAGGCAGAGAAACCTGAACCCCATCTTGAAGAGGTGTCGAAGGATATCCTTGTGGTTGGTGGTGGGGTTACCGGTTTGACTGCTGCCCTTGAGATTGCAAAGGCTGGATACAAGGCATATCTCGTCGAGAAAGAGCCAGAACTTGGTGGATGGGCTGCGAAGTTCTACAAAACTCTTCCAATTACACCTCCCTACACACAAATTGAGGAACCCGTTGTTTCCAAGCTAATTGAAGAGGTTAAGAACAACGAAAACATTGAGGTCTATACATCAGCAACCATTGACGCGATAAGCGGACAGCCTGGAATGTTTGACGTTACCATCAACCAGAATGGGAACGCCGTAAACTTCAGAGTTGGTGGAATTGTTGTCGCCACTGGCTGGAAACCCTACGATGCTTCAAAGCTTGAAGAGTTCGGCTATGGTAAATTCGCCGATGTCATAACCAACGTGGAGCTTGAGGAGATGGCACGGGAAGGTAAAATCGTGAGGAAGTCAGATGGAGGCGAGGCAAAGAACGTTGTCTTCATCCAGTGCGCCGGTCAGAGAGACGAGAACCATCTGCCCTACTGCTCTTCCGTCTGCTGCCTCGTCAGTCTGAAACAGGCTAAGTATGTAAGGGAACTTACAGGCGGTAATGCCTTTGTAATTTACAAGGACATGAGAACTCCGGGGCTCTGGGAGGACTTCTACAAGGAAATGCAGCAAGATGAGGGCATATTCTTAACCAAAGGTGAGATCAAAGATATAAAAGAAGAGAATGGAAGGCTTGTTGTTGAAGTTACAGACACCCTTTTGGGCGAGGACGTCGAAATTAAAGCCGATCTCATCGTTCTTGCAACGGGTATGGTTTCAACCCTCAAAGGGCTTTACACAGTCAAAGAGGAGTTTCCCGATGAGAAGACGGTGCCTTACAAACACATCTACGAGCCGCGTCTGATAAAGAGTGATGAGGACGTTGAGGTTCTTAAACAGGCTGGACACATCTTGAACCTACAATACAGACAGGGTCCAGAATTGCCAACCCTCAAATATGGCTTTCCGGACTCAAACTACATATGCTTCCCGTATGAGAGTAGAAGACTGGGTATTTACGCTGCTGGAGCGGTCAGAGCACCAATGGGGATTGCATCATGTATTGAGGATGCCAAAGGTGCCGCATTGAAAGCGATTCAGGCTGTAGAGCTGGTAGCAGAGGGTAAAACAACGTTTCCGAGAACCGGTGATATTGATTTCCCGAACTTCTTCCTCCAGCGATGCACACAATGTAAAAGATGTACGGAAGAATGTCCATTCGGCGCTCTTGACGAGGATGAGAAAGGGACGCCAATGCCCAATCCACTGAGATGCAGAAGGTGTGGCATCTGCTTTGGAGCTTGCCCTGAAAGAATCGTCAGCTTCAAGACCTACAGCATTGATCAAATGGCTTCAGCTGTGAAATCCATATACGTCCCCGACCCGAACTGGGAGGAGGGAGCTGAGGACAAATTCCGCTTTATTGTGTTTGCATGCGAAAATGATGCACTGCCCGCTCTGGACATGGCAGCACTGAACGGCATAAAGTACAGTCCCCTTGTGAGAGTTATACCTGTTAGATGCCTCGGTTCGGTGAACACAGTATTTATCGCAGATGCTCTATCAAAGGGGATTGACGGAATCTTGCTCATAGGCTGTAAGTTTGGAGAGGACTATCAGTGCCACTTCATAAGAGGTAGCGAGCTTGCCAACAGAAGGATGGAGAATGTCGCAGAGACGCTTGAAAGACTTATGCTTGAACCCGAGAGAGTTCAGGTTATCGAAGTTTCAATAACCGACTGGGACAAGATTCCAGAAATAATAGACAAGTTCGTGAATCAGATCATAGAGATCGGTGCAAATCCATACAAGGGATTCTGAGGTGGTAGGTATGGAGGTTGATACTCAGTTTGTGAAGGATGTGATGGGGTTTGGTGGAAAGACGTTGAAAAAATGCTATCAGTGTGCTACATGCAGCGTTATCTGCCCACAGAGCCCAGAAGAGAATCCGTTTCCGAGGAAAGAGATGATATGGGCACAGTGGGGTTTGAAAGACAAGTTGCTAAAGGACGGGGATATCTGGTTATGCCATCAGTGCAATGACTGCAGCGAGTATTGTCCGAGAGGGGCTAAGCCGGGTGAAGTTCTCTCAGCTTTGAGGGCGAAAGTTATTCAGGAATACGCCTTCCCATCCTTTTTAGCAAAAATACTCCTAAAGCCTGCCGGAATATTGGTTTACTTTGCTATCCCAATAATTCTTACATTGGCTTATCTTGCAGTCTTCAATCCAGAAATACCCAGCGGTGAAATCGTCATCGGAAACTTCATCCCTCACCTGCACATTGAACTCGTGGGATTCTTGGTTGGTGGATGGGCACTGCTTGTGGCTGCTATAGGAGCTTTCAGATTCTGGACGGCAATAAATTCAGAAGTCTCAAAAGTTTACGAGTACAAACTTGAAGAGAATGCTGAGGTTAAGGTAACAAAAGCGAGTCCGAGGTTTATCGAGTGCCTGTTCTGGTCAATAATTGACGTTCTGAAGCACTCTCGCTTTGCCGAGTGTGGGACGTCCAAATATCGCTTTTTTGCTCACTTCATGATCTTCTGGGGTTTCATTGTTCTCGGTGTTGCAACATTTGGAGACATCGTGTATCTCTATGGTCTTGGCGTTGAGGAGCTTGCCTTGCCCATCACAGACCCGGTAAAGATTCTTGGCAATCTCGGTGCAGCTCTCCTGTTGGTAGGTTCAGGTTGGGCAATCGTCGCAAGATTCAGTGATGAAAGGATCGGATACGGAACATACTTTGATTGGATTTTCCTGTCAACGATTTTCGCTATCGGCATAACTGGTGTTGCAATCGAAGCTCTGAGATACGTGGGTAGCATTGCAGCATACTATGCATATCTGATCCACCTGATACTGATATTCACACTGATAGCCTACGCCCCCTACTCCAAATTCGCACACTTGGTTTACAGGACACTTGCCTACACTTGGGCGAAAAGCACTGGAAGAGAGCCCTCAAAGTAATATTTTTATAATTTTTATGGACCTCTCTGAGCTTCAAAGGGCTGTCAAGGAAAAGTATTATTCGACCGACGAGAAAAGCGGTCCTTTGTTTCTTTTAGCAGTTCTTTTCGAGGAAGTCGGGGAGCTTGCTGAGGCAGTGAGGAAAAATGATGCAGAAGGAATTGAAGAAGAACTCGCAGATGTCCTTTTTATGATTCTGAGCCTTGCCAATCTGTTCGGAATTGAGCCAGAAAAGAGGTTGATCGAGAAATACATAAAAGACGACCCGAGCGAAAGATGGGACTTGCCTTAGCTTGTAATTTTGTAAGAAAAACATATATTGAGTGATAAATATAACAGATTACGATGGGGAAAAACCACTACGACATACTGAGAGAGTACATAAAGGATAGAGAACTTCTTGATGAGGTTGAATTCGGTACAAATTACAGAATCGTGGAGGAATACTGGATACAGGAGCCTTTCATTAAAGCTGTAATAGTGGAGAACGAAAACGAATACAGAAATTATTATAATGTTATAGAGCCGACCGTCAGTTTGGAGGAGGCTCAGATAATTTCTGCACTGTATTCTGACCTGAAAAGGGTTCTCGTCCTTCGGGACGTCTCTGTTGACATTTCCGAAAGGGCAGAGGTTCTTGTAAAAAACATTGACAGGCTGGCACAAGAGTATGCTGTAAAGTTTGACGCAAACTTTTATTCAAGAATGCTATACTATTTCTTCCGCGACTTTTTTGGGTATGGGGTTATAGACCCTCTGATGGTGGACCCCTACGTTGAGGATATCTCCTGCGATGGATACGACATCCCCATCTTCATCTACCATCAAAATTACGGCAACATAGAGACAAACATAAAGCTCGATAAAGAAAAACTTGACAGGATGGTTTTAAGACTCACCCAGAGGAGTGGAAAGCACATATCCATGGCAAATCCAATTATTGATGCTACATTACCAGATGGAAGCAGATTGCAGGCAACGTTTGGAACTGAGGTTACACCACACGGTTCCAGCTTCACAATCAGAAAGTTCACTGCTGAACCTCTGACGCCGATAGACCTCATCGAAAAGGGTACTGTGCCTTCTGGCGTTCTTGCCTACCTTTGGATGGCAATAGAGCACAAGTTTTCCGCGATAATCGTTGGAGAGACCGCGAGTGGTAAGACGACGACGTTAAATGCCATTCTGATGTTCATTCCGCCGGAAGCCAAGGTTGTTTCGATTGAAGATACGAGAGAGATTAAACTCTACCATGAGAACTGGCTGGCAGAGGTTACGAGAGTCGGTGTTGGAGAGGGGGAAATAGAGATGTACGATTTGCTCAGAGCGGCTCTGAGGCAGAGACCCGACTACATAGTAGTCGGGGAGGTGAGGGGCAAGGAGGCTCAAACACTGTTTCAGGCGATGTCAACTGGACATGCAAGCTACTCAACGCTTCATGCAGGTGATGTTAACCAGATGGTATACAGGCTTGAGAGTGACCCGTTGAGAGTGCCAAGAAGTATGCTGCAGTTCCTTGACATAGCCCTCGTTCAGAGCATGTGGGTAAAGGGGGCGACAAGATTAAGAAGAACGAAGGAGGTTAACGAGATACTTGGAATTGACCCTACTGACAAAAACCTTCTCGTGAATCAATTCGTAAAGTGGGATCCAAAGAAGGACGAGCACGTTGAAGTGGGAATGCCGAAAAAGATTGAAAAAATAGCTGAAATTATGGGTGCAAGCGTTGAGGAAGTTTATCAGGAACTCCTAAACAGGAAAAAGTACCTCGAGGAGATGGTGAAAAGAGGAGTGAGAAACTACAAGGAGGTCACGAAACATATTCATGCATACTACCGCAATCCTGAGATTGCGATGTCTAAGGTTGGCGGGATATCATGAGCCTCTACGTCCCCCTTAGTTTTGTAAGGTTTTACAGAAGAAGAGTAAACGGAAGACCTGAAAAATACTCAGACTTATCGAACATGCTTGAAAGATCACGACTGAAAGTAACACTATCTGAAATCCTTGCCCTATCCCTCTTCTACCCTGTTCTTGCCACAATTCCGGGTATAGCGCTTGGCTATCTTGTGAGCGAATTTGTAAAACCAGCAGAGTTTCTTGTAATCAGAGGCGTTGAGATAGAGTACTGGAAAGTCCAGATAGCCATGTGTGCTGGCTTTGCTTTGCTCGCTTTTGGATTTACAAGATACCTTATTTTATCCTACCCCATCTACCTCTCGAACGTAAGAAGGGGCAGGATTGATGCCTCTTTACCTCACACGGTTAACATGATGCTGGGCATGGCAAAGGGTGGAGTTCCGCTGATCTCCATTTTCAGATTTATCTCGGAGAACAAAGAAATTTTTGGAGAGATTAGCAAGGAATTTGAAAAAATCGTTCTCCTTGTTGAGATTTTTGGACACGACATAATATCCGCCATGAGGCAGGTAGCTGATACAACACCCTCTGAAAAGCTAAAAACCTTCCTTGAGAACTTCATAAACGTTTATGAGGGCGGAGGAGATATAGTTGAGTATCTTAGGGCAAAATCCGACCAGTATCTAACCGAGAGAGAAACCTACTACACGCTGTTCTTCGAAACTTTGCAGGTTTTTGCCGAAATTTATCTTGCCCTCTTCATCGTCTCTCCACTTTTCTTCCTCACCGTCCTTGTCGTCTTTCAGCTGATGGGCGGAACAACTTTACAGTTTTTCAAGGCTGTAATGTTCACTTTCATTCCTCTCGGTTCTATTTTCGTTATCTGGCTAATTAAATCTGCCATCCCAAAAGAACCGGCAGGATTTGCGGAAGTTAAAGAAGAAGTTGAGAAGATTGATCTTAGAATTGCTGATGCTAAAAAACCCGGTTTTACAGTTAATAAGCTTAGGCTAAGGTTAAGGGCAATTAAGAGATTTCTGACTTTACCCTTCACCGAGCAACCATATGCCCTAACTCTTAGAGCCCTGTCATTTTACCTGATTCTGCCTGGAGCTGTCTTTTTCTTCTTAGCCTACGGAAAAATGGAGCTTGATTTTCTTGTGTTCACTTCTCTCTCTGCCGTAATCCTTCCTGCCATAATTTTCATAGAGTACAGGGACAGGATTACACACAGAATGGAGAGAGAGCTTCCTGAGTTTTTGAAGCAGCTTGCTTCTCTCAACGAAGCTGGATTAAACGTCGTTGAAGCTCTCCGCCACCTTTCCGAAACTGAACTCGGGATTTTGGGCAGAGAAATTAGAAGGATAAAAAGAGAGGTTGAATGGGGTGAGCTTGTAACATCAGCGCTTGAAAAGGTGGAAAGCAGAATTAGGAGCGGAATATTTGCAAAGGCTATTTCAATGCTGATAAGAGCTATAGAATCCACTCCAAGCATTAAGGATGCTCTGCTGACGGCATCTCTCTATTCCGAGCTTGAAATAGAGGTGAGAGAGAGGATCAGAGCACAAATGAGTATGTATATTATAATAATATATTTATCATTTGCGGTATTCCTATATACAACCTACGTGCTAATTCAGAATATGCTCTCCATATTCGTAACTCTCAAAACAACCCCAATCGTTGGTGGCGTTGGCTTTAGCATTGGTGAGGTGAAAGAGACGTTTCTTGAAACATCCCTGTTGGTGGCAGTTTTCTCGGGGTTAATGGCTGGCTTGATGGGTGAAGGAAAACTTGAAGCAGGTTTGAAGCATATATTCACGCTGGTGGTGATAGTATATGTTTTCTTCAGATTCGTTCTCCCATAAAACAAGAGTTGCAGCCCACTTCGTAGATGCGGCACCCGCTGAAGGAGACATGGTTACAGTTGAAGGTTGGGTTACGTTTTACGATGAAATAAAAAGATCATGGATACCCTTAGAAAAGGCAAAAGTTTCCATTTACCTCGATGGAAGAGAGATCGGAAGTTCGGAAACCAATGATTACGGGATGTTTTCCTACACCTTCATGGCACCCTTTGCAGGAAAGCACAAACTTGAAGTGAGGTTCAAAGGTAAGCAAGGCTACGAAGTTAGCAGTAAATCCATGGAATTTCAGGTTCTGAAAAAAGAAGAGAAAAGAAGGCTTGGAAAACTGGCGAAGATCATCTTTGTGCTCATAATCACTCTGATGTTTCTGATGTTCTTGACAGTATTCATTGCCAAGTTTACGACTTAGTCAATGACCCTCAGATCACTCTCAGGTCTTTAAATCTCAAAGACCTCGTAACAGTATTTTCTACCTGTCTTTTTTCACCAAACTCTCCCTCAAGTTTTTTTAGCACTTCAAAGATGTTCCCGTAGATCATAGCACCTTTAACAGGCCTGTCTCCGATACTCGCGTTCATACACTCAAGACTGAAGTCACCGCTTATTGGATTTGAAGTATGGGAGCCGATGAGGGTGTGGATTTTAAGGCAGTTGTCATCGTCGCACATTTCTTCAACCTCTATCACGACATTGCTTGGCAGAGGTGTGGGGAAGCTCGTTTCATCCATTCTGAACCCGTTTCCAGTCACACCATACTTTTTTGAGTGCTTCCAGTCCGTGTAATAGTTTTTGACAATACCATCCTCAACGAGCATTGTTGGTTTTGTGTCCACTCCTTCATCGTCAAAGCTGCAACTCATCAAACCGCCTTCAATTGTCGGATCATCTCTGATGTTCACCCTGCCAAGCATATCACCTATCTTAACGGCACTTCTCCCTTTTTCAACATTTTCGGCTGAAAAGGATGGATAAAGAGAGTAAAAAAGTAGCTGGTGAACAGCTATTGGCTCAAAAAGCACATCATAAATTCCGCTTTCTATCTTCTCAGCTTTGGATGATTCAATAGCCAGTTCTTCAGCTCTTCTTACAGCTTCTTCGATATCAAGTTTCACATCTCTACTCTCGCGTATCTCATAAGCACTCCCTCCGTCATAGACTGTCTCGACTATTAGAACCGATGAAGTAGTTTTTTCCGCGCACTCAAGCCCAAAAGAGTTAGAAATCCTTACTTCTTTAACTTCGTGGCTGATCGAGGCAGAGGAGATATTTGCCTTTCTCGCTGAAGATACGATAATCTCATATTCATCTTTCAGGAATTCTGAGTCAACTTTCTCGACCTTTTTATCGTAAATTCCTTCTACCTTCTTATATTTGCCCGAGGGAAAATCTTCTAAAATATCTTCTGAGACTCTTGCAATCTTCTCAGCCATCTCTATCGCCTTCTCTTTACTGAATGACGAAGAAGCAAAACCAACCCTTCCGTTAACAATAACCCTCGCGGAAAATCCAGAATCTACGTAAGACTCCACGCTCTTTAGCTTTCCAGCCTCAATCTCTGCCGATATACCCTTAACTTTATACTCATAAATTTCCCATTCCATCAGGCTCCACCCACTGTAGCCCTGCATAAAAGATGAGGAGAACCATCGGAGACCGGAACGAGTTGCCCAGACTTGCCACAAAATCCGGGATCAAACTGGAGATCACACCCAATCCTGACGTTCTTCAGTATTTCAAGAGTATTACCAGAGAGGGAGACGTCTCTGACCATTTCAGTAACCTCTCCCTTCTCGATTAGATAGCCATACTGAGCGTTAAAGTGGAAATAACCTGTTGCCGGATTTGTCTCTCCACCCCTTGATCCGACGAGGTAAATGCCGTTCTTGCATTCCTCAACAAGCTCATCAAAGCTATAATCAGATGGGGCGATGTAGGTATTGCTCATCCTGACGATGGGCACATCAACCCCTTGCGACCTCGCGTTTCCTGCCCTCCCACCAAGCTTCTTCGCCGTCTCTCTACTGTGGAGAAAGCTTCTCAAAACCCCCTCCTCTACAATGACCTTCTTCTCAGCCCTAACACCCTCATCGTCGAAGGGAAAGAAGCCGAATTCGGGAATCGTGGGGTCGTCTATGATGCTAACATTCTCATCCGCCACGACATCTCCAATCCTACCTTCAAGAACTGTGGCTCCTTGCAGAACATGGTCAGCTTCAACTGCATGGCCGAAGGCTTCATGAACAAAAACACCAGCCAGATTTGGATCCATCACGACATTCATCTCTCCAGATGGGGGTGATCTTGCGTTTACGAGTGCTGGTAAGACTTCTCTGATTTCCTCAGCCTTACTGATTGCATTTCCAAGAATTTCAAAACCACCAGCCTTCATTAACCTTCGGGAGAAAAACTGCAGGGTTTCCCCTTTACCCACTCCAGTTATAGACACGCCAGTCCTGTAGGCTGAATAGCTCACATTGGACCCGCAAGAATCTCTATACCGAAAAATCCTCAGGTTTTCGATATACACAATCTTCGTGCTAACGCAAACGTCCTTTATAACCCTCTCTAAATCCCTCAAAAGTTCGACCTTTTCCTCGATAGGAATATCTTCAGGCTTCTCCTTCACCCTCATCTCAAAACTACCCTCTGACTTAATTTCGACAATATCTGACTCCGAGTGAAAAATCGCGTTCTTCTCAGCTTGGCTTAACCCATCTCGATCCTCCACGTTACCTTCAAAAATCCCCCAGAAGCCGTTTTTGAGGACTCTAAAACCTTTGGATACTGAATGATCGTATCTCGGCTTCTCAATCCTTCCATTTTCAAGCTGTAGGCTGAGAGAGAAGCTCTCAACTTCACGTATATCGTAGAATTCCATTCAGATCATTCCCCTCTCCTTAAGTATACTCTCCGCTGCAATTATACCAGTCACTGCCGCTCCGACGATTCCCCTGCTCACTCCCGCACCATCACCGATAGCGTAAACATAGGGAATGTTGGTTTTCATCCACTCGTTAACCTTGAGTTTCAGGGAGTAAAACTTCACTTCAGGAGCGTAGAGCAACGTGGAGTCGTCTGCAACACCCGGAATTACCTTATCGAGCCTTTCGAGAGCATCGAGTATGTCATCAATCGCTCTGCCGGGATATGCGAGGCTTATATCTCCGGGAATTGCAGTTTTGAGGGTTGGTTGAACGAGTCTATTGTTCTTTATTCTACTCTCCGTGCTCCTTCTCCCCAGTCTCAAGTCCTTCAACCTCTGAACTATCGGATTTCCTCCTCCAAGCTTTGTAGTAATCCTTGCCAAGTCTCTGCCCCACTCGTTGGGCTCCTCGAATGGCTCTGTAAACTCGTAGTGTCCCAGAAGTGCAAAGTTCGAGTTACTCGTCTTCTCTTTTGCTTTGCTGTGTCCATTAACGAGGCAGAAGTCTCCGTAGTCTTCTCTGATAACCCAACCTCTTGGGCAGGTGCAGAATGTTCTCATGTAATCGTCGTGCCTCTTGGTTACAACTCTGAGCTTGGGATCGTAGATTGTTGAGGTTATGTCATCCATTATTGAGGCCGGCACCTCAACTCTCACACCGACATCTATTGCCTTTGCGTTCTCAGCAACCTCCAGATTGTAATCCTTAGCCCAGTTTTCAAGCCAGTTCGCCCCACTTCTGCCAACCGCTATTATTAACTGATCATAATCAAACTCTTCTCCTTTATCGGTTTTAACAACCTTTTTTTCAGGGTTTATGTCCACAACGGTCTTTCTGGTGTAAATCTTCACCCCGTTTTTCTTCAGCTTGTTTTCAATGCTCTTGACAACCTTTGGTAATTCATCGCTACCAACATGTCTCTGCCTCAGCGGAACAAATTCAATGCCAGCAGCATTAGCCCTTTTTAAAAACTCAGTCACCTTTTTGGAATCTTCACCGTAAATTTCGTCTGGTGCTCCATGCTTCAGGAATATCTGATCAACCTCATTCATTTTCTCGATTAGATAATTTGGATCGAGAAAGTCAAAGTCACCACCAACTGTAAAGCTTGATGGATAATCAGGGTTCACGTAGTTGAGCTTTCCGTCAGAAAGTCCACCAGCTCCACCAACACCTGAGGTTATGTTGCACGGGCTGCATTTAGTACAGTAGCTTTCAGACAAATCGCTGGGGCACTTTCTTCTCGAGATATCTCTTCCCATCTCAAAAATAGCTACACTTAGCTTTCCAGCAAGCTTGTAAGCAGCAAACATCCCTCCAGGACCGGCGCCAACGATTATGACATCAAATTTCATACATTTTGAGCTTACTTGATTTAGGCCTTTTAAGCTTTGTTATTGCAAAAAATCTTTGTATAGTCCTGAAATTTTTTACCTTATAAACCCTACTCATTCCCCCAACACCTCATCGAAAAGCTTTGAAGCAACACCCACCCTCACCTCTACCGGCAACCTGCTCCAGAAGGCATCTTCAGGAGTCTGGA
>DAVR01000035.1 GCA_002507545.1 Archaeoglobus sp. UBA230 | reverse complement strand
TTAGGCAGTCGATGGCGAAGTGGTCTGTGTTGAGATCACCTACACGAAATTCATAGTAAGCCTCATCGTGATTCAATGCCGTGTAGCTCCCCTTAGACTCCCAGTTATCCACAGGCACAAATCTCGCATTTGCAGGCTTCGTAGTTCCGGCTCTTATGGTTTCCGGATAGAAGTCCTTGACGAAGACATGCTCCATCGTCAGAATCGGGTCATCATCGAGATAGTACACCCACTTCTCATAGCGGTATCTGACATCCATCCAGACATAACAGTCATCACCAGTTGTGAAATCGTATCCATCCCAGCCACGTGCATTCTTCTGAATGATGTTGTATCCGGATATGCTCCACGAGCTTATGAACGTGTTTACACCAAAACCCACTTTCTGGTTTTTGGCGTAGAAGTAATCCGTATCTCCCCAGGTCGTACTATCAGGCTTCACGTAGCTCAGAACGACGGGCAGCGTGTATTCGTAGGAATCCTCAATCGCCCAGTAGAGATCACCGAGGGGTTGAGGCTTATCAAAGCTCAGCTTTGAAATTGCCTTCTTTACTCTTTCATCCTCCCTGAACTCCAGTTTAATCTTCTTACTTCCCAAGTCACCCCAATCCAGATTGACACCCTTCACATCCACACCTTTCTCGGACATAGCAACAAGCAGTATCAGGGGCTGCGATAACCTTCCATTTTTCCAATACTCATCCATCCAGGCAGATCTTGCACTGCCAAGGTATAAGGCCAAGCTCTTCTCTCCAACAACATCATACTTCCCCACCTGCCTGAACCCATCAGGATATAAAACGAAAGCGTATACCTTGGCTCTCTCAGCACTGCTTACAGTCACAATTGCCGTATTATCCATCAGAGTTTTTGCATAAACAACTGTTCCAAGCACTGCAAGAACAGTCAGAACTACTATTGCTTTGCCCAAAACTCTCACCCGCCCTGAACTCATATTGTTATGTGTCATCATGTGTTTTTATATTTTATTGAACAGAAGAGTTAATTGTTGACATATGGGGTAAAATTTAACCTCCGAGGTCAACTTTTGACCTTCAAAGTAAAAAATCACCCCAGCTTAAAACATCTCTTTCTTTCATCCCATTTTTCAGCCTTAATCTGCTCCATTACTTCATCCGATACCACAAAAAACCTCTGCTCCCTGCAAACCTCATAGAAATCCTGCTTTCTGATGTTCAGCCACCCTTTGAAGTAATCGAACTCGCTTTGTGCCACTACCCTGAGAACTCTGTCACCAATACATACCCTCAAAGTTCTCTCGTGCAGTTCCTTCCTCAATCTCCACTTGGCTACAAGAGGTGGCTGAACGGCTCTTATCGCCCTTTCAATGTCCTCTCCATCAAGCTCCACCTTGAGCAGGATTTCGGCAATATGATTTATTCTGTCCGGCACGCCCACAACATCTCCCTTTAGCTCTATCTTCCTGTAGTCCACATCAAATCCCTCTTTTTCAAGTGATCTGCCAATTTTTGATGTATATCCCCTTTTCTTCCCAGATTTATCCACAATTCCGCCGATTACGAAACATTCAGCATTCGTCTTCTCAAAAAGCTCTTCACCACTTGGATCAAGCAGCACAACCCTTTCAATCCCGTTTTCTTTCAAAAAATCCTCTGTTGTTGGATAATACGACCCATACCCAAAATCGTGATACGTGACAACCAGCCTCTCGTCCCACATGTACTCTCTAACAACTCCAAGGCTCTGCTTTACTTGCAGCTCAAGTTTCCACTTTTCCTTCTCCGAATGCTCATCGTAGAACCTACAATCCACAACAACATATGGAAAGGGGTGCCCTGTTAATTCCCCTCTGCTGAGGAGAATTTCCTGCTTACATCTCCCAACATAGGCATGGGGTGGTAAGCTAACAAAGTGACCACTAAGGGTGAAGGAGTGCTGCAAACCGCCATCACTCCTGCAAACTTCAGCCTTACCGTTTGCGACATAAAGAGCCATTCTTGCGATAGGGTCGGGTGAGGATATTACCTTTTTCAGCCTCGTTCCTATCCTCTCAACCCCCCTTTTTCTCAGCTCAGATACGAAGACATCTTTGAGGCGCATTCAAAGAAAGTTGGGATGAGATATAAAGCTGGTTTGGTCACCTGGACTGACAGCCAAGGTTGTGTCTACTTAGTTGTCAGAATCTGAAGCCATTGTATACCAAAATCACTCCACATGAGATTAGTCCCTATTTTACAGTTTACAATCTCAAAATGCTTGGCGTCAAAAAGATAAAGAAAAAATGTTAGCGACCCTTGAACTGTGGCTTGTCCTTCCTCAGGAAAGCTGAGATTCCCTCTCTCAGATCCTCGGTTGAGAACAGCAGTCCAGCAGCGGTGCACTCCCACTCCAAACCAACATCCATTGGAACTTCTCCGCCCTTGTTGATCAACCTCTTTATCAGAGCCATTGAAATCGGGGCACAGCGCTCTGCGATGTTCTTGGCGTAGTTCATAACCTCCTCTTCAAACTTGTCATCATCGAAGACCTTGTTGATCAGGCCCCACTTCTCAGCCTCCTCAGCTGTGATCCTCTCACCAGTTAGGGCAAGTTGCATTGCTCTGCTTATACCTATCAGCTTGACCATTCTCTGCGTCCCGCTCCATCCCGGTAGCAATCCCAAGCCAACTTCTGGCAGACCGATTATTGCAGACTTCTTGGCAAGTCTGATGTCACAGCTCATTGCAATTTCAAGTCCACCTCCGAGAGCATATCCGTTGATAGCTGCAATTACAGGCTTTGGAATCTCGCTCAACCTTCTGAATATTCTCTCTCCCTTTCTGTTGTGCTCAAGGAAGTCGAATGGATGGGTTATCAGGGTTGTCAGATCAGCTCCAGCGGAGAAGGCCCTATCACCAGCACCGGTTATGACAATTACTCTTGTATCCTTATCACCCCAAAGCAGCGTTATTGCCTTATCCAGTTCCTCCATGAGTTCAGGAGATATTGTGTTGAGTCTATCCGGTCTGTTCAGGATAAGCTTTGTTATTCCACCCTCAAGCTTTTCGATCTTTATCGTTTTAAACTCGTCTTCTTCTTTTTTTTCCTCGGCTTCAGCCTTACCTTTTTTTAGTAGTTCCTCCAGCTTACCCTCTTTGAGGGTCTTTGTCGGCTCAAAAATCTTCTTTCCATACTGCTTCGCCAGCTCCTCAAGTCTGGCAGCAATCTGTTGCGCTCCAAACTGCTTCGCCAGCTCGAATGGACCAAAGGGTCTGTTTAAACCGAGCTTTATGGCAGTATCAATGTCATCGGGACTTGCAACGCCCATCTCAACGAGCTTCACTGCTTCATTGATCTCCACGAAGGTGAAGTCCATCGGGTTAATCTTGTCAGTAGCCTTGCTTGAGTCAATTTGCGGTCTTCCAGCACTCCAGTCATAGAACCCCTGTCCAGTTTTTCTTCCGAGCTTGTTCTCCTTTACCATCTTCTCAAGAATTTCTGGAGGCTCATAATCCGGGCTGATTGTCTGAGCGTAATACTTGAGAGCGTTATAGAGTATGTCAACTCCCGTATAGTCAACAAGCTCAAAGGGTCCCATTGGCAGGCCAAGTCTCCTCACAGTCGCATCTACCTCTTCAGGAGTTG
>DAVR01000049.1 GCA_002507545.1 Archaeoglobus sp. UBA230 | reverse complement strand
GTGACCCGAGTTCAAATCTCGGCGGCCCCATTCCCGCCTTGAGGGGTGATAGCTATTAAGGTGAAATTCCCGTTCGAGTATACGAGATTTGAGAAGGCAAGAATTATAGGCGCGAGGGCGTTACAGATTGCAATGGGAGCTCCAGTTTTAATCGAGACCGATAAGGTTGACCCGCTTGATATCGCAATGGAAGAATTTAAGCGGGGTGTTATCCCAATCACAGTCAGGAGGAGGAGAAATGAGTTTGTTTGGCTCGAAAGATACGATCTTTTCTGAGGTGGTAGTTTGATAATAGAGGACGTTCATTACAGAATCGTTTTCGACAGCAGGGGGAACGAGACCGTAGAATGTGAAATTGTAGCGGGAGATGTTGTAGCGAGGGCAATTGCGCCAAGCGGAGCATCAACCGGCAGCGAGGAGGCAGTCGTTGTTAACCCTTATAAATGGGAAGAGATCGAAGAGGAGATTTCGAAGGCTCTTATAGGCTTGAGCATTTTTGATCAAGAAAGTGTGGACGAAGCTCTCAGAGAGGTTGACGGTACTGAAAACTTTTCAAAGATTGGTGGAAATTTTGCGATTACTGCGAGCACAGCAACAGCCAAAGCAGCTGCTGAAATCCTTGGAATGCCACTTTACGCCTACATCGGTGGAGCTTTTGCCAAAGAGCTGCCTTATCCTTTGGGAAACGTAATCGGTGGAGGGAGACATGCAGAAGGTTCGACGAATATTCAAGAGTTTCTGGTTATCCCTGTCGGTGCGAAGACCTTTTTTGACGCCCAGAGGGCAAACACTGCTGTTCATAAGGCGCTGAAAAGAGAGTTCAAGAATAGAGGCATTTTTGCCGCTAAAGGTGATGAGGGAGCTTGGGCTGCACAGATAAGTGACGAACAGGCTTTTGAGATACTTAGTTCAGCCATACAGAACGTTAAGGATGATCTGGGCATTGAGATTAGGATTGGTATTGATGTCGCTGCCACCGAGTTATGGGACGGAGAAAGATATGTCTACAGAGATAGAAAACTTACACCAGAAGAGCAGATAGCCTATATGGCTGAACTTGCTGATAGATACAACCTACTCTACATCGAAGACCCTCTGCACGAAAACGACTTCGAGGGATTTGCAGAGCTGACGAAACAGGTTAAGTGCATGGTCTGCGGAGATGACATTTTCGTTACGAACCCAAAAAGGATTGCGAAGGGCATTGAGATTGGTGCAGCAAATACAGTTTTAATCAAACCTAATCAGAATGGAACACTGACAGGAACTGCCAATGCGGTCAAAATGTCAAAAGATAATGGATACAAGATCGTTGTCAGTCACAGGAGCGGAGAAACGGAAGATGAATGCTTAGCTCATCTTGCAGTTGCCTTTAACGCAAAGTTAATAAAGACTGGTGTGGTTGGAGGGGAGAGAATTTCAAAACTCAACGAACTCATCAGAATTGAAGAACTGATGGATAAACCAAGAATGGTGGTAATATGATGGAAAAAGAATACGAGTACTTAGTACCTCCAGACGACTATCTCGCAGCGGGAGTGCACATAGGGACGCAGATTAAAACAGGAGACATGAGGCGGTTTATTTTCAAGGTAAGGCAGGATGGACTCTACGTCCTTGACATCAGGAAACTTGATGAAAGAATAAGGGTCGCTGCCAAGTTTCTCTCAAGGTATGAACCTTCGAAAATTCTGCTCGTAGCTGCAAGGCAGTATGCTTACAAGCCAATCCAGATGTTCTCGAAAGTCGTAGGGAGCGATTACATAACCGGGCGCTTCATTCCCGGCACGCTGACGAATCCGATGCTCAAGGAATACAGGGAGCCTGACGTTGTCTTCGTAAACGATCCGGCTATAGACAAACAGGCTGTGAGTGAGGCGACGGTTGTTGGAATTCCGGTTGTGGCGCTCTGTGATACCAACAACTCATGTGCTGACATAGACCTTGTCATTCCGACAAACAACAAAGGAAGGAGAGCACTGGCAATCGTTTACTGGCTCCTTGCAAGAGAGATTGTGAAAATTAGAGGACAGGACTTCACTTACACTGTCGAGGACTTTGAGGCAGAACTCTGATTTTTGTTACGATAATTATTATCATTAATTTTTCGAAAATTTTATAATTTTAGGTGTTATTCGTGATTTATGAAGAAAAATGCAGCCTTTGTAGTATTATGCCTTGCTATTGCCTTAGTGATGTCCAGCGCTGCAGCGTTTGAGTATCTTGGAGATGTCTACACTGCCAAAACCGATGATGGCGTTACGATAAAACTCCTGAGATACCACCCTCCAGGAGAGAGTATCAATGATGGAGCACAACCGGTGGTACTTTTTTCCGGACTCCTGTGCAACATGAACGAGTATCTTACGCACACACCACCAGAACTGAAAGAGTTATACAACGTGGAACTTCCGTCTGATTTGGCTGAATGGGCTAAAGGAGATGAGAGGATACAGCAAGACCCTATGCTCTACTACAGTCTCGCATACTACCTGTGGAAGCAGGGATATGACGTGTGGCTTGTAAACTACAGGGGGACAGGTAGTGAGGAGATGAAAAGTCAGGTTGGATCAGCAAAAACGAGCCTCGATACATGGGCATTGTATGATGCAAGGGCTGCTATAAGGAAGGTTTACGAAGTAACAGGGAAGCATCCGGTTATTGGAGGGCACAGCACGGGAGGGCTTGTAAGCTACGTGTATTTACAAGGGGCAAAATTTAAGTGGACTTACCACTGTCTCTTCGGTGAACCCTGGTGCAGAAAGGTTGTTTCGGATGATTCTCTTGTTAGAGAAAGAAATGGAGAGACCGAGGGAGCAGAGACGGTTATTGGTGTTATAGCTCTCGATCCCGCAATGATACCACCTCTACCCAAAATTACAGACATGAAGCTCACGTGGTTGCTGCTCGACACACCGCTTTACATTGATATCAGAGGAATTGTCGAAGATATTGCTAAGAGCGACAAGTTGTGGTACAAGACTGTGCTGACTGTGGACAGGGTTTTTGAGTTAATTTTCAAGATGAACGAAAAATATGGAGAATACAGTGAGATCATCAGAGACCTCACCTTTACGAATCCGAACGATCTCAATCCTGCCTTAGAAGACTTTATGGCAAGATACATCGTTGATAGTCTATACACACCAACCCTCGCTCAATACAATGACTTTGGAACTCACAAGACGGCAAGAGAATATTTCGAGAACGGAGGTAGATGGTATCTCATCGAGCCACCAACTCCGAAACCGGGGCGGGATGGATATTATTACTACATCCACAACATGAAAAAAGTTAAGGTACCGTTCATAACCCTGCTCTCAGAATACGATGGTCTTGTAGAGGCGGATCAGATAATCAGAGACTTGATGGAGGCAAAGACTCCGCATCAGTACGACGAGTACTACATAATACAGGGAACAGCCCACGTGGACTTACCATTTGGACTAAAAGCTCCAACCGAAATATTCCCGAAGATAGGAGCTTGGCTTGAGAAGGTGAGGATTTACGGGGTAACCCCCCACTAATCTTTTTCAAGTTAAACTTTTTAATTTTGCAAAAACCTTAGTAGTATGGGTCTGTTCGATAAAATAAAAAGGGGAATTGAAAGCATTGCTGCACACGCAAAGATGGATGACTTTCTGATAGCAGAAATTGATAGAATAATGTCTGAAAGATGGGAGAAAGTTTCGGAAAAGAGACCTACCAGTATTGCTGGAATAAGCTTGGAGGAGGAGGCAGAATACAACTTCACCTACAGAACCCCTTCAGGGATCGTCAAGGTGGAGATGGAGCACGAATTCCCTTATGTCGAAATCGAAATCGTGGCTGGTGGTAGAAAAATCGAAAGAAAGATCAAAGTGGCAGACTTTGTAGAGAAAAAAGGAGCAGAGCTTAAGCTAAGGAATAGAGAAGAACTTGAAAGGCTTGTAAATTTATTAATAGATTCTATTTAATTTTTGTTTTTCAGAATTATCTCCACAGCCATCCTTGCCGTATTCCCAACAACCTTTGAGCAATGATCCATCATTCCGAAAGATAAAGCTTCTTTCATCTCTTCTGGGTCCCATAGGTTGAAGGTTCTGCCCATAAGTTTCATCTGAATGTCGTAACAGCGGCAACTTCCATATTCCTCTACGAACCTATCATGGAGTTGCTTCACAAGGGAATAGGCTTTCATCGGTTTGAAAACGTCTGCAAAATCCTTCCTCTCCCTCGGGAAAAGGTAGCTTATGACCATTGAAGCTCCAACAAGGGCTCCGCAACTGCCGTCACCTGTAAGCCCAAGCCCATCAGCCAAGCCACTTGCAGCTTTAAAAACATCCTCATTCCAGATTCCAAGAGTGTCAAATATCGCAGCTATTACAGTCTGCGCACAACCTGTATACTGCCTCTCATACTTCTGTCCCAGCTCAAAAGCCTTTTCCATGGCATCTTTTACTTCCATAGCCAAGGTAGAATTCCAAACTATTAATTCTTTTCTAAAAAATTGGGGAAAAATCAGACAACTATCTGCTCAGGAGCGAGCCTTGTAAGTATCTTCTGATCCGTGATAACCCCAACCGGTTCTCCTTTGTCGGTCACAAGAAGAATTCTAACTTTCTCGTCCCTCATCAGTCTTATTGCCTCTCTGATCTTTGTATCCTTCTCGACCATTACGAGCTTGGGGCGCATAACTTCCTCGACCTTAGCATCGAGTTTTCCTTCAGCGACTGCCTTTGCAACATGGTCGAGAGTGAAAATGCCAACGAATTTACCGTCTTTTTTCACCGGTGTGCAGTAGATTCCGTTTTCGGCAAGCACTTTTGCGGCATTGATTACTTTGTCTCCAGCATCAGCAGTTATTATCGGAGAGGACATATGTTCTCCAACTGTATCCTTTGGAAGAGCTACGATCTTTTCAATGTCAATAACAATCGTATTTTCGGTATCATCTCTCCCGACAACTTTTCCGTAAACCATCATTTCGTTAACCGGTGTTGGTCCTACCACCACGTTGTCCCCTGGGCTAATCTTCTTGATATCTCCTATCAACCTTATCCTTGCCTGACAGGTTTTTGGATTAGATATGGACGGCAAATCAATTTCCTCGGCAGTAAGCTCTTCCATGACGTTTCCGTTCACAATTACTGGGACCTTTACAGCCTCTTCAGGTCTTGTAACTGAAAGGAGCTCATATGCCTTAGCAGTAGGTCTGTAACCCCCCTTAGGGCCGGGAACGCCCTCAACAAGTCCAAGAGCTCTTAAAGCCTGCATCTGGTTCCTTACGGTTCCGGGGTTTCTGTTGATTAGCTCTGCTATCTCCTCGCCCTTCACCGATCCGCCAGCCTTCTTTTTATACAGCGTTATCAACGCATACAAAATATCTTTCTGTATCTGAGTCAGGTCCAGTTCAACCATCCTGCATCACCTCTTTTTAAATTTAAATATTAGTTAATGGTCGTGATGGATATTTATAATTTTCCAATTCTTGAGGCTGAGATGCTTTGTTTCACAAAATCAAAGCTGAAAAAGTTTAGGTTTGCCGAAATCTCTTTACTTCTTCGACTATTCTTGGAAGAATCTCGCCAGCTTTCCCGTATATTTTCACATCAAAAATGTTGTCGGCAACAGTTGGTTCCGCATTTACCATGATCATTTTTGCCCCCGAGCTTTTTGCCATGTAGGGTAGTTCGGCAGCGGGATAAACCACCAAGCTTGAACCAACGACAATGAAGACATCACACTTCCTCGATTCCTCCATTGCTGTAAGCAGAGTTCGCTGTGGTAGTTGCTCACCGAACAAGACCACTCTGGGCTTAACGTACCAGCTATTACATTTTCTGCACCTAGGTATTACTCCCTTGTTGAAGTCTTCCAAGAACTCACCCCAATCATAAGTTTCTCCGCAATCCAAGCAATCGAGCTTTTCCATGCTGCCGTGCAACTCCAAAACCCTTCTGCTCCCCGCTCTCTGGTGGAGCATGTCAATATTTTGTGTTATGACAGCTTTAACTATACCCATCCTCTCAAGCTCAGCGATGGCGTAATGTGCGGGATTCGGTTCTGCAAAGAGCTTGTCCTTCATTTCCATGGAAAATTCCCAGAAGGCTCTCGGATTCCTCTTGAATCCCCAGATTGAAGCTACCTCTTCAGGATCATATTTCTTCCACAGACCATCCTCTCCCCTGAAGGTTGGAATTCCACTCTCAGCAGAAATACCTGCACCTGTAAAAACAACTGCATGCTTTGCCTTTGCAATAATTTCCGCAGCCCTCCTTATCTCCTCCATACCCTTTTAATCATTACGAAGTTTAAAAATCTTTAGTAGATAAGCTCTGCGAGCATGTCCTTTTCAGCAGCAAGTCTGATCTCCCTTGCTATTCTCCGACCCATGTACATATTCTCGCCGAAAAGAATGTAAGAGTAAGGTGATGCGGGAACGCCCACATTTGTCCCCGCGACAATCCTTGCCGATATCTCGAAGACATACATAGTTGCATTTTCATCAAAAATGGACTCGATACAGAATGCTCCAACCATACCCGGGTATGCAATCTCCTTAGAAACCTCAACTATGTTATTTGCAGCTTCAAATGCCTGAACAAGCAGACTCTCCCTCAAAACAACTGGAAAGTTCCCAATCACAGTGTAGGTTGGATTTATATCCGCCTTAAGCTGCTCCTTTGCCGGCACCTTTCCGAGGGCATCTGCTGTAGATTCGTATCTTCTGTCAACTGCAATAAGCTCTATTCGGCTATAAACCGGCGAATAGAAGAAGGAGAAGTATATGTTCGCACCGAGAATGTACTGCTGTATTTCCGCTTTCTCCACATCTTCGCGGCTTATCAAACCCAATTTTACCATTTTCTCAGATAGCTCATAAAACTCTCTGGCATCTGAAACGATAAAGTAGCCTTTACCACCTTTCGCACCCGGATACTTGACTATGGCCAATCCCTCAATATCTTCCGGACTGTCATACTTCTTCGGCATCTTCACTCCCGATCTTTCCAGCCACTCCCTCTGCTTATCCCTATCAGTCTCCCACAACATTAGCTCGCGATTTCCGAAGAGTGGTAAAAGAAGGTCGTCAAATTTGCCTATGTAGGCGTTAAATGAGCCGTGGGGGATAAGAATTGTGTTCCTATCCCTAAGATTCTCCTGCAGATTTTCATCAAGTAAATCTGCGTAGTTCTCCACAACCAAAAACTCGTCTGCCACGCCAAAGTTCTCGTAGACAGTCCTTTCCCTCTCCCTGCAGATGCATATTGTCCTGAAACCCTCATCCTTTGCTCCTCTAAGTATGTTCAACGCCGAATGGCTTCCTATGGTTCCTATGTGCAGATTTTGTGTGTCGTAATCCTCCAGTATGTCGAGTATCCTCTTTCTCATCAACTCTCGTAATCCACTGAGTATAAATAAGACTCGACCTTGGAGAGACAAACAATTGCATATCCAAAGGAGGTCGTGTTGTGTCAGAATCTTCCAAGAACTGGCACAATATCAGGTTATAATAAGACTTAGGTCCAGAGCTTTAGCCGAGTGTGTAATGTAGCCAGTAGAAATCACATCAACGCCGGTTTTAGCATACTCTTTGACGTTTTCTGGAGTTATTCCACCTGAAACCTCCAGTAAAACCTTCTTTCTAACCCCCTCTTTTTCCAAAAGTGTTATCACCTTCTCTATTTCCCACGGCTTGAAGTTGTCGAGCATGATTACATCAACCCCCTCTTTTGCAGCAATCAAAGCTTCCTCAACACTTCTAACTTCAACTTCAATTTTTTTCGTGAAACTCGCAGACTTCGCCAATCTTATCGCTTTGACCAAATCACCAACAACGGCGATATGATTGTCCTTAACCATAACGCAGTCTCCAAGTCCGAAGCGATGCGCATCTCCTCCCCCGATTTCAACTGCCATTTTTTCGAAAATTCTGAAGCCAGGTGTTGTCTTTCTCGTAGCAGCAATTTTAACATTCGAATTTACATTTCTCGCCTTCTCAACCATTTCTGCTGTTACCGTCGCTATTCCACTCATCCTCATCAGAATGTTAAGAACAGTTCTCTCGAGCATTAGAATATCCTTAGAATTGCCCTTCACCCTCATTACAACGTCACCCTTACTGACTAAGTCACCATCTTTTATGGAACTAAAAACCTCGATTCCAAAGGATTCAAAGGCGATTTTTGCAACCTTTACACCAGCTATGACACCGTCATCTTTCGAGATTATATTGGCTACAACGTTTCTGCCCTCAACACATGTCACGTCTCCGTAATACAAGTCCTCTTCGAGGTATTCCAGAATCTTCTTTTTGATAATGAACTCAGGAATCATCCCACCACGATGTTGCCCTTAATGTTTTCAAGTGTTTTTATCACCGAGAGTGCTGCAAGATAACTCGTTTTAGGGTTGTTTTCCATTTTTCTGTTTCTGACGGCAATTTTGATCTCTCCGAACTTCCCCCTAACTACTATTTCGTGAACATTCTCGCTAACTTCCTCGGCAATCGCCACAACTTTCACCTTGTCGAATCCTGCCACGACACCGAGTGTTGCTGCTACATTCAAGTTTTTAGGGTAAAGTTTTGCAGCTTTTCTGGCATCACCTTCAAAAATAATTCCTTTCCCATCCACACCAAAACTCGATGGGTTTTTTCTTGTTGTCAAAATGACCTCTTCGATATAGCTTGCCACAGCTCTTACTGCATCAACTCCCGCCAAAGCTCCTGAGGGAATAAAGATTCTTCTTCCCAATTCATCGGCTAAAGCTTTTATTTTATCGTAAAAGTCATCCTCAGCTAAAGCTCCAACACTCAGAATGATTAAATCTTTTCCGGACTTCAAAACTCTTTCCGCGTAATTTAAAACTGCTTGCTGTGATGCGGCCTCTACAACCACATCCATGTTGCTCTTCAGAAACTCGTCTATGTCCTTGGCAACGTTTACCTTCAGCTCTTCAGACAATCTCATTGCTCTCTCACGGTTGATATCGAAAATTGAAACAAGCTCAAACCCGCTCTCACCGTTTAGCCACCTCGCTACGAAGCTTCCAACTGAGCCGCACCCTATAATGCCTACTTTCATAGAATTCTCACCATTTTCTTTATAGCTCTCCCAGCCCTCTCCGATACATCTTCGGGTAGTCTAACAACGTTAAATTCAAATTCCAAAGCGTCGAGCAGACTTTCAAGTGTGTTGAGCTTCATGCTTCTGCAGACGACTTCGTGGAGAGGTATGAACGTCTTGTCGGGTATCTCCCTCTTCATCCTATCTATCAGCCCAATCTCAGTGCCGACGATTACTTTGTTATAATCGCATTCTTTCGCAAACTTCAGCATCTGACTCGTTGAACCGACGTAATCCGCTTTTTGCTGCACTTCTGGATCGCATTCCGGATGCACGATTATCACAGCATCTGGATGCTTTTCTCTCATTTCTTCGATGTGTTTTACGTTAAATCGCTTATGAACGCAGCAGAAGCCATCACTGGGCACAGGTATGACTCTTTTACCTGTTTTAGCCTCTGCAAACCACGCAAGGTTTGCATCCGGGCCTAAAAAGACCACATCTGAATCAAGCCTCTCTACGACTTTTACGACATTTGCCGATGTGCAGCATATATCTGCCTCGGCCTTGGCACTGGCATAGCTGTTCACGTATATCACAAATGGAATGGTTTCTTTAGCTTTCGACTCTTTTATGAGTTCGGCGGGAAGTTGGGTGGCCATTGGACATCTGGCATCAACTGATGGAACGATTACCTTCTTATCTGGATTCAGTATTGCTGCCGTTTCTGCCATGAAATCAACTCCACAGAACACGATAACATCTGCTCTCGTCTTAGTAGCTTCTATAGCCAGTTCAAGACTATCTCCAATAAAATCTGCTATCTCTTGTATCTCTGGTATCTGATAGTTGTGAGCAAGAATTACAGCATTTTTCTCTTCTTTAAGTCTTATTATTTCCTCCTGTAGTGTTTTCGAACATGTGTTCGTCATCGAACGTTTGTTCGATATCTGAAATATAACCTTTACTGTAAACAATCCGAAAAAACTAAAATTTTCACCCCCCCATAACTTATCTGAGATGGCAAAGTGGGAGGAATTCAGTGGGAGTATTGAGAAGAGCAGAATATACCACGAAAGGTATCATAAAGCTGTTTCGAACCCTGTAAGAAAGAGCATACTGAAGATGATCGCTGAGGGCAAGAATGAGGAGGAGATAGTTGAAAAGCTTGGAATATCAAAGAAAGAGCTTGAGTACCACCTTCGAATGCTTGAATGGGGGTTCTGTATTGAAAGAACTGAAGAGGGTTGGAAAATAACAAAAGAGGGTGAGATAATTGACTACCTCTGAAAAGATTCGTGTTGCATTGGCTCAGCAGAGAATTCTCCCTGACAGGGAAGTGAACATAATGAAGGGAATGAGTCTGATAAAGAGGGCTCTTCAAGTAAGGGCAGACATGGTTATCCTTCCCGAAGTTTTCAACACTGGATTTTACAAACACAACTACGAAGCTGTTGAACCGCTTGAAGAGGAACTCGACCTCGTACTGAAACTCTCAAAACAGAGGGATATCCTAATAATTGCAGGAGTCGCTGAGAGAGAAGAGGACAATCTGTACAACTCAGCCGTAATAATCTACAGAGGGGAGATCATAGGAAAGTACAGAAAAACTCACCTCTTCCCGCTCACATCCGAGAAAAAACACTTTAAGGCTGGAGACAAAATCGAGGTTTTTGAAACACCGATAGGGGATATAGGGATTCTGATCTGCTATGAACTTCGCTTTCCTGAGCTGTTCCGAAAACTCGTGAAGATGGGTGCGGAGATAATAGCAATTCCTGCCGAATTTCCGAAGGAGAGAATTGAGCACTGGAGGGTGCTGCTGCAGGCGAGAGCAATAGATAACCAGGTGTTTGTCGCTGGTGTAAACTGTGTTGAGGGCGATCTGGACTATGGGGGGCACTCGATGCTCGTTGATCCCATGGGAGCGGTATTGGTCGAGGGAGGAGATTATCAGGAGGTCATGATGAGTGACATCCGACTTGGAGAGGTTTACGAGGTGAGAGAGAAGTATCCGTTCCTCAACGATCTCCGAGAGGAGCTTTTATGAAAATTTTAATTCTTAGACCTGCAGAGCTTCTTGAAAATACTTTAAGAAAGCTAAGAGAGGAGGGTTTCGAGTCTTATGGTTGCCCTTTTGTAAAGCTAACTTACAATGAATTCGAAGTCCCCGAACACGATTTTGCAATAATAACAAGTCAGAACGCGGCTAAGGTTGTAGTTGAAAAGGGTGTGAAGCTTGGCAGAGTTATCGCCATAGGCAAAAAAACAGCCAAAATACTCGAAATGGCTGGAATACATGCGCTAACACCGACAAAATTTGATTCTGAAACCCTTTTTGAAGAATTTTCCGAGATGCTTAAGGGGAAGAGAGTGATAGCTTTACGGAGCAATGCTGGTAGCGATGTGCTGAAAAGTCTTTCTGAAATATCCGACTTCAGGGATGTGGAGGTTTACAGAATTGAAAAATTGCAGGGAAATGAGCAGAAAAGGGAGATTGATAGAGTAAAGGAAGGTTTCTATGATGCAATCGTATTTTCAAGCAGTATGATTGCCCAAAGCTTTCTTGGACTCTGCGATGATGAGTGCCTTGAATCTTTGAGAAAAATAACGCTTGTTGCAATAGGGCCCCCAACGGCAAAGGTTCTTGAAGATTACGGTCTCAAGCCCTTGATCCCGGAAGAATACACATTTGATGGTGTTCTGAAACTGTTAAAATCGATTAAGGCCTAAGAGATGAAGATTTCCCACGTTTACCCTTTTCAAATGCTTTTTTGCGGCTTCATAGCATTTTTTGACCTGCGAAAGGGGTGTGACTGGCAAGTCGTTCAGCCTGTAGTCAGGGTGGAAGACGAGGAGGCTGTAGGGGATTTCCGGATTGAGGGAAGAAATGAATCTCGCGATGTTCTCAACCTCTTTTTCATCAATGTAGTGAGGGACGAGTAATGTCGTTGCCGAGATCACACCAGGATAGTTCTCCGCAATCCTGATGAAGTTCTCTTTCACCCTCTCATTGCTTCTTCCGGTTAACAGAAGATGGAGATTTTCGTTCCATGCTTTCAGGTCGAATTTAACAGTCCCTCCAGACTTCCAGCTTAATTCAGCGGCTTTCAGTGCAAGACTTTTGTTTCCCGCTCCATTCCACTCCCAGCATATCATGATATCCTCCCTTTTCTCCATGGCTTTTCTGCTGAATTTCAAGGCAAAGGGAAGTTGAGGTTCGGGAGAGCCACCAAAGTGACATATGCATCTCACTCTACTACTGACTGCCCCAAGAAGCTCCCCAATTTCAACTTTCCTCGCCCTCTCGATAAACTTGTGGCTCCAGTTCTGACAGAATAAGCAGTCGAAATTGCAGCCGTAGTAGAATACTGCCAGATTAACCCCATAAAGCTCGCTACCTCTGCAGAACCAAGAGTTACAGCAGTTTGTCGGCAGAGGGTCTTCATAGTATGAGAGGTTGCCATAATCGGGTTTTCCACATAGAGGAACTCCAGAGCACTCGTTGCTGCAGAGTTTGCACTTCTTTACAACTCTATCAGAAAAAGGCCGGTGAAGCTCTGCAGCTATCTCAGCAACCTCCTCTTTTCTGGAGCAGTTTGGGCAGACAGGCAAATTCTTGGATGGAGTTTTTTGCCCGCAAATTCTGCACTTCATACAAAAAAGCTGTTACTCTGCTCTTCACATCTCTGGACGGCTATAACCATTGATAGCATATTTTCTGCGATCATTCTGAGCTTTTTCAGGTCTGCGCAAAATATTGAGTAGGTGGAGATTGCCTCGGTGCATGGCAGATCAAATCTCAGCATCGGGCAACCGTTGCAGTCAAAATCCATATACCTCTCACAGAAGGGTGTTATTTGGAGTGCAACTTCTTCTATCTCTCTCAAGGCCATTACTATTGACTCCCATTTCTTAACAGCAGCTTCACTTTCCATCATTCCCTCCTCAACGTCCTTGCTTGCGTCCTCGTAGGTGTACAGTTCTACTTTCCTCATTCCAGTCACCTCTGACGTGAGATATTTAAGAATATTCAGTCACTGAAAATAGTAGTAGTATTCACCAGCAGCCTTCTGCTCCCTATCAAGCCTCGAATCTGGCTTGTTGACTCTCGGCCTCTTCGTTTCCTCATCCCTCCTGAAGGTTATGCCCAGCTTTGACAGAAAAAGGTTCATACCCTCTCTCATGCTCCTCGGTCTCCTCGATATGCCGTGCTTTCCCGGCTCACCCTCGAAAACCATCAACCTGTCACTGATCATGTCAACCAGATAGATGTCGTGATCAACAACCAGAACACTCTTCCCAGTGTTGATGGCAAACCTCCTTATCACCCTCGAAGCTTCGGTTCTCTGCTCAACATCGAGATGGGCTGAGGGTTCGTCGAGAAGGTAGAGGTCAGCATCTCTGAGCAAGCAGGCAACTATGGCAACTCTCTGCAGCTCTCCACCACTCAGATCATCGAGATTTCTGTCCATCAGGTCTTCCAGCATCAGTGGTTTTAGAAATTCTGTCTTGTAATATGAGCTGTCAATCATTGGATTAATCCTCCTCAAGAACATCCCGACCTGCATGTCCACATCAGCCTTGACGTATTGGGGCTTGTAGCTTACCTTAACGTCCAGCTTCACTCTTTTGTCATCATCCTCAATGACGCCCGCCAGAACCTTGACAAAGGTTGATTTACCGGTAGCATTAGAACCCACCACTCCCAGAACCTCACCTTGGTAGATTTCCCCACCCTCGACATCGAGTCTGAATCCCTCAAAGGACTTCGAGAATGGAGGGTATTCGACAAGAACCTTATCACTCTCGCCCTCTCTCGGCTGGAAGACCTCGAACTCTATAGGTTTATCCCTTATCCTTATGTTCTCCTCTGCAAGGTAACCCCTCAGATACTGGTTTATCCCAACCCTTGCACCCTTTGCGCTGGTAACAACGCCGAAAACACCCGGAGTGCCGTAGGTGATGTGCACGAAGTCTGCGAGCATGTCCAGAATCGCCAGATCGTGCTCCACTATCATCACTGTCCTCTCCTTTGCAAGCTCCCTGATCACCCCCGCGACAGCAGTCCTCTGATAAATATCAAGATAGCTCGTCACCTCATCAAAAAAGTAGAAATCCGCTTCCCTGAGGATGCATGCAGCTATAGCCAGTCTCTGCAGCTCTCCACCACTAAGGTCCTTAACCTCTCTCTTTACTGCCTCATTGAGTTTGAGTTTTTCAATCACTTCATCAATTAAACCCCTTTCATCAACCCTCTCAAGTAACTCCCTCCCCTTACCCCTGTAAACCTTCGGAATGGCTTCTATATACTGTGGCTTCTGGCTGACCCTAATTTTTCCATCCTTAAGTCCCTTCAGGTAGTCCAACAACTCTGTTCCTGCAAATCGCTCAAATATTTCCTCCCAGCTCGCCTCTTCCCTGCCAAGATTTGGTTTGAGCTGTCCTGAAAGAATTTTAATCGCGGTACTTTTACCCGTTCCATTTGGGCCGAGAATGCCGACAACGTATCCCTTTCTTGGGATGGGCAGGTTGTAGAGCACGAACCCATTTTTGCCGTATCTATGAACCTCTCTGCCCTCCAGCTCTTCGGGCAATCCCACAATCCACAGAGCATGCATGGGACACTTTTTGACGCAGATACCACAACCCACGCACAGATTTTCAGATATTATCGCCTTATCGTTTATGACCACAGTCTCATCTCCAGTCCTGACACGGGGACAGTACTTCACACACTCATGTCCGCACTTTTTCGGCTGGCAGCGATCCCTGTCAACTACTGCAATTCTGAGCGGCATTGGATTTTGCTAAGCAATTTGCTATTTAAGCTTTGGGCGTTTATTCCCACCAGAAAATTTGAAAACAGTTTTTAACCTCTCTGCTAACCAGATACCATGTTCAAACTTGAAGCGATTGCCGTTGATATCGATGGTACTCTGACCGACAGAAGGAGAGCTTTGAACTGCAGAGCCGTTGATGCACTCAGGAAGGTGAGGGTTCCAGTGATTCTCGCTACCGGTAACATTTCCTGCTTTGCAAGGGCTGCAGCAAAGCTGATTGGCGTTTCTGACGTTGTGATCTGCGAGAATGGTGGTGTCGTGAGATTCGAGTATGACGGAGATGACATTGTGCTTGGGGATAAGGAAAAATGCGTGAGGGCTCTTGAAATACTCGAAAGACATTTTGATCTGGAACTGCTTGACTTTGAATACAGGAAATCGGAAATTTGTCTGCGAAGAAATTTTGACATTGAAAGAGCAAGGAAGCTTATTGATGGGTTAGGGGTTAAGATAATAGACTCGGGCTTTGCCTATCACATCACGGATGCTGATGTTAGTAAGGGAAAGGCTCTTGTTTACGTTGCTGAGAAGCTCGGAATAAAGCCAGATAGCTTTGCAGTTATTGGAGATTCAGAGAATGATGTGGATATGTTCAGAGTTGCCGGATTCGGAATTGCCGTGGCGAACGCTGATGAGAGGTTAAAAGAATTTGCAGACCTCGTCACACCATCGCCAAATGGTAATGGGGTCGTAGAAGCTTTGCAGTTTCTGGGTTTAATTGAGCAGTGAGGAGTTTAAAGTCATTTTTTCCGGTGAAAATCATCACTGCCTCCTTTGCAAGCTCATAAGCATTTCTTGTAGGTTTTAAATCTGACTTAATGCACAAATTTGGGCAGAAAAGCTCGGCGTAAACAAAGTAGGTCTCATTGTTAAGCTCGAAGGCAGCGCTCTCCTCTCCCCTCCTCCTCACGATAAAAGGAAAGGTCTTGCAGGCAATTGGCTTAAGATTATGCTGTAGCGAGCAGAGATTACCATGCTGGAACGGACATCTTCCGTCAATCTTGCGAATGTAAAACCTTCCTGCCTTCTCCTCAACCAATCCCGTATGTCTGAGTTTCAGATACTCGTAAGCCGTTAACTTTGGTCTGTAAACTCTGCAGCAAACTCCACATGCATCGCAGTGCCAGGAAGCGACGCGCCTCCATGGCACCTGCATGTTTTTTGTTTTGCCAACTCGATTGATGTTTGTTTTGGTCGTTTGTCTTAAAATATCTTCTATCTTTCCCAACAAAAAAGGAAATAAGCAGCTCAATCTATATCCACCATGGAACCCCTTGAATTGCTGAAAAAGTATGTGAGTGACGAGAAGCTGATAAAACACTGTATAGCAACCGCTGCTGTAATGAGGGAACTCGCCAAGGAGCTTGGAGAGGATGAAGAGAAATGGTGGACTGTTGGCATTTTGCATGACATTGATTACGAACAGACTCAGGGAGATATGGAGAAACATGGATTGGTAGGAGCGGAGATTTTGCTGAAGGAAGGGGTTGATGATGAAATTGCCGAAGTTGTCAGAAGGCACAACCACATGCTCTTTGGTGATTACGAGAAGCCAGTTGAGATTGCGTTGCAGGCAGCCGACAGTGTTTCGGGGCTGGTTATAGCCTGCGCTCTTGTAAAGAAGGGAAAGATAACCGAAGTAACTCCAAAAACAGTAAAGAAGAAGTTCAAGGAAAAGAGCTTTGCCGCTGGATGTGACAGGGACAGGATTAGAATGATTGAGAGGCTGGACATGCCGTTGGAGAAGCTCTACGAGGTAGCTATAAGAGGTCTGGTGAGTGTTAAAGATGATCTGGGATTGAATTAAAAAATTTTAGCTTTTAATGTATATCTGTGGAGCACTTGTAGCAGCTTCACTTTCAGCCAATCTTACGGTATGGGTTATTCCTGGGTCTGAATACAGTGCCAGACCAAAATAGAACGCTTCAACATTGTCGTACTTGAAGTCAACATCAGTAAACAACCCAATGGATGTTGCAGCCGTTACTGCTTTACTACTTATTTTTCCAACCGTCTTAAGAATGTCAATGAACTTCATGCAGTCTATTGCGAAGTGATCGGTTCCAAAGTTCGATACGCTGAGTTCGTAATATGGATAGGTATATGTTGCTGATGTATATGTTCCCTTGTAGTCCCAATCGTCAATTTCAGGTAGCTGTGCGTTCCACGGCTTGTAGGTGCTTTTAGTAATCGTATTTGGATAGAAATCCTTGACAAAAATGAGCTCCATCGTCAGAATCGGGTCATCATCGAGATAGTAAACCCATTTCTCGTAGCGATATCGCACGTTCATCCAGATATAATAGTCGTCCCCTGTTGTGAAAGATGCTTTTGCACTCCCAGAATCGTATTTCTGGATTATGTTGTATTCAGTAATACTCCACGAACTGATAAATACATTTACACTGAAGCCGACCTTCTTGTTAATTGCATAAAAGTAATCCATAGTCCCCCATGTTGACGAATCAGGCTTCACGTAGCTCAGAACGACGGGCAGCGTGTATTCGTAGGAATCCTCAATCGCCCAGTAGAGATCACCGAGGGGTTGAGGTTGCTCGAATTGTGTACTGAGTTTTGAAATTACCCTCTTCAAACTTTCATCTTCCCTAAACTCTAATTTAACCTCTTTACCCTTCAAATCGTCCCAATCCAGATTGACACCCTTCACATCCACACCTTTCTCGGACATAGCAACAAGCAGTATCAGGGGCTGCGATAACCTTCCGTTTTTACTGTATTCTTTCATCCACGCCGCCTTTGCACTGCCAAGGTATAAGGCTAAGCTCTTTTCCCCTGCAACCTCGTATTTTCCTACCTGTCTAAATCCATCAGGATACAGGGCGAAAGTGTACACCTTAGCCTTGTACGGACTCTCAACAGCTATCACTGCTGTGTTCTCCATCAGGGTCTTTGCATAAACTGCTGTTACAACAACTGCAAGCACGATCAGAACAGCCATCGCTTTACCCAACACTCTCACCGCCCTGAATTCATGTTGTTATGTGACAACACGTGTTTTTATACTTTATTGATTAAGTGCTTTCAACATCCCAGTTCAGCCTAACCTGAAACTTCAATCTACTTGGAAATTTACTTTTGGAGTATCTTTTGAAAAATAATTTTAAAAAATTATACTTAACGTACTTCAAAGTAAACAGCTGGAACGCTCGCAACGGCTACACTTTTAGCCATGCGAACCTCGTGCGTTATTCCCGGGTATGAGTAAAGTGCTAAGTCTATGTCAAATGCTTCAATGTTGTCATACTTAAAATCCACATCTACAAAGAGTCCGATAGCTCCAGCAGCTGTTGCAGCTCTACCGCTTATCTTCCCGGCAAGCACGAGAGCGTCGATGAATTTTAGGCAGTCGATGGCGAAGTGGTCTGTGTTGAGATCGTAAACGTTGAAAAGGTAGTACGCTTTGTCATAGCTCGTTGCCGTGTAGCTCCCCTTAGACTCCCAGCTATCCACCGCTGCTAATCTCGCACTTGCAGGCTTCGTAGTTCCGGCTCTTATGGTTTCCGGATAGAAGTCCTTGACGAAGACATGCTCCATCGTCAGAATCGGGTCATCATCGAGATAGTACACCCACTTCTCATAGCGATATCGCACGTTCATCCAGATGTAGCAGTCATCCCCTTTTGTGAAACTGTAAATATCGCTTCCAGCGTCATTCTTCTGAATTATGTTATACCC
>DAVR01000037.1 GCA_002507545.1 Archaeoglobus sp. UBA230 | reverse complement strand
AAATTTTTTGGGACTATACATTTCGAACTTCAAACCGATAAATTTATTTATGTTACTTAAACATAATTACTATAATGAGAATCTACACATCTTGGGGGGTATTTACCCTTATCGGCGCAATCCCATTTATAGTGCACAAGTTTAACCTCATTCCCAATGATCTATACCTCGGTTCTGTCTATATCTACATCCTCTTACTTTTAACCCTTTCAGCAGTCATGACGATCTTCCTCGCAAGGTCTTCAAAAGACGAAAGAAGGGGGCTGTTTCTTTCACTGCTAGGTTTCCTCTCCCTGAATATCTTCGCTGTAACTACAGTTGGACAGGCTGTTTGGACCAGAGGTTACTTCCTTCTGACACTCGATCACCTCAAATATTTTATACCAGTCTCGTTGGTGGCAAATTTTCCTGTAATAAGCTTTTTAATCTGGAAGACTGTAAGAGAAGCCCGTTACCTTGACGTGAAACACTTCGTCCTCCCTGTTCTTGCTACCACCATCATGATCATTTTGCTTGTCACGTCATTTAGAGGTATAGCAGAATTTTCTGATTACCTTTTGGTCGGAAATTTAATTTGTGACATAATTGTTTTATCATTACTGCTGATTTTCCTTTCTGAATACTTCAAAACGGAGACCCTTACGTATTACGGGTTTCTATCTGGGTATTTCTCAGTAAAATACGTTGTGGACTATCTTATCTTTCTAAAAATTCTTGAAGTTTCGGGATTTGATCTCACCATATTCCTATATTTAGCCGCTTCAACACTGATGTTCTCAGGAATCAGACATATCTACAGCAAAGAAGTGACCTTTCTGAGTTATTATGAACTTGACTCGGAGAGAAAGAAGTACGCTGAACTATATGAGAAGGTAAGGGAGCTTCAGGAGATTCTCAGGTTGACAAACAGAATGCTCCGGCATGACATCCTGAACAAGCTGCAGATTATATCAGGTTACATAGAGACCTTCATGATGACCAAAAACGAATCTTTGCTTGAAAAAGCATTAAAGGCTGTAAAAGAAAGCAGCGATTATATAGAGAAGATCAGAGAACTCGAAAAAATAGTAATAACTGAGGGTGAGGGGCTAAAGCCCATAAACGTCAGAAGGGTAGTTGAAGACGTGGCAAAGTCCTACTCTGTCCCAATAAACATAAACGGTTTCTGCTTTGTGATGGCAGATGAGGCGTTACATTCTGTTATGGATAATATTATCTCGAACGCAATAAAGCATGGAAGAACGGAGAAGATTGACGTATGGCTGAGTGAGTTTGAGGATGAAGCGGAGATAAAGATTGTAGATTACGGATTGGGAATTGAACCAGAAATAAGGAGTGAGGTTTTCAAAGAAGGTTTTAAGTTTGGTGAGGATGCGGGAACAGGCTTGGGACTATACATCGTCAAGAAGGTTGTTGACCGATATGGTGGAAAAGTCTGGATTGAGGATACTAAGCCGCATGGTGCAACCTTTGTGATAAGGTTAAAAGCCGCGAGAAAAAGTCTGATTAGCGATGATGAAAGGGCCCCTCTGACTCGTGATGAGGGTTTTGAGTTCTGAGCTCTAAATCTGCTCTAAATCTGCTCGATAAGAGTGTTACATGCCTCAACAATTTTTTCATTTGCTCTTCTAATCACTTCAAGCGGATTTTTACCCTTTGTCCGGACATAAAGGTGTGGTTCTCCCACGAGAGGATGGGGGATGTTGTACCTCGCCACAATCACGTCTTCATCTTCCAAGAGGTAGTGCTGGAGAAGATTGAGATACGTGTGTCCCTCTCCCCTGAGTACCAGCTTTACGAAGTCGTCCCCAATCTCAACGATCTTAACCTCCATTTTACCACTCACCCTTTCCATAATCACTCGATATTTTCCTCTTCTCAACCCTACCGCAATCAGGGCATTTAAGCATGTCGCCCTCTCGGATCATCTCACTTCTGCATGTGCTGCAAAGAGCCTTCAGAACACCCATATCCTCCTCCTTTGTTGATAGCCTTAGATTGTCGCCAATAACTCTCGCCTTGACTATGTCCAGATAACCAACCGCCTCCGAGATGTCTTTCACATACTTCTCATCAACATTGGAGATATGGAGCAAGCCAAGACTGCGAGTGGTGAGAGTTCTCTCCTCTCCCTTCTTACTAACAACCTCGACAAGAGCCATAGTATTCCTGACATCAACAACCCTGCCAAGTACAACGTCACCCTTCATAACTTCAGGGATATTGGAAAAACTCTCAACGCTTGCCACCCTATCTTTTATAACGAGATAACCAGCAACCGCTGCAAAAAGCTCTCCATTCTCCTCGTAAACACCTCTACCCTTGATGTATTCTTCTGTTGATCCTACTCTATCCCCCGGCATTACAATTTTCATATTTCTCAATCCTGAATACCTCTACGGGTATATATTTAAATGCTTTTTCATGGAAAGAATAAGTTTTTCTCAGCGGAATCGAAAACATCCATACGTGTGTAACCCTGAATCCATTCTTTAAGGCCATTTTTCTGACAAAATCCACGCTGCCTGCTGAATGCACGCTATAAACCACCTTAGAAATCTCGAATGCCTTTTTTAGAAAAGGCCTGTCAGCATGCCTTTTCTGGATTCCAAAAGGGGGGTTCATTATAACCGTCCCCCTTACTTTGGTTTCCAGTCTCCGAATGTCCGTACGCACAAAGTCCACATCTGTGTTAACCTCCAAGGCGTTCTTTTTTGCAATCTTCAAAGCTTCCAAATCAATATCAAACCCAATAGAGTAAGCACCAAGCAGAGATGCAGCTATTGCAAGAACCCCTGTTCCGCATCCAAGGTCAAAAACGGTATTTAGGTCACCGTTAAGTCTGGCATTTACAGCAATAAAAGCAGCAAGGCTTGGGGGAGTTACATACTGCTCAAGCTGGATTTTAGGACTTTCAAAACCCTTCAAATTTTCAAGGATTATCTCCAGCTCCCTCTTCTTCATCCGAAAATCCCGTTTTCAGAAACCTCTTAACCTCATCCACGTCAACCTCCGTATCAACGCAACCTGTCTTTTTGAGGGGGATACACTGGTGAGGCACACCCTTCATTGAAAGCCTCTCACTCGCCTCGCAGAGTTCAGGAACGCACGCAACACCAAGAGTTGCAAAGCTGTCCAGCTCAGCTACCACCTCTTTCAGTATTCTATAAACCATACTTCCGCCCGGAACTATGTAAATGTGCCTGTAACCGAGACTTTCAGCAAACTCCACTATTTCTGCAACATCGCAGGAGCCGCATTTTTTGCATACATAACCTTTTTCGGTAAGCTCCGCTTGGCAATTCTTTGAATTCCTGAGGCACTGAGGCAAAAATATGACTCTTTTGGAAGGAGGCAAATTTTCCCAATCCTTTCTGTATGCTCTGTTCTTTACTATGATGTATACGAGGTCTGCAAGACCCTCGTCCTCTCCCAGAATCTTGAGTGCTCCTTTTATCGCGTTCTTAGAGCTTAAATCTGCTCCCATCGAGATGAGCCTTGATATGATTTTGTCTATCATTCGTTTGAAATTAAGTGCTGAAAATTTAAGTTTTGCCCATTCTTTTTCTTGAAACCCCCACTCCTACAACTATGACGATCGCCATCACCAAAACCAACACACCCCAGTATTTCTCCAGCCACGGTCGCTCTTCAACCACTAAGTATCCATAAACACTATCCTCAACATCCTTTCCAGCCTGATTTTCTGCTTCCCACCTGATTTCCACTCTGTACTCCTCATTAGGAATAACATCTTCATCAACATCAACGTAGAAGCTGATGCTGAAGGATTCACCTTTACCCACCCTCTCAAGGAAGGCTTCAGGCATCTTAACCCTCAATCCAGGGCTTGGAAGGAGTTTGAAGTGAATGTCCTCTGCATAACCGCCCGTATTCTCAACTTCAAACTTGACTATGTTCTCACCATGATATACAGTGGGTTTGTTTGTAACAACAAAATACGGATCATCTCCAAGATTTAAGACAATATATCTGCTTTCCTGTCTTTTTTCAAGCTTCTGAGTGTTAAGTATGTAGCTCAGGTTCAGATTCCAGACCTTATTACCGCTTAACGCATCATCGTCCAAGGAGTAGGGAATCTGCACTCTCACAACACCACCTGCTGGTAAAGTTCCAACAACAACTTCCTCCCTACTCAGATCAAATTCGTCAGGAGCCTCAATTTTTATTTTCAACTGGGAAACCGGATTTAGGTGGGTGTTCATGACTGCCAAGTCCAGAATTCCACGTCCTCTCTGGATTTCAGGATTTTCAGGTATGATCTCAACCCTTCCACCGAGATTTTTAATCTCAACTGACAGATTTATCTTCCTGCTCTCTTCAACAAGTTTACCCTCATCAAAGTAAGTGTAGTGTGCCACAACCTTGAATTCCGTTTCATTCTTTGCAAAAACGCTGAAATCAATCTGCACTGAAGAGGATGGTGGGAGAGATGGGACATAGAGTTCCGACGGACTAACATCTTCAAAACCCTCAATCCTGACAGTCAGACTTTTCATCTCCCTCAATCCTGTGTTAGCAAGAAGGATTGACAGTCTGTTGAAGTTTCCGCTGTAAATTTCCGGCGTCAGCAGCACAGCCATTAAATCGGGTTTTAGCACCTCAAGGACTTCTACCCTTATTTCAAACTCCTCTGACTCTTCGGTGTAGTCGTACTCAGCTGTGTAGTTGCTCCCATTCCAAACAACATCTACACTTCTAACCCTCTCGTACTTGACCTTCAGCTTAACAACGCTCTCTCCAGAGAATGTTGCAGGCACAGACACGAGAAATGGCAAAGTAACACTCGCCGAAGGTGGAAGAGACTGGAGGTAAATTTTGCCGCTCTTGACGTCGAAATCCTCACTCACAAGCCAGATTTCGAGGTTGTAAGCTGTTAAGGTCGCATTCTGAATAATTTCTCTCTCCAAGCTCCCACCCATTACGTTTTCGGGCTTTGCAGTGTTCATCAAAACAATTCTGAGTTCGTTAATTTCTCCTGCCTTTAAAATGGTGTTCGTTGAATAAGCTGCCAGTTCCGGCTCATCCTCTGCCTCCACGGCCAAAGCAGTCTGAACTGCAATAAGAACCAGAAAAACTGCAAAAAATTTTCTAAACACTTGAACCACCTCCCATTACTTTTTTCAGTGCTAAAATAGCTCCTGCTACGCTCATAAGTGTGTATACCGACAAAACAACAATCTGTGGAAAAATCACCTCTACTCCGTTCCCCTTTACCATCACCTCTCTGAAGGCGATGTTGGCATAGGTAAGAGGAACAAAGTAGGAGATAGTCTTCGCCCCTTCAGGCATGCTTTCGAGCGGATAAAAAAACCCAGACAGAAAAATACTAACAAGACCAAAGATCATTGACGCCTGAATCCCCTGAAGCTGCGTTTGAGATAAAGCTGAGATGATCAACCCAACCCCTATCGTTCCCGTCAGGAATAGAAACTGGGTGAAAAGGAGAAGGGGCAAACTGCCCCTCACCTCAACATCGAAGGCGTAGTGGGCGAGTGCGACGACTATAAACACATCAACCGTTATTAAAGCTGTTATCGCCAAGAATTTTCCTATTATTAGGTCAGAACTGCTAAGCGGTGTGGAGAAAATCAGCTCAAGTGTCCCCTCCTCCCTCTCCCTCGAAATCGAGCTTGATGAAAGAATTAAAGTCAGCATCTGAATCACAACACCAATGATGGCTGGAGCGATGAAGTCTATCATCCTCGATTTAGTGGTGAATACAAACCTCTGCTCCACCTCTAAGCCTCCAAAAAATTTCTTAGAGAGGCTTGCAGTCATGGCATTGATTTTTGAAATTGCTGTTGCCGCGACGTTGTAGTTAGACTCGTCAACGTAAACCTCTATAGCCTTGTTGGTATTTTCCTGAAATCCTTTTGGAATGTAAATTCCCGCATGGACTTTGCCGAGCCTTATCAGTTCCATGAGCTCACTTCTCGTTGCTGTGAAGTAGGATATGCTAAAGGTATCGGTGCTGTGGAGCGATGATATGAGCATTTCGGAAAGATCACTGCTGTCTTCGTCAACAACAGCCACCTTGATATTCTTAACCTCTCCCGAAAAGGCGTAGCCGAAAAGAGAGACAAGGATTACTGGCTGAAGTATCAAGATGGCAAGCAGCCTTTTTTCTCTGAAAATAACCTTTATTTCCTTAACAAAAACACCAGAAACCCTTTCCAGCATTTTCACTCCTCCATCAGCCTTAGAAAAACGTCCTCAAGACTTGGCCTTTTAATTTCTGATTTCAAAACCTTAATTCCGGCCTTTTCCAGAATTGAGATGATCTTAGGTAACTCTGACGGTGCATCTTTGACAGAGATGGAAATTTGCCCGTTCAAAGAGACATCGTAATACTTGGAGAGGATTCTGAAACTGCCTTTCATATCCTCAACCCAGAGCATTACGGTCTCTTCTCCAGCGAATCTCTTTATCTCCTCAGGACTTCCTTCAGCAATTTTCTCACCAGCTCTCATCATAACGATCCTCTCGCACCTCTCCGCCTCGTCCATGTAGTGTGTAGTAACAAGAATCGTCTTTCCAGCATCCTTTAATCTCTGGAAGTGCTCCCAGAAGTTCATCCTCAAGGGTGGATCAACGCCAGCGGTAGGCTCATCAAGAATTAAAAGTTCGGGGTCGTGTATCATCGCACACGCAAGCATCGCTCTCTGCTTCATACCACCACTCAGGTTCCTGACAAGCCTGTTTCTGGACTCTTCCAGCTGAACGAGCCTAAGCATCTCTTCAACTCTCTCCTTAGGATTCTTCAAACCGTGAAGCGAGGCGAAAAACCTTAGATTCTCCTCAACGGTGAGATTGAGGTAAAGAGGCGAATGCTGTGGCATCCATCCCACAGAGGAGGCATAGTTTCTGATCTCACCCTCGTAGGGAACCATCCCGAATATTGCTCTTATGGTTGTGGTCTTTCCAGCACCGTTCGGTCCGAGAAGACCCAAAATCTCTCCCCTCTTTACTGAGAGATTCAGGTCTTTTACCGCTAAAAATTCAGCGAATCTGACTGTGAGGTCTGAGATTTCCAAGATGTTCACTTTTACACATACACCATTAAACTTAATAAATCTGTTGTCACTAAAGTTAGTGAATGAATGAAGCTGTTGAGATACTGAAGGAGATAGGTCTTTCAGGTTATGAAGCCTCTGCATACGTTTCACTCATTTCCCTGCAGGAAGCAACTGCGAGAGAGATAAGTAAAAGTGCAGGAATTCCGAGAACAAAGGTTTACGAGGTTCTTGAGAGGCTAATCGAGAGGGGCTTTGTTGAAGTCCAACCCGGCAGTCCAGCGATCTACAGGGCGATTGAACCGTCTAAGATTATAGATAGTTTGCAGAGAGATTTGAACGATAAACTCGAAACGGCTCGCAGAAAACTTGAGCAAATAAGGGTTGAGAACACTGGCAAAACTCAGCATGCGTGGGTATCAAGGGGAATCTGGGCAGTAAAAAGCAGAATAAGAGAGTTTATAGAGGAGAGAGATGGAGAAATTCAGCTCTTTTTGATAGACGGTGACCTTTCCTACGTACTGAGGGAAATAAACCGTCCTCACAGGGTTTTGCTTTATGAGAAGGTGGCGGTTCCAGAAAACGTCAAGAATTTCAGAATTGTAGACAGAGATAAGCTCATGAGGTCGGAAGACAGTTTTATTTCAAAATTTGCTCAGATTCTGGATGGTACGAATGCTGCTGGTGTAGAAACAAGCCCCAAGCTACTTGCAATATCAGACAATAAGTCTCTTCTCTGCTTTGCTGAAAACAGGGAAATTTTCTCCATTACGATAAACATTCCACTCGTGATAATGCTTCAGAAAAAGGTATTTTCGGTGCTTTATGAGGAATACAGCTACTAAAAAGTATCTTAATATCCTGCATAACTTCCTCAACCCTGCACAAATCTGGATGAACAGAAAAAGCTCAAACTAATACTGCAGCTCACCATTGATAAACTTTCTTGAAATCTCGGTTTTTGGGTTTTCAAAGAATTCCTCGGTTTTTGAAACTTCGACAATTCTACCCGAAAAGATGTGGGCAACTCTGTCAGACAGTCTTCTGGACTGAAACAGGTTATGGGTAGCTAAAATTACTGTTGTGCCCTTCTTCGATATCTTTTCTATTACCTCCTCAACAATTGTTGCATTGACCAAATCCAGATTTGCTGTAGGCTCGTCCATTATCAGCACTTCTGGATTGATAGCTATAGCCCTTGCTATCGCCACCCTCTGCTGTTCCCCACCAGACAGTCTTTTAGCATTGTATTTCTCGAACCCTTCAAGATTTACGAGTTTTAAAGCTTCTTTAACCCTTTTTTCAATCTCTTTTCTGCTGTATTTCCTGATTTTCAGACCGTATGCCACGTTTGAGTAAACGCTGCCGCTGAACATTACAGGCTTCTGAAAGACCATGGTTATTTCCCTCTTGCGGCTATCATTGGCAATTTCTCCCTTGTAATAATACTTCCCACTGTCCGGCTTCTCAAGCAAGGCAAGAATCCTCAAAAGGGTGGTCTTACCAGCTCCACTATGACCGACGATAGCAAAAATTTCTCCTCTGTCTATTCTGAGGTTAACGTCTTCAAGAGCTTTAACGCTTCCATAACTCTTCGAAACGTTGTGCAGTTCAATCAAGCTCTCACCAGCCTTCTCTGAAGCAAATTTGAAAGTAAGCTAACGGCAAACACAATGGACAGGAGTATTATTCCGAGTGCTATTGCCATGTCTATTTCCCCACGGGTTGTGTACATCTGTATTGCAGTTGTAAGGACTCTTGTATTCAGAGCGCTATCTCTTACAAAGATGTTTCCTCCGATTATTATCGCAATTCCAAGTTCAGCCACTGCCCTATTGAATGCTGCAATGAGAGCGAGCAAAATTCCACTTGCAGCCTCCCTTATGACGGCAATTGAAGCATCTATATTGTCCGCACCGAGTGTCAGAGCAAGTTCCCTTATTTCTCTCTCGATAAGCTCTACAGAGCTTGCAGCGAAGCTAACGATAATTGGAGTAATCAAAACCGCCTGTCCTATGCTTATCCCTATCTCGGTGTATATCAGACCAAGAAATCCAAATGGACCAGTTGGGGCAAGCATAAGATAGAGGATCAGACCGAGCACAACTGTTGGTATGCCAAGTAATGCATTGAATAAGCCCTTCACGACATTTTTGCCAAAAAAATTGAATAATCCTATGGCAACACCGATTGGGAGGCTCCAGAGTGTTGCAAGAAGCGTAGCAAAGCCTGAAACTCTCACAGACCTCACTGCAATATCCATTATATCTGGATTTGCTGTGAGTATCAAATGTAATGCTTGCTGGATTCCAGATATTATGAGCTCCATGGCACTTCAAAGAAGCTCAGATCGGATTTATATCTGTAGTCTTTTGGACACTCGGTCATAACACCGTCATCCTGAATGAATCCGTATTTGACTATCCACTCATATGTCGTGCCACTGCCATCTCTCAAAACACCTACGATCGGATAAAACAGAGGCATACCATATTCCTCTAACCCATACTCGCCTATTATTTTCTGTCCCTCTTCACTTGTCAACCACTTTGAAAGCAAAATAGCCCCCTCGTAATCTTTGTTAAATTTCTCAGGATTTGTGATAATTATACTATAGATGTTGATTAGTTCCTCCCCCTCGTTTACGAGCACATCAAGATCAATCAGACCATCTTTCTTGTATTTGAGATACGTCCCTATATCGGACAGTGTATAGGCTTTGGTGTTACTTGTGTAAAGCAAAGTTTTTCCCATCCCAGTTCCTGTTGCCCTGAACCAGCTCTCATTTCTAAGCTCCTCGTATTCAAAACCCGCAGCCTTCCACAGAGATTCCTCTTTCACATTTGTGCCTGAACCGTCATCTCTCGAAACCCATATAGCCCTTCCCTCTCTCCCGGCTTCAACGATCTTCTTCAAAGCTTCCGTTGGGCTCATTCCCTTGATGCCTGCAGGATCGTTGCTTGGCCCAACAATAACAAAGAAGTTGTATGCGAAAACTTTCCTGTTCACACCATAACCGTCTTTCATGAACTCAATCTCCTTGCTCCTTGCATGAACCATTATCGCATCAGCCAGTCCGTGCTTTGCATCCTGTATTGCTGCCCCAGTTCCCTTCGGTATGAATCTCAGGGTTATCCCGGTCTCCTCTTTGAAGGCGGGAGCGATAGCATCTTCCAGCAGTCCGGTGTCGTAGAGACTGGTCGTCGTTGATATTGTTAAAACTCTCTCCTTTGGAGTCATAAAATACCATGCTGCTGTAATCAGTATGACAGCAACGAAAGCAACTACCTTCTTCATGGTTTCACCGATATGTTTCACTATGCATATTGAATTAAAAGTTTTCTAAAAATTAGCTCGTAGCAAAAAATTTCGATTACTAATCATAATAGAAAAATTGGTGTAAACTTAGAACATCCTGTAAACCTTAACCTCTCTCCCGTCTTCCTTATCAACGCACACTACAACTTTTCCGATGTGCACGGGTTCTCCGTCAATCTGAATCTTTTCTGTAACCTCGCCCCCCTCTACTATGTCTATGCCATTTGTGTGGCCTGCATAAACACACTCTTTGACACAGTAGAGTGTTGAAATTTGTTTGTCTGGGATAATCTCCCAGATCACATCTCCATTTTTTGATATCATACTCAGCTTAATGCCGTCATATACAGCAACGAATTTATCTGATACCGATATAAGTGGCTGTCGGCAGCTGTACAACATCTCAGCTTTTCCGTTTACAGCGTACACACCATTAGCGTTGGACACATAAAGCTCATTTTTGTGTGTCAAAATTTTGTTAGCAGATATATTAAGTTTCAATTCATTGAGATACAGAGCTCTGGAAGTTCCGACTACTGCTCCATTCCACATTATCAGATCCTTAATGGATCCATCAAGGTCTCTCTCTTCAACAGTTCTGCCATCCACGTCCATGACGTGTAGGGTTCCGTTCAGCCATTCGGAACATGCTGCAACTCTGTCTGTATCTACGGCAACAGCAACTATGTCTTCTGGACGTTCCCAGCAGCCAACGATGCACAAGAACTGTTTGTACCAAACAAGCTCTCCGTCCAGCGTGAACAAATACACTTTGCCGTCCATGAAATCTGTTCCTATGGCAACGTACTTGTCGTTGATATCGGCAGATATTACGTTAACGTCAGTGTACGGGTCTCTGTAGTAAGTTGCTGTCAGCTTTTTGCTCCATAGAATTCCATCGCCATCGAAAACATGTATCCAGCCATCGCTGCATCCCACTGCAACCAGATCGTCTCTGACTTCGATGGTCTTTATCTCTCCTTTACACCTGTATCCGAACATACCGATCAAAAAATTGGAAAAATTAGATCTTCGGTGCCCATTCTGGCAGTCTGACCCATGCAATCGGTCCGAAGACGTAGTAGGACAGGATGAATCCAAGTACTATGACTATCGAAGCACCGATGAAGAACGTAGCCCATGGCCTTGCACCGAACTTTACGAACTCTCTGAACCTCGTAGTCATACCGATGCTGAAGAACGTGAATATGAACGTCCACGTTCTCATCGTCTTTATCGGTCCTATGAGATTTGGCTTCATCGTGTGGAGATAGGTGTATGTGTCCACTGAACCAACAACGGCAGTTATCAGCAGGGATGCCGCGAGGAAACCGATAACGAACTTTGGAAATCTCCACCATATTTCCATAGCTGATGGTCTCGCACCAGTCTCTTCCGCCTCCCACCTCGTGGTTGCTACTATGGCCATCACGAAAGCCCAGAGACCGATCCAGATGTCTCTCCCTATGACCTTCATCAGTGTGTATGCCCACAATGCAAGGTCACGGGCGTCAGCACCTCCAACGGACTGTGAAATGTGGGTGGCATACCATGTTCCGTACCAGTCAGCAGCGGCAAATCCAGCAGCATCGGCAAACTCTGATGTACCGATCCACGCTCCGGCAACACCAGGGTGCATTGGTGGAGACATTGACATTGCAGCTATGGGCAGAAGGAATATTGCCACGATAGCCATGATGATGACTGCCGCAATTCCAAGAACGTAGTCCTCTTTCTTTGCCCTTACAGCTGCTGCCATTGCGATTGATGCAGAAACTCCGCAAACCGCACCTCCTGCACCGAGAACGGCAGAGGTTCTCTTATCAAGACCGAATTTCTGTCCCAAGTAGAAGATTATGAGAAATGCCGCTATTGCCACTGTTGCTGCCTGTCCGATAACATATGGGCCGGCCATGTAGATCAGCGAGAATGGCAGGGTAGCACCGAGCAGGACGATACCTGTCTTTATATAGTATTCGACTCTGAAGCCCGCATCCATCCATTTCGGAAACTTGAAGACGTTGCCGAGTATTAGACCGAGAATGACGGCGAGTATTGGTGGTTCGATGTTGTAATTGTGTGCTGTCTCGTTTGCCGCTACTAAGAATATTAAAATTGACACAATGTACACGAATATGAACGACGGCAAGAACTCGCTTACTTTGAATCCAAGTATCTTGCTGCTTATCGTGAACACCACTGCCCAGAAGAGGAAGTTAACCACGTATCCTGCCCAGTTGGCGGAGTAGTAGGCTGCCACCTGATCCCACGAAGTCCATTTTCCAGGTGCAGAAACGGCGAGGGTCTTCAGTATGGGCACGTTGTTGGTGTAGTAACATGCTAATGCTATTCCCAGCACGATGAATGCCATCCACACAGCCCACCAGTCCTCTGTCTTCCAGAGCGTCTGTACACCCCTAGCAACCTCTACTCTTTCACCCTCATCCGACATAAAAACACCTCAAAAACAGCTATTTCGTGACAGAAAACTTATTGATATTGCCACCTTAAAGTGTCAAATTCTGTTAAATTTTTAGAGCTGTGTAAACAGTTCATTTTTTGATTAAAGCAAAATAAATTGGATAATCGGCGATTAAACTATGCAGAAACTTAGTCAAATATCAGTCTTCCCTCCTCGGTAACTTCTAATATTTTGGTTCTACCGTACTTGACAATGTTGATAAGCCCCCTGCTCCTCAACTGCTTTATCCTCTTTTTCACAGTGTTTCTGGCAAGCCCAAGTTCATCCATGGCCTCTTTTATGGATGGTTTCTCTCCGGTTTTGTTTTTCATGTATACAAATCTGAGCATTTCGTAAAGTTCTGGAGATAGCTTTATCTTCTTCTTCTCCAGCTGATTACATTCCATTTTGAGGAGAGATAGCTGGGTGGCATCCAGAATTCCCGGTGTTGCCACTAAGATGACGACCCCTCTCTTGAGAATGTAGAAGTCCTCTCTAATACGCTGGATCATCGAAAGTAGTGACTCAAAATCAATTTTTGTTACGAGATAGTCGAGTTCAAGCACAACAACGTTGTTCTTGGCCGGGAAGTTGAGAATTGTCTTCTCAATAGTCGTCGCGTCAGGGTGGATGGTATCCTTGCCCTCCTTCTCTGAAAGCCATAGCACCTTGCAGTCAACATTCACCTCCTCCGGCAGTCTTCTCGTGATTACTGTCCCTACAAAGCTGGCCTTTGCCATATCTGACAGCACGTCAAGGGCAAGTTCGAAGTTGTCTGTCAGATAGACCTTTCCGATATCAACCTTGTACTTCAGAATCCTTCTCAACAATTCTTGTTCGGATTTAACTCTGTACGACATATCTCTGACAATCATCGAAATACCCGAAATTTCGTCATTTTCAAGAATTGGTGATGCTGTTATCTCCACATCAACTATGCTTCCATCCTTGCGTTTTCTCTTGCCCTCAAACGAGAGGTTCTGAATACCGTTCTTTATTTTCTGGATTATGTATTCGGTTTCTTTTTCGAAATCTTCGGGTAAAAGCTCCTTAACGTGCATTCCCAAGGCTTCAGATTTCTGCCATCCAAACAGATTCTCAGCACCCTTATTCCAGCTTGTTATCTTTCCTTCCATGTCAAAAGAGTATATAGCCTCGTTTGAGTTCCCGATTATATTTGCAAGATATTTTAGCTCCGCAGTCCTCTTTTCAAGCTCTTCATAAGCTTTTTTGAGCTTCTCTTCGCTCTTCTTCTTTTCGGTTATATCCCTCATTATGACTACAAATCCTGTGACCTCTCCTTTCGAATTGTGGATTGATGTGAGGGTTTGATCAACAATAATCTTCCTGCCGTCTTTTGTCAATCTTACAGTCTCTATATCCTTGGCGTATCCCTCCAGTATTGCCTTTCTGAAGTTCTCTCTGCATTGCTCGCTCATACCGTCTGCCATAAGAATTGTAAACTTCTTTCCTATCATCTCTTCAGCCTTGTAGCCGAACATGGCTTCAGCACCCTTGTTCCAAGACACGATGTTTCCGTCTATGTCCAAGGAAACGACAGCATCAATCGTGTGTTCGGTGATTGCGGCGAGATGGGCAAGTCTTTCTTCAGCCCTCTTTCTGTCTGTAATGTCTCTACCTATTCCAATAAATCCAACAACTTTCCCTTCTTCGTAGAGCGGATTAAGACTGAACTCGAAAATTCTACCGCTGATCGTGTGAGTCTCAAAACTACATGAGTCATGTCCTATTTCTGGCACATCGAGAAGAAAATCTCTCAGATTCCGTCCGATAATTTTCTTCTCCCTGAACAACTCGTAGCCTTTAATATTTGAGAAGATTATGTTCAAATCATTGTCAGTCTCGAAAATCCAGTCGTTGAGGTTCTCAACGAGGTTCCTGTATTTCTTTTCGGTTTCTCGAAGTATCTTCTCCCTTTCGATGAGCTCTTTCGCAACTTTGTTGAAGAACCTACCCATATCCTCGAATTCATCTCTTGTATCTATCTCCACCTGAATATACTTACCATTAAGCAGATACTCGAATCCATTTCGCAATCTTTCGAGGGGCTCCGTTATACTTCCCGCGAGAAACATGGAAATTCCGAGAATTATGATTAGGACGTAGAAATCGTATGCAATTGCGAAGTATTCCGGCAGAAACTGGAGTATTGTGTAGAGCACTGCTGAAATGGTCGAGATTATCAGGGAGGATATCACTATTTTGACAAATATAGACCTCATAATATCACGACCGCAAAAACCACAATAAATGCACAAATCCACCCGGCATAGGCTGCTACGAGAGGGTCGAGCCTCATGTTCTGTATGTCCTTTATATTTACCGAGAAACCAACTGCTGCGAGGGTTATTGAGAATGCTATTGTTGACGCCGGTTTTAGAACGCTGAGTATGCCCGAGGGTAAGTAGCTGGAGAAGTAAGACAGCACGAGAAATGCGGCTATATACCAGGGCACGTAGTAGCGATGTTCGGAGTAGGATATTGAGGTGAAGAATGCCACAACAGCGATCAAGGCAATTCTGACACTCTTTACCTCCAATGCACTTCTCACAGCCTCAACACCAAACGGTTTGGTGGCAATCTCCACAAGACCTGTTTGATGTAGCGTTGCCCCGCACAGTAGTGCGTACTTCTCAAGTGACGGATGAAAAACATTGTAGAGGTAGGGCAGTATAACTGCACCTGTCAGCCCGACGATGGTTATAACAATGACGGCAGACGAGAACTCCTCCTTTTTTGGTTTGGTCAGTGATGCAACGATTGCAATGGCTGATGCACCACATATGGCTGTTCCACATGAAAGCAGAAAAGACAGTCTGTTATTGAGGCTGAATACGTATTTGCTGAAAAAATAAACAAGGGTTCCCAACATGATTGCTGACACCACAGCCATTGCTACGAAATTCGATGGCAATTCAGCATTTAGCTTGATGTTGGCACCGTACATTGCAATTCCGATCGGAAGCATTATTGAGAGGAATTTTTCAGCGTCCTCCTTGTAATCTCCATCAAAAAACGTGTTCGAGAAAACCCCGAAGATCAGTGACAGAAAGAGTGCATCAAGTGGTGGGTAGGCGACGCTTATTCCATATGCCAGAATTCCACACAGCATTATTGCGATAAACGTTGTCCTCCTCATTTTTCCCCGTGAAAGTGCCATCTCCGGTTTATTAAGTTTTCCCACTGATTAATAATGCTCAATACCTCTCACCAGAATTCGAGAAGCTGCAGCACGGTAGTTAAATAAAAACACAAATCACTTAATGCTTCCAATTTTAGCTGCAAGCCTTGCCAGAACCTCCTTCCTTTTCGCCTGAACGAACTTTATCGAACCAACAATCAGATGTCCCCCTCCATCCACCCCAGCAACTATTTCCTCCCGCAACTCCTGAACAAGTCTGGGAATGTCAAGTTCAACTCCTTCACTCCTTATCACGGCAAAATCTGGGCCATAGCCAATTGTCACTATCCTATCGTATTTCTGCTTTAACCTGTCATGCACCTCTCCAGTAAGTTTTCCCGGTGGAGGAAATGTGAACTTCTTAGCATAGTTCTCCACATCAAGGGCTGCGAGGGCTATGCCGTTGGGTAGCAGTTGGATTTTTACACCATCCATTGCGGTCTTAACCTGCTCCTCTATAGCCTCTTTTGCATATTCAGAAAGCATCTCAACAAACCTAACATGTCTGTCCTGCCTGCCAAAGCCGAGTATCTCATGCATAATCTGGCTCGCTGATCTAAATCTCAAATAAAATCCCTCATACTCTACTGCAAGGGCTATATCTGCAAGTTCTTCCCTGCTCTTCCCAGAAAGATCAACGTACTTCTCGACTTCGCCCTCAGCCCTATCGCCTACAACACTGATAGCAGCAAGGTGTTTCATGTCAAGGTCGGAGATCATCCTGGCTATTTCAACACACAGAATGCCAGAGGTGTAGTTGCTGTCTCCACCAACCTTGTAGGGGTTGACGTGGTAAAGCAGGTAGCGATCCACTTCCTCATCAGGAAAGTGGTGGTCTATTGTTATAACATCCGCTCCGAAGAGTAGAAACTGCCTTATTGCCGGCACATCCTCTATTCCCGAACCGTTGTCCACCAGAACGACAAGAGGAATCTTATCCCCATGCCTCTCCATGTCTTCAAGACTTTCGTCGAGGTCTCTCACAACATCCTCAAGCTCGTAAAAGGGTGCTCTTGAAACCCTTCTCTTAACCAGATAATATTTCGCATCGCTGTCCGAGTGAACATTTTCAACGAGATTAATCAGCGCCTTCTCAAGGGCAACTCCTCCACAGGTGCCATCGGCATCCCAGTGATGCCTTATGATTATCGGTCTCGACTCGTAGACGGCTTTCTTTAGCTCCTTCGCAACTCGGAGCATGTCATCCTTAAGCGCATCAAGAACCTTGCTCTCAATAAGAAAGCCCTTGAATTCAGGTTCACATGCTTTCTCTATCTCCTCTTGAATTCTCTTTCTTATCTCATAAGCTTCCTCTCCAAGCAGCTTTTCCATCTCGAGAATCTCTATTTGAAGCTTCGTCTCCCTCCTTTTTACAATTCCCACAACCCTCACAACATCGTCAACTCTCACCTCTGGGTAAGCTCTTTCTCCCCCCTCGAATGCTGCAGCATTTACACTCGCTTTGCCATCGAGAAGTGTGAAAATTGTTGGCCCCCCTGTCAGCTTGATGTGGGTGACCATTCCCCTAACCTCGACCATCTTGCCAGTGTAGTTCTCAAGCTCTGAGATGTCAACCCTCTTAACGTCCTTTGAGACATCAACAACCGCAAAACCGTCCATCCTAACCGGCTTCAGGTCTATATCTCCACTCAACCCTATCCCACTAACCTGAACAAGAATGTCATCATCCTCGCTGAATTTAAATCCTCCAAGATTTTTGCGGTGAATCAAACCCCTCAGCCTCTTGTTCAGGTTAACGAAAACACCAATGTCTGTGACAGCGGATACTTTTCCCAGATAAACCCTATTAATTCTGACATCCTCGAGTCCACAGCTATTGCTCAATCTGTAGGCATGAGGCTTCTTTCTGCATGACGGGCAGAGTTCATGATTACCAATCACCTTCGCCCCACATATTTTACACCTTCCTGCCTTCCCTGTTCCATTGCACTCTTTACAAACCTGCATGATCTTGACCGTTCCTGACCCTCTGCAAGCCCCACAAATACCGTCCATAAACATCTTTATCTGCTCATCTGTAAGTTCTGCTGTCAGTTTTGGATCAAAGCTTTTCGCCTTTCCCGTGCCACTGCATATTTCGCATGCTTTCTCTATCTCGATGTAACCTTTGCCATCACAGGTATCGCATTTCATTATTCCAAAGGGCTATAGGTGAGTTAATAACATTATCCGGATTGCAGTCACAAAGACGAAAAACGCAACAGCAATGGCGCTCAGCACTCTGAATGCCTTGATGGCCTCCCGCACGAGTGATACATCTGCATCTCTACCCGGAAGCATGTAATGGCCGGGCTTTTCAAGTTTCACACCAAGAACGTAGGACATGGCAGCAATTGTACATCCGTTCAGTTTGACATTCTTTTCCAAGCCATACCTTAACGCCCCTCTTTTCACCAACTCGAAAAATACTAAAGAAAGTCTTGCAGGCAGAAAGTTCAGAATGTCATCAATCCTTGCAGTAAACTTGCCAAAATGCTCATATCTCCCCATTCTATACCCAATCATGGCATCACAGGTATTCACAGCCTTGTAAACCATAGCCCCTCCAATCCCTAAAATTGAAAAATAGAATAGTGGAGATACAACACCATCAACATAGTTCTCGGCCACCGATTCTATCACAGCAGAACAAAGCTGCTCCTCATTCAGCTCTGCGGTATTTCTGCTCACAATCTGCTGGACTGCATTTCTATCAATTCCGTCCCTCACACACCTTTCAGCGTGCGATATCATGCTTCTGATAGATACTGCAGAGAAAAGAAGGTAGGAATGCCACATATAGTTCCAAGGCTGAGGAATTGGAACAAATACAAGTATGAGAGAGAAAAAAGCTACTGTAAGCGTTGAAAATATCCCGTAGACGAGATCGGCAACAGGATTTGAAATTTTAAGTTTTTCAAAAAAAGAGATGAGTTTACCGAACCAAGAGACTGGATGAATGGCTAAGGGTGGCTCAGAGATTAAGATATCAAGAAGGATTGCAAGCAGCAAAACCAACAGTTCCATTGAGGAAAAGAGCTCATATCTGTTAGAAAAATTTAATCATGAGCCGGCAACAGCACTGGCTAAGTGTCTTTCTATTATATCTTTTAGCATTCTCCTCGTGAAGGGTTTCTCTACCACCTCTTTCGCCCCTGCAGCAAGCATCTCTTTGCCCCTACTTCTGGCAAAAGCTGTCAAACCAATTACGATGGCTTTAGGATCAATTTTCACAATCTCTTTTGTAGCCTCGACTCCATCCATCTGGGGCATTGAAACGTCCATCAGGACGAGATCGGGACGTATTTTTTCATACAGTCTAATTGCTTCATATCCGTTGGTAGCCTCGATTATTTCGTAGTCCTTCAGCATCACCTTCACAATCTCCCTTATGCTGTCATCATCATCAACTACCAACAATCTGATGCTCATTATTACTACTATCGTAAACAACTTTAAAAGCTTTTCTCTTAACATCGAAAATGCAAGAATGCATCAGAGTCTTAAATCCAAAACCCTTCCAAGCCTCTCATTACATTCCAAAACTTCAGTTCCCCTGAGATAAACTTCCTTCGGAAACACAGCCTTGAAACCCTCGTAGGGTGTCCACCCACATTTTGAGTGGAGCATTTCGTCCCTTATTTTCACAATATCTCTCAAGTCAAAAACAGCAAAATTCGCAAAGTTTCCAACCTCAATCCCCCCGTAACCTTTAAAACCGAAAATTCTCGATGGGTTTTCAGCTACCTTCTCAACAAGGTCTCTGAAACTGACAACACCCTCTTTTGCGAGGAAGACAAAAATAGGATACATTGTCTCCACACCCGGAAAACCCGGTGCACCAACCTTTTTATCCTCAGGCGTGTGGGGTGCGTGGTCTGATGCGAGGATATCGGCATTATTGAAATTCCTCAGCAGCCACTCAGCTTCGTCTCTACTTCTAAGGGGTGGATTTACGTTTACAGCATCTCCAAGTTTTGCATAGTCATCAACGGAAAGAAGGAGATGATGAGGAGTAACTTCAAAGGTCGAGGTGCTTTTCATTATCTTTTCAGCCGAGTCTTTGGTGGAGATGTGGCAAAAGTGGAATCTTGAAATCTCCAAGGCCTTCTCAACCGCTCTTATCTCTGCCTCTCTGCTCCTGAATCTGAAGTTTGGAGAACCGGGTTTGACCAATTCAGGGTCTTCTGCATGAAGTGTAATTAAGTTTTTGACTTTCTCCACAACTTTTTTGAGAGTTTCGTAGTCAATTTGCAAATCCTCATTGTTGTGCTGGATGAAGACCTCTCCAACTGCCGGAAGATGATATTTTTGTATGATTTTTTCCACTATATCCTCAATCCTGCTGAAATTTGAGTTTGTTAGGGCAAGGTTCAGAGAGTAATCAACAAAGACCTTTTTCTTTGCCCTCTCCATCCTCCTGAAATAAACATGCTCTGAGTCAACAACGGGCTTAGTGTTCGGCTGATCAACAACTAAACAGATTCCCCCATGCAGTGCAGCCTCTGTTCCTGTCTCAATCGTCTCCTTGTATTTTTCATCAAAGTCCCTTAGGTGGACATGGACGTCAATTCCAGCGGGCAGGATTATACCTTTAACCTCTCTTCCCCTAACAAGTTTACCAATTCGCTTAATTCTTCCCTCTTCGATTTCAATTCCAGCTTCAACGAGCTCTCCTTGGTAGAATACCTTACCTCTTAGCATTTACAAGTTCCTCAAACTTTTTTATCGCCTCTTTAACCCTCCTGTCATCGCTTCCAGAAAACTTCACCAGAACATAACCCGATTTCGGATACGAGCCGATCTGCACATCGGGAAACTGTTCAACCACCTTGTTTAGCTTGTCCACGATCTTAACCTCAAAACCTTCAACTCTCACCGTATCCTCATAGTAACTCGCTCTTTCGAACCTCTCCAGTATCTTCCCAAAGGTGTTTTCCATTTCTGCAGGCACTCCGGGCATAACGGCAACGTTCTCGACGATAAATGCCGGAGCTGCCCCAACATCATTCCAGATTATCTCGCTGCCTTCAGGTACAGAAGAAATTTTTTTCACAGCCTCCTCGTTTCTGCTCAGCTTGCTCAGCCACTCGTAAACCTCTTTGTTTACAACAAGTTCTCTTCCAAACGCCCTCGCAATTCCCTCTGCAGTGACATCATCATGGGTGGCGCCAAGTCCACCTGTGACAAGAACGAAGTCCGCCTCCTCCGAAGCTTTTCTGACCTCCTCTGCTATAACGTTCACATCATCAGGAACTGTTATGATCTTCCTTACCCTGTGACCCAGTTTGGTAAGCTTCTTTGCCATGTAGGTTGCATTCGTGTTGTTTATGTCTCCACTGAGTATCTCGTTCCCCACAGAGATTATGATAAACTCCATAATGAAAATTGAGTTTTAAATTTAAAATGTTACTGGAACAGCCTTCTGAACAGCCTTCCCTGCAGACCATGAAAAGCTGCAAAGCCCTCAGCAAGCCTTTGGTTAATCGCACCTGTGTCAAAGGAGACGAGTTCTTCCGAATAGAGTGCAAATTCTGAGTGTCTCGCCACTGGAATGATGCTTCCCTTAAAAAGCCTCATTTTGACCCACCCCGTAACCCTTTCCTGAGTCTTATCAATGAATGCATTCAGGTCGTCGTAAAGCGGGTCATTCGTTAACCCGTAGTAAACAAGCTCTGCCCACTCCTCCTCAACAAACTTCTTGAACTTCAGCTCCCTTCTGCTCAAAACGAGTTTTTCAAGGTCTCGGTGGGCTGTGATCAGGATCGTGGCTGCGGGATGCTCATAATTCTCCCTTGCCTTAAGTCCGAGAACCCTGTCCTCTATCATATCCGTCCTGCCCACGCCATGTCTGCCACCAATTTCGTTTAGCTTATTGATCAGTTCAAAGCCGCCCATTCTCTTATCATTTAGGGCTACCGGAACTCCCTTTTCAAACTCAATTTTTATGAGCTCCGGCTCGTCTGGGGCTTTTTCAGGACTTGCAGTCCACTCGTAAATGTCTTCTGGTGGGGTGAAGGACGGGTCTTCAAGCTTTCCACCTTCTATGCTTCTGCTCCAGAGGTTTTCGTCAATGCTGTAGGGCTTCTCCTTCGTCGCTGGCACATCTATCCCATGCTGCTTCGCGTATTCAATCTCCCATTCCCTTGTCAAGTTGAGGTCTCTCACCGGCGCTATAACCTTGAAGCCATACTGCCTGAACACGTTTTCGAATCTAAGCTGGTCATTTCCTTTCCCGGTGCAACCGTGTGCGATTGCATCAGCATTCTCCTTCTTCGCAACCTCTACAACCTTTTCGGCTATCAAGGGTCTGGCAAGGGCAGTTCCAAGAACGTAGCCCTCATACTCGCCATTTGCCTTTATCAGCTTAAAGAGTTCCAAAACAAAGTCTTCTCTTGCGTCTATGGTGTAATGCTTATCGGCATACTTCTTTCCTCTCTCTTCAGCCTGTTTAACATCACTCTCAGGCTGTCCGATGTCAACCGTTACCGTAATGACTTCATTAAATCCATATTTCTCTTTCAACAAAGGTATACACACTGTTGTGTCCAAGCCTCCAGAGTACGAGAGGACTACTTTCATACAGCACGTAGTCATCTAATGTTTAAAGCTTTTGCATCTCTAAGCACATTTTTGGACTTCGCAACTTTCCAACGCTCATGGCTGCAGGACAGCCGAGCATAATAAAGCTTCGACTCACGTGTATTGATCGAATATAAAAAGACGGGAATAAAGAACTATAAAAACAACAAGCAGAGCGTCTGAAAACTGAGATTGCTGTCAGAGCCACGATTGAATGGACAGTATATCTGCAGGTGTCGTCGTAGATTTCAAGCATTGGTATGACTGATGAAATAAGGAGTGATACTCCAGCAGCTATGAAGACTGCCTCAGACTTACATTGACTTTCACATCCAATACTCGCAAAACTGAGTTTCGTGCTGTAAGGATTTTAAAAAATAGTTTAAAAGCCAAGTTCTTTTTTGACCTCTTCAATCTCCCTCTCAAGCTCTTCAAGCTCAGCGAAGCCAAATTCCTTCTCGTTAACACCAGCGAGTCTCCAGAACAATCTTGCGACTATCGGCATCATTTTGCCTGCATATCCCGGAGAATGAGGAAGAAGCTTTGCAGCCAAATCTCCAAGTTTTTCAAACTGGTCTTTATCAAGCTTATCAAGATTCATGCTTGCCTCACCGAGGAGGGCTATCCCCGCTCCAACTACTCTCTCCCTCTGAGCATAATACTTAGCAGCCTCACTCGTTATTCTATGCACACCCATACTATCACCCAATTTTATCTTTGTTTTTGAAATATAAGAATATTACGGTAAATCAAAATTTCTCAGATTTGGAGACTATTCTCTGAGTGAAACTATGATTACTGCCAATAATATTAAAAGCGCGCCAAAATACTGGGTTAATGTTAAAATTTCGGCAAGAAATAAAACACTAAAAAGGTGGGCAAATACACCTTCAAGGGAGAGTATCACAGCAGCGTCTGAGGACTTGGTGTAACTCTGAAGCCAGTTCTGGAGCATCTTTGCAACAAATGTCGCGAAGAAAGCCGTGATAAGTATCGCTGCAATAACAGTTGTGTTCATCTCAAATTTGACCGTTGTGAAAGCTGCAAATGGGGCGGAGAGAATGAATATAGCAAAGGCTTGCCAGAAGGCGAGCATGGTTGGATTACTGAGGCGAGAGTAATGAGAGATCATGGCGATCTCTGCTCCGAAAAAGAGGGCACAGAAGAGCATGAGAATGTCGCCGATATTGAATCCTGAGTATCCGGAAAGAAAGTAGAACCCCGTAAATGCCAGAATCACTCCAAAAACGTCTCGCCTATCAAACACATCCTTGTAAACAAGCCAAGAAATTATTGGGGCTAATACAACATAGGTCGAGGTTATAAAACCTGCATTGGTTGCTGTAGTGTAATCAAGCCCGACCGTCTGGAAAGTATAGCCCAGAAAAGATACCACTCCAATCTTGAAACCGTCTTTAAAATTCCCCCATTTGAGGAATGGGACAAAGAAAAGGCATGCTATGAAAAATCTAACTGTATTAAAAGCAAAAGGCGACATGCTGTCCAGAGCTATCTTCACAACCGGAAATGTAGAGCCCCATATCAAAGCAACAACCGCAAGCCCCAGATCAGCGTATAACCTCTTCACCTTTGGCAGAAGTTGCAGTTTGTTTAAAAAATTAACTTTAAAGTTTCGAAAATTTTTTAAGTATCAAATCTTGCTAAAGGCGAGGTGTAAGAATGAAGAGGGTTGTTACTGCTATGGTAATTCTGGCAGCAGTTCTAATTCTGGGATGTGCACAACAGACACCAACCGAAGAAAAAAAGATAAAGCTTGTAGAAGAAGGCTTTCTGACGGTTGGGAGTGATATAGCGTATCCACCATTCGAATACACCGACGAGAAAACAGGAGAATATACGGGGTTTGACATTGATCTCATGACAGAAATCGCAAACAGGATGGGGCTTAAGGTTAAGTTCGTCAACACAGCGTGGGATGGAATTATTCCGGGGCTTCTGGCACACAAATATGACGTAATATGCTCGGCAATGACGATAACCGAGGAAAGGGCAAAGCAGGTTGACTTCAGCGACCCTTACTTTGAGGCGAAGCAGGTCATCCTAACTAAAGCAGACAACACGGAGATACAGGACGTTGACGATTTAAATGGAAAGATCGTTGCAGTACAGCAGGGAACAACCGGAGACTTTGCAGCTCAGAGGTTGAAGGACGAGAAAGGAATACAGCTTGAAATCAAGAGATTTGAGGGCACTCCAGAAGCACTCATGGCGGTTCAGAAAGGGGATGCGGATGCTGCAATTATTGACAACTTCGTTGCCTACATAGCCGCCAAAGAGAACCCAGACATATACCGCGTTGTCGAATCCGATGAATTTGCCCCAGAATACTATGGAATTGCTGTGAACAAAGACAATCCAGCACTGCTTGAGAAGATCAATGAAGTTCTGAAGGAAATCAAAGAAGACGGCACATACGATAAGATTTACAACAAATGGTTTGGTGAGTGAAAAATAAATTTTTTTATATCTCAACTTTTTTCTGAGTTCAATGGCTGCGATAAATCAATTTGACGTCGAGCTGTTTGTCCAGATACTCCCAGACCTTGCATTTGGAGCCATGGTTACTCTAAAGCTCACAGTTCTCTCCATTATCTTCGGACTTATTATAGGCACAGTTGCAGGTCTTGGCAGGGTTTCAAAGAACTTTCTCCCTTTCGCCATCTCAACAGCCTATGTTGAAGTAATCAGAGGAACTCCACTCCTCGTACAGATTCTCATTGTCTATTTCGGTCTACCTGCTATTGGAATTAACCTCCAGCCAGAACCTGCAGGGATAATAGCACTTAGCGTTTGCAGCGGAGCTTACATAGCTGAGATAGTCAGGGCTGGGATTGAGTCAATACCTATTGGACAGATGGAGGCAGCAAGGAGCTTGGGTATGACTTACCTTCAGGCAATGCGTTACGTAATTTTCCCACAGGCCTTCAGGAACATTCTGCCAGCCTTAGGAAATGAATTCATTGCACTCCTAAAGGATTCGTCGCTGCTTTCAGTGATCTCGATTGTCGAACTCACAAGGGTGGGAAGGCAGATAGTCAACACAACCTTCAACGCATGGACACCTTTCCTCGGAGTTGCTCTGTTTTACCTAATGATGACCATACCGCTCAGCAGATTGGTATCATACTCCCAGAGAAAACTGGGGGTTTACGAGGTCAAGTGAGTAAAAAGATTTTAATCTTTAATGCTTGACATCCAGTGATGATCGAAGAGGAGATTATAGGTATTCTCGAAGAGTCGGGAGCTTTGAGTTCCAATGAAATTGAAAAGGAACTGAGGCTTCGTGGTATAAACATCAGGGCAAGAACCGTTAGATATCACTTAAAGAAGTTGGAAGAGAAAGGCTTAGTAAAAAGAGGCAGCAACGGGAAGGCTGAACTAACCGAAAAAGGACTTAAAGTGCTGAAAAGAAAGAGTGCTTTTGAGCGACTTGGAGAATTCTCAGAGAGAATAGAATACAATGTTTACCTAAGCAATTTTAACCTCTACACTCTTTCTGGCCTCGTTCCAACCAATATCGCTTTCATAAACAAAGATTATTTTGAAAAAGCAATAAATATTATTAACGAATTTTCGGAATTTCCATATCTTGTTTCGAACCTGATAACCGTAATCGAGGAGGGAGAAAGAGTAGGAGATTATGCAGTTGAAAAGGACAAATTCGCAATTGCAGTGATATCAAACACCCTTTTTGACGTCATACTCAGATCTGCAGGAGTAAACACATATCCCGAATATGCTGCATTGCTCAGCATTGAAGAAAGGGAGCCAAAGGGGATTACCGAGCTTATAAGCTACATCGGCACAACTCTCAGCCCTGGACAACTCTTTCTTAAATCTGGTCTTACATCAATCTCATTAATTCCGAAATCAGGAAGAGGAGAGATCATAGTGGCTATAAGATCGTTCAGCAGATACGCAATGGATATTGCAAGGAGAGAGCTGGAAATAGCAGAATCCAAAGGGTTTGGGGGGATAATAAAGATTCTTCACCCAGCAGACAGGCGATTTGGTTTACCAACTGGAAGCAGAGCGAGATTGATAGTCAGCGCAGGGCTAAATTATCTCGCTCCACTCTACGAAGATGGAATTCCGCTGGATATCAGAATAAATGAGTTTTTTGTTGATTATAAGGATTTCAGAACTCCGGATTACTATTTGTAAAATGGCAATAAATTTCCGCAAAATTTTTTAAAGTAAAAGTTTCATAAAAATTAAACACAATAGTTAGAGGTGAGAAAATGTTCAGAGGAGTTGATTTCTACAATATAGATGAGCTTCTGAGCGATGAAGACAGACTGGTCAGGAATTCTGTCAGAGAATTTCTTGAGAAGGAGGTTGTACCGCTTGTTGCTGATGCGTGGCATGAGGAGAAGCCGTTGAACTTCCATAAGCTTGGAAAGAAGTTCGGAGAGCTCGGGATGCTGGGCACATTCATTCCCGAGGAGTATGGCTGTCCGGGAATGAGCTACACGACCTTTGGAATAGTTTGCCAAGAGGTGGAGAGGGTTGACAGTGCTTTGCGAAGCTTCGTTGCAGTAACTTCTGGCTTGGTAATGTATCCGATATGGCAGTACGGCAGTGAGGAGCAGAAGAAGGAGTATCTGCCGAAGCTTGCCAAGGGCGAAATCATTGGTTGTTTTGGTTTGACCGAGCCTAACCATGGAAGTGATCCGGGGAGTATGGAGGCTACTGCGAGAAGGAATGGGGATGAGTGGGTGCTGAATGGGACCAAAACCTGGATCAGCGAGGCTGATATGGCGGACATAGCTGTAGTGTGGGCGAGGGATGTGGAGGATGGCAAGATCAAGGGGTTTATTGTGGAGAAGGGCACGAAGGGCTTTCAGCAGAGTGCCCTGACAAAGAAGGGTTCTATGAGGGCTGGAAGTGTTGGTGAGCTCGGCCTTGTGAACTGCAGAGTTAGTGAGGAGAACAGACTGCCAGGGGCAAGGGGGCTGAGAGCTCCTCTGAGCTGTCTGAATCAGGCAAGGTTCGGGATTTCCTGGGGGGCTATCGGGGCTGCTATGGATTGCTATGAGACGGCATTGAATTACACAAAGGAGAGGAAGCAGTTCGGGGCTCCTTTGGCTTCGTTCCAGCTCGTGCAGGAGAAGCTCGTCAAGATGCTGATTGAGATCACCAAGGGGCAGCTACTCGCATGGAGGCTTGCAAGGCTGATGGACGAGGGCAAGGCCACGACAGAGCAGATATCCTTAGCGAAGAAGAACAATGTGAGGGTGGCGAGATACTGTGCGAGGACTGCGAGGGAGCTGCTGGGGGCGAATGGGGTAAGCTTGGACTACTCTCCGATAAGGCACATGGCGAACATTGAGTCGGTATATACTTACGAGGGGACAGATGACATCCACACGCTGATCTTAGGTAGGGCGATTACTGGGTATCAGGCGTTTAGGAGAGAACTGTAGGGTGATCGCATTGGATTTTCCCCCTTTTGACGAGATGCTCGTCATTGAGCTGGGACAGGCGGTAGCTGGACCTTATATCGGCACGCTGTTGGCGGATCTTGGGGCGGAGGTTATACACATCGAAAGACCAAAAGTCGGTGACTTGGCAAGGCACTGGATTCCCATAAAGGCAGATCTCAGCTTTTACTTTGGCGTCGTAAACAGGAACAAGAAGTCAATGACCCTCGACTTGAAGCACGAAAAGGGAAAGGAGATTTTCTTCAAACTTGCAGAAAAGGCTGACGTTATCATCGAAAATTTTGTTCCGGGAGTTGTTAAGAAGCTTGGAGTAGATTATGAGGCTGTAAAGAAGATCAATCCAGACATAGTTTACTGTCACGTATCAGGATTCGGACAGGATGGTCCTTACAGGGATAGACCAGCCTTTGACCAGCTCATTCAGGGTGAGGCAGGTATAATCAGCTATACTGGGACGAGGGATACGCCATGTAAAATCAATATACCAATAACCGATTTACTCGCATCAATGTATGGTGTGTATGCAGTCCTTGCAGCACTGCTTAGGAGGGAGAAGACGGGAGAAGGAATGGAGATTGACATCTCCCTCTTCGACTGTGCAGTTACCATGATGCTAAACCTGATGAACATGGCCATCGTAGAGGGAATGAAAGACGAAGAGTTGAGAATGGGAACTAAATATTTCTTGGCCACACCCTACGAGCCCTACCCGGCTGGGGATGGCAAGCTCGTCAACATAGTTGTTGCAACTGAGTGGCACTGGAGGGAGTTCTGTAAGGCTGTAGGGCTTGAAAAACTAATTGATGACCCACGTTTTGCGACAAACAGGGACAGATTGAAAAACAGAGAAGAACTTGAGAGAATAATAGTTGAAAAGCTGAAAGGGAAAACAAGAGATGAATGGGTTGAAATTTTACTCAAAGCCGGAGTGCCAAGCGGAGCTGTGAACACCATTAGAGAGGTAATAGAACATCCTCAGACGAAGTACAGAAAAACGGTTGTTGATGTAGATTACCCCGGTTTGGGAAAAATAAAGCTCTTTAACAATCCTGTTAAATTTTCAGGATTCGAAATAGAGGTTAAAAGACCGCCGAAACTTGGAGAGCATACCGAAGAGGTACTAAAGTCTATTGGATACGACATCGAGGAAATTGAAGGACTGAAAAGTGAAGGAGTGGTGTGATTAAAAATGAAAAATTTTTTAAAATGTAATTTTTTTAAGGGTGAAAACTGTGAGGTGAGAAGGGATGCGGAAGAAAGTTTTCGTATTAGTACTCGTTGGATTTGTTTTGTTCTTCGCAGGATGTGCACAACAACCAGAGGAGAAGCCAACCACAACAACACCCGCAGCAACGCCTACTGGACCTAAGGAAGAAACGCTATATTTTGGAGCACCAATAAGCCTGTCAGGTAAATTCGCCAAAGAAGGTCAGATGTCTCTGTGGGGTATGCAGGTGGCCGCTCAGTGGATAAACGAGAATGGAGGTATCAAGGTAGGAAACAAGGTTTACAAAGTTGAAATCAAATACTACGACGATGAATCGAAGAAAGAGTCCGTCCAAAGTCTCATAGAGAGGCTCGCCACTGTGGACAAAGTCAAGTTCATCTTGGCACCATACAGCTCCGGATTGACAATGGCAGCAGCACCAATTGCGGAAAAATACGGTGTTTTGATGAACAGCCATGGTGGTGCAAGTGATTACATCTTCGAACAGGGTTACTATTATGTTGTCCAGACTCTAAGTCCGGCAAGTAAATACCAGACAGGATTCCTTGACATGGTGAAGACCTTAGATCCAGATGCAAAAAGATTGGCTTTGGTTTACGAGGACAAAGAATTCTCAAGAGCAGTCCATCAGGCAGCCAAGGAATACGCTGAGAAACTTGGATTCGAGATAGTTTACGAAAAAACCTACCCTGCGGGTACTACCGATCTCTCACCCATACTTAACGAACTCAAAGCAGCGAATCCTGATGTATTGATTGGTGGTGGACACTTCGCCGATGGACAGTTGCTCGCTCAGCAGCTTGCGGAACTTAACATAAACATCAAGGCGATATCAATCCTTGTTGCACCATCATTACCTGCATTCTACGAGGCTCTGGGTACAAAGGCAGAGGGCATATCTGCACCAGCCCAGTGGGAAACTGGAGTCAAATACAGTCCAGAAGTCGCAGAAAAGCTTGGAGTAGAATGGTACGGACCAACACAGGAAGAGTTCATCAAAATGTTCAAGGATCTTGCGGGAGAAGATGCTGAGCCGAGCTACCATGTTGCTGAGGCTGCCGCAGCAGTGTTAAGTTATGCAAAAGCCATCGAAAAGGCTCAGAGCACGGATGTTGATAGAGTGAGAGAGGCTATGAATGACTTAGAGTTCATGTGTGTGTACGGAATGTGGAGCATTGACCCCGAAACAGGGAAGCAGGTTGGACACGACATGGTCATAATACAGTGGCAGAACGAAGAGAAGAAGATTGTATGGCCAGAAAGTGCTGCGAATGCCAAACCTTGCTATCCAATGCCCACGTGGGATGAGAAGGCGGAGGGCAAGACTTGTGGAAGTTAAAATTTTTAATTTTTAAATTTTTGAGGTGAATGAATGATTGCAGAGCAGCTTGCAGCCAATATCATTTACGGTTTACTGCTTGGTGGTGTTTACGGGCTCGCGACAATGGGTTTAAGCCTCATATTTGGTGTTTTAAGAGTTGTTAATGTGGGCCACGGAGCCTTCATAATGGTTGGTGCATTTACCGCCTTCTGGATGTTCACTCTCTACTCCATACCGCCACTTGCTTCCATAGTAGTGGCGGTTATTGTCGGTCTTGCGATGGGATTTGTCGTTTTCATGACCATTATTAGAAGATTGCTTGATGCTCCTGAACTTTCAACCCTTCTTGCTACTTTTGGTATTGGTGTTTTCATTGAAGAGCTTTCAAAGTTCTTCTGGGGTCCGGATTATGTGGGATATAGCTGGGACATAGGCGGTATATCCTTACCCTTTACAGAACTGCCGTTTACAAAGCTCTACGCTTTTGGTTCAAGTATCGTAATCGCAGCATTGCTCTACGTATGGTTCAGCAGAACTAAACTCGGAAAGGCTATAAGGGCCGTGGTGGAGGATAAGGAGGGGGCGATGGTTTGCGGAATAAACGTCAACATGGTCTACGCTTTAAGCTTCGCAATAGGAATTGCGCTCACAGTTACGAGCGGAGTTCTCGTCACACTCTTCACGCCCGTCGGTATTAATGTTTACATGGGAGGCGATTACACACTCAAAGCGTTCGTCATAGCTGTTCTTGGAGGCCTTGGCTCTCCATGGGGTGCATTCTATGCAGGATTTATATTTGGCCTGCTCGAAAATGGTTCCTACACTCTGCTCGGTCTCATTCCGGGAGTTGAGCCCTTTGGTCTCACGAGGTTCGTTAGTTTTACCGCACTCCTGCTGATCTTGTTACTGAAACCAACAGGTCTTCTCGGAGGTGAGTGACTTGTTTAAGTTCAAATCTCTGATAATTCCGTTTGCCATCTACATTATCTTGATAGCTATAGGACTTTCTCAACCGGGTTTGTGGCAGCCGATAATGTACATAATGTTTTACATCGGAATCGGTGTTGCGTTGAACAACTTCATGGGTCTCACAGGATATGTTGATTTCGGCTATGTTGCCTTCCTCGCAATGGGTGCTTACGGCATGGGCGTTGCACTTGGGTACTTCACGTACTTGGGGATATGGGCAATTCCCCTCGGATTTGTCCTTGCCCTAATTTTCGCAGCACTGCTTTGCACCGCTGTTGGTGGAGTGGCGTTGAGATTGAGAGGGGCCTATTTCGCTATCGCTACAATCGGTGTTAACGAGGGGTTGAGATACCTCATTGAAGGGGCGAAAATATGGGGCGGCTCTGAAGGTATAATCCTCTCAGGAAAACTCCGTAAGACCTTTGGACCTGAGTTTGCAAACTATTTGTCCACATTTGTGGCTGATGCGGCATTGATAATAATAATCTTCATCGCTTCAGTGATTACGGTTTACATGATTAATAGCAGGGTCGGTTATGCTTTGCTTGCAGTTAGGGAAGATGAAGATGCTGCCAAAGTTATGGGCATAAATGTTACGAAGTACAAACTTATCGCATTCTTCACAAGTGCAACTATCGGAGCCATGATCGGAGCTTCTGCATGGACGCTGAAGCTTACCTACGTCTTCCCAGAAGACGTTTTCTTCATCCACTACACGGTTGAAGCAATAGTCATTGTTATGCTCGGAGGAGCTGGTACTCTCCTCGGGCCAGTTGTCGGAGGTCTGATATACGGTGCGTTGAAGTACTATCTCTCAGTAATCTTACCGGGCTTCCAGTTGCTTGTATTCGCACCTCTACTGCTTGTAATAGTCGTCGCCTTTCCAGAAGGAGTTGTGGGATTTGTCAAGAAAAAATTACAGGAAAGGGGAATTATCGAGTACATTACGTGAGGTGACAAAATGCTACTGAAGCTCGAAAATGTAACAAAGAGGTTTGGTGGGCTTGTTGCGGTGAACAAGCTGGATCTCGAAGTTGAGGAGGGAGAGGCTCTTGGAATAGTCGGCCCAAACGGGAGTGGAAAAACTACACTTTACAATTTGATTAGCGGAGTGTACATTCCCGATGAGGGTAAAATTATATTTGAGGGTAAAGATATTACAAACCTGCCTCCCCATAAAAGGGCGCCACTTGGACTCGCCAGAACCTTTCAAATTCCCCGTCCATTTGGATCCGCCAGTGTAAGAGAGAACGTGGCAATTGGAGCGATGTTCGGAAGGGCTCACGCTGGAGTTGACGAGGCTTTGGAGATGGCTGACGAATACCTGAAGATTGTCGGAATTTACGAACTCAGAAACAAGGAAGCAAAACTTCTAACCCCTCTTGAGAAGAAATTGATGGAGCTTGCGAGAGCTCTGGCGATGAAGCCGAAACTTCTGTTGCTGGACGAGCTGCTTGCGGGAATGAATCCAAAGGACATAGACAAGATAATCGACCTGATCAAGAGAGTTAAGGAGGAGGAGAACATAGCAGTAGTTTCAATGGTCGAACACTTGATGCACGCCATAACAAAATTTGCGGAAAGAGTTGTGGTTATGCATCAGGGAAGAAAACTTTTGGAAGGTCCAACTATTGAAGTTCTGAATCATCCCGAAGTTATTGAAGTCTACCTCGGTGGGAGGGTGGTCTGATGCTGAAAGTATCAAAACTTGAATCCGGTTATGGTGAGATGCAGGTTCTTTGGGGGGTCGATCTGGAAGTAAAGGAGAAGAGCATAACCACCGTTCTTGGTCCGAACGGAGCAGGAAAGAGTACAACTTTAAAAGCAATTTTTGGGATAATAAGTCCTTGGAATGGGATGGTCGAGTACTTTGGTGAGGATGTAACCAAAACCCCACCACACAAGAAAGTTGAAATGGGAATCACAATGGTTCCCGAGGGTAGACATCTTTTTCCAAACATGACCGTCGAGGATAACCTTCTTATGGGAGCCTACCTGAGCAGGGCTGAGGAGAAATTTGAGGACTCTCTGGAGCTTGTTTACACACTTTTCCCCCGACTTAAAGAGAGAGAGGAACAGAAAGCGGGAACGCTAAGCGGAGGAGAGCAGCAGATGTTGGCAATCGGCAGAGCGTTAATGACATCCCCAAATCTGATTCTCATGGATGAACCAAGTCAGGGTTTAGCACCAAAACTCGTAAAGGAAGTATTTGAAACTATATACAAGCTGAAAGAGGAGGGGCTGACGATACTGCTCGTAGAACAAAACGTATTTTCCTCCCTCGACATTTCAGACTATGCCTACGTTCTACACGAGGGTAAAATCGCTTTTGGCGGTAGTGTTGATGAGATTAAGGAGAGCGAAGATATTAAAAAGGCATACTTAGGTGTTTAATTATGGCAATTGTTGTGGCAATTGACCATTCTGAGAGGACTCCGAGAATAGTTGACTTTGCTGTAGAGGAGGCAAAGCTCAGGGGGGAGAAGCTGATGTTCATACATTCCCTCTATGGTGGTGATAAGACGAGCGAGAAGGAGATAGAGGCTGGAGAGAGGTTACTGGACTATGTCGTGAGCCTTGCTGAAAGCAGAGGTATTGAGGCAGAGAAACATTTGCTTATAAGGGGTAAGGAACCCGAAGAGGATATCGTAGAGTTTGCTGAGGAAGTGGAGGCTTCGATGATAGTCATAGGCGTCAGAAAAAGGAGACCTGCAGGAAAGCTGCTTTTTGGCAGTGTTGCACAGCAGGTTATACTGCACGCGAAGCAGCCTGTTGTTTGCATCAAATAATTTTTAAATTTTTTCAACTCTTTTCACCCAATGTTCAGGGTAATCCCGGCTGTTGACCTTAAGGACGGAAAGGCTGTAAGACTGAGACAGGGTAGGGAAGATGAAGTGACCTTTGAGGCTGAGGACCCTGTGGAAATTGCGAGGCGGTGGGTTGAAAAAGGAGCGAGAGTTCTGCATGTAATTGACCTGAGTGGAGCCTTTCAGGGAAGGCTGAGACATGAGGATATTATTGCAAAAATCGCAAAGATGGCGGAGGTTCAGGTTGGGGGAGGAGTAAGGGATTTTGATGTAGCCGAAAGGTTGTTCAATCTGGGTGTTGACAGAGTTATCTTCGGGACACTTGCGGTTAAGAGGGTTGAGGAGCTGAGAAAATTTGCCGAAAAATGGGAGGGGAAGGTTACAGTCGCGATAGACTCAAAAAAGGGCAAGGTGGCGGTGAAGGGTTGGAAGGAGACTGTTGAGCTAACCCCGATTCAACTCGCAAAGCTCTATGACGATCTAAATGTTTCATTCCTCTACACAAACATCGATGTTGAGGGTTTGGTTTCGGGAATAGACAGAGAAAAGATTATAGAAATCGTTAAAAGTCTCAGAAATCCCGTTTACGTTGCAGGCGGAATCACGAGTGTTGAAGACATCAGGTTTATCAAAAGGGCTGGAGCAGCAGGAGTTGTAATTGGCTCAGCCCTGTATACTAAAAAGCTTAAATTTGAGGAAGCAATAAAGGTGGAGTATGAAAAAGTTTAGCAGAAAAACTGTGGAGACTGAAGTCACCGTAACCTTCGGTGCAGACAAGACCGAGGTTGACACCACAATCCCCTTTCTCGACCATATGCTGAAAACATTGGCAAAGCATTCGGGATACGGGATTGTTGTAAGAGCAAAGGGCGATAGCGAGCACCACATCATCGAAGACGTTGCCATCTGCCTTGGAAATGCGATTGGAGAAGTTGGCAAAAAGGGGATCGAAAGATTTGGAGATGCAATAGTTCCGATGGATGATGCCGTGGCCATTTGTGGGCTTGATTTCAGCGGAAGAGGCGTTTTCGTTTTCGATGGTGAAATAAGAGATGGAGAAATGAGGAGTGAGGATTTTCTGCATTTTCTTGACACACTCTGCAGAAATGCTGGACTAAACATTTATTTGAGAGTGAAGGGCAGCAATTCCCACCACATGATGGAGGCTGCCTTCAAGGCACTTGCTATCTCTCTCAGAAAAGCACTGAAAAAAAGTGGTGAAGATTACAGAAGTGCAAAAGGAGTGCTTGACTGATGATCGTAAAGGCAAAGAATCTTAGCAAAAAATTCGGGTCAGGCTATGCAATCAATAAAGTGGACTTCGAGCTTGAGAGGGAGAAGTTAGCAGTGCTTGGATACAATGGAGCGGGGAAATCAACCTTGGTTAAGCTGATAGGGGGAATTTTGAGACCTACAACAGGTTCTCTGGAGGTTTTTGGCGAAAATCCCGCTTTTTCTCCGGAAATCAGAAAAAGGATAGGCATCGCTTCCCACAACCCTATGCTTTATAAAGAACTAACCATCAGGGAGAACCTTGAGTTCTATTCCAAGCTCTACGGCTGCAGCACAGACATCAGAGTTCTCGCGGAGAAGCTTGAGTTCGAGAGATATTTGGACAAAAGAGTTTCTGAACTTTCGAGGGGGTTCTTACAGAGGGTTGCCTTCGCAAAGGCTCTGATCAACACACCTGACCTTCTTTTGCTCGATGAGATAACATCCGGACTTGATATTTCTGTCAGAGACACCATACTTGACATGCTGAAGAAATATAAAGGCTGTATAATCTTCACAACCCACATGCTGGAAGAGGCAGAGTTTTGCGATTGCTTCCTTGTCCTTAAATTTGGAAAAAGGGTCTACTTCGGAAGGAACTTCAATGAAGCTGTGGAGATACTGAATGAGGGTTCTTGAGCTTGCTAAAAAAGATTTAAAATTGGAATTCAGGACAAAGTCAAGCTTAAGCCTGATGCTCCTTTTCAGCCTTACATCTGCTTTTCTCTTCAGTGCCGCGATTTCCGATCCTGAGGAGATTTTTTCCTCTCTGCTCCTCCTGATATTCCTCCTAACAGGAATTCTTGGCTACTCCACATCTTTCTTAAAAGAGTTTGATTCGGAAACCATCGAGGGGTTGAAAGCCTCTCCACTCACACCACAGCAGATTGTTGCTGGTAAGATCGTCTTTAACATTATTCTGATGTTTACCGTTCAGTCAATCATTTTTCCTGTTTGTTATGCCCTTTTTGACGTTTCAGGGAACTTTGGCCTCTCCTTTATAGTCTTCACAGCCTGCAATGCCTCCATCGCCGTAGCCATTACTGCCCTCTCTCCTCTGCTCTCTCAATCCAGATCGCGGGAGATGCTGCTACCTGTTGTGCTCTTTCCAATTGTCTTCCCGCTGATAAGCTCTACAGTTTCTCTCGTCAATCTCGCCCTATCAGGAAATATTGAGCTGTCGCAGATTCTCTTTGTTTTTGCCTACACTGGAATTATAACAAGCATCTCGATGCTTACTGCTGATAAAATACTGTAACGAAGAAATAGAATTAGAAAAGCATGTTTAATCCTTCAATAAAGGCTTCCACTGAAGCCATGATGATATCAGTCCTCGCTCCTCTCGCAGTCACAACCTTATTATCCTTCTTTAGCTGCACAACCACATCAACGAGGGCATCGGTACCTCCAGTTATGGCGTCAACACGATAACTGACCAATTTTATGTCTGCAAATTCCTTGATTGCTTTTCTGATTGCATTTATGGCTGCATCAACAGGTCCAAGACCAACTGCAGCCTCTACCCTCTCCTGTCCATTAATCTTCAGCTTGACGCTTGCCATAGGCGTAACGTTCTTACCGCTGAAGATTGCCAAGTCTTCAAGCTTGACCTTCTTCTCACGCTTTATCTGCAGTACAGTCTCAATTATCGTCCTGACATCTGCGTCGGTCACCCTCTTACCTTTATCACCGATCTCCTTTATCCTCACGAGTATTTCCTTCATCTGCTCTGGCGTAGCCTTGTAACCAAGCTCGTTCATTATTGCTTCAACACTCGCCCTTCCAGCGTGTTTTCCGAGGACTATCACCCTTCTCCTCCCCACAACTTCGGGTGAAATTGGTTCGTAGGCTGTGGCGTCTCTGAAAAGGGCAGAGGTGTGGATTCCACTTTCATGCGTGAATGCATTTTCACCGACAACAGGCTTGTTTGGAGGCACCACTACTCTCGAAAGTCTCTCCACAAGTTTTGAAGTGTTATAAATCCTGTCCTTCTTTATATTCGTTTTTATCCCATAGAGATACTCCAAGGCAATAACCACCTCTTCAATGGCTGCATTTCCTGCTCTCTCACCCAACCCGTTGATGGTTCCATGAAACTCGTCCGCTCCAGCCTTAACACCGAAGATTGTATTTGCCGTCGCAAGTCCAAAGTCATCATGGCAGTGGATAGCAAGAGGGAGCTTTACTTCAGCTTTAATTTTTTTAACTATCTCCTCCATTCTCTCTGGAGAGAGAACCCCAACAGTGTCGGCAAAGGTAACTCTATCGGCATTTGCCTCCTCAGCCTTTTTAAACAGTTCGATGACAAAGTCAAGCTCAGCTCTTGAAGCATCCTCAGCACCAAACTCAACAATCAATCCTCTCTCCTTTGCATACTCTACAGCTTCAATACTCTTCTCAATAACAAACTCCTTGCTCTTTCCGGGAAACTTGGCATTGATGTGGATGTCCGATGACGGGGCGACCATGAAAATTGAGTCTGCTCCAGCATCTGCAGAAGCGTCAATATCTTCCTTCTTTATCCTTGCAAAGCTGCAGATTTCGGCTCTTAATCCTCCTTGAGATATCTCCTTAATCGCCTGAAAGTCTCCTTCAGAAGCTATTGCCGTCCCTGCTTCTATTATATCTACCCCGAGATTGTCAAGGGCTTCGGCTACCATTATCTTCTGCTCCACACTCAGTGAAACACCTGGTGTTTGTTCGCCATCCCTTAGCGTCGTATCAAGGATTTTGACCTGCACGATTTTGGAGATGACGAATGGGTAATAAAAACTTTGGGCAAGTTTTAAATGAACCGAAATCAAAGCAATGCTATGGACGACGAGGAAAAGGAGAGACTCCTCGAAAAGCTTGCTTCCCAACAGCTGAGGGCTGATTACAGAAAAGCCCTCGGGAGTGAACACAAGCGGAGATATATGGACGCTGAAATTGAAAAAATATTCAAAAAGGGGAAGAAGGATGAACGCTGATGAGTTTATTCAGAGTTTCAACTCTGCAAAGGATTTATCAGAACTTGAAAAGCTTGCTGAGATTGGAGCTGAACTTGTAGAGTCCTTAGAGAGGCACGATAGAGGAAGAGTGTTGGGGACGCTTGGTAATATATACTACGCCCTCCAGAAATTCCAGAGGGCAGAGGAAACATATCTGAAAGCTTTGAATCTGTACATCAAGCTTGCTGAGGAAGATGAGCAGTTTATACCCTATGTTGCGGGTTGTCTTTACAATCTCGGGAATCTATATCAGATTTTGAAAAGGTATGAGGAAGCGGAGAGAGCATACACCGACGCTCTCAAGCTGCTTGGAGACGGGCAAAATGAGCAGAGATTAGCAATCATGACTGCACTCGGAACGATGTATGCAAAGCTCGATTTAAGAGACTGGGCGGAAAAATACCTTATCGAAGCCTTCAAACTTGCCAAAGCAACCAGAAACCCACGTGTAATGGGTATGCTGCTAAACAATCTCGCGGTCGTCTATCAGAGAAGCGGAAGGAAAAGAGAGGCAGGAATGCTTCTAAAAATGGCTCTCGATGCTATAGAAGAGTGTGAAGAGGATGCCAGCTTAGCAGCAGTTCTGCAGAACATGCTTCCGTTTTTGGATGAGGCAGAAGCTGAGGATGTTCTAAGCAGGCTGGAAAAGATCGAAAATCTGCCGCTTGACCTAAAAGCGAAAATTGTGTATTTTAAGGCGAAAAAAGCCGAGAGAGAAGGTAAATTACAGGAGGCGTTAAATCTCTACATGGAGGCAGGATGTCTGGCATTTTTAGCCTACAGAAACTTCGGATTTCAGTCTGTCAATTTCATGCACTGCTTTGACAAATTGATAGAGGCTGGGGGGGAGATGGCTGAAGATGCTCTAACTCTAAAAAAGCTTATCCTTCGATACTACTACGGCAGTCAGAATGTTGAACCGAGCTTCGATAGTAGAACGGGCAGAATTATAAAGGCGATCGTTCAGGGGGAGAAGTTTGAGGAGGAGGGAGCTTTCGCTGACACCTTAAGGATTATTGCTGGAGACATTGCAAGAGCGGGTGGACAGAGCTAAACAAAAACTTTATTACGGTGCTGGCGATTTAGTGGCATGGAGTTTAGAGTTGGGGAGGCGCTTATTGGTGAGGGGTTCGAGGTAGCTCATGTTGATCTGATAATTGGCACAAAAGACAGTCCAGCAGGGATTGCTTTTGCAAACGCTCTTGCAACACTATCAGCCGGGCACACACCACTGCTCGCCGTTCTGAGACCGAACCTAATAACGAAACCTCCTGCAGTAATCGTTCCCAAGGTTACCGTTCGAGATATGGAACAAGCTGAACTTATCTTTGGTCCGGCTCAGGCTGCAGTTGCCAAAGCTGTGGCAGATGCTGTTGAAGAGGGGGTAATCCCGAGGGAAAAGGTTGAAGATTATGTAGTGGTGGCGAGTGTATTCATCCATCCCGAAGCTAAAAATAAACACAAAATCTACTATTACAACTACGGGGCTACAAAGCTCGCAATAAGGAGGGCGATGCAGAGCTTTCCGGATGTGGATACTGTCCTGTACGAGAAAGATCGCAGCTTCCACCCCTTCGTGGGAAGGAAGCTTACCAAGCTGTGGGACCCGCCCTATCTGCAGATTGCAATTGACATCCCCGATCTCGGGGAGGTGCTGAAGGTTCTTGAGCAGATTCCCGATAGTGACCACATTATCTTCGAAGTTGGGACGCCGCTCGCTAAGAGATACGGAAGTGAGGTGATACTAAAGCTGAGAGAAGTAAAACCAGATGCCTTCTACATCCTCGACCTCAAAACGCTTGACGTTGGCAATCTTGAGGCGAGGATGGCTGCCGACGCTACCGCAAATGCCGTCGTCATATCCGGGCTTGCTCCGGTAAGCACTATAGTGAAGGGAATAAAGGAGGCAGAAAAAACCGGGATATTGAGCTATGTGGACATGTTAAATGTTGAAGACCCTGTTAAGAGACTTGGAGAGATTGAGAAGGCAGGTGTTATCCCTGACGTAGTTGAGCTGCACAGAGCAATTGATAGCGAGAATGCGGAGCCTCCATGGAAGCTTGCATCTAAAATCAAAGAGAAATACAATGTTCTTGTTGCAGTTGCTGGAGGTATAAGGCCTGAGAACGTCGAAGAAGTTATCAGAGGAGGGGCTGACATCATTGTAGTCGGTAGAGCCGTGACGAAAGCAAGGGATATTGAAGGAGCTGTGAGAAAGTTCATGAGACACATGAAACCCGACACAGATCAGTTCAGAATAATGACGGACTTCTGAGGTGAAAAAATGGGTGTTGTAATTGTCAACTTCAAAGCTTACAAGGAGGGGTTTGGAAAAAGAGCTTTAGAACTGGCAAGGATTGCTGAGAATGTGGCTTCGAGGTGCGATGATTACATAGGTATCGCTGTTTCCTTCCTCGATCTACCCGTAATCGCAAGAGAGGTTAGCGTTGACGTTTACGCCCAGCATGTAGATGCCGTTGGGTTTGGCAGCCACACTGGGAGGATAAACGCAGAAATGATTGCAGAATACGGAGCCAAGGGCAGTCTGATTAACCACTCCGAAAGAAGACTGAAACTGGCAGATATTGAATACAACGTTTCGAAGCTTAAAGAAGTGGGACTGACTTCTGTCGTCTGCACGAACAATGTTCCAACGACCGCTGCCGCAGCAGCATTGAGCCCTGACTTTGTCGCTGTAGAGCCACCGGAGCTGATCGGAAGCGGTATTCCGGTAAGCAAAGCAGAACCACAGATAGTGGAGAACTCCGTAAAGGCTGCAAAATCAGTAAATCCAGAAGTCAGAGTTTTGTGTGGGGCTGGAATTACAACACATGAGGACTACGTCAAGGCCTTAGAGCTTGGGGCTGAAGGTGTGCTACTTGCGAGTGGAATAGTCAAAGCTAAGGATCAGAAAATGGCTCTTGAGGAGCTTGTTGGCCTTATCTGAGATTTAAAATTCTCTGTAGAGTTCCTTCTTCGCTTTTTTAAACTCCCTTTTGCCCCTCCTCTGTCTGGGAGGATCATTCAGAAGCTCCTCAAGCTCCTCATCAGTTACAGGCTTTATGTCCTCGAAATAGTCTTTGAACTTTTTCGCCCGCTTCATGCCCAAATCTACTCTTCATTTGAAACTTGAAGTATATAATTTTTCTCATTCTCAAAATTTTTAAACAATTAATCCAATACATGGTATGCACAGACTTAAAATTGTGGTTGAGGATGTTAAAGGACAGTGCTACGCTGGATACGAGAAAGGAGATACGATAGAGATAGATGACCCGCTGGCAAAGGGGAAGATATGCATATACGCCTTTTCGGCTTTGATCCCATATATAACTGCCGCTTATAGAGAGACACCTTCAGATGACTGGATAAATGCTGTGGAGCACCTTCAGTGTCCCGACCCCAAAAACACAGTCATCTTCAGGATTGAGAGAGAAAAATACTCGTGAAATGACTACCTTCTCAAGAGGGGCAAGTAAGAAATTGGAGATTTTAAAAGCACTAAAAGTTGTTGAGGAGAAAGTAAAAAAGGGAGAGGATGCTAAGAGAGACTTCCAGAGAATTGTCAGGGAGTTAAAAAGAGGAGAAAATATTGATGATGATGTTCTGAGAAGAGTTGCTGAGTTAAGAGACAAACTTTTCAAAAAGCAGATTGTTCTCGACTACACTAAAGGAGTTGTCGTTTTCGTCCTCTCCCTTATCATTTCGAACACCATTTTCTTCTTTCTGGTCTTAGGAGAAATTCCTCTGTTGCCGAAACCAATTGCTCTTTTTTTAATTGAATTCTCTGTCCTCTATTTTTCTTTCCTCACAGGAAGAATTGTAGGAGCGAAAATTTCGGGAATCAGGGTTGAAGGATTTTACAAGTATAACCCACTTGAGTTTGGAATGAAACTCGATTACGCAAGCTACCTCAAGGTTCCTCAGAAAAGCCGTGTGATACTCTTTTTAACTCCACTTCTTTTCGAAAATCTGGTGATGCTTATTCATGCAATCACCCTGTTTTTCCTGAAAAACGAGTTCTACTGGATTCCGATGACCTTTTTAATTGCGAATCTTCCTTTATCCTACACCATCTACAAAATTAAGAGAACAGGTGAACTTTACAGGCTTATCAGAGAAATTCGCATTTTTCTATCTGAAAAATCTTCTGCTTAAAAGAATTAGAAGTGTTGCCAGTAAAGCCGAAAGGGAGGCCAAGTAGAAGGCAACAGTGTAGCTCTGCAAAACGTCTCTCACCAGCCCTCCTGCATATGGAGCTATAAGCCCGGAAAATCCCCACGCTGTGAATATCGCACCATAAATCCTTCCAGCATACTTCTTTCCGAAGAGTATTGCCGTTGCAGAAGGGAATATTGCCAGCACCCCACCATAGTTTGCGTAAATCACAGACGCCAGAGGGAAAACTAAGTAAGTTGAGAAAGTTTTCGAGAGTGCAAAGGCAGAAACGGCAGTAGTAACAAAATTTGCCAACATAGAGCTAACAACTCCGATTTTGTCGAGCAGAAAACCCCAAATTAGCCTTCCTGACGCGTTAGCTATTGATGTGACAATGAGGAAGGTCGAAATTAAACTCACGAGTTCTGGAGTCTGTTTCGCTCCTTCTTTCAGTATAGGTGCAGCATTTCCAATGACCATCAATCCTGAGAAGGATGAAAGAAGAAAAGCCAACCATAAAATCTGAAACCTCCTATCTTTCAGAGTTTCAGAAAGATTCAGTGAAACTTCTTCTTCTCTTCTCTCCATCCTTGGATCTCTCATTGGAATTGTACAGAGAAGGATAACAATAAGGTATATGACTCCAACGTAAACAAATGTATCGAAAACCGATGCGATGCTAAGAAGATATGAAATTACCGGCGTCATTACGGCAGCCCCAATTCCAAAACCAACCGCCACTATCCCAACAGCCGTTCCCGTTTTGTCTGGGAACCATTTTGAAACCAACGGGCGTGGAACTGCATCAACGAGCGCTATACCCAACCCTACTGCAACACCAAGTCCAGTGTAGTATAGGATTTTACCAGTGTTCCAGTCAAAGTATCTCATCTGCGAAGCTAAGGTGTAGCCAAGGAAAATCACGAGCGCACCAAGTAGGAGTGGTAACCTCGGCCCAACTCTGTCGTAAAATACCCCTGCAGGAACTATAAAAACTGAGTATGTAAGCGTTATGAGAGAGAAGGCAAGAGTTAAAGGGGCTACGTCCTTTATTGAATAGTAATCCTGAATAGGAGCGTAGAAAAGGCTGAAGGTGTAAATCCCACCAAGCATGGTCAGAATTAGCATGCCAAGAGGAGGATACACCCATATCACGGAAAAAACAGTGAGAAGATTTTATAAAGATGTTTTTGTATGTGGGTCAAGTTGGGTGATTTACTATTAAAAGTGGGATAAATTATACCTCCCAAGTCCATCCTTTAAACGAGGTCGTCAGTGCCCGCTTTGAGCATATCAAGAATTACTCAAAGAATAAAACTTTCAAAATATCCTCGGGGCTTCTCGCAACAAAGTTGGCTTTACACCCTACTCTCTCAAAGAAGTTCCTGTCTCCGTATGCAGCATACACGGTTAGCATTCCAAGCTTTTTTCCGGCCTCAATGTCTCTGCGAAGGCTATCTCCAACAATAGCAGCTTCTTCAGCCTCGACTCCAAGCTTTTTGAGGGCTAAAAGTAAGGAGTCGGGCTCGGGTTTTCTTTTCCCCGTCATGTCAGCAGAGACTATGACGTCAAAGTACTTCAGTAGATCGGTTTTTTGTAGTCTCGAGATAGCATGACCGTTCTCGGCATCCGTTACGACTGCCAGCTTTATCCCTCTTTGCTTTAAATTGCTGAGAACATTTTTGATCCCTGGATACAGTGTTATGTTTTCCAGCTTAACATTATCGTAAATTTCACAGCATTCTTTGTAAAGTTCATCGCTGTAAACACCCTTATCCTTCAGATAATCGGCAATGTTCTCGTGGCTCTCAAAGCCGTGTCTCCACCTGAGGAAGTAGTTCAGGAGTTCGTTTGCATCTCCGCAACCGATTCTGTTAATCACTGCCTTGCAAGCCTTTATTTTGGCCTCAACAAAATCAACAAGAGTGTTATCCAGATCGAAGATTACGGCCCTTATCTTAGAGTACATACCCCATCCCTCCACTTGCAATCACTCTCCTGCTGCTCTCTAACATCTCCCCCTCATAAACATCCTCATGCCTGTAAACAGCTTCTCCGATGAACTCGCTTAGGGTAAAGAACTCAACTGTAACCTTTTCGCCCATCACAACCTTTGGACTTAAGTCCTCCACATCCTCATACCACTTAAATCCTTTGGGTTTGCTATCTATTATCTCATGCAGGCTCCAGCTTAAACCATGCCAGAAAGCCCCGAACTCCTCAATTTCTCTGATAAAAATTGATTTCTGAATGTAAGATCCTGGAGACCCGTCCACCTCAACCACGTGATGTGGTGAAATGGCACATCTGGGTTTAGGTGTCCTCATCAGATCACCGAGCCTCTCACACTCGCTGACATCTGGAAAATAGCCTTCTGGAACTGCCCACACAATTCCGTTTCCACCTACACTACTTCTGAAAACGTAAGCTATCAGTTCAAACCCATCTTTAACTCTTATTCTCTTAAAAAGCTTGGCAACCTCCATCGGACTTACAGGGGACTTCTGCCAGCCTCCCTCTACATCGAAAAAACTGATTTCTCTCACCCTATCACGAATCCGCTGAAGTCTCTTGGCTGAGAACCTGAACTTACTGCTTGATACCAAGTTCCATCAGCCTCCTGCAGATTCGCAGGTGTTTTTCGAAGCTTTTCCAGAATTCGTTATCGAGAAATCTCAGTTTCAGCTCTTCAATCTTTTTCTTTCCCTTGAATTCACCAAATACAACAACGCTGTTCAGTCTGACAACGCCGAAAACCATTGCAAGGCTATATATCAGTTTAATCATCCCAGAATGGTCGCAGAAATCAGCCTTCACGGCATGTGGGATGGAGAAGTGGAAGTATTCTATCCCCTCAGCTTCACACAAGTCTGCCATCTGTCTGTCGGCTGTGAGCATTACTGGTAAAGCCGCTCTTTCTCTTTCGAACCTTCTGAGGGTTTTGACGATCGTTAAATCATTCTGCTCTTTATCGTTTGTTGAGCTCTCAACACCCTCTATCTCCACAGCGTACCTTCTGAGCTCTCTGTATTCTGTCAGGGCAATGCAGGCGAGTCTCGACCTCTTCATCCTCCTGTTGATGAACTCATCGAGCAGGAATGACTGGTATTTGGCATCTTTTTTCAGTTCGGCTATTTGGCTGGGAGAGTACTTGAAGTTGAGCGAAGCTTCAATCTCGTCTCTGACAACGTTAACGAGTAAAACACTTCTCAAATCAATCCCCAAGTTCGTCATAAAGCGGTGGTAGAGGATGTTAGTGTCGGGGCAGAAGAATACAGTCTTCTTTAAATTTTCATAACTTTTCAAAATCTCGATAAACTGTTATCACAATAGTTGATAGCCTCGATTATACTTAAATTTTTTGTTCAATTCTATTAACGTTCCTCCAAGGGAACTTCTTCTACCACAAAAACTTCTACTGTCAGTCATCTCCTTACACTCGCCCAACACTACAACTAAAACTAAGACCCCTTTTTGCTCAAAAAGTGAATGATATATACTATTGACCATATGTTTTGCAGGGATTAACATGAATGTTAGAGTTGCGGCTGTTCAGATGAGGGCTGAACTGGGAAATGTTCAAGAAAACATGAAGAGGGCAAAAAATCTTGCACGCAGGGCATTTAAAGAAGGGGCTGAAATAGTCATTCTCCCCGAATTCTTCACCTCCCCGGTTGCATTCAGCCCCAAGCTGCTCGATGTTCCTCAGCCTATAGACGGTGAACCTGCCAAGCTGCTGAAAGACCTTGCAGCAGAACACAGCGGTGTGGTTGGAGGATCCTTCATAGCCTACCGTGATGGAGATGCCTACAACACCTTCATTCTTGCGTTTCCCGATGGTTCCGTCTTTCTGCACGACAAAGATCAGCCGACGATGTGGGAAAACTGCTACTACATAGGCGGGAGTGATGATGGCATTCTCGACACGCCCCTCGGAAAAGTTGGCGTAGCTCTGTGCTGGGAGTTCATTAGGACGAGAACCGCAAAAAGAATGCTAGGGAGAGTTGAAGCTGTAATTGGAGGTTCAGCATGGTGGACGCTGCCGGAGAAAAGACTTCCGGGGTTTCCAGATAAGCTGCACGACACAAATCTCGAAATAATGAGGGAAACTCCCGTTAGGTTTGCGAGGTTGCTCGGTGTGCCTGTTATACATGCAGCACATGCTGGTGAGTTTGAGGGAGGAATGCCGCTGCTGCCAGGTTTTCCCTTCAAGTCCTACTATCTCGGCGAGACGATGATTGTTGATGCTGAGGGAAGAGTTCTGGAGAGGATGAGCAGGGAGGATGGTGAAGGGTTTGTAATGGCTGATGTTATCTTTGAAAGAAGAAAACCAGTCGAGAGCATTCCGAGGGGCTTCTGGATTCCTAAGCTTCCAATTCAGCTTCGCCTCGTGTGGTGGTATCAGAACCTCCACGGGAGATGGTATTACCGACTGAAGACGAGGCCATATTTGAGGAGAAAGTTTTCCCAAAGTTGAGCTGAGTTCAGATATTATAAAGAGTTAGAGATAAGTTGAAGACGCCGGGGGTGGGATTCGAACCCACGCGCCCGAATGGGCAGGAGATCTCGAGTCTCCCGCAGTGGCCTGGCTCTGCAACCCCGGCTCAAGTTAACTTGATAAACCTGATTTTAATCCTTTTCCCCACAAACTTTTTCTAAAGCCGGAATAAGTCACAAGAGTGATCAGTCTCAGCAAGTTGATATCAGGTGAAGCGACTGTATCGAGGCATCTAACTTACGAAGGAGACTCGAGCTTTATTCCAGAAAGCCTGAAAAAGTTTGCTTCCTCCTTCCATCCAATCGTAGTCTGGAATCTGACCAACAGATGCAACCTCAAATGTTTGCACTGCTACGCCTCCGCTGGAAGCGAATCCTACGAACTAACAACCGAGCAGTGCTTTGAGGTAATTGACAAGCTTTCTAACTTTAAAGTGCCGTTGATACTCTTCAGCGGTGGTGAGCCTTTGCTAAGAGCCGACATATTTGATATTGCAGAGTATGCGAAAAAGAAGAAGATACGGACTGTTCTATCTACAAATGGAACGCTCATTGACAAAGACGTTGCTGAAAATCTCGAGGTTTTTGAATATGTTGGAGTGAGCCTTGACGGTCTTAAAGGAATAAACGACAGGTTCAGAGGGGTCAATGGTGCCTTTGAAAAAGCTTTCAAGGGACTTCTAATAGCCAGCGAAGTTGTTCTGTCAGGCATAAGATTTACGGTAACAAGACACAACTATAACGAGGTTCTTCCACTGATAAAACTTGCAAGAGAGAACGGGATTCCAAGATTTTGCCTTTACCATCTCGTTCCATCGGGAAGGGCTGATTTTGAGGATGACATAAACAACTCTGAAAGAAGAAAGTTAATTGATGACCTGATTACTGAAGCGGTTGTTGAGGGAATGGAGATTATGACTGTTGATAACCCTGCAGATGGTATCTACACCTACCTAAGGCTGAAGCAGATGAATGAAGATAGAGCAGAAATGGTTCTAGAGTTTTTGAAGTACAGAGGAGGAGACAGTAGCGGAACAAGACTTGCCTGTATAGACCACAGAGGTGACGTGCACCCTAACCAGTTCTGGTGGGATTACACAGTTGGCAATGTTCTTGAGAAGGATTTTGAAGAAATCTGGATGAGAGATGATGAACTCCTAAGGAAACTGCGGAACAAGATAGAATACTTGAGGGGCAAGTGTGGCAGATGCAGATTCAAGACACTCTGTGGAGGTTTTAGAGTTAGAGCTTACCGTTATGGTGATCTGTGGGGAGAGGATCCAAGCTGCTATTTGACTGAGGAGGAAATACAGTAATTGACTGCTTCTTCAGGAGTTTCAAAGACCTTCATACCTTCTATAATCACTGGAGGCCTGATGGATGCAACTCTTTTCCCTTCTTTAAGCGCTATCGCAATTTCTGAAATCGTGCCGTAACCACCTCCAACGGATATCAAAGCGTCCGACGAGTGGACGATTATAATGTTCCTTGCATGTCCCATGTCTGTCGCAATTCTTATATCCGAGAATTTGTTGCCAATTTCTTTTCCTCGTGGGAGTATTGCGACAACTATGCCATTTCTGCTTTTTGCACCTCTGGCACTGGCTTCCATCACTCCCCCCAAACCACCATTGACCAGAATGTGACCTTTCTCTGCAATAAGCTGACCGACTCGATAGGCTATTTTGTAAGTTTCTTCATCACATTGCCCGGCACCAATCACACCAATCTGCATAACATCTACTTTTCGAAAGGATTTTTAGCCCTTCTCAGGGGGGAAGAACATTAAAGAATTAACATGCGGCAAAGATTTAAATTCAGTGATGTAACGGTCAGAACTACGTTGAGGTGTAAAGGGTATGAGCAAGATCAGAAAGTTGCAGAGGAGAAAATCGAATCCAAATCTTGTTACTCTCATTGATGTCCTGCTGAGTGAGTCAGCAAAGAATGGTGCTGCAATCTGGAAAGATGTAGCAGAGAGGTTAGCGAAGCCGAGAAGGCTGCATGCGGAGGTCAACGTTTCCAAGATTGAAAAGTATGCTAAGGCAGATGAGTACGTTGTTGTGCCGGGGAAGGTTCTTGGTAGCGGTAGCATAACAAAGCCAGTCAAGGTTGCAGCATTAAGCTTCTCGGAAACGGCAAAGAGAAAGATTACAGAGGCTGGAGGAACGTGCATGAGGATAGACGAACTTCTTAGAGAGAATCCGAAGGGGAGCGGAGTTAGAATAATGGCGTGAGGTGATGCTGTGGCGGTAAATGTGAGCAGGGTTATAAGAACTCTTGGCGATGAGTTTACAGTTATTGACGCTTCCGGACATATTCTCGGAAGGCTTTCAAGCAAAATTGCAAAGAGATTGCTTAACGGCGAGAAAATTGTCGTTGTGAATGCTGAGAAGGTTGTGATTACAGGAGAGAAGTACATGGTTTTCGAGAGATACAAGGAGAGGTACGATAGAGGAAGCAAGGAAAAGGGGCCATACTTCCCAAGACACCCTGAAAAGATTTTCAAGAGAACTGTCAGAGGAATGCTCCCCTGGAAGAGCTCTCGTGGAAGAGAAGCTTACAGAAATCTCCGTGTATTTATGGGCGTGCCCGAAGAGCTTAAAGATAAGAATTTCGAGAGGATTGAAGATGCTATACTGGAGAAAGTTTCAAAAACAGACAAGTATGTTACTCTTGCAGAGGTAAGCAGATATCTTGGTTTCAGAGGTGTCTGAAATGAAAATTGTTGTTACGAGTGGTAAGAGAAAGACTGCAACTGCAAGAGCAGTGATAAGGCCCGGAGTCGGCAGAGTGAGAATCAACAAGGTTCCCGTTGAAATTCACGAACCGGAACTCGCCAGAATGAAGATCATGGAACCGCTGATAATAGCCAAAGACTTGGCAAAGAAAGTTGACATTGATGTAACGACATGGGGAGGTGGTTTCATGGCTCAGGCTGAAGCTGCAAGAACCGCAATAGCAAGAGCTTTGCTTGAGTTCAGCGGTGACGAAGAACTCAGAAAGGCGTTTCTTGAGTATGACAGGATGCTTCTGGTTAACGATGTCAGAAGAAAGCTTCCAAAGATACAGGGAGGCAGAGGAGCAAGAGCGAGGAGGCAGACCTCATATAGGTGAATACCGATGGATGTGCCAAGAGAGGAGAGCGCAAGCGACTTCCCCATCAGATGTTTTTCATGCGGTTCAGTTATAGGTCATCTCTACGAGGAATACCAGAAAAAGCTAAAGGAGGGTAAAAGTTCTAAGGAGGCACTGGATGAGCTTGGAATTGAAAGATATTGCTGCAGGAGAATGTTCATAACTCATAAATCCGTACTTAAGGAGTTATCCCGGTTCCATGGGGCCGTGGGGTAGCCTGGTGATCCTGCGGCGTTCGGGACGCCGTGACCCGAGTTCAAATCTCGG
>DAVR01000031.1 GCA_002507545.1 Archaeoglobus sp. UBA230 | reverse complement strand
GAAGCTATGATTGCGGTTAAGGCTGCTGCAGCATTATTGGGGGAAGAGGCTGAAGTTCCAACTGAGGAATCTTGCCCTGAACTACTGAAAAAAACAAGGGAGGAGCTTGAGAAACAGCAAAAGCTGAATCTCTTGCTGCTCATCCTGCTTGCTCTTATGATAATGTATGAATTGTTTAAAGGAAAGAGGAGGGAGAAGAATGGCAAATGAAGAGTTGATTAGGTTTCTAATTCAGGAGATAATTGAGGAGAAGGAGCTTTTGAGAGGGATTCTGAACGAAACAATGACGAGAGCCTTAAGTAAAGAGGATCTTGAATACGTCCTCGAAAGCTTTGATGATTTTGAAGTTGAAAGGCTAAAGCCAATCTTTCAGAGAAACTTGAGCATGCAAACTGATTGCTTGTTGAGGGTTTTTGTTGCCTTCAATCAACCAACCAAGCTCATTGTTGTAATAAACGGTAGAGGAGCTTACCTAAATCAGGGTTTGGATCTCAAAGAAAACTGTTGTTACGTGTTTGACATCCCAGTGAAACCAAATGATGCCATCAACCTCATGGCAGATTTCGATGATTCTCAGTTTGAAACAATAAAATGCCTGTTTATCAGGTTCTTTGAGGTGAGATAATGCCAGAAAGCCTTACTCCTCCGCAGGGGCTTACTGCTGTTGCAGATCAGAAAGTGATATACGGCCTGCCAGTTGGGATTCCCAGCAATGCTAAAACTAAGGTCGTAGTTAAAACTCCACCAGTTTACAGGCACGAATGCGTTTTGAAACTAACTATACTCGATATGCAGGGGGCAACACCTTTCGAAGCTCCAGTTGTAGAAGATAAGTTCGAAACAATATCCTCTGGCAGTAAAATCGTTGCAAAGGTTGTTACTCCAGTTAAAGTTCCAGCTTCAGCAAAAACTGCAGCATATAAGGTCGATCCTGTTGTTGTGGTTCTGAAATCTGGTTCTAATATGCAGGTTCAATAAGGAGGTGAGTTGAGGAATGGGGAATTTGAGGTATAAGTTGGTAGTTAAGAATGCGGATGGAGAAGTTGTTGGGGTTAGAGAGAAGGATAATGATATGTTTACAGCTAATTTTGGAGCATGGCTGGCAGCGATCTTTAAATTGGGCTTTACAAAGGATTCTGCCACTACTTACACAGCGATAGATGAGAATGGAACGGCAAGAACTCTTGGAAATTACAGCTCCAACAGTGATTACGTAAACAGAGCATCACCGATTCATTGTGATTGGGGCAATCAGTTCAGAGTTGCAATAGGAAGCTCAACTTCTGCTCCAACAGTAAATGATATCGCTCTCGGTGCTGAAGTTGCAAGAGTTCAGGCAAACATGCCTCAAGTCGTGGCTGATCCATCTACTGGGGAGCTTAAAATAATATTCTCTGCAACGTTCAGCTTTGATCAGGAACAGACTGTTTCGGAAATCGGAGTTTTCTTCTATGCGAGAGATAAAAACAACAATGGATTTAACATTCTGGTTGCGAGAGATACCTTTGAGCCTGTTACGGTTTCTGCTGGGGGGAGTGTTACGATTCAGTATGAATGGGTTTTCAATCCTGCAACGTAAGGAGGGATGAAGATGGGGAATTTGAGATATAAGCTGGAGGTAAGAGATCCAAATGGAGAGATAGTTGATGTGATCAAGAAAGATAATGATCTGTTCACGAAAAATTGGGCAATGTGGCTGGCTGCAATCCTTAAGTTGGGTTTTACAAGAGATGCATCAGCAGGAACTTCATATATGGTGTTGGATGAGAATGGAACGGCAAGATATTTGGGGGGATATTCAGGAGGAACAGATCTCATTAATAGAGCTGCACCCATCCATCTCGATTGGGGCAACCTCTGGAAGGTTGCAATAGGCAGCTCTACCTCTCCACCATCAATTGATGATTACAAACTTGGTGCAGAAATAACGAGAGTTGCGGCTAACGCTCCTCAGCTAATCGTGGATGATTCAACTGGTGAAATTAAAATAGTCTTTACTGCAACCTTTAGCTTTGAAACTGAGCAAGTTTGTTCGGAGATCGGAGTTATAATCTCTTTCAAAGATACAGGAAACAACACATATTATATGCTAATTGCGAGAGATACCTTTACCCCCGTTACGGTTCAGGCTGGGGGGAGCATAACAATCCAGTATGAGATGGTTTTCAATCCAGCTCAATAAGTTAAAAATTTTTAACCCTATTTTTTAGCCCTCAGAAGCTCATAAGCCTCTTTTGGAACTAAATGAACATTCTTCCAGCTCTCCATGTAAATCTTGTAAACAAATTCTGGGAGAGGATGCTTATATCGCTTCCAATCTATTGATGATACTGCATGGGTTAGAATGTAATTCTTGTTGCTCACATCCCACTTGATCTTATCTGCCATCTGCTCTGCAAACTTCCTGAGATCTCCAATCACGAAATGCCGTTCTTTTGGATTATCAATTAGATCAGAATGTTCAAGTTCGATCTTTCCTCTTTTAAGCTGATTTTCCATGCTGCCGTATTCAAACATCCTTTCCTTACCTTGCTTTTTCCTGATCTTCAACAGCTCCTTAATGAATGGAATAGTATCTGGATGTAAGGGAACGTAATGCTTCATTCTGATCTTATCCTGAGATGCTTCAACAATCAGAACGGGTGGTTTAGAGTTTAAAGCCTTCTCGAATTGCTCAGTTCTCAGCCTTTTAAGAGTATGTGGTCTTTGCCCTGAATATGCTCCAAAAATCACCATTACAACATTGGCAAGAGCTGTTTCTCTATCCATCTTTCCAGCTTTCCACTTCTTAACGAAAAACTTGATAACGTTCTGAACATCCTTTTCCGTGATAACCCTATCAGTAACCATCTTTTCTTCCTTGCGGGCTTTAGGCTTATCGAGGAATATGCTGAAGTTGAGGTATCGGCTATCTAATCTCAGCTTTGCAAGATGCTCCAGAAAGCTCTTTGCAAAGTTCAGAACTTTCCCCCATGAATCCTCAGATTTCCACTTGTTTAAAGTGTATTCTCTCAGATTGCTCATTGTTTCGTAGCTGATAACTCCCTTAGTTTGCTCCCACAGTGTTTGGCTTGCCCTTTTGATCCAATCTTGAGTTTTCTTTGCAACTCCCTTCAATCTCTGCTTGGTATAAGCTTCAAGCTCCTCTTTCGTGAACGTTAGTTCCAGATCCATGAGACTGCCGCCTTTCGACTTCTTTTCTTGACTTTCCTTCAGACTTACTGTATTTTCATTAGATATTTGTTGTAATTCTGTTATATCGCTAAAGGACTGTTCTCCAACCCACTCGTCGCCCTTACAAGGCGGAGATCGCCGGTTCGAATCCGGCCGAGCCCATTTATTCTCCTTGTTGTGGGTTGTGCGTAATTGGATGGTCTTAGAGGGTTTGGTGAGCTAAAGTTTTAGAACATTGCGCCACTGCAACCAAATTTTAAGAGCTTATTTGTTGTGAAAGCCTAGTAATTCTCTCTATCCTCAACCTCAAAGATGGATGAGTTTCAGGTAAAGGCTGATTTAAAACAGTTTGAGGATTCATATATAACTAACACTCTCCTGGTTATAGCTTTCAAAATTGTAAAATATGAGAGCTTGTCAAATTCAAACGAATCGGGAAAACTTATACCCGGAAATAGCACTTTCACAACCTCTCAGAGTGCTATAAACATGGAGTTTTATTAGTGTCGGGTTAATGGCTTAAATCCCACGACTTTTACAGCATATAAATCTGCCCCATGCTCGTTCACCCAGCTTGGAATTATAAACGCTAAGCATACATTGGTAGGAATGCAAGAAAAGCTACGGAGAGGACTATTTTACTCAACCATCCATAATTCGATAACCAAACTAAAATAACATCGTCAATATTCCAGATGCTGATGCAAGCCACAAAGAACAAGTAAATCGTGACATTACATCCCAAAACTTTATATTTGAATGTTCAATTTCGTGGTAAAATACGGCTTTTCTTTCTTCCTCCGATAGGATATCAAAAAAGACTTTTTGTAATGCCAATCCTTTTTTCTTTGGGCTATACCACGCATTGTATATTCTGCCTTTTTTCTCGTGGCAGATGAAAGTGGGAATATTTTCGATATTGTCTAACTCTTTTTTCTCTTTGCATTTAAATTTCGGCAACTTTCCAACGAAAAATAGAGACCAAAAAAAGAAAAATATTACTCAACCGGAACAACCTTCCTCTCCTTCTTAGTCCTCGGTATGGTTATCTCAAGAACACCATTGTTGTATTTTGCCTTCACTTCATCCTTGTTAATGTCTGCTGGGAGCGAAATTCTCCTGTAGAACCTGCCCATTCTCCTCTCCTTTCTAATGTAGTCCCTCTTTTTCTCTTCAACCTCTTCTTTTCTCTCAGCCTTTATGACAATATCACCGTTCTCAAAGTATATTTCAATGTCCTCCTTGTTGAATCCGGGAATGTCAGCTATGACCTTGATGTTGTCACCCTCATCAATGACGTCAACGGGCATCCCCATCCTGTACTCTTTTAAATACTCTTTGAACTCCGGAAATCTGCTAAAATCCTCTAAAAGCCTGTTAAACCTCTCCTGCATCCTTCTAAACTCCTCAAACGGGTCAACGAACATCCCACATCACCTCCTATCCACCCTAACTCTCTCTCCCTAACTTTCCTTACCTAACCTATAGTTAGGTTAGCTGAATATAAATTTTTCGGTTTTCTTTTATAAGGTGTTTCTCAGACTCATATATGTGAAATGCATAGTCTGTGGGAGAGAGATAAAACAGGGACATCTTTGTGGTAAGTGCATAGCTGAAAGAGAAAAGGTTGTCAGAATTGACAAATTTGAAATAGTGGTTTGTAGCAGATGTGGTTCGATCAAACATGGAAACAAATGGGTCTCCAAGGATTTCAGGGAGGTTTTTGAGGACACTATGCTGAAAAACTCCTTTGTGTCGGAGGAATTTGAAGTTAAAGATGTTCTGCTTGATTTGAACTCCAATCTTGTAACATTCGTTGGTAAAATCGCTGGCGACGAAGTGAGTGTTACGGAGCAGCTAAATTTCAGCATAAAAAAGCTTAGCTGTCCGCGATGCAGCAAGGAAAGTGGTGGTTACTACGAATCAATAGTTCAGATCAGGGCGGAGAACAGAGAACTTGATGAAAGCGAGATACAAGTTGCGATGGAGATACTGAGAGAGATTCTTGAGAGGGAAGAGGGGAACGAGAAAGCATTTGTATCCAAAATTGAGCGGAAAAGAGAGGGTGTGAACATATACCTGGGAAGCAGAAACGTAGGGATGAAGCTGTCAAAATTCGTTTCAAGGAGGCTTGGAGGAAGCATTACAGAAAGTAAAAAGCTGCATACAAAGATTGATGGTAGGGACGTTTATAGATTCACATATTCGGTGAAAATACCGGAGTATAGAGAGGGAGACGTTATCGAGAAAGATGGGAGGATGTATTTAGTCAAGAACGTGCAGAACGGCAAAGGTGTAGACATTATCACCGGAAAGACTGTAAACATTGGGAGAGATAAAGTTGCAGTTAAAAAGGAAGAATTGCAGGGTGGGGTTGTAGTTAATGTTGACGAAACCATGGCTGAGGTTGTATGCAACGATGGGAAGGTTGTGGTTACAGCAAAACCCTTCGGAGTTGAAATTGGGTCGGAAGTGAGGGTGTTCGAGCATAAGGGGAAGCATTATTCATTCCTCAAAGATTTATGAAAGCTGTCCGCGTTCCCAAAGAGAGAGCAGAAGAGGTCAGGAGATTTGCTGAAAGGATTGGGGCAAAGGATAAGGGTAGGTTGATTGTTTCAAGGGAAGATTTTGTGGAGATACCGGTGGCTGATGGCTTTGAGCACCTTTTTGAAGAATTTGAGATTGTAGAACAATCTGATCCCGTGTTCACCCAAAGGAAGAGTTTGAAACGATTACTAAAGGGTAGAGTGCCAGATGAAGTAACTCCAAGCGGCTACAAGATCATAGGAGACATCATAATGGTAAAGCTGAATGATAGAGCTAAAAAATATGCAAAGGAAATAGGGAATGCTCTTCTAAAGTTGAACCCGAGATGTAAGGCTGTTTGGTGCGATTACGGTAGAGAAGGGATGCTGAGGAAACCAAGAGTTGAACTAATCGCGGGTGAAGGTAGCGAGACTATTCACAAGGAGAACGGATGCAAATTTAAGTTTGATATAACCAAAGTTATGTTCAGCCTCGGAAATCAGGCGGAAAGGTTGAGAGTTGCGAGGCTCGTTGATGATGGAGAAGTCATTGTTGACATGTTCGCGGGGATAGGCTACTTTGCAATTCCCATCGCCGTTCACTCCAGAGCCAAGAGAATTTACGCTATAGAAATCAACCCTGACTCTTACAGATACCTGCTGGAGAACATCAGGCTGAATGAAGTTGAGAACGTTGTTCCGATTCTTGGCGATTCGATGTTTGTCACACCAGAGAATGTGGCGGATAGAGTTATCATGGGTCACATCTACTGCCAAGATTTTTTACCTGTCGCGATTAGAGCTATCGCGGAGAGGGGGATCATCCACTACCACGAGTCAACGCCGGAGGCTGTGATTGATAGGCCTATAAGAAGGGTTGAGAAGGCCTGCAGCAAGGCTGGGAAAAAGTGCAGGATTTTGAACTTTAAAAAGGTAAAAAACTACTCGCCCGGCGTTTACCACGTCGTTGTTGATGCCGAGGTCTACTGAAGCTTCTCCACCACCTCCTTGGCATGATATGTTATAATAAGGTCCGCACCCGCCCTCCTTATCGAAACAAGAATTTCATACACCACATCCTCGCCCAACCACCCTCTCTCAATTGCTGCTTTCACCATACTGTATTCTCCACTTACGTTGTAGGCTGCAAGCGGATAACCAAATTTTTCCTTAGCCCTCCTTATTATATCCAGATAGGGCAGAGCAGGCTTAACCATTATTATATCTGCCCCTTCCTTAATATCAAGCTCGATCTCCCTCATCGCCTCATCGGAGTTGTGGATGTCCATCTGATACCCCTTCCTATCCCCGAACTTATAACCACTCTCAGCAGCCTCTCTGAAAGGTGAGTAGAAGCTTGAGGCATACTTTGCGGCATAACTCATGATCGGAATATCTGTAAAGCCTGAATCATCAAGCGCCTTCCTTATCGCTGCCACCATCCCGTCCATCATACCAGAGGGCGCAACAATGTCCGCTCCACACTCAGCATGGCTCACGGCTGTTTTGCCAAGAATTGGCAGAGTTTCGTCATTTAGCACCTCACCATCTTTAACTACACCACAATGACCGTGTGTTGTATACTCGCAAAGGCAGACGTCTGTAACAACAACAACATCCGGAAACTCAGACTTTAGTTTCCTTAGCGTCTTCTGGATAACACCATCACTGTCAAAGGCTGAGCTGCCCACTTCATCCTTGTAAGATGGTATTCCGAAGACAATAAAGTTCCCCAAACCGAGTTCAAGACATTCCTCAACTTCTTTCACAGCCCCTTCAACTGGGATTCTATAGTAACCGGGCATTGACTCTATTGGCTTCTTAGACTTGATATTTTCATCAACAAAAATGGGAACAATAAAATTTTCAGGTGTTAACCGTGTTTCTCTGAAAATTTTACGGAGGTTTGGCTTTCTCAGTCTTCTCAATCTCAATTTTGGGAATTCTGCCATTTCCATCACCAAAAAGGTATTTCACAGACTCGATAATATAGTTTTTCTCCTTTCTTGCAGCCTCCCTTAACCTCACAGTTGGTTCCCTCAGAAATTTCTTGATAAGAGAGTTGGCAAAATCTTCAAGAATCTCTCTGACCTCTAAATCAATGTCATACTTCGCTGCAAGCTTCGAGTAAAGTTCCTCTATTTCCTCATCAACGTATTTCTCGGCTAAGGAATACATCGCCGCTATTGCCGATCTAGCATTTATGTCCTTCATTAGGAGCTTTAGCTGTTCAACTTCCTCTGCTATAATTTTCTCAGCTTTAATAACTTCATCCATCCTTTTCTTCAGATTTTCCTCACTAACTCTCTTCAGATCATCAATTGTAAGCAGCTCAACACCATCAAGCCTACCAACAGAATCCTCAACGTCTCTCGGGAGAGCAATATCTATTATCAAAAGCTTTTTGCTCCTCTCCCTCATCACTTCCTCTACATCATCTTTTGAAATCACAGTGTGAGGTGCTGAAGTTGCTGAAATGACCACATCACACGTCTTGAGATACTCTTTAAGTCTATCAAACCTGACAGCTATTCCTCCAATCCTCTTTGCCAATTCCTCTGCCCTTGAGTAGGTTCTGTTGGCGATTAGAATCGTTTCAACGTCTCGGTTGGCGATTGCTTTTGCAACAAGAGTTCCCATTTCCCCAGCACCGACGAGAAGCACTTTTTTCCCATTCAGCGATCCGAGAACTCTCTCTGCAATATCAACCGCAGCAGAACCTATCGACACAGAACCCTTCGATATCTTTGTCTCCCTCCTCACCCTCCTCCCAGTCTGAACTGCCTTGCTGAAAACTCTATCAAGGACTTCCCCGATCATGCCTTCTTGCCTGCATAGATTGTGGCACTGCCTCACCTGCCCCAGAATCTGCTCTTCACCGACAATCATTGACTCGATTCCTGCTGCAACCCTCATGAGGTGAGTGAGGCAGTCATCTCCGTAATAGATTTCAGATATTTCTTCAATCTCCAGTTCTCTCGCAATACTCTGGAGACAGTCCCTTATACCCTCTCCAACAACATAAAGCTCGAACCTGTTGCATGTAAATAGGTAAGCATACTCCGAGACAGAACAGCTGGAAAAAATATCTCCTATTCTCGACTTACTTTCAAGCCAGACCCTCTCAATCTCTTGAACGTTTGCCTTTTTGTGAGAAACCACGAGACAGCCGATTTCCATCTTACCTCTTTAGAACTCCTCAGTGCTTTTTAAGTTTTTTATCACATGCGTGAGGAAAAGTGCCATAAGCACCGAACTTATACCCGCTATAAAAATAGCATCCTTTAAACCGCCTCCTCCAATCGTAAGAACGGAGTGTGATTCAAAGCTGAAAAGTCGAACCAAATCTGATCCAATAAAAACGCCAAGAGTAGAACATGAGTAGGATAAAGCTCCTTTTCCTCTGCCCTCAATCAGCACAGAGTAAATTGCAGAGAGTGCTGAAATCAGCAAGAGGTTGTAAACGACTACTCCTACACCAGAAATATCTGAAAAGTAATAAGAAGTTATAGAAACAACAGACAAACCAATGAGAAATTTTAAAAAGGAAAATTTACCACTGTAGATAAAGTAAAGAGATATAAATAGGGGCACGAGAAAACCGGAGAACTCTGCAAGGATGTAAACCTTCCCAAAGGTTGCAATGTGCACAGGTGGAACGATGTTGAAGGCCAGTGGCAGAAAAATTATTGCCAAAACTTCTGAAAGTCTGAGACCTACAGGTTCAAAACCTTCAAGGATATAGGCAATGAGAATAAATGTAAAAATTGTAATAAAAATTATAACCGATATCATTTGGTGGAGGCTTCCAGAGCAGTTATACGAACATCACTCCCTTCAAATCCGGAATCGGAGTCGTCTTCTTCAACACTTTGTCTATCGCTTTAGTGAAGTCCAACATAGTGACCTTTGCCCTCTCTTCTCTTATTGCGAACATTCCTGCCTCTGTGCAAATCGCCTTTATGTCTGCCCCGCTCGCACCTTCCGTGACCCTCGCCAGTTCCTTGAAATCAACATCATCTGCAAGTTTCATTTTCCTTGTGTGTATCTTGAATATCTGAATTCTGCCCTCAAAAGTCGGCATCGGAACCTCTATAATTCTATCGAACCTTCCCGGTCGCAGTATTGCTGGGTCCAGTATATCTATTCTGTTCGTAGCTCCAATGACTTTCACATCGCCCCTCGGATCAAAGCCGTCAAGCTCAGCGAGGAGCTGCATCATAGTCCTCTGAACTTCCCTATCACCGCTTGTATCACTGTTTGTTCTCCTTGCAGCAATTGCATCGAGCTCATCTATGAATATTATTGAAGGTGCCTTTTCCTTTGCAAGCTGGAAGACTTCTCTGACAAGTCTTGCCCCCTCTCCAATGTATTTCTGGACAAATTCGCTACCGACAACTCTAATGAACGTTGCCTTTGTCTGATTTGCAACCGCCTTGGCAAGCAGAGTCTTACCGGTACCGGGTGAACCGTATAGGAGAACGCCCTTAGGCGGCTCTATTCCTATTTCCGCAAATAGCTCAGGTTTCAGCATTGGTAGCTCGACCGCTTCTCTGATCTCCTCGATCTGAGCATCGAGTCCTCCAATATCTTCGTAGCTTACTTCTGGTCTATCCTCTACCTCAAAGCCGTAGACCATCGGGTCTTTTGATGTTGGAAGGACGTTGACAATCGCAAGGGTCTGCTGGTTCAGAGCAACCCTTGTTCCGGGCTTCAATTCGTCATCGCTCACATACTGTGATGCATTTACGACGAATTTTGGCCCAGTTGAGCTTTTAACTACAACTCGCCCATCTTCGAGCACGTCAGATATAACACCTACGAGTAGAGGTGGTGAGCGTAATCTTTCAATTTCACTTCTCAGTCTCCTAACTTCCCGTTCGTATCTTATTCTTTCGCTTTCGATAAATCTTTTTTCATCTTCAAGTCTGCGATAAAGCTCTCTAAGCTTATAGTAATCTTCCTCAAGTTTTTTCAACTTTTCAAGGAGATATTGTATTTCGGTATCCCCCATTTTCTCTACCTCTATTCCTCATTATTTTTTGCTTCCGCTTACCGCTCTGGAAGCCTCCAAATAACTATATAACCCTCATCCTATAAGAACTTGTTGCTGGTGGTTGAAATGAACTGCGAAATTTGCGGCAGGGAGATTAAGGGCAAAGGCTTTAAGATCGTTGTTGAGGGCAGTGAAATGACAGTCTGCCCTTCATGCAAGCAATACGGCAGTGAGAGAAAACCCTCAATTGCCTCTCAACCGGGGGCAAGAAGGGTTGTTTTAAAGAAGAAAAAGAGTTCAACGAAAATAGAGTTTCAGGACGAATTGATAGAAAATTACCACTTAATAGTGAGGAGAGAGAGGGAGAAGAGGGGGTGGAGTCAGGAGCAACTTGCAAAAAAAATTCAGGAGAAGGAATCGCTCATCAAGAAAATCGAGAATGCTGAAATCACACCTGAGCCCGAGGTTGTGGAAAAACTTGAAAGGCTTTTTAATATAAAGTTAAGGGAGCAGATTCCAGAAGTGAAGGTTGAGGGAAGAAGCAAAAGGCTATCACCAACACTTGGGGATATAGTAATTGTCAAAAAGAAGAAGAAATAATTTAAATCGAGAAAGAAAGTCAAAACATGCACAATTTCATATATGTAACGGCCTCTTCAAAGGAGGAGGCTGAAAAAATAGCCAAGATCATGCTTGAAAAGAAACTTGCAGCTTGTGTAAACATTTTCCCAATAAAATCCTACTTCTGGTGGGAGGGGAAGATAGAGGAGGCTGAAGAATACGCCATGATCATTAAAACGAGGGCGGAAAAATTCAGCAAAATCAGGGAAGAAGTAAAGGCAGCACACAGCTATACCGTTCCATGTATATGCGCAATTCCGATTGAAAGAGGTCTCAAGGAGTTCCTTGACTGGATAGATGAGATAGTAGAGGTGTGATGAGGAGAGCGGCAGCATACGGGGTAAGGAAATTGATAGAATACACAGAAGATAGATGGAATATTCTCAAAAAAAAGAGGAGAAGAGCGAGAGAAGTAATGGAATCGCTACTATCCTTCGGAATAGAAAGTATCGTCTATGGAAGTGTTGCAAGAGGAGATGTTAATGAAAGAAGTGATGTTGATATCTTTATTCCCCACACGATTCCTTCATACAAGGTAGAAATAGCTTTGGACGGTTTTGAAATACTTGAAAAGAGAATAGTCCAAGCCACCCCCAATTATGCCATCAAAGGTGAGTTTGTTCTAACAGACGATACGACTGTGAGCTTTCCTCTCGTCAGAATGAGGGAGAGGGAGATGGACTTCTACAAATTTGGTGGTTGCATTGATTATTCTGGAATCAAGGATGACATAAGAGTGCCGGGTGTAGATAAGAGGCTTGTTCTAATAATTCCTACGACAAAAGGTCATCGTGAGGTGCCCCTCACCGACATGCATCCAAGCAGTGTTGCGAGGATGCTTGGAATATCCATAGATATAGTCGCTGAGAGAATCAGGGTTCTGACGAGGAGAAGAGAGGTGGGAAGGACAGGGATATTCTTATGCGAAACTATCCATCTGAACGATTGTTTTGAGTCGGCTCTGAAAACAATAGCTTCCAGAAACCCTGCTGTGAGGAGGAGGCTCGAATAAGGATCAAATCTTTTTCGACAGTTTCATCGCCTTCAGCAATGTGAAGAGGTATGTGACAAGTAGAGAAAGGAGAACTATCATCGAAGCAAGAAATACCGCTGCGTAATCATTCATTCTCGATCACCCCCATTCTTTCTTTAATCTCAGAAATCTTTGAGTCAATAAGGAAATAAGCCACATAGAGCAGAATAAACGAGATTATCATCAATCCAAGAAGTGTCCCTCTCTCGACATCAAATCTGAGTTCGGACGTCGTTGGATGCAGAGCAGAGATTCTGGCAGAAAAGTAGCTGAGCGGAACGGTGATGAAGGCAAAGAGGGAGTAAATCGCTGAATATCTTGCCTTAGTTGAGTAATCCTCTATCGATGTTCTGAGAGCGAAATATGCAGCGTAAGCAAACCAGAGAACCAAGACGAAGGTTTCCCTTGGATCCCAGTTCCAGTAACTTCCCCACGCTACCTTTGCCCAGATCGAGCCGCTGATTAAGGCTGCTGTTATCATTGCAAATCCGAATTTGGCAGAAGTAACTGCCTGTAAATCCCTCCTGTAATTCTCAGTTTTCAGGAAAAGGATTGAAAATATAAAGGTGAAAGTGAAGGCAATGAAGGATGAAATTGCTGCTGGAACGTGGAAAAAGACTATTCTGTAATTCTCAGCTATGTCGGCAGATGCAACTGGTGGAAGGGTGAGCGCTTTGAACGTGCCGTAGAGCAGCATCAAAAAACCCGCCATGAACGTAATCAGAGACAGCCACATTGGACACATAGCAGTTGGAAGACTTAAGAAATTTTCCTTGCTGCTGTAATGAAGTATACTATGGAAGCTATGAGAGCAGCGAGTGCACCTGCAGGCAGGGAATACTGATAGGAGATTGCCAAGCCAAAATACATGCTGAGAAGAGCGATGATGAAGGAGATGCCAAAAATTGCCCTTGTGTTCTTTCCAATCTCCATGGCTGTTGCCGATGGTGCAATGAAAATTGAGAAAACAAGAATGGCTCCTACTGCCTTAAGGGCTGAAACGACTGAGATCGAGATAATAGAGATCAGAAGAAAGTCGTAAAGGTGAACGTTTATTCCAAAAGCCTCCGCTCCATCCGGATCAAAGGAAATGAAGAGGAATTTGTGGTAGAAAAAGGATGTTGTGATCAGAACAACTGATGTTGAGATAGATATGAGGGCGAAGTCTTCATCAGTTAACAAGAGAAGGTCTCCAAACAGGAACTGCCATGCGTTTGAGGTGTAGTTTCTCGTCATTGAAATGAAAACCACGGCTACTGCCATTGAGAGAGCAAAGGCAACGGCTATGCCCGTATTTATATCCCCATGCTTCGATGCCTTTGCTGACAAAAAAGCTGCAAACACCGCAGCAAGAAGAGCGAAAGCAAAATAGTGGACGTCAATCCCAATTGATTTGAGAAACAGAGCTACCGCTACTCCTGCAAGGGCTGAATGGGATGATCCGGCAACGAGAAAGGATGCTCTTCTGAAAACGGTTAGCGTTCCTGCAATTGCAGTATTGATTGCGATTAAAATCGAAACGATTGCGGCTTTAATCAAAAGCTCATCCATGCTGATCACCGTAGAGGGGGTGGGTGTATCCTTCTTCGCAGATTACAAGCGGAATCGAGCTACCGTATGCTTTGATCACGTTCTCTTCCGTGAAAACATCATTGGGTTTGCCAGTTGCAATTACTTTCCTGTTGAGAAGTATAACCCTATCCACTTCGTGGAGAACGGGATTTATGTTATGAACCACAATTATAACGGTTTTACCCTTAGAGGTCAGATCGCTAAGAACCTCCACAATTTTTTCCTGAGATGGAATGTCCACCCCATTGAATGGCTCATCGAGGAGGAGAATTTCAGGATCGCCCACAAGAGCCCTTGCGAGCAGAACCCTCTGCTGCTGACCCCCACTCAACTCACCGAACCTCTTAGCAATCTCCTCATCCATTCCGACCATTGAAAGCACTTTCAGTACCTTCTCCTCGCCCACTCTCTTTCCTTTGGAGAGTAAAGGCAGCTTGACAACCTGAGATACGGTTAAGGGTAACTCACTCACAATCTCTTCCCTCTGAGGCAGATAGCCTATAAGATCAACGAATTTGTGTCTTTCCTTAAAAGAATTATATCCAAGAACCTTGATCCACCCTTTCTCGGGTTTAAGTAGTCCAAGTATTAGCTTTACCAAGGTAGTTTTGCCTGCCCCGTTCGGGCCAAGAATTGCAATAAACTCTCCTCTGTCAATCTCAAAATTCAGGTCTTCAAGAACTTTTTTGTCATAGGAAAAGGACACGTCGTGGAGAATTACCGTCTTCATCCTCTCACCATTAAATGAGCGATTATCAGAGCTTCGAGTACGCAAAGCACTGCAAGGATGTACAGCAATTGGCTTGTTCCACAGCTAAACTCGAAGCTTTCAGACGAGTAAGCTATCTTTGCAGCATTTGAAATTAGCATTGTATCGTAGGCAGAATCTCCTTGAGAGAATTTGACCCACGCTATTTTTGCTCCGCTACCCCTCACAAGCTCTTTCGCCATCTCACCCCCTTTCCCATACTTCATGAATTCAGGAGCAATAATACCTCTATACTCCCCGCTCTCAAGCCTGTTTTTTACCTCCGATAGTTCCCTCGCACTTGCAATCCCGGAACCTTCCGAAATAACGACCGCGGCAATTGTAATGTTGAGAGATTTGGCGATGTAGCAAACACCCGGAACCATCGCCACGTATTTCTTTCCCTCCTCACCTGAGACTATTTTACGCGCCTCTTTCACAGCATCCTCAACTCTGCCAACGAAAATCTTGTAATTTCTCTCAAATTGATCTTTCTTTTCGGGATACATCTCTGACAGGCTCTCCATTACCGCTCTTGCGATTCCAATACCATTTTCGGGCAGCATCCAATATCCATGCAGATTTGAAGGAAAACCCGGAAAATCATAGAGTTTGACGTTGTAGTCGTCAAAATCCAGAGTGTTTGTAAATTCTCTTGAAATTTTAGCTTCAAACTCAAAAAAATGTGAGTTTACCAGAACTATAAGGTCAGCACTCCTAAGTTTCTTCAAATCCTCAATAGAAAGGCTGAATTCGTGAGGGTCTGAACCTTGTGGGAGTAAAGTTACAACCTCGAAGCCCTCTCCTGCGACAGCCTCAACAATTGGCTTAAAATCAGGGATTGTAACTACAATCGTTTCCGCACCTGCCGTCTGTATCGCGGCTAACAGAAGAAATACGATTACCACGCTTCTCAAGGTGTCACCTCTGGAATCCTTTTGCCACAGGGGCATCTCTTCCTATCTCCGTATTTCTCTTCAAGGGCTCTCATCAGTTCCTCTCCAGCGACCATTTCTATTTTCTCCGCTTCGTTACAAACCTCTCTGACTCCAACTTCGTCAAGCATGCACTCGATCAGTCTGTGGTTTCTTACCGCTTTCACAGCCTCTCTTCTACCTGCATCATTCAACACAAGTCCTTTTTTAGGGACATAAACACCATAACCCATTTCTGAGAGCTCAACAAGCATTTTTTGAGCTGTTGACTTGGAGACATTCAGCGAGTGTGCCACAAAGCTTGGTCCAACAACCAAAAGGTCATTCTCAATTGCTGAATAAACAGTCCTAAGCAGGACCTCTGTTCTTAAACCGAACTTTGTTCGCATAAAAAACCTCTACATTCGTAATATATATCTATCGCCAAAGTTAGGAAAAAGCATGGCGAAAATTTATCGCGACGAAGATGCGGATTTAAAGGAGTTAGAAGGGAAAACTGTTTGCATAATCGGTTACGGGAGTCAGGGACATGCGCACGCTTTGAATTTGAAGGATTCGGGAGTTGATGTTGTTGTTGGACTTCCTGTATGGGACAAGGCAAGCTGGGAAAAGGCAGAGAAGGACGGAATGACGGTCAAGAAGCTTGAAGAAGCTGCAGATGGAGCAGATGTTATTTCGATGCTTATTCCCGATATGGTTCAGCCACAGGTTTACAGAGATTACGTGAGGGACAAACTGAAGGAAGGATGTATGCTGATGTTTGCACACGGATTCAACATCCACTTCAACCAAATCATCCCTCCCGAAACGGTGGACGTGGCAATGGTCGCACCCAAGGGCCCGGGACCTCTTGTTAGAAGGATGTTTATTGAAGGTAAAGGTGTGCCATCGCTCGTAGCTGTGCAGCAGGATTACACGGGTAAGGCGCTGAAAATAGCTCTGGCTTATGCTAAGGGGATTGGAGCTACAAGGGCAGGCGTCATTGAGACCACGTTCAAGGAGGAAACTGAGACCGACCTTTTCGGTGAACAGGTTGATCTCTGCGGAGGAGTTGCTGAGATGATAAAGATGTCCTTCGAGACTCTTGTCGAAGCCGGTTATCAACCTGAAATAGCCTACTTTGAAGTTCTGCACGAGTTGAAACTCATTGTTGATCTAATCTACGAGGGTGGGATTTACAACATGTGGAGCGCAGTAAGTGAAACCGCCAAATATGGTGGAATGACAAGAGGAAAGAGAATTTTCACAGAGCAAACAAGAGAGGAGATGAGAAAAATTCTGAAGGAGATCCAGAGTGGTGAATTTGCGAGAGAGTGGATACTCGAAAACATGGCCGGACGACCCGTTTACAACAAACTGCTTGAGATGGAGAGGAGCCATCCGATAGAGGAGGTCGGTAGAGAGCTAAGAAAAATGATGCCATGGCTGAAAAAAGAGTGAATCAGTAAATTTCTGCGCTACCAACAAGCTCTTTTAACAAATTTTTTATGAAACGACAATTGTCGCTTTCCTTCATCGCTTCATTGGAAAAAATGTCTGCTGAAAACCACGCCATGTTATCTTTTCTAACCCCAAAAATTACGTTTTTACCCGTTCTGAACGTTATATCCCCAAGTAAAACCTTTGTATTCCTGTTTCCATTCAGAATTATTTCACAATTCTCTCTCAATTCCATGTGGTGAGCATCAAGCAATCTTATTCTATCTACCCCTGCAAAGTATTCAAGTCTGCCGCGCATGGCTGACGCATTTAGCTCCAAGTCTCCTACGGGAAGGAGGTCTTCAGAAATGGGAACAAGCACATTCCTGTTTTTCACATGAAAAACCATAATTTTACTTTTCGCAAGTCTTGAAATTGCCGGAACGTCTGACATCTCAAGATGCTTCAGAAAAAAGATAATCTCGTAGGAAAACTCAATTTTACTCAGCTCTGCTATGTCTGTAGTGATCTTGTCTGTGTAGTCCACATGGTAATCGTTCATCAGACATTCTTCAAGCTCTTTATAGTTATGCCACTCTGCATCCTCCGCAACCACCAATACTGAAAGCATGAACGATCATCCGAACATTGCTACAAATGCTTTTCCAAGTTCCGTGAGATATATTCTAAGATTTTTACCTTTCCTCTCTGTTACAACAAGGCCATCCTCTTCCAAACCGTTAAGGTGATAACTCATTCTCGCTCTCTGAGCCATATATTTCTTCTGCTCTTCCAGTTTGCCTTCAACAAGCTCTATCAACTTGTTTATAGAATCAACTGCACCACCTTCCTTGTCAAGCGCCCTTAGAATCTCAAGCTTATCCTCATTGACCTTTTTCATGGGTGGTGTCTGTACCTCTGCTACCCCACCATTTGCTTTCATGTAAATTTTACTCTCTGAAATCTGCCCTGAGATAAAGCAGGCAAGACACATTAGCTTGTCAGAGTCTGTGATGTTGAAAAGTAAGGTGTTTCCCCCATCCACTTCTTTTCTAACAGTCTTCAGTATCTGCTCGACTGCATCATAAATTCCGTTGTCATTTATCCGTATTATGTCTACATCCACAAGAGAACTCAGTGTGCGCTTAACCTCCTCCACTGCTTTCTTTGCCTCATCCCTATCAAAAACCAAGTAAGCCTTGTGTATCGGATAGCCGCTCATTTTCACACTGTCTACAATTTCAGATGGGTTTGATTCAACCGTTATGACATGCACGACACTTGCCATAGCTCTTAGGAACTTTTGTTGTTTAAAAAATTTTCTCTTATAGACATGCAGGATTTAAGAGAATTTGTTTTCTATGCTATACATACTCTCCGTCTTTCAATAGCAAAATTTTTGTATGAAGTATATACATGAGTTTTAGTATTAAAATTATTACCACAGATAAGAAGATAAGACAAAAAATAGACAAAAAGTAAAAGAAAAAACCGTGCAGAGATTCGTCCCCAATCTATGCCTGAGACCGGCTCAATCGGCGCGGGCGATTAGTGACCGCGGGCTGAACGGCTCGCCGAAGCTCGCCGCTTACACCCCGGTCCTATCAACCCCGTCTTTTACGGGAGCCCTTAATGGGCGGCTCTTTTCGGGGGC
>DAVR01000050.1 GCA_002507545.1 Archaeoglobus sp. UBA230 | reverse complement strand
AGGAGGTGAAAAAATCAGGTTAATTTCCAAATTTTTTTAATTTATGTCTGGCTATTTTAAACAACCCTTAATTTTGAGCGACATCCTTTACATAGTTAGGAAGAAACTGAAGCTGCAACCCATTATGGCTCACCGTCCTGTTTGTAGACAACGTAGTCCAGAGACCCTCAACCCGGTATTGAGCATTTCGATGAAGCTATCAGAAAGTTCGAAGAAACGAGAAACGAAGTTTGGAGGAGAATCAAGAAAAGGTATGCTAAGAAAGGGTTAATTGAAGCTGATCATCGTGTTTTTACCATCGTGGTATCTGGAGCCTTATCCACATCATTCCTAGCTACGAGAATAAGATTCCGGAAGCATCCTCTTTGATCCACAATCACCTTAACTCTGTACTTCCTGGTTTGTCCGTTATCGGCTTCGAGTTTATCAACTCCCTTGGTCCCACCGTGTGGTTTGCTTTGTAGATTACCTCCCCGCTTTCCGCTTTGGCTATTTCGATGTATATGCTGTGGTTTGCGTTGTCCTTGTTACGAATGCTGTAGTCTAAGGGTTCGACACAGAGTAGTGGTTGTCTATCCAAGCGTAGCCTTTGTAGTAGTCACTGTAACGGGTCACTACAGTATTATAAGCCCCATGATCAACATTGTTAATGAGATCTCTAATTTAACTTTGTCAGATTGTAATCCACCCGCTCGCATCCCAGCAGTTGTAGCATCCACCGCGTATAACGTCAACCCAGAACTGACGTTCGAAGGGTTCGGTTCCGACCACATCATCCCAGTGAACCCCACCCGCTGGAGCGTGCTGAGCGTCGCTGGCAGAGTACGTGATCACAAATATTTTCCCGTTCTTGTCGGCGTACGGCGGATGATAGGGGTTTCCGGGTTCGTTGCAATCATCACCTTTAGCCTTGCATGCTCCATCCAATACAAGCTTCCCCTTAGCGGCGAGTTTTCTTGCCTCTCCATCACTCAGCTTTTTACCGGCTGCTGTAAAGAGAAGAAAAGCTAATACAGCCTCAATCTCTTCATAAAATCCCCTCCAGAAATTTAAAAAGAGTTATGGAACTACCTCCAATAAAACTCCACCTCGTAAGTTGTGGGATCACCATCTTTGTACCACCAGTAGTACCACTCATAGCTTCTGTTGTTGACATCAACGACTTTGATGTATGGCGTATTTTCTCTGTCATCACCAGCCCTGTAAGGGCTTACTGATATGTTCAGGAGTGTATCACCAATTTTGAGCCTTACCGAAGTACTCAGGTTGAGCTTTACGTCTGACAGAGTGGATTCGAAAACCATGAATCCGATCTCCATATCTCCATTGCCAAAAGCTGCGTAGTGTGGTGGTGGAGATGGACGATACTCACCAATTACCTGCGGAGTTGACAAACCTCCTATTGTTGTCGGGTAAAGCAGCTCGTACTTCCAGTAAAATTCACCATCCCGTATGCTGTGTCTCTCGTATCTGAACTCCACGTATCCCCAGACTACAGCCCTCTTTCCATCTGAGACGTAATCGCTCAGCTCATCAACAGCTGATTCCGTCTTTTTCATTCCAATTGAGTGCCACGCTGAAGGTGGACAAGTAGAATTGGAGTCGAAAGAGATACAGGAGCTCCCCCATCCCTCTATATACATTACAGAGGATCGCCGCCCTTCAAGACCGAAAGCCACCTTAAGGCCGGGAATGCTGTTGAGGTACGCTAATCTCGCCTTTGCAACGCAGGCATCTGGGTTGTCGTGTACTGTACAGTAACTTTCTGCGGCAAACTGCTCTGCAGAAGCTTCTGCAAACTCAGCTTTTACGTCAATCTCCGTGATGGGCTTAACTATGTCCGTCTGGATGATCTTTCCGAACCCGTCGTTTTCTGATATTATGACGACAGCGTATTCGGGGGAGTCGTAGACGGGTATCAGTCTGGGTTTGATTACACCGTCAACCTCTCTAACTCCAACCTGCATGAGGTTTATTTCATCCTTTACTGTCACCTTAGAACCGCATTTAACCTTTCCCCTGTAAACAACCTCACTCAAAGCCATCTCGGTTGGATTGTACGGACTTGGAAAGCGGTGGACTGCTATGAAGCAAGTTTCTGATGAAGTCTGTGGTATGTCAATGTTCAGCATTACAATGCCCCTCGGTTCACCCTCAAGCCATGATTTGAACAGGATGATGGTCTCATAGCTCATGAAGATAACAGCTACTACAAGTGTAAGCAGGATAGCCGTCACCACCAATTTTTTATTTTTCATTTGTGCCACCTTAGTTAGGAAAAATTAAAAATTAAGTACTAACTTCCGTAAAACTGAACCTCGTAGGTCATCGGATCGTTGTTTTTGTACCATAAGTAGTACCATGCGTAACCTTTGCCACTAACATCCTTGATCCTAATGTAAGGAGTTGTATATAGCTCGTTATCCTCCCCGGCTTTGTACGGGCTTATTGAGATCCCCATGGAGAAAGCACCAATATTCAGTCCTATGTATGTGCTAATGCTTAACTTGTGGTTGGAAAGGTAAGGTTCATCGTCAAACCATATATCTCGATCTCCTTTTGTTGGATCTCCAGCGTACCACGGTGGGGAAGAAGGTTGCTGATAGCTTCCAACGACCTCTGGAGGGATAAGGTATCTTATCCTCGATGGATAAAAAATGTCATACTTCCAGTAGATGTTGAAGTCGTCATCCCAGTAAGCGTGCCTCTCGTAAACGTACTTCACCGAGCCCCACACAACAGCTCTCTGTCCATTGTAGATGTAACTCGTTACTTCAGAGCTTAGAGATGTTGCTCTCTTCTTTCCATCAGAACTCCATCTGTACGAAGGGCAGGGATTAAACGGATCGCTGGATATGCACGAGCTCCCCCAGCTCTCCAAGTACATTGCCGAAGCTGGCGTGCCACCTTTCAAACCGAAAGCAACCTTCAAGCCGGGAATGCTGTTGATGTAGGTAAGGCGGGTTTTTGCGATGCACGAGCCGGCAGCGAAGACGTCGTAGCCATAGCTGCCACTCTCATGCTCTATGTGCACATCGCACTCCTCCGATTTTTTAGAATTAACTTTAACCGAGTTTAACTTGGCAGAGTTTTCTTCAGGCTTTTCAAGTTTGGCTTTAACTTCAACTGCGGTTATCGGCCTCTCTATCCTCGTCTGAATGATCCTGCCAAAGCTGTAACCGTTGTCCGACATCACTACGACGAAGTATTCTGGAGAGTCGAACACGGCTTTTATCTCTCCGTTAATCTCTATGGTCTTCACCTCAATCATGTTTATCAGGTCTTTCACCTCGATTTCAGAATTGCACGGAACCTTTCCCCTGTAAACAACCTCACTCAAACCTTTCTCTGTTGGATTGGATGGCGTCGGAAAGCGATGAACTGCAACGAAGCAGCTTCTGGCATTCTTAACTTCGGGGATCTTTATTTTCATTTTTACCAGCCCCAAAGGCTTCCCCCCAAGCCACGAGTTAAAGAGGATGCTCACCTCATCGTTGGATGCCATCGCTACAGCTACACCACCGGTAGCCAGGAGGAGGAAAACCAGAACTGTTCTCCTCATCCAATCACCTCAAAAAAATAAAAATAAAAAATTTAATTGCCGTAAAACTGGATCTTGTAGGTCATAGGATCGTTATTTCTGTACCACCAGTAGTACCACGCATAGCCTTTGCCGCTGACGTCCACGATTCTTATGTAAGGGGTGGTGTAGCGGTCATCTCCTGCTTTGTACGGGCTTACGGATATGCCGAACGACAGGCTGCCGATGTTCAAACCGATGTAGGTTGTCAGGCTTAGCTTGCTGTTGGATTGGTACGGTCTTTCGAAGTTCACTTCTTTGGTTCCCTTAAACGGACCTCTGGCGTAGTAAGGTGGTGAGGATGGCTGATGGTAGTTTCCAATAACCTGCGGAGTTGACAAACCTCCAATCGCTGTCGGATAGAACAACTCGTACTTCCAGTATATCTCGAAGTCGTCGTCCCACACAGCAAACCTCTCGTACCTGTACTCCACATCTCCCCAGATGATTGCCTTCTTTCCGTTCGAGATGTAGTCGCTGAGGTCGCTCACTTGAGATATCGTCTTCTTCTTTCCGTTTGAGTGCCACATCGATGATGGGCATGGTGAGTCAGGATTTGTGGAGATGCATGAGCTTCCCCAGCTCTCGATGTACATCAGAGATGGTGGTGATCTATCGAGACCGAAGGCAACCTTCAAGCCGGGGATGCTGTTGACGTAAGTCAGCTTTACATCAACAACGCAGACATCTGGATTGCTGCGTATGTAGCATGCTGAGCTTTTGGTTTCGAGATCGGGCTTTCTCGATTTACCTGCGGTCGTCTCAAACTCAGCCTTTACGTTTAATTCGGTTATTGGTTTAACAACATCAGTCTGCAAAATTCTGCTGAACCCACCTTCTTTGGATATGACAACGATAGCGTATTCTGGCGAATCAAAGATCGGTTTTGCCTCTCCATTTTTTTCATCTCTCAACCCCACCTGTATCATCCTTATGAGATCCTTCACAACCACGGTTTCGCCACATTTCACCTTCCCCCTGTAAACAACATCGCTCTGATTCCACTTCTCTGTTGGGTTGTAGGATGTCGGGAAGCGATGGACTGCTACGAAGCAAACATCATCGGTTTTGGGTGTTTCCACGCTGATCTTTACCAACCCCAGAGGTTTCCCTTCGAGCCAAGAGTTGAATAGGATGCTCACTTCATCGTTTGCAGCGGTAGCCGTTGCTGCGATGCCGAGAACGATAAGTGCTGCGAGGAGACCTGCCTTTTTCATTCCTCCCACCTCGATAGCATATCGCATAGTAGGTATATAAATCTATCGTTAAGCTTTTATTTTAACGTTCAGTAAATTACTTAACGTTAAGTGTTTCGCTGAACGTTAAGGAGATCGCTTAACGGTTTAGTCAGTGCAATAGGCAAATGGTTGCACACCCGAATTTAGACCACGTGGTTTTCATATCGACACCCCACCCTTGGCAAGGTAAACGAAAATCGAAACCGTATTGGCAAAAATCCAGGAAAGTGAGAGAGTTCTCTTGTCCACACTGAGAAATGCCAGTGACGAAACGTGAGCAAGAATCAACCCCTCCACTACGCAGACGAAGCCCAGCAGAAGGTAAGATACCAAGTCTGCCGGCACCGAAAACAGCCTGTAGAGCAGGTAGGGAACCTTTGCCACCAGAGCGAGGAAAAGGAGCGAAACGAAGTCGATCACTACGAGAAGCAGGGTGACGGGCAAAAGTCTTCTCTCGTCGATTTCCGCTTCGAACAGCTGCGAGTAGGTTAGCAGGAAGAGCGTGTTGACGATGTAAGATGATGAGGGCAGGAGGGCTGCGTAGATGGCAAACGGGAACGGATCTGGAGGAATTAAAAAGTTGAAGAGCACGGTATCACCAACTGCTAACAGTAAAAACTCATCAGACACCCCGAAACCCTGCACCAACCGCTGGAGATCTTCACCTCTGCGTCCATCCATCCCTCGCCCTCAGCATCGATCCAGTTTTTGTAGCACTCGCACTTCAAGACCTCCTTCGTCCACCAGAGGAGTTTTCTGTACTCCTTCCAGTGCCTCTCTCCCACGATCTCAACCTGAAGCTTTGCTAAGCATGCGGAATAAACTTTCGTGCCGCTGGTACCGAACCTGGGCGAGAGCAGAAAAGTCGGGTTGCTCGTATTCACGATTTCGTCAAACAGATAAGCTTTAAACGTTCCGTTTCCGTCCGCATTCAGCCTCAGCATTTTTCCGTATTCCGTGTCCGCTACCGACCACTCCCAGTTTTCTGGAACCTCCATTGCGTCGGGGTTAATTTCCATGATCGCCCCATCTTTTGCCGGAATGGGGAGGTAGACCGTACAGTTCTCGTTTCGATCGAGTATCTCCACGCTGATGAGATACCTAAAGCCGCTGAACTGAATCTTCACACCCTCAATTGTCCCTTCATTCGAAATCGTTTCGGAGATGTAGTAGTGCGTGACGAAGACCGCAGCAAATGCGAGGGCCGAGAGGATCGATGTGAGGGCGTAGACTTTTCTCTTCGACATCGAAATCACCTCAAGTACAGACGATCGAAGGTCTCGCAAACGCCACCGTTGAGCTGCATCGCAATCGCATCCAAGGCTAATCCGGCGATCACCCAGAAGACGACGACCTCCCACCGCTTGTAGTCCCTGTAGGCGAAGCTCGCGATGAATCCGACTACCGCATTGACCGGCACTCCGATCAGCGTAACAACCGGTCCCGCTGGAGGAATTATTCCCAACGCATAAACGGGGCAGATGCTGCCAGCACTCAGTACGCCCACTGCAAGCATCGCGGCCAGCACGAATCTAAGTCTCCCTTCGACAAGCTGCAGGTCTTTGAGGGCGGCGAATCCCGCAATGAGCGATGCGTAAAGCAAGGCGACCGATGCCGCAAAGATGGCGATCGCCACTCCGGCATCGTACAGATCCGACAGAAAATTAAGGACGTGGGTCTCGACCAGCATGGCAACTTAAATGTAGATGTTGCAGTTCCCCTTTTCAGCATCCAAGTTGCACAATTCCGGCCACATGATTTCGTTCGCCTCGATTCTCGCTTCATGAGCTGTTCTCTGCCACATTGCTATTTCGTTTCCAGTAGCTCTGTCCCAAAATTGAGTTGCCCAACCTTGACAGTAATCTAAAAGATCGTAGATTTTTCCTGACGCACCGATCACACATTCAACTCCTTTTTCGATGAGTCTCTCTCCAAAAGTGTTCCCACCCGCATAACATGCGGAAATTACAAATAACCTCGTTTGCCTGCTGTTTGCAATATCAGGTGTACAGAAGTTACTATTATCCCCAGTTCCGCCCAAGCCGATGCAGTATTTGCTTCCATGACCTGAATAGTAAACGGCTTCGAAATCTTTGAGGATATCATTAACTTTGTTATCGCTATTAACTACATCAAAGTTGTCCGCATCTTCATCCCAAGGACTGCCGTTCCATCTAGGGGTTTCCATTGATTCTTCAGCGGCATTAATGTCGTCTTTACACACGTTGTCGTCGTCCCTAAAAACAGCTCCCTCATTGTCGTCAATCCCTTTTGTTATCATTTTGCCACTATTTTCTTTTTTCACCTTAATATTTCTTCCGAGCTTCCCGAAATCCACCGTCGTCCTGTACCTCTCCCCCAAAAGCCACCCGATTCTCTCATTCAAAATCTTCCCGCTCATCGCATCAACGATCGTGCCGCTGGTAGTGATCCACACGACACCAATTTTCGGAACGATGTAGAGCTTTGCATCTTCAGCTTCGACTATCTCCAACGCTCTTTCCTTTGAAATCCTAACCATCGGTCTAACCTTAACGTCCTCGACCGGCATCTTCCTGAATGCCGCAATCTTGCCGGTCATCCTGTTCACCACAACGTAGCAGTCCTCGCCGAAAACCGGAATCCCGTTTATCCGCCTCTCGAAAAGGATGTCGTAGTCGTAGGGATTCTCAGTAACTCTGACGAGGGTGTAAGCTTTACCGCAGAGCTTTTCGGCGATCTTAACGGCTTCGTCCTTCGTTACCGCAGGCTTACTGTGGAGGTTTTCATTCACGGCGGTGCGGTTGAAGTACAGGATCGTTTGATTCGTCCTAATATCCACGAGCATGTAACCGTGCTCGTTTGTTATAGCCTTCACAGCCACACCTGCGTAGGTTTCCTGTACCATCACCGCAGCTGATCCACCGTCATCTGCCATCCCAGGGATTGTCGCCATAATCGCTGAAACCACCAATATGGCGACCCAAATCCCCAACCTTTTAGCCATGGTACCACCTTGATACCTGTTCACAGTGAGACATATAAAATTATCGTTAAGCTTTTATTTTAACGTTCAGTAAATTCCTTAACGTTAAGGATTTTGCTGAATGTTAAACGTCAGTTTGTCGACAAAAACGCAGAACCTCTAGAGCACATCGGTGAAGTAGTTTTAAATATTTGAGTTAGCACATAGTAAACTGATGGAGATCAGAGATCCCATACACGGATTCATACACCTAAACGACGCTGAAAAGAAGCTAATCGATGCCGAACCCTTCCAGAGGCTCAGAAACATCAAGCAACTGGGTCTAACCTGCTACATATATCCCGGAGCCACCCATACCAGATTTGAACACTCGCTGGGGGTCATGCATGTGACAACTCAAATTGTGAGGAGCATATTGAACAAACACGATAGAAAGGACTTGGCCGAATATCTCGGGATCGTTAATGCGGAGCATTTGGAGGCCAGGCTCAAGACCACAACGAGGTTGGCAGCACTGTTTCACGACCTCAGACATCCTCCTTTTTCGCATTCCAGCGAGAGCCTGCTGAAGATTGAGCACGAAGAGTACAGTGCCGAGATCATAGAAACGTACTACGATGAGCTTCTGAAACCCTTCGACAGAACCGTGTCCGTCGAAGATCTATCGTTTTTAATCACAAAAGGAAAGAGGAGGCTCGGAGGCGATTCTCTAATGAGCCTAATTCAGGAGATAATTTCCGGTGAGATTGACGCAGACAGGATGGATTATCTTCTCAGGGATTCGCACTACACGGGCGTTGCTTACGGTAACTTCGACTACAACAGACTCGTGGAGACCTTGACAATCACACCCAAACTTGATCGGGAAACTAACGGAGAGTCCACGGATGAGCTGGTAGAAATTTTCGGTGACGAGCTGATCAGTGAGTAGGTATTTTATGTTCAACCAAATCTACTTCCATCCCATCAGAAGATGTTACGATGCTCTACTGGACAGATACCTTAGCAAAATACTCCCAGACGGCTACCCAGAGGATTTGGAGGAATACCTGAATCTGGACGATGTGTACATCCTGAATCTCATCAGGAGGGACGTTAAGTCCAAAAATGTAGAAGATTCTGAAAGAAAAAGATTGGCCGAATCCATATACAAAAGAAATCATCCCAGGCTGGTGTTTGAGCACAGCATCGATTTAACTGAGGATGATTTCGACGAGGTTTGCAAAAACAGTATAAGAACTCAGGCTGCTTTCCAATTTGAACTTTCAAACATCATTGATTTAAATAGTATAGCTCCTACAACGATCTATGCGAACGCTAATCACCTTTCCAATCCTTTTCTTGATTTTTATGTTGCTTACACCGTCATTAACTAAGTTCAGTATATCAGCAAATTTTTTTCCTGAGTATCCTGAAGATAATTCTCACGAAAGCAAATAAAATAATTGCAAGACCGACAATGAAGATAGAGCCGACTGCATACATAACGAACTTTTCCAGACCTGTTTTAATTATTGGTGGTAGAAGTAGCAAGATTATACACAACGAAATCAGTATGAAAAATAAAAGTTTAATTGGCATTCACTCTCACCGTGAAACTGTCAGAAGATGAATCGCCCCATCCGATTATACCATCAACTACAGCTGTTCCAGCCTCGAACTCATAACTGCCAGCATTGTTGTATGTAACACTTAGCACAACCTGTTTTTTGTATCCTGATAAGTGTACAGCCTGCCAAACAAGTAATGTGCCCTTTCCACAAACCAACCCGTATTCTGGTACTATCCAGCAATCATTCTCGTCCGTTAATTGGATCTCTCCTGTAGGCTCTGGTCCATCTAAGACTCCATTGTAGTCAACGTTTTCTGGAATCAGAATGAAGTAGGACGTAAATCCGATGCTCACTCCTCCGTTTTCTACATCTATGGTAACTCTGCCCTCTTCACCCTTATGGTACGTGTACTTGTCTGGATATATGTTTATGTTTGCATCTGGAGGTATTGGTAGACCCCTAACGCCAATTTCACCCTTCTCCAGTGCGGCTATTGGGTTGTAGTCCACTGTCCCTTTCCAAAGTGTTGTACCCTTAAGGTCCATAATTTTAACCGTATACCTCCCACCAAGCCCACTTACTATCATTCTGTACTTTTCTCCGTGGAATACTATTTCTGCCTCATTTGCACTATCAACTACTACGTATCCGTTTCTCAACTTAATTAAATTCTCATTTCTTCCATGCTGCTTGAGTTCCGCACTCATCGCCGTACCCATACTTCCGAGTATCACTAACGCTAACAATACTATCACAATTCTCTTCATCTCGCCATTTCTAAGACACTTAACATCAGTAGTCAAACTATTTAAATTTTTCTTTAAGATACAAATCAAAAACTAATTCTAATTTTAAAATTATAGCTTAACTCTTTGCAGAAATTTTTAGTAATAGAGCTTAATAAGGATCTTGAAAAACCTTGGCACCAACCACAGAAAGATAAGGAAAACAGCGGATATCGTGATGGTTAGGTAAAAATATGAAGTCTGACACTCCAGCCAAATCGAAAATTCGCAGTTCTCTGTAATAATCCCATAACTTTTCCAGTTCTAAGTATCAACGCTAACAACATTTCCAACTTCCCGACATCATCCACTACCCACAACTTTTCTCACTATTGTAAAATATTTTTTAAACATCCCCGGACAAGAGCGACAAAGATTTAGCCGCATGCTCGCTCGAAAAGTTCACCAACTGCACTCCCGTTCATCCCGTAGCAGTGCCATCCGTCCCTGAGGACGGCGATAACACCCATCTTCCAGCCCTTGAATATCAGAACCTTTTTAACGTTCCCCGACTTGTACTCCACCTCAATCCACCCCGTGTTGTTCTTCAACCACCTGTAGTACTCATCGTCTATCATCAGTGTCAGAACTCCCAGATCCTTGGACAGTGCATCTTCAACGAAGCTCAGGACGACATCTTTTTTGGGATCGCACAGGTTTGACGACACCCTCACGTCCTCGGACGGATGCGTGAGCATCCAAACCACCAATGCCAGGCCAAACAAAACAAAAATAGGGATGTACTTAGCTTTCACCGCTTACCACCTCCTTCAGTTCTGACATGGATACAGCCGGAACGATCTTCCCAACGCTAATCCCATTTTGCACGCATTCTACGACGTAGGCGGGGTAGATGTACGTTCTTCCATCTTCGGGCAGCGGGACGAAGTAGGCGAGCTCGATGGATCTGATCGAACCGCACTCGTCGTTTAGCTTTTTGATGACCTCTTCCCTGTCGAGGACCTTTGCCTTCCCCACCACTTTAACGTCCCAAAGCTGGGTCATCACACCCGCTACATCCTCACCGCTGAAGTACACCCTAACCTTCGCCCCCGGACCGAAAAGCTTTATTCCGTTGTAGTACAGCTGGAAGTTCACATGCTGGTTGGTTATGCACTTTTTAGCTGTCCCGTTCCTGTAGGCAAAGATCTTCCCGTCTTCAGCTATTCCGCTGAACTCGTAGCTCAGCTTCGGCTCTATCCTCAATTCGGAGAGGTACTTTTCCGCGAGGCTCCTGTAGTCCTTGTCAGAGAGCTTCGCATCGTTGCACTCAAACGCCTCGCTGGAGATGTACTTCAGATAACCCTGCTTGTACTCGAAAACGTAGCTGCCACGCTTATCGATACCCAACCTCTTGGAGAGCTCCTCTGCGCTGATGTTCGGAGGAGAAATTACCAGAATCTCCATCTTCTTGTCCTGTGTCTCTATCGTTCCGAGGGATGCTGCAGATATGATGGCCACCAAACTGAGCAAAACGATCCCGGCTATGACGAATTTCCTCATAGTTTCTCACCTCAGCACTCCCAATAACCATACACCAGACATGACGGCGGATTTTCGTCGCCTCCAACACTCCCAAAACCTGGAAGGTAGTCGTTTTGGTTGCTGCATGTGGCCAGTCGCAGGAATTGTCGCTAAAATCACTGAAACCACTAACATGGCGATCCAAGCTTAGTCCCTTAGCCATGCTACCACATTGATACTTGTTCACAGTGAGACATATAAAATTATCGTTCGATCTCTATTTTAACGTTCAGTAAATTCCTTAACGTTAAGTGTTTGGCTGAATGTTAAGGAGATCGTTTAATGGTTTGAACCCGATAAAACAGGCTATTCCACAACCCTGGACTTCGACTTGTAATATTCGAACAGCCTAAGACCCCATCTGACGGCATCCTTCGTCTCGCACACAAGAATATTCTGTGCATCATACGCTCCGTTTAGCCTGTAGAGGATCATGACCAATCTCTTCTCAGCCACCGCAAAAGCCAGCCTGACGTTATCGCAGACGTGCATTTTTCCGTGCTTCAGGTATTCCTCCAGTTTCGTGGAGGTTTTTTCAACAACGATTTTGAAGACGTCTTCGGTCACTATCAGCTCCACACTCCTGCTGCTGGCCAAACTCACAAACAGCTCCGGAAACCTGTCGTGATACACCGACGACAGCCCCTTAATCCATCCGGACTCCATCAGAATTTTTTCCAGTTCGTAAAACTCGTAGGGATTGCTCTTTGTAACTACCCGGCAGCCATCGAGCAGATGCAGCTCTTCAAACACGTTCTGAGGAATTGCAGAGACGTCGTACTCACCAAAGAACTTTCCAGCAGCCCTCACAACACCTTCAAGCATTTTCAACTTTGTGTTGGTTTCCCAAATGAGCGAACCGAGTTCCGATGTCTGGTAGTACATTCTCTTATTTTCCAAAACCCTACTAACAAGCTCGGATTCCAGAAGGGGCTTGAGGTGAAATAACACTGCCTGCTTTGATTTTCCCGCTATTTTTGACAACTCACCAAGGCTTTTCGGAGTTCTGAGTATTTTCAGAATTTCAAGCTTGGATGGATTGAGCTTCATATACTGATCACATCAAGTAGCATATTATATTTTTCCTATTGCTGACACACATCAACGTATGCTGCAAACCTTAATAAAATTTGAATTGAGTCGAGCAGCAATGGATATCCCTCCCGATGTTCTTGAACTCTGGGATAAGTACGGGCTGGATGAAGCGGTTAGAAGACATTGCATCACGGTCGCAAAAATAGCGCTGGAGATTGCGGAGCAAATTAAGAGGAATGGCCACAATGTTGATACGAACGCCGTGCTTAAGGGAGCTTTGCTGCACGACATAGGCAGAGCCACAACTCACGACCCCTTCCAGCATTTCATTGAATCTGCCAAAATTCTGAGAAGGGAAGGAGTGGATGAAAGAATAGTCAGGATAGCTGAAAGACATTTCAGCGCAGGTTTATCAGCTGAAGAAGCCGAAAAACTCGGACTTGAACCAAAGGACTACATCCCACAAACTCTTGAGGAAAAAATAGTAAGCTTTGCGGACAATCTTGCGATGAGTGACAGACAAGGAAGATTTGAGGACTTCATGAGAAGACTGGACGAGATTGACAGAAGAGACCCGAAATTAGGCTGGCTCACTGAGAAAACGAGGGTGAGGGCAAGGAAATTGAGGGAAGAAATTGAAAAGCTGAGCGGGTTGAGATTTTGATAATTAACTTTATTCTCCTCTTCGTTGCTGTCCTTGCCGTCTCCTCTGCAGCAATTTTTGCTTTTCTCGCCTCTGCTCCGGGGGTTGTTGCAGCATTCTGGAGACTTGCCATCTCCATTCCATTCATAATCTTGATTTACCGTCCCAAGAGGCTCCATGTCTCAAAATTGCCAGTTCTTGCCGGTCTCGCACTTGCACTACACTTCTCCTTCTGGATCGAATCTCTTTTTCATGCATCCATTGCAGTCAGCACAACGATAGTCTGCACCCATTCCCTGTTCTCAGGCTTTTTCGCTTATCTTTGGGGAGAGAAGCCGAAGTCGAATCAGATTTTTGGCGTTTTTGTTGCTATGGTGGGCGTTTACTTCCTGAGCGGAGCAGATGCAAGAGCTGACTTTTACGGCATTGCTTTAGCCCTTGCTGGGGCAGTTGCTGGAGGCTACTACTTCGCTTCAGCCAGATTTGCCAGAGATATAGATTTCCATTCCTACATCCTTCTGACTTACTCATCAGCAGCTATCTTTTCTCTGCTGGCTTGCCTGCTAACTTCCCAACCAATCTTTGGATATCCGCTAAGCACATGGATTTTTTTGTTTCTTATGGCTTTGATTCCAATGCTGGTAGGCCACACATTGTTAAATTACGTCCTAAGGCACATGGAGGTTTTACCGGTTACTGCAAGCGTTATTGGCGAAGCAGTTGGTGCTACAATCCTTGCTACAATCTTCCTCGGTCAAACTCTCGAACCTACAGCTTACCTCTATATGCTTATCATACTGTCCGGGATAGCCATAACCTTTGTAAATTCATTTTCCAGTCATTGACACCCCAACTGCGGTAATTAGACTTGCGATAAAGCCCGGCAGAACAGAATAGGCTGGAATACCCGCCACATAGATCGTCTTTCCTGATACAGCGAAGGTTGTGAGTGTTACAACAAATCCGACAATCATGCTCAACCTTGCAGCATTTCTGCTCATTCTGCTCCAGTATATCCCGAAAACGATCGGAAAGAAAAAGCAGTTTACCATCAACGACAAAGCAGCCCAGATGAACCAAGCGAGCAATTGTTGGGGAAAGAGGGCTATAAGAAGAGAGCCAAATCCTACTATCGGTATCACAACCATATTGATCATTTTTATTGATCTGTCTGAAATATTCTTGCCCAGTGCGTTTCTCACCACATCGTAGCTGATGTTGTTAGTAGCCGTGAGAATTAACCTGTCTGTTGTGGACATCACTCCAGCGAGTATTGTGGGTAGCAGCAGGACGAAAAGCCAGTAGGGTAATGCTTTGCTCGCTATTGTTGGATACGCCATATCAGACCACTTTACCTCAATACTTCCGAGTGTTAAGCTCGGAATGTCAATTGTACCATTAGCCCAGGCAACCCTCGCAGCCATACCGGCCAAAGCTGTGAGCATGATTGCCGAAAAACCTACTACATACATTACAAGCGGAGACCATCTCGTATACTTTATTTCTCTGAAAGTCAACATGTTGTTCACTATGTGCGGAGCCACCATCAGGCCGAGAGGGACGGTGAGGCCAAAGAGCGTGATATTGTAGAACCAGCCAGCCAGAGGAACTGAGGCTGGAGCGAAGGGCTTGCCAAGATATTCGGCAAACATGAAATTCTCTGCCACACCTCTTGTTGTGTTCTGAATCACGGGCATTGCAACCAGTGCCCTGTTCATTGCCTCAAAGCCACCAACCCATGCGATTATCAAAGGCACAGTGATGTAAATCCCAAACAACATCAAAATGGACTGCAGGAACGTCGTCCACGCAGTCGAGAACATCCCGCCACTCATAACGTAGGCCACAACGATCACTGCCGCGATTAGAGCACCCATCCAGTACGGGATTCCCAGAACGATTTGGCTAACCACCCCAATGGCAGTGTACTGTCCTATGAGATAAACGAAGCATGTAACTGCAGAAATCATACCAGCAAGAATCCTCATAACTTTTGGATCATCATAGCGATAGGCCAGATAGTCTTGAATCGTCAGAATCCCATTCTTTTCTTTCAGCTCAAACAGTCTGTGTCCTATCAAAATCGTCCCGAAGGCTATGGCGAAAGGTGGGCCAATTATCCTCTCCCATACATTCGACCAGCCAGTTGTGAAGGCCAAACCTGCAACGCCAATAAGAGTCATACCACTGAAAACACTTCCGATCATCAGAAGGCAGTATGTCCAGAACCCGAGTTGACCGCTCGCAGCTACAAAATCAGCAATGGTTTTCGTCCTCCTTGCTCCGATATAGGCTATAACCCCTATGGAAATTAGATAGGCTGTAAAAACTAACAGCGGGATAAACAATCATCTCACCTCACTATCCCTCCATATCAATCCCCAGATTAGGAGCAGAACTATCTGAATAGTAATGGTCACAGCAACGCAGCCGAAAGTTAACGGTTCCATACCCAAAATGCTCATGTCACGCTGAGCCAGCGAGTCAAATATTAAAATTTCGATTTGCGCTTAGATTTGCGAACACACTGAAACCTTTACCCCTCAGGTTTAAATCTCAGAATTGCGGCAATTCCACCAAATGCTTTGTAGAGTATCTCACCCTCCTCACTTTCTGTTGATAAAAACTCCACCTTTGACCCCATGCTTTCCGCAAGCTCCGATAATTCGAGGACAACGTCTCTCCTTTCAGCCTCTTCCATCTGTATATTGTCTTCTTCGCAAAATGGCGGTCTCTCCACACCTTCTCTGACCGTGACTATCTCTTCCCTCCCACACTTCGGGCACCTGTACTTTACCCTCTCATATCTCAAATCCTCAGAAAGCAGAAGAGTGTCAACCGCTCCCAATTCAATATACCTCCTAACCTCCTCTTCCCCATAAGCAGCAAGACCATCCTTTGCAACTTCCTTCAGGAATCTTTGCATCAGGTTCTTCTCTCTGATTATGTCAACTTCCTGCAGAACGTCTTTTGCCTTCTCTACAAGCTCGTAAAGTCCTGATTCATCCGTATATCCAACATCAAACAGTCCAAGAACCTTTTTCTGCAATTCGTGGTGCAAGTATTCTCCCTCATAGAACTCCTCTTTGGTCGGAGAAGGGCCACCGATAAGAATGCCGACCAGCTTGTCCTTGTGGGGCAACAGAGCTTCGCTCGCCATCTCTCCAACCTTCTTGTAGAACTCATGTATTGCTATCTCCCTCAGCCTCTCAAATCTTACGCTGCTCTGCCCGCCCTGTCTGTGCTTCCCCGGAACCATTGATGTGTCCCAGTCAAGAACCTCTATCCTCTTGCCCTTCAACAGTCCCACTGTTGCCTCTCTCCGGTCAATGACAATCAACCCGTAGAGTTTTTTGTCAACCAGCATCTCCTTGAGAGGGTCAAGATAGAACTTGGAGTCACAATGGTATTTATAGAGCGGAACAGGTTCGGGAGGCTCTATTATCTCCGTTATATGTTTTTCCTTACCATCTACATTGACTACACCGCTTATAATTACCATCCCGTTCTCAGGAGGCTTTCTGAAATGCTTTAATCTGTTCAGAATAGCCTCAATACCAGCAAGCACGTTTGTTCTTGTCTGCTTTGATTTGATGTTGGAAGCCTGACTCAGTTCTCCTCTTAACTGATTCGTAACGTCGGGTATATTCTTGTCTGGAGGGATGTAAAGCGTAATTAGCTCCGTTCCTCTACCCTTGTATTTCTCAAGCTCCTCAATTTTTCTCTTAAATTCATACATCGTTTTCTGGGACATCAAACCACCTCCTGTCTTCTCCTGAACTGCCAAGACCTTATAGCTCTCAGCAGGTCTATCTTCCTGAACTCAGGCCAGTAAACATCGCAGAAGTATGCTATGCTGTTGGCAGCCTGCCACGGCAGGAAGTTCGACAGTCTTTGCTCTCCCCCAGTCCTTATTATCAGATCAACCTTTGAATACTTCCCATCGCCATATAAATGTTCGTCAATAATCTTTTTATCTATTTCACCTGGCGAAATTTCACCTTTTTCGACCTTGCGGAGAATTGACCTCACAGCATCCACAATTTCCTGTCTCCCACCGTAGGCTATGGCTATATTGAGAAAGTGCCTTCTATGCATTTCAGTAGCTTTTTCGACTTTGTTTACCGTTTCCAGAAGATTTTCAGGAAGCATGTCCTTCCTTCCGACTATCTTCACTCTCATTTCTCTCTCATACGTTCTCTTATCCTTCAGAATTCGCTTAAGCTCTCTTTCGAGAAGGTTGAATATGTTCTTTTTCTCAGTCTCACTCCTGCTGAAGTTTTCAGTAGAGAAGGCATAGAGAGTAAGCATCTTAACACCAAGCTCCCAGCACCATTCCAGAACCTCTTCAGCTTTCTTCGAGCCAAAGAAGTGTCCCTGGTGAGGTTCTAATCCTTTCTTCCTTGCAAACCTCCTGTTTCCGTCCATAATAATGGCTATGTGTTCCGGAATAGTGCCCCTCTTAACACTCTTCAGTAACCTGTTCTCATAAATTCTGTAGACCAGACCTATCATTCGAATTCCTCAATAATTCGTCTTACAAGGTCTGCATATTCACTTTTGAGATAATATCTATTCTTCTCACCCAGCTCCGTTTTCAGAATTCCAAGTCTGGCGCTTATCAGACCAACCATCGCTGACACACCTCTTGGACTTATTGAATATCCCTTTTCTGTTAGCATTTTGTGAATTTCGGCTGTAGTGAATTTTTTCTCTTCCAGCAGCACCCTGAGTAACTCCTTCCTGAGTCCATTTTTATCCCTTTCAAGGTACTTTCTAACTCTTGTTTCCACTTCTCCATTCATGCTCAGACCTCAGATTTCTGTTAGTTCAACCACCAATCTGTTTGAGGTCGGATATCTCTCGACCAAGCTCAATTTCAACCCTTCAGATTTTAAAGCTTCTCTAATTTCTACTTCAATATCGGGGGAGGTTTCAATATACTCCTCAAACCTAAGGTATTCAACCTCCCACTTGCTCAGAATTCTCTCGGCAAGGTCTAAATCTCCCTCGATCCTGCAGCAGATAATTGTACCATCCCTTGTTACAGCGTAGAATTCAGGGTGGTTCATCGCCATCCTTATCAGCCTTCTTCTGAACTGGGCAACATCCTTGAACCGCGCGCTGCAGTAGTGGAATTTGTTTGCCTTTTCATATTCTCTAACAACATCTTGGTTCTCCACGTAGTAGTCCTTCACCCTGTAACCTCTCTCAACAACGTGTTTCCAGTTGCTTTCACTGACCTCAAGCTGGTTCACGTTCAGAAAGGCATCAGTCTCATTCACGATTTCAACAATCCTCTTTTCAAATCTTACAGCCGGAATTTCAAAACCAGCATCCATTCCAAGCTTCTTGGAGGTCTTAATTGGCTCAACATAAGCGTCAGGGTTCATCAGTTCAGGAGGATGGAATCTGATCTCATCTACCGCGCTGAGCTTTCTAAGCTTTTCTTCATCTGCTGGGATGGCAGTGTAAAGGTGGACATGCATGTCAAGCTTCTTTGCAATGCTGACAAACTCTCTAACCCTTTCGAGTTTAAGCAGAGGTTCGCCACCTGTTACCGCGATTCCTTCTGCTCCCATCAAGTCTGCCTCTTCGAGAAAGTCTTTGGCCGACTTCACCTCCCTTTCATTCGCGTATATAACATCACTCCCGAATTTGGCTTTGGAGACTGGGCAGTAAAAGCATCTATTGTTGCACAGGCCAGTTACAAACAGAACGAGCTTTGCCCCCTTTCTGCATAACTTGCATCCTTCTGGAAGGTAACTGTAGTAGCTTCCGGCTTCAATCCTTCTCATAACATTGCCTGAATCTTTCTTTAACCCAGCCAATCCCAAGAGATTTTATAAAATATCCTGCTCTTGGGCCATATGTCTTGTTGAGTATTGCCTTGTATATGGTCTGAAAAGCCTTTGACGGCTTAATATTGAGGGACCTTGCAACATCGTAAACAAGGCTGTGAATTTCTTCAGGGGTCATGTCCTCCTCAAGCCTTTCCGAATATTCCTTCAGGAACTTCTTTTCATCCTCGCTGAATTCAGATGTGACTTCATCCGCAATTTCAAACTTCATCCTCTCAGGGGCATACTTTTCGAGCCACCTTTTCGCATACACTACTCTCCTCTCAACATCCTGCTTTGCGGTTTCATCAATTTTGTATCCCGTCCTTCCAAGTATTTCAATTACCTTATCAACATCCCATTTGGCGATCTGACCGACAACCACAAGATGGCGAAATGGAATGGCAGAGTACACAACATCGCTCACAAAGCTCAGCTCAACACTTCTGTCTCCCTCTTTTACCTTCTCTTCAAACTCGTCTATTATGTCAAGCAAACCTGCACTTGGATCAAACTCGATATGCCTCTCAGGCTTCACCCTTATTGTGACGTATCGTACAATTTCAGGTGGTATTATTTCGATCATTTCCCTTACGGGAATAACTATTCCCTTCGAACTTTTCATAGCACCAACGCCTTTCAGATGCACCCACTCGTAGGGGACTGGATAAGGCGGCTCATAATTGAAAATTTCTTTAGAAATCCTCTTTCCTGTATCGTAACTCCCACCAGCAGCAGCATGGTCTTTACCAAAGGGTTCACATGTTATTCTAAGAATCTTCCATCTTGCAGCCCAGTCAACCCTCCATGTAAGCTTTCCTCCCCCTCTGTATGAGGCTCTCCCACCATGTCCACATTTGCATTCATAATATATCCAGTCATCATCAAATCCGACAACTTTCGTTGAATTTATCCGCCCACATTTCTCACAAAGGGGCATGAATGGATACCAATCCTCTTCAAGTTCTCTACCAGTTACTTCGGCAACGATTCTTGCGATTTCATCTCTCTTCTGCAAAGCAATCCTTATTTTCTCCTCATAAAGCCCTTCACTGTACATCTGACACGCTCTTTTGATTTCAACAGGTATGCCGAGAATCTCAAGAGATTCCAGAAATGGTTCGAGAAAATGCTCCGAATAGGATTCATGACATCCATCTGGGTCTGGAATTCTGCAGAGGGGCATACCCACATACTCCTCATATTTCTGAGGGAGAAAGGGATACCTCTTTCTCAGGGGGTCAAAGTCGTCTGCAATGTAAACTATCTCTGCTTCACCACCGGCATCAAGCAAAGCTCTCCTTATTGCATCTGCTGTCACCATCTCTCTCAGATTACCAAGATGTATGTGCCCTGACGGTGATATACCAGTAGCAATTCTGTGACTCCCTCCTCTTCTCTGTAGCTCTAAGGCAATAACATCTGCCCAGTGCATCGCTCTGCTTTCGGCAATGCTGTTTTTAAACTTGCCTTTTCAGGACATGAAAGGAACACGGCATTACAGCAGAGAGTAGAAAAAGGTTTAAATAAATAGTAGATTTAATCTTACCGAAGAGGTGGTACTGGATGAGATTTTTCATCATAGGCTTCGGGCAGGCTGGAGGAAAAATACTTGACATGTTTATTGAAAATGAAAAGAGGAGAGGGTCAAATATCAGAATGAGGTGGCTCGCGGTCAATACTGCAAGAACCGATTTAATGGGTTTAAAGCACGTTCCGGTTCAAGATCGTATCTTAATCGGGCAGACGGTTGTAAAGGGTCATGGTGTAGGGACTGACAACAAGCTTGGGGCCAAGATAGCTCAGGATGAAATTGAAACAATACTCAACGCGATTGATGAAAGAGGGACTCACGACATGGATGCTTTTCTTATAATTTCAGGTCTTGGCGGTGGAACTGGAAGTGGCGGAGCACCGGTTCTGGCTAAATATCTCTCCGAAATGTATTCCGAACCCGTTTATGCCGTGGGGATTCTTCCGGCTCCTGAGGAGGGGAAGCTGTATTCACTGAACGCAGCAAGAAGCATGATCTCGATGCTGAAGTATGTTGACAACTTGATTCTTGTGGATAACGGAGCTTGGAAGTTTGAGGGTACAAGTCTGAAGGAGTCTTTCGGAAAAATAAACGAAGAGATCGTCAGAAGGCTTGCTCTGCTCGCAAGAGCTGGAGAGCCAATTGAAGAAGATATCGTTGGAGAGATGGTCGTTGATAGCAGCGAAGTTATCAATACTCTCAGGGGAGGGGGAATATCTTCAATAGGATACGCAACAACCCTTGCAGAGTCCTCCGAGAAAAAGAAAAAGAAGGGTTTTCTCTTTTTTGGGAAGAAAAGCGAAGAAGAGCTCGAAACAATAGAGAACGACAAGCCAATGAAGATTGCCACACTCGTTAGAAGGGCGGCACTCGGCAGATTGACGATTCCATGTAACATACGGAGCGCTGAAAGAGCCCTAATTCTCGTTGCTGGGCCACCAGAACACTTGGACAGGAAGGGGTTGGAAAAGGCAAAGCTGTGGCTCGAAGACCAGATCGCAGGAGTTGAAGTCAGGGCTGGAGATTATCCAACAAGAAGAACAAGATATGTAGCATCTCTTGTTCTGCTTGCCAACGTTACAGAAATCCCAAGAGTTAAGGAATTGCAGAGACTCGCTGCCGAAGCCAAAGAGGGGGCAGAGGAGGCTGAGAAGATTAGGATGGCCAAAACGATTGAGCTATTCGATGAAGATATCGAGCCACTGATTTAATGAGGTTTATTGTAGCTCTAACGGGAGCATCAGGGCAGATACTCGGTATCAGGTTGATTGAGAAGTTGATTGAGAGTGGAGCGGAAGTTTACGCAGTGGCGTCAAGAGCGGCGAAGATTACGCTGAAGGCGGAGACAGAGTACGATGAGAGCTACGTGAGAGAAATTTCAACCAGATACTATGATGAAGACGAGATTGCTGCGCCTTTTGCCAGCGGAAGCTTCAGACATGATGGCATGGCAATTGTGCCATGCAGCATCAAAACCGCATCATCTATTGCCTACGGGATAGCTGACAATTTAATCACAAGGGCTGCTGATGTGACTCTGAAGGAGCGTAGAAGATTGGTTCTTGCGGTTAGAGAGACTCCTCTCCACTCGGGACACCTCAGAACTCTTACGAGACTCTCTGAAATTGGAGCGGTCATTTTTCCACCAGTTCTGTCCTTATACACAAGGCCAAAAACGATTGATGATCTTATCAACCATACCGTTTCAAGAATTGTAGAGTTGTTGGGTGTTGATGTAGATTACCAGAGATGGGGGTAAATGGCAAAGTTTTTCTTTTTGGGATATAAGCGACTCCATGGCTGTAATTGTTGGAGCAATCAGAACTCCTGTCGGAAGATTTGGGGGTAGTCTGAGAGACGTAAAGGCTTATGAGCTTGGTGCAGTGGCTATAAAAGGATTAGTGATGAAACTTGGTATAGCGCCAAAACCAACGGCTGAATCAATCGAATTTTATCCTGAGAAATTGCCCAAGGGCAGAATTGAACTTGAATCTGCTTACGCCTACGATGGCTTGGAAATGGAGATTGATGAGGTGATAATGGGCAACGTGTTACAGGCAGGTCAGGGACAGAATCCTGCGAGACAAGCATCAATACTGGCAGGCATTCCAAAGGAAATTCCAGCGTTTACTGTTAACAAAGTGTGTGCGAGTGGTTTGAAGGCTATAGCCTTGGCCAATCACACCGTAGAGAGCGGGGATGCCAGTGCCATAATAGCGGGTGGGATGGAAAGTATGAGCAACACTCCCTATGCCCTGCCAAAGGCAAGATGGGGGTACAGGATGTCCGTTAACGCTGTTGATGAAATAATTGACCTGCTTGTTTATGATGGGCTCTGGGAGAAGTTTTACGGATATCACATGGGAATAACAGCGGAGAATATAGCTGAGAAGTACGGAATAAGTAGGGAAGAGCAGGATGAACTCGCATACGAAAGTCATATGCGGGCGGTAAGAGCAATAGATGGGGGCAAATTTGCTCAGGAGATTATACCGGTCGAAGTCAAACAGAAGAAGGGAACAGTTGTTGTTGATACAGACGAACATCCACGCAGAGATACGAGCCTCGAAAAGCTGGCAAAGTTACCCCCAGTTTTCAAGAAGGATGGGACGGTGACGGCAGGAAATGCGAGCGGTGTGAACGATGGTGCTGCAGCGGTGCTTGTTATGGATGAGAAATACGCAAAGGACTGTGGGCTTGATGCGAAGGTCAGGATCGTGTCGGTCGCCTCTGCCGCCATAGACCCTGCCTATATGGGTCTTGGTCCAATTCCTGCTATAAGAAAAGCTTTGAAAAAAGCAGGACTTGAAATCAAAGACATTGGACTTGTGGAGCTTAATGAGGCTTTTGCAGCACAGGCACTGGCCTGCATTAAAGAGCTCAACCTCGACATGGATATCGTCAACGTTAACGGGAGTGGAATATCACTCGGTCATCCTATCGGATGCACGGGAGCGAGAATAGTCACAACTCTCATGTATGAAATGGAGAGGAGGGGTGTGGATTACGGTTTAGCTTCGCTATGTATTGGCGGAGGGCAAGGTATGGCCATGGTTGTCGAGAGAGTCTAATTTCTTTATTTTATGAATAATTAAGCATACTGAACATCCCTGCGTTCCTGCAAACAGATACTGACCATCATAGGCAAGATTCCTGATTTTGAGTGTTAGCAATCCATCGTTTATTGCTGTCAACGTGACGCCCCCTTCTTGATCTCATCAAGCGTCGTGTAGAAAACGCCATCGCCATATGTAGAGAGGAACACAACCCTCCTGCTCCAGTCAACAACCATATCCGTGAATGTCTTGTCGTTTAGCCTTATTTCTTTCTCTGCAGAACCGTACTTGTAAACGAGCTTGTATCCTGTCCTATCTTTCGACAGTATCAGAACTTCCCCATCGTTTACGAAGAACGAGATAGCATACCCGTCGTAAACAACCCTGCATGTATCGTCGCACACGTAAACTTCCCCCCTTCGCTTCCCTCCCACCGCCACCCATCCCAACAAACTTTCCTCTGTAAGTTCCAGCGTAAAGCTTACCGTCAAACACCCTTACCAGCGGTGCAGCATATCCGAGTTCAATCTTTGAGAGATGTAGAGTGTTGAGGTCAAGCACACTAACCCCTGAATCCATGCTTCCTGCATAGAGCTTGCCATTGAAAACGACCATTTCGTAATGTGCTCCGTCAACCAGTCTCTTGATGCACTTTCTTCCTTTGCTCTGCAGGCATGACACATCCACGGCAAACACACCATCCCCCTTGTACGGACTTAGGTAGCCGGTGGAGATGAGCAAGTCGTACCTTCCCTCAATCTCTTCATTGAGAGATGCGGCACACCACGAGTAACCGGGCAGTGCCCCACCCACTTTATCAATTGTAAAATCAACATCCAGTAGTGAGTCGCCGTGGTTTGTTGCTACCTCAATTCCGGAAACAGCTGTAATGACAATACTGCCCCTGTAAATTCCGGTATTTAGGATGTTTATTGCATTAACGGTATCTCCGTAAACACCATCATAGGATTGCCTCCAAGTTCTGCCCCCGTCTTCAGTCTTCATTACCGAGTTTTTACCACCCTGGGTTATAAACGCCTGCTTTGTAGCTTGTCCACATGCAGTACTGACAGTTCCACCATCGTAAAAGGCCAGACTCATTGCATAGTTTGGATTTAGCGTGACATCGTAAAGCCTGCTACCATCCCAGCACCCGACACCTACGAACGACGAGGCCTTACCCCTTCCTGAGAATAAGTAGAAGGAGGATATTCCTCCAGCTCCAAACCACAATCTGTTCTTATTTACCGGGTCTGGTTTTATGAAGTAGAAGATTGTGTTTGCCGTGTCAACGTTCAGCGTCACATGTTCGAATTTCCATGATTTGCCGTCAAACCTGCCAATATAGTAGTAGTCTTCAAACGTTCCGATGTAGAGGTCATAGTTTTCATCCACATACACCCACGCAGTTCCGGTATCCAGAATCCTCCTCCACTTTCCGTCGTAAACATAAAGACCAGAGCTACGACTTGACAGGAAAAGGTAAGGGTCCTTAGCCTCCACAAGTATTTCATCATTTGCTGGAGCTGTGAATTTTACAGCTCTTCCATTTTCGAGATAAAACAGCATACCACCTCCAACTATCCCTTTCCTGTACGGTTTATCGAGAACAGCGGTGAAGAACAGCTTGTTCTGATAAACTGCAAGGGAAACGACGAGATATTTCCCATCATCTATCTCTGAGGCTCCGGTATGCACCTTCTGCCATGTTTTGCCACTATCGCTGCTTTTCCAGATTCCCTTACTGGATGCAGCATATATCCAGCCTTCAAACTCTTCCACATCGTAGAAGTGGATGTCAACAAAATCATTCTGGTTTACAATTTCCCAGCTTTTACCACCATCCTCGCTCCTCCATACTCCAGAAAATCCATGAGAAACGAACAATATTCCATTCACAGATCTGACTACGTGCATGTCTCCTCCATCCAGCCCCCTAAGCTGAGTCCAAATGCCCGAAACCTCATTCCTTTTTCTGGCTTCTTGGGTTGTGATGGTTTAGGAGATGAGGGAGATTTTGACGGTTTGACCTTTAGACCTTTTTCTGGCTTCTGCTTTTCGTATGGCGAAACACATCCGGCTGCAAAAAAGACGAGCACTATAACGAGTACCACCAAGATGCATTTCGCCATTTGCATACTGTTAACTGTGGTTAGTTTATATATACCTTTTTAACGGACGTGTGTGAAATTCCAGTATCTAAGTTGGAAAAGAAAGTTAAGGAAACGATAACAGCTCATATCGAAGTGGGGCCGGTGGGATACTAATACATATCGGCATGGGTTCAGAAAAAAATAAATGGTAATACTGATACAATATTTCCATGCCCTACAAGGGTGTTGAGTCTTTTAGAATAGAAGAAGAGTGCGTTAAAAAGTGGGCTTACGATTTGAGGCCTACAACAGCGAGGAATTACGTTTATAATCTACTGAGATACCTGGATTGGGTTGAAGAGAAAGGTTATTGGAGTTCAGCGGAAGAGATGATAAGAGAGGCACAGAATGGTGATCGTGAAACACTTTACAGGCATTTGGATGTCCTTCTTGAATATATTAAAGGCTTAGGAACTGGTGTTAAGGATAGGAGAAACAGGTATCAAGCTGTAAGGAGCTTTTATGAGTATTATAGGGCTGATTTACCGAGGCCATCAAGGCAGGAGTTAAACAGGGTTTTTCAGCCAAGTGAAGCGGATAAACTTAGGGCTTTGACGTTGCCTGCTTTGACTATTGAGGAGTTAAGGGAGATTATAATCCATGCACCGCAACCGTATAAGGCAGCATTTATGGTTTGTTTTCAGGGAGCTTTGGGAGCTTCGGAGTATGATCAGTTTAACAGTTATGCGTGGTATCAGATTGTTGATAAGCTCGATTCGGATGAGCCTGTAAGAGTTGATTTGTTCAGGTCTAAAGTTAGCAGAACGGAAATAAAGAAGTATTACACGTTTTTAGGTGGAGATTCGAAGGTTCTTATAAAGGCGTGGTTGAAGGAGAGGCCTGAGTGTGATAGAGAGGAGTTGTTTGTTGTTTATAACAGGCGAAAGAAAGAATACGTGCCTTTAACTTCTCGGCTTCTCGGAAATATGCTTACTAAGATAGCAAAGAGACTTGAAATAATAAAGCCAAATGGCCTTAACCGTTATCATGTTCATTTGCATGAATTCAGAGATCTTTTCAAGAGTTTGTGCACATTGCACGGCGTTAATGCCGTAGCTTCTGAGTTTTTCCTCGGGCATGTGATTGATAAACTTGGCTATGATAAAAGCCCAGAGTATGATGTGGAGTGGTTCAGGCAAGAGTACATGAAGGTAGAACCAGTTTTGAACATCTTATCTAACGTGGGAGCCGAAGCGATTGAAAGAGCAAAGCAGGAGGTTAGAGCTGAATTTAACAAAGCTCTTGAGGCCGTGGTGCTTGAAAATCAAGAGCTGAAAAAGAAACTGGAAAAGTTGGAAAAGGCTGTAAAGGCATTTATGGAGATAGCCATGGAAGATCCTGAAGCTTTGCCTGTTCTGAAAGAGTTTCTGAAAGGAGAGAGTTAATCTGTTTTTTGACCTTTTTATATACCACCAACCTATTATCTGTTTTGGATGAGCCGCCAAGTGAACAAGGGAGACTTAGCACTGTTTGTGCTTCTGATGGTTGTAGCTGAGATTTTCGTTGATGCAATTGCTGGGGACTACATAAAACAGTGGGTAACGGACAGTATGGGGACAATCCCGGTTGTTCTTGGCGTTCTGGCGGTGATTGTAGCGGTAGTGTTGAGAGTTTGGAAATATGAGAGTTTGTTTGGAAGAGGTGGTAGAGGGATGGTTAAAGTGGCGAAGAAAGGAACGGTTGGATTTGTGGAATTGGCTTTTATTGGGCTGTATATTCTTGCGGCCCTTGCGGTGTTTAATGTTGCGGATCTTGGTGAGCAACTGCAGTTTCTTGTGGACTTTAGCTGGCTAATCTGCATAGGTAGCGTGCTTGTAGTTATGGGCAGCGGGAAGAAAGGCAAGAAAATCAAGTTTACAGGGCTTGAGGGAGTGGCTTTAATTGTGGCTGTTGTGCTTCCGTTGGCAGCAGCAGGATATCTTGTAGGGCTGGGAATTGATATAAGCAGCTATTTGACCGACAGCAATTACAAGCTACTTCTCTGGGGGATTTCAGTAGCTTCAGCAATAGTTGTTGCTACACAAGACTGAGGAGGGATAATATGAACAAAAAGGTGGCAACAGCTTTCATTTTACTTTTTATGATTACGGGAGCTTCAGCAATAGCTCCAATGTTGGTAGGATTGGGCGGTTTAGGTGTAATCGGTTCTATAGCATACTACATACTCGGACTACAGCAAAAAATAGCACAGCTTGAAGAAATTAATCAGACTGTAACACAAAATCTAAATTTAAGCGAGAACAATGCAGATTATATAATAAACAGCTACACATTAAGCCGTAATGCAAGTTTGCAATTCTCAAAAGATGTAGGTAATCAAACAAAGCCTTGGGCATGGACTTTAGTTAAATATTATGCACTAAAAACAATAAACGAAGAACTAAATAACGGGACAGATTTTACAACAGCTTTGATAAAAGCTAAAACTACCGCAAGGGACAAGCTTAAGCAATACTATATCAATGCTACAAAAAATCCGACTGTAGATATGAATGAGTCTTCGTGGGCGTGGTATTTTACTGTTAAGAATCTTGCAATTCAGGCAAGAAATACGGCAACAGCGCAAAGCAGTTATATTGACTTCTTTACATTTGTAACAGTTGAAAGTGGCACAGAAATAACTTTATCAGCACAAGCGAGCGGTTATGAGCGAGATGGAACTTTTGTAACAGATGATGTTAACGCTTTGGTTACAATGCAAACAAAGAGTTACACGTGTAATGACTTTACAATATATTATGACGTCCCTAAGGCGGCGGGCTACACTGACCAGAGAATTGGAGATTTAGAGACGCAATATAAGAGCGCATTAAACAGCTATTGCGGGGCTTATCAGCAAGTTGCAGACAATTTAGAAGTGTATGTGGATAGTTTGACTTATGATTTGTTCACGAGTGGGAATTTTACTGAACTTCTCGATCCTGTGACGTTGGCTACGCAGATAAACAATGATGCAGAGACGACGGGTTATTATGGATATGCGGCAGCAGAATTAGCTTTATCAGGTCTTAATCTGTCAGGGCTCAACAAGACAGTTACAATTGTCGTAAATGGGACAACACTCAGCGGAATTTTGTTCACAGATTGGAGCGGTACACTTGAAGTTAATAAGACCTATACGGCTGATCCTTTGCGTTTGTGGTATTTCATAGATGAGAACGGGCAACTTTATGATTTGCAGGGTTATAACTTCACAGTTGTTGATCTCAGGGATAAGGACGGTAACAAGCTACAGAACACAACCTTTGAGCGTTATGTTGATCACAGTGGAGACATCCAGAAGATTTACGATGAGCTTGCTAAGCTTAACGAGCTTTACAACCGCTATCTCGAAATGCAGACTATCAGCGGCGGCGGTGGCAGCGTGGGCGACTGGTGGGCTAATCTGAGCGACACGGAGAAATTAGCAATCGGAGCGGCGGCAGTGTTGCTTATAGTGCTAATTG